>JBDRNT010000090.1:0-8599 GCA_043810925.1 Candidatus Eiseniibacteriota bacterium
GATGCGATCGAACTCAGTCGCCGGGCACGCTCTTCCACGCAAAAGATCCAAGGGGATCAGGGACTCCTCCGTTCCTTCTTGCATCGAACCGGACTCTTTTTTTCCTCTCAATAGGACTTTATTTATGCGTTACTCACTAGCTGTTACGATCACTGTGGCGGGATGCGAGGACCGGAGGGGTACAGAGCTCCCGGGGAGTACATCAAGCCAGGAGACGAAATCACAGACCGGCAAGACAGGATTGGAGGGTTCGGGGCTCGATCTTATGTCGCGGAGACAAGGTGCGATTGTCGACTCTTTGCTTGAATGCATCCAATTTGACTTAGAAAACGACGATTTGTCCAGAACAGAAGCAGACTTCGATGATTCAGTATTCGCATCTCTAGGCAAGATCTGTCTGAAGTACCTGGGCCGCAATGAAAGCATGTGTCTCTCTCTGGGCGAACTTCTGACGAAGCCTGTGGTTTCGATGTCCGGTTGCGAGAACATCGACTACTTCGCCTATCTACTCTGTTTCCAATGGGCATTGAAAGATGTTGCCATTTCAAACCCGTTCGAGGCAAGAGTGAAAACTCTCGCAACATCCCATCTTAAAGGGGAACTGCCATACAGTAGCCTAGAAAGAGAAACGGAGTTCATTGACGGTTTCGAAAGGAAGATCGAGAGGCTGGAACCCAGCGACAGAATCAGCCGCCCGGCTGCTCTTATGAGTTCTGTGATTGGGGCGCGCTTTCGAGATAATCTCCTGGACTCGCTGACGGCCACCATGGAGGAAGAGGTTGTAAAGCAGCACGAGGAGTTGACACAGTTAAGAGCAGAGCTTCGAGAGCTTGAGAGGGAACGTGTGATCTCAGATGGGCTGCGCTGATCTCTCCGGTCTCAGTGGGCTTCCTAGCATAGCCGCAGGCCGCCAACCCCCCTTCCCCGGCTCCGGCACCCCCGTCGAGAAGGACTCGTGGAGCGGGGTGAAGGAGAGGTGGAGGTGATGTGTCTGCGAGTGAAGCATCGAAGACACGAGGACGGCGGAATTCAACCAGGATGTTCCGGACGGAAGCAGCGGAGCGCATCGTCATGATCCGAAAGCGAGTTCTCTTCTCAGTGGTCCTAACAATCGCCCTCTTCATCGGATGCGATTCGGGCGAAGGAGACCCAGAAGATATAGTCGGACCTGATCCGGGCTACAATGAACCGGACCGGTCCTCGCCGACCAAGTTGGTCACCGAGTACTTCCCGTGGGCTTACACGACGATGGATAGCATCGCGTACGAGGCTGCATTAGATGAGGCGTACGTCTTTGTACCGATTCCGGGCGAGGTCGATCCGGGTGATTCGAATCAGGTGTGGGGTCGATTTGAAGAACTCCGAATCGCGGGTATCATGTTCAACGCTCGCTATAACTCGAATGGCCAGCGGCTAACCATGATCAATCTCGGAATGACCGAACGCCTGAACGTGGTGGACCAGACTGACTATCCAGACAAGCCGCAGGACGAGGAGTGGCGAAAGATCACCGTGCTCGTCGATCTTCTCGTCGTCGTCGAGGATCCGAGCGATCCAGAAGGAGTGGTCAACTTCATTGTCATCGCCAACCAGATTTTCGTCGTCCGCCCGGACCCGGACTACGTGGGGAAGTGGGTCATTTACAGGCAGATCGACCAGGAGCCGATCAACAAGATTTCTAGTGATGCGGTCACGCCGCGACCGGCAACCGAGACTTCTTCTTGGAGCAGGGTGAAAAGCCTCTTCCGATAGGCGCTTACCGCGGGTCTCGGTTTGCCGTAGCGCCTTGATCCGAGTAACGGGCGTCCGTCCTCAGGAGTACCAACGCGTAGAGCCGACGCTATAGGGAGGACTCCTGGAGCGGGGGTGAAGAAGAGGTGGCGGGACTGAGTGGGCCGCCTCCGGCACCGGCGACCAACCGGCTAGTACACCTCCTAATAATCCATCAGCCAATTTCATGATTGACACCCGGCCCATCCCGGCGGTAAAGTAGAAACGCCTCAGCGCCACCTACACCCACCTGTGAGGGTGAAATGCAGGAAGCATTGCCCCGACTACGGCGCTACTCCCAGAACCAATCACGCGTACCCTTGTGCAATCCCATAGCCGGCACAACGCTCTATAGAGAGCCCCACATAGCCATCCCACGACCTGGAGGGCCAAGTCGATGAGCTTGAAGATTCCCCTAGTAACAGTCCTACTTGCCGGGTCCCTCGGCTTGGCCTCCGCCGACATGGGCCTCGTCGCCGATATCGACGGGGATTACACCAACGGGCCGGATACGCTCCTCATGGATCCCGGCGACACCGTCCAGGTCAACGTCTGGATCACGGGGGAGGACTCTCTGGTCGGGTTTGGGATCACGCTGGGGGATACGTCGGGAGCCCTCGCCTGGATTGAAGAGGCGGACAGTCTCGTCTACACGACCCCCTCGGGATGGACCAATATCAACATCGCCCAAGACTCCCTCGGCTGGATCCTCATTCAGGCGAGCGACTTCGCCTTTTCCACGCCACTTGTGCTACCCAGCAAGGTCGCCGAGATGGACTTCGTCGTCGCACCGGGGGAGTCCTGTGGCGTTATCGCCTTCGATCCGGAGATGTCGGGGTGGCAGGATTGGGATTTCCACGAGGATTCATATAGTCAATGGTCAGGGGTCGCATGCTGGGATATGGGGACGGAGGGACAAGGCTCGGAACCACAAGGAGGAGGTAGCAATGATGAAGACGAGAGTCCGCAAGGGGCGGACCAGGGTCTTGAGGCTCTGCATGAGTCCCTTCAGGTGCCAGCCGAGACTCTCGCAGTGATTTCAACATATGATCTCGTGGGTATGGTTACAACTAGTCCTTTCTGTGTCTTAATGTGGGCGCACTCACCAACCGGTTACTCGGAAGAGATTGACTCCTATAGCCATTCTTATAATGGGCTTCAGGAACTATTGGAGCGCGAGGACGCAGCAACGTCATTGCTTACGTTCTATAGGAATACCCCGGTGGTTTCTGAGTTCGACTCACGTCCCTACGACAGGCACTCAGTTCACGTCTATACTCTAGAAATAATTGAGGCACTGCTGGCCGACGAGAGGATAATCCGTCAATTTGATTCCGACACCATTCGAGAACTTCTTGCCGAGGCGATTGATAAGTATACCGATCGGGTGCGGGTGAATTCACGATCGGCCGAATCACTCTATGGGCCCCCTATCTATACTGCGTACTTAGTTAGCCGATGCTTAGACCACATTGATGATCCAGACTTTGCATTGTGGATTGCCGATTCCTCGAATGCTGTGTGCGGACGCGGCCGGCGATGGATGACAGAGAGGATGGCCAACGATCTCTTCACCATTGGCCGAGAAGCTATAGAAGAGCCGTAGGTAGGCCGAACGCATAGTCTAGTACTGGTTTTGTGGACTTGGCTCATGTAAAGGCGGGGTTCGTTTGTGGATAGCACTATGAAATGTTTGGTTGCAAAGAACGCCTCGGTTCTGCGAAGAGGGACGGTAGCGGCGTCTCTACTCTTGATGATTGTGGCTTCAAATGCACCTTGCGGATCGACTTATGTATACACAACGCCATGTGGGGGCACTGGAAAGGCCGCCGACATAACCATGGATTGGGATATGACCGAGGAACAGCGGGAGTTCCTGCGTGAGTATTTTGAGACTCTGTATCCTGAAGTTGAGTATGTGGGGCAAGCAACTTGGCATCAAACCTGCCATGCGTATGCCTGGCTCGATTCGGCGATGCTCGTCGTGCCGGGAGATATGTTGATGCCCTTTCTGGATAGCTATGAGCAAAGTTCCGAGAGTCTGGTAACTTATGGTGCAATTATCGGTGATCCAGCTGAAGACCCTTCACACTCTGCTGTGGTGCTAGATACATTTTCAGGTACTGTCCCGTGGGCCATTTCCAAGTGGGGGGAGGGCCCCGTATTTAAGCATCACGTGGACTACGGCCCTTTCGGGGCGCCAATTGGTTGCTACAAGCGGAAGAGCTGTGGTTTTCCATCAACGGCGGACATCTGTGATCTTAGGATTCACAAGGGGATCCTATCCTGGCATGCATTGCGGGAGAGCAACACCAAGTACTATGAGATAGAAGCATGCGAAGAAGGCACTGAGCATTGGGTGAGCCTGAATCGGCGGATTGAAGCAAGGGGTCCAGGGACATCCTATAGGATCGATGGTGTTGAGGAATATGATCGACTTATTTTAATTGAAATTGAAGATGTTAATGGAGAAATTCGCCGACAAATACGGGGCAGTGTTGAGCGCGCCAGTGGAGTTGGGGCAGGTTACAACTCTATGAAAACCTATATTCCTCGCAGGCTGATAGCATTTGGAAGTGAGGGCGTCCGATCGGACATGGAAGATTTCGTACGAGAGCAATCCAGGCTCGGGTTCTCAGCAGGCTATGAAGTGGTTCCGGCACTAACGGAATCGCTGTTGGCCTACCTTAGAACACTGAAGGAATCAGGAGATGTTCTTCCGATTCTCTGGAAGTCGTCCCGGGACTACGCCCAAACCCCTGCAAGTAAGATTGCTACAAATCCCGAAGTTCTGATCATTGCTCCCGTAGGTTTGAATACGGGCGGGGCGTTGAATGCGTACGCCGCTGCGATTTCCTCGATGTGGGGCTATCAGGTCAGAATCGATTCCCTGAGCGCACCGTATAGCGCCGATACAGTGCTCGCCCGAATTATGGCGGTTTCGCCAACGGTACCATACGTTCTATTGTTTGGGAGGACGCTTAACCAGAATGCGGGCAGCACCACCATGCCAGTATGGTACTTGGAGGATCCCACCGCCGACTCGACATACGGCGCGTGGACCCGGTTTATCTCCTCGCTCGTATTCTATGAGGGAGAACCCGACACCGTATTGCGCAGGGTAGGCTACCTGCCCGCAGAGACGGCCGCAGACGTATTGCTCTATAGAGAGAAGATGCTGGATTACGTCTGCAACTGGCCATGGGAGGCTGGATATCATGCCAGAACGCTTGGTCGTTGGATATTCGATTACGATGGAACTATTGAGTCAGAAGAGCTGAATGCCTATTTGAGTTATGGGGAGCAATTCATACATTGCGGCTGGAACATCGAAGATCTACGGGCGACTGAAGTCGGTGGAGGTACATGGAATGGGATTTGCCCCCGGCGAGAAGCATTTCACAACGCTCTGGAGGATGGTAGATCTATAGTAGCTACCTTTGCCACGAATTCCGATGCAGATAACTACGGATTTTGGTGGTATCAGAGCATGGGATGTAGCTACCCGGTTTTGGACAGCACAGGCAAATACACGCACCTTTTGTCTCTTTGCTGTCAGGCCAATGCCGTTGACTGGCCGCAATACTCTAATCTCCGAACTCAGCAATTTCTCCGAGCACCACTGGGGGGAGCAATATCTTCAGTAGGACCGACTAGAGGTTATGATTCTGTATACTACAATAGGTACTTCGATGAATTCATGCAGCAGTATAATGAGTGGGAGGGACATGCATATAGCCTGGAGCCTACAATTGGAGATCTCCACTTGCGAACAAAAAATGCGCTTCTAAGGGAATACTCTTGGGACCCGAAAATGGAGCTGTTCTGCGAGATGATGGTGTTGCTGGGAGATCCTTTAATGCCGGTTTGGGGGCCGTTGTCGGAGCTCTTTGAGCTGACCAGTGTTGCTGAGGTGGTCGGAAGGGGATTGCCTGATGTTGCTATCCTTGGCCCTGCTATACCAAACCCATTCAATCCCCGGACGACGATCTCCTACTCAGTTCCGACAGGCACCGAGGTGCGCCTCTCGATCTACGGTGTAAACGGAAGGCTGGTTGAAGTTCTGGTAGACAAGTTTGTGTCCGCGGGACAGCACAAAGCTGTTTGGGATGGGACCTCTGCCGGGTACGCCGTATCAAGCGGAATCTACCTCTATCGGCTGGAGGCTGCGGGTCAAGTGCAGACGCGGAAGGTGGTTCTCCTAAGATGAGCGCCCAGCGAAGGGTGCGTCTTTCTAGTCGGTTGCAAGGTGCCGACCGGGGCAAGTGTCTGTCAGCCCCGTAGCGAGGGATCGGGTTCGGAGCGGTAACGCACCGGGCCTAAGCGATCCGACAAAGTCTCGGAAGGAGGCGACGCGAACCGGCAGGCCGTAACGCGAGTGAACCCAGACGTAGCCTCGTTAAGGATGAACAGAGGAGGGCGACCCGCTATCGGAACGGGGAAGCCAGCACCTCGGGGCGTAGGACAGACGGACTCCCGAGGCTCCTCCGGGGTATCAGGGGCGGCATGCCGGGACAGAAGACGCATCAACTGGGGAGACCCTTCTCGGCCCTTGTGTTTTGCAAGGAGGAGACCTTCGGTATAAGGCGACGCTGAAATCCGAAGGAGCCGGGGAGGGAGTCGGATGGGGCCATAGTACCGTTGATTCCGGAGACAACAGAACTCCGGAGGAGGGAAGGGCCCCTGCTGTGGGTGTTCTTGGAGGAAGGTCGGGACCGGCGTATTGCTTCGGCTAGAAAGCGCCACCGAGGGTTCGGGACCTCCGTAAGAGGCTAGGGGAGGTGACGGTTGCTGCCCCTCCCTGATTTCCCACAGGAGAGCCGTGTGAGGGAAAACCACACGCACGGTTCGATGAGGGGATGCTGGAAACGGGATTACGGACTTCCCTACACGGGCACGAAGGGGGAAACCCCGGACACAGCCAAGGGAGGAGCCTGACGGATCACCGCGCCTGCGTCCTACTCTACAGAAATCGGTCGCAAGGGCAAACTGGCCAAGGCCGATGGGGTTTACGGGAGGGACAGGGTGAAGATGAGTATTCGTGCTCCATTGTTCCCGAACACTTGAGCCCCTATTGGTACTATCGAGTGAATGGAGGTCGATGTGTCAAGTAGAGTTCTCCTTTTCTTGGTGCTGGTGCTGGTTTCTCCTCAAGCAGGTGTTGCCGAGTCAATGTGCGATAGTTTCGAAGACGGCGATTACTCCGATTTTTGGGAAGATGCGTCGGGTTGTGGATCGATTTCGGAGCACTCGGGGCGAATGAACCTCACAAAGAACAGCGGATGTGTTGGCAACGCTGTTGCCAGATGGCAGTCGCAGCACATTCTTTCCGGAGACTTTAACGTGGAGGTAGACTTCACGTTCTTTAGTTTCAGTATGCCTGACACCGGCTATCGGTACCATTCGATAAAGGTGTTCAGTACAGCCGGAGGTGTGCTAGGGGGAATGGAGCGATGGCGATCTGCATTCACTAACTCCTGTACACCCTACCAAGATGCTTACAAGTTTTACGCAAATGGGACAAACTCTTGTACGTCAGAGTGGATTCAGACCTCAGATTCATCCGGCAAGTTCAGACTGTCGAGGTCCGGATCCACCTTCAGGGCATATTACTGGTCAGGGACCAGCTGGATTCTGGGACTTAGTGAAACGGTTCCTACAGCCTCTGTGAGAATCTGGCTGACGACTGGAACGGGCAGCAATGAAAACTCAGGCCATTCTGTTGGCTTTGACAATCTGCGCGTCAACTCATGTGCAGAGGTAGTTATCACACAGGACATGATCAGGGATGCAGGGACTGGAGATAAGATTGTCGTGTCCTGGGACGTCACGAATGGGGTTGTTGGAGAGAGAACACAGGCGTATCTAAGCGATTTGCCGGGTGGCGGTTCGAGTGGTTTTCTTGCGCCAAGTGACGAGTATGAGCTCGGGCAGAGTCCCTCGCCGGAAACCTTCGTCTACGTGTTCAAGGAATTAGAGCCATACGTCCCGTACTATGTCTCGGTGAGGACCTTCGATGAAACAACAGGCGAGTGGAGCGATTACGAAACTCCCATTCCTGACATTCCGGAACACCCCTCCATTCCAGTCTTTTTGCTTCACGGCATATTTGGCTATTCTTCCATTTGGGGGAATGAGGCTTCGGGATTTCACTCCTGGTTATTGGCTGAGAACGTTGGATACATCTTTGCACCGCAGCTCAATAACATAGGCTTTCCAGGGGATACCTATTGGAGTCAAGCGGCTGGTGAACTCTCGTCGGCGATATCTTCAAGATTAGATGAGTGGGAACTTCAAAACGAAGAACTGGCTGGTGAGGCAGTTCCTATCACCAGTTTCGATGTTGTTGCTCACAGCATGGGAGGCCTTATCGCCAGGCGTCTAGTGTCTCAAGCCGGTCAATCGAGAGAAGCTAGGAATCTTATAACCCTAGGCAGCCCACATGCAGGTGTTAAGAGTGGCGATTTTGCGACCCGATATTTCCCGGGCGTGTGTGCCATGTGGCCGGGGCTCTGCAACATGAGCCAATCGAGAACGGCTGCCTTCAATTACAGGTACTATAATCTTTACAACAGCAAACTCTATGCTGTGGGCGGAACCGCTGTGGGGCCTGGTAGCCCTCCAGACGTCTGTAGCACGGTGCCCCTCGGCTTCATCTTTAGCCCAGATCCACGGGTAAGCGGCACGAAATCGTCTTGGGAATGGTGAGAAGAACGTGAAGAAGCGCTCCGAATCTGGTAGAACGGGAGTTGAAGCACCAACCGATACCACCAGACAGGAGCGCTTACCAGGTGAAGATCGCACATCGAGTCCGCCGCGTCCAGTACAT
>JBDRNT010000091.1:0-95766 GCA_043810925.1 Candidatus Eiseniibacteriota bacterium
CACTCGAAAGCAGAATGTCCACTGTGGTTACACCGACGTTGTCACTCGCCGACCACGTGATATCGAAGAAACTGTCGATCGCCCAGGTCTCACCACCGTTGGGCTGTGTGACAGTCACCACGGGATCGGTACCGTCGGCTACGGTGAAATCGGCGTCGCTTGCGTCCTCACCGTCATTGCCCGCGGCGTCATAGGCCATGACCTTCACGCGAGCTTCAGTTGTGGCCGATGCATCCACCTGCCAGGCGAACACGCCGTCATTGGTCTCGCCGGTAGCAATCGTGTGGGGATAGGTGGCTCCACCATCACTCGAAAGCAGAATGTCCACTGTGGTTACACCGACGTTGTCACTCGCCGACCACGTGATATCGAAGAAACTGTCGATCGCCCAGGTCTCACCACCGTTGGGCTCTGTCACTGTTACATTAGGATCGGTACCATCGGCGATCTCGAAATCGCCGTCACTCTCATCCTGGCCGCTATTCATCGCCGCATCATACGCGATCACCTTGACACGCGCCTCGGTTGTGAGTGATACATCAACCAGCCAGGGATACACACCGTCATTGGGCTCAGCCGCAGCTATCGTATAAGGATAGGTGCCCCCACCGTCGGTCGAGAGCAGTATATCCACCGAGGTCACACCGACGTTGTCCGTCGCGCTCCATGTGATATCGAAGAAACTGTCGATCGCCCACGTCTCACCGCCGTTAGGCTCTGTCACAGTAACAACAGGATCCTGGGTATCACCGCCGGTCTCTACGGTCGCAGAGCCTTCATAGGGAATATGATTATGCTTGGTAACCGTTACGTACATAGTCCCCGTCGTTGTGGGATCGGGTGTGAAACTCGCGATACCCGAGGCATTCGTCTGGTCGACCATATAGACCTCAGCATCCTTCCACAGGCAAACCGTGGCACCCTCTAAAGGTGCCCCCGATGTTACCGTCACGGCGAAGGGTGACGAACCGGTCGGAAGGGTGCTGCTGTGAACGACACTTATCGACGTCGGGCTATCGGTCCAGACAGGAAGTTCCGGATCGCCGAAGAGGTTCGAGCTGAACATGTTCTTACGCGAGGCATAATCGGTATCCGGGCCATAGTCACCCGACCAGAGGGTGCTGAAGTCCATCGTGTAATGGTATTTTTGGTCACCGTGAATCTGGCCCATCCTGGTCTTCCCGTTCGAGAAGATCTCCTCCCACCATCTGTACTCCTGACCCTGGTTCCACGGCCAATCCGGATCGTCCCAACCGACGCAGTAGTAGCTCGTTCTGCTTGAGGCCACCGCCCCGATACCCCAGTTGGCGACGACGTAGTCTCCGAAACACGGGCTGGTCCGGTCGAACTCACCGGCAAGACAGGCACCGACCAGGACATAAGGCTTCTCGCCTCCCGTCGGGGGATTGTAGGACTGCGTGGCGAGGTCTTCCCACTGCCCCTCGCCGTCATCATAGTAACCGTCTCCATCATCCCAGGCCCAGAGGAGTCTGTAATTGCCCAGGTAGTTTCCGTGACCGCTCGGGAAGGCGAAGCCGCATCCCACACCTACCCTGGTCTCGAAATTGGTGGCCGTGACCGGGTAATCATATGCATAGGACGTGGGGTATATCCCGCCTGCTTCGTAGAGCCGCTCATAAGCCACGCCCGCCGAATTGAGAAAATCATTCTGTACCCATTCTGCGACAGCCGCCATATCGGTAGGATCATAGCCCGGCTCGGGATAATTAGCGAAGGCTGCCCCGAACACCGCGCGTTTCGGCCAGCTGCCGGTGGGCGGGGTCTTCTCATACGAGATGATATTGTTGACTATGGTCTCCACTTCCGTAGCGGAGCGGCTTGCTATCCGGCCAACATAGGTGTCCGGCAGCCATGTGATCGTATCGATGAGGTACTCGCCGTAAACATGATCGTTGTCCGTGTCCCAGTCGTATGAAGCACCAATGGCGCCATCCACCACATCCGAGTAGTAGTAATCGCACGGCACCTGGTCCCCATCCTCACTGTCACACAACCGTGTCGGTATGATATTGCTGTCACCAAGCAGGAGCACGTAGTCGAACCGCGGGGTGCTGCTGTCAAGCCTCAGGAAGTTCCTTATCTTCTCCTGTGTGTCATACCCCGAGTAGGTGCTTTCAATCCACGAAAGCATGTAGACTCCCGTGGGCACGCCCTTCTTGGTCTTCCAGGCGGCAAGCGTCTCGGCCTGAGTCTGAAAGGCCGAAGTCGTGATAATTGCATACTGTGGATCGTCGAGATCATAAAGCGGTCCGGGAGGCGATCCCATCAAAGGATCATTGGCTTGATCGTAGTTCTCAATTATCTGCGCAGCGAGGGGCTCAAAGCTCCCTGAGCGCTCTCTAAACGCCATGTTCTCGGATGCCTGCATGGTCACGGGCATCGAGTAGGTGACATCGATGGCGTAAGATGAAACGAACTCGATCGCTCCCTGCCCCGAGGTATACTGGAGCGGTGATAGCACAATCTCAACCACGCGATGGCCGCGGAGGATTCGCTCTCCCATATAACGATAGGTCCTAGCCGGTATCAGGTCCGGTATCCGCTCGGGTGCAGCCGGGGGGACATAGTCCGGATCGCCAAGAAGGAGCGGGGGCTTCCTCATGAGGTAGTCGGAGAAGACCCCAAGCGGCTGTCTCGCTCCGGGCATGACGCTCACTTCGACATTTGTGGCCGCAAAGGGTATCTCAAAATTGACCTTCCTGGTCGGAAGCACCGGGTAGTACGGAGTGGTGCTCGATCCGAATCCATCGATCGCGTAGTATACGCCCTCCTCCAGCGTCTTGAGCCGTGGCTCCGGAACGTCATAGGTGAATGTGCTCACGTCCGCGCGGGTTGTCCCCACGCCTACCAAAAAGAGCTGGACCAGAACCAGACAAACAATGGAAACCTGTGTGCGTCTCATCCCGTGGAACCTCCTCCTGCCTCTCTGTGGCCCTCGGTGCTGCTGTCCTGTCACGCTCCAGATAATAAAAAAAGCCGCTCTAACGGCTTCATCGGTGCTCACTCACTGATGTTTCCGGCTACACGCGCCATAATCGACTTCGAGCATTATACCACGGCCATCTCTCCGTTTCAAGCTGTTTCACGGGAGAATCGGAGTTTCCGGCCCCGGCCCGACGACGCCCGCCAATTTCTCCCTGCATCCGCAAGTAAAGGCAAAACCGGCAGGACGTCTCCGAAATGCTCAATTGCGTGGCTGCGAGCTGTCTGGTATTGTGGGGGCGTTATGGAACACAATGAGCGGTGGGACGAGATCTGGCAGGAGAAGAGCCGCGTCTCATCCGGAAGGATAGGCTCAGTACTGGCACGCGACGTCATCTACCGGACCGTCACAAGCATACTCCGGAAGGAAATCCCGGACGCCGAAGGCAAGCAGGTTCTTGAGACCGGCTCGGGCACCGGTCTCGTATCACTCGAACTTGCCGGGAGAGGAGCGGATGTCTTTCTTCTCGATCTCTCCCCGGATGCCATCGGGTTCTCGAGGAGGGCCTTTGAAAAAGCCGGCGCCGGTCAGGAAAGCGCCCAGGCCGATATTCTCAACCTGCCTTTCAAGAATGACTCGTTTGATGTCACCTGGAGTGGCGGCGTGATTGAACACTTCGAGAAACCCGATCAAATCAGGATCCTGAGCGAGATGCTTCGGGTGACAAGGTCCGGCGGCAGAGTAGTCGTGATTGCCCCATCGTCAAAAGCGCGTATATACATGCTCGGCAAGCGGCACGCAGACCGCAGCAGGCAGTGGCAACCGGGTTATGAGGTCCCGATGTCGTCGCTTGAGAGTATGGCGCCCCACGTCCCGGGAGAACTCGTCCGCGAGTACCGCATAGGCCTGATGGCCGAGCTCCACTTTCTTAAGTACTACTTCGCGGGGTCCCGATTCCTTAGGGCCGCCTGGTGCGGCCTCGTAGAAATCCTGAGTCTCCTTCTCTTCCCCCTCAACAATCTCCCCGGCTACCTGCTCGTATCCATCTGGAAACCCTAATGGGGTCAGGCTTTGAATTCTGGAATTAGGCGTTTCGGAGAATGTCCCATTGCCTGAACCAGATCATAGACTTAACGGTTCTCGCTTATATTACATAGGGCTCCTAATTCCAGAATTCAAAGCCTGACCCCATTATTCGACCACCTTTATAACAAAGCCGGCGCTGTGCGCGGTCATCTCCGGTGAATACATCGACTGGAGCGTTGCGGCACCTATTCTATAAACTCCCGGTTTGGTCGGCCGCAACCTGTAACGCAGTATGTATTCCCCGTGAGGCAGCCAGCTTATGAAGAAATTGGTCAACGAATGCCGCGGCTCTTCATAGAAGCCGAGCGCATCGTGCTTCCACCCGCTGAGGAGCGTCTCGGCTTCGAAACCCGCAGCCTTCAAATCCTTAAGATGCATGTATTCGAATTGACTTCTCGTATTGATCTTAAGCTGCACCTCCACCTCATCGCCGACCGCAACCTCACCCCCGGATTCTATGGGTTTAAGATGGTAAGCATCGCCTTCCTTGACTCTCCTGTAGAACTTGCGTCCGAGCTCGAGCATGCCGGGCTGCGATGCCTCCGGCAGCTCATCCGTGGAGTACGTCCACGTCAGACTCGCGAAGGCGATTCCCGGGCCCTCCTTTTCCACTGTTGCGCTACTCATCTCCGGCGTGACCTCAAAGCCCGTTTCTTGCCAGCGGATCGGTTCATCCAGCCAATCATCGGCCTTGACTACAACTGAATGTGTCTTCTCCCCCCACCTGGCTATGAATGTTTCGTCACTCGCCAGGGCACCACGCTGGTTGAGATGATCAAGAAGTGCATAGACCGCTGCGACCGAGGCCTTGGTCGATTTCCACACCGTGCCTTTCCGGCTGAAGAGCAACCACCGCACCATACCGGGGATACGCTCATCCTCAGGCCTGAGCTCCTGCAGTGTACGTAACATGAACGCATGTTTCTCAACCGTGTCGGAGTACCACACCCAGGAGTACTTCTCGGGTGCCCAGTAGACCCCGGCCACAGGATCCTCACGCGCCCCGTCCATCGCCATGTCGAGTAACTCCCCGGCTCTTGCCTTGTTGCCCAGACGCAGATGCGTGTACGCGAGGTAGGCCTTGCCGAACGGCGTCATGGCATAAATGTAGCGGTCGAGAAACACAACCCAGGAGGCAGCCGCCTTGTGCCCCTCCACCGCCCCGCTGAATTCCTCCGGCGAATAGGAGGTGACGACATAAGCTGCAAATGCCACGAGTGAAAGCTGGCGCTCCTCGGGCTCGAGCATCAAGGGGATCGTGCGGTTAACGTACCGCAGAGCCATCTCGATCATGTCCCCGGGAACATCGACACCGTAGCGTCTGGCTTCGGCCAGCCCCGAAAGAACATACAGGGTCATGTAAGGATCCGCTTCGCCTCCGGGCCACCACGGGAAAGCGCCGTTTGCGAGCTGTGCGGACCGCAACCGGGAGAGGTTTGTCTCCTTGTGCCGTTTGACTATCTCCGGATCGAGCATATCGATCACAGGCCAGGGCACCGGACGTCCCTCGGATTGCCAGACCCACGGCGTTTCCATCAGCGTCATCAGCCGTCTCGGGTCGTCCTTCTCCCAGGCCGGGGAGAGCGTCTTTCGATCAGGGATTTTATCCAGTGCATCACGGATGGCCGGATATTTACTGTAGACCTCGTTTACGATGCTTAAGGGTACATACCTGTTGAGGATCTGCTCGACACATCCGTAAGGACATTCAATCAGGAACGGGATCGTGTTGATTATGCTGAGCGCAAGTTGCGGATCTATCTGGAGCACCATCGATTCGTTGACCCTGGTCGGATCGTCCTTGAGCGAGATCTCAAGCGTCTTGGTTTCACTCCCCGACAGGGTGATGAATGCTGATTCGATCAGGCGCTGCCTCGACGGGAGTATTGGGAGTTCCCGCTCTTCCGCATCGGACAGGTCATCCGTTACGGCCGCCACCCTGACCTTGTATGCGGTCACCCCATGGGGTATATCTATCAGCCAGTTGAAGCTCTCGAGGCTGTGGGGTTCTATGTCGAAGCGCTTCTTGGCGTCGGTAAGATTGATCTTCCGGTTGATCTTGCTCCCGTTTTCGGTCACCTCGACGAACAACTCACCCTGGAGTGTCCTCTCGGACTCGTTATGGACGATGGCGGTTATCGTACCCTTGTCCTTCTCCCTGAAGAACCGGGGAAGGTCCGCGCGTACCATAAGGTCCTTGCGGGTGACCGTCTCCTCGGTGAGCGTGCCCTCTTCGGCATCCTTGGTCATGGCGAACACTTTTATCTTCCAGCTCGTGAGCTGCTCCGGCGCCGTGAAGGTGAAGCGTCCACGTCCGGTCGTTGCCGTTGTAACGATGTGCGGTTTGAAGAATGCCGTGTCCGCAAGTTTCTCGCGTGTCTTGACTTCCGCCGCGGCGTCCTTAAGCATGAGGCCGGCTTCCATGGACGGGGCCTCGGCTTCCGCCATCATCCCCACGGGTGCACTAATCGCGGCATCCAGTGCGATGACTTCGTCCATCGCTTCGGCTCGTCCGCCCCGCATATACTCTGCACCCTTCCCATAAGAACCCCTCACCACCCACGTCCGTGCCGTACGCAGACCCGGAGGCGACGGCTCGGCAGGCGGACGCCTGAAGGCACCTAACACCTTCGCAAGCAGCCCCTGGGTAATGGGGAAGCAGTAGACTGATGGATCAAACACCGAGCTCTGACATGAAAGACGCGAGGTCCGCAGCGTATAAAGCGCATCCAGCCAGCGTGAGCGACCCGTCACATAGTACTCCAGAGAGCGGTCGTACATCAATGCGAGGACTTCGCCTCCGGCGGGTTTCCCCGCGGCATCTCTGAGTTTGACCCCCCACGTGTATTCTTCTCCCGGCTTGAGTTCATCGTCGAAGGGTTCTAAAGCCACCTCGAGTCTCTTCTCGCTCCAGGGCACCGAGACCGTCGTTTGCCCATAGCGGAGAGCAAGGTGTTTGACCCCGAACCACTTGAGACCGAAGCCTCCCTTCATGGGCCCGGTCACCGGAATCTCGATGAGTCTTACAGGCTGGTCACCGTCGATGAAGTGACGGCTCAGAAGGTGCTCGCCCCCCCAGATCTCGACATGGTACATACCCGAACCAAGCCCCGAACCGATAATGAACCTGGCTACCTCACCCGTCTTGTATTCATCCTTCTCGACGAGCGTTACCGTAGCAGCGTTGACCGGGACGGCTGTCTCGGTGTCCCTTGCCACGACGAAGATCCTCGCCTGGCTCACCTCATCGCCCCAGTCGGCGGTCGACTTCTGGACTATTCGATATGTTCCCTGAGGGAGGGATTCCAGACGTATCGGGCCCATACCTTCCTCGTCATGATCGACGCTCCCTTCAGCCACCAGGTCCCCGTTGGGAACATCCTTAAGCTGCACATCGAGAGGCGGCTGCCAGTGCCATGAACCCCGGTAAGGCTGGTAACCCGTGTCCCCGGCAGGAGTCTCCGTCGTATCCGCAAGAATGTAGACCTCATAGGTGCTTCCACCCGGAGCCGGTGTATCATTTATGGTCAGCCGCTTCGTCGTGATCTCAATCGGTTCTTTCTCCAGGAAGAATCCTTTGTCGGGCTCGATCACGAGGAAGATGGGAACTCTTGCAGCTGTATACGACTCCTGCGCTTCAATGGTCCGGCCGCCGGAATCCCGCGCATCGACCTCGACTACGAACTGCGAGATATCCGGGATGTGACCGGAATACTGATTGGGCTGGGGTGTCGGTGTAAACGTGATCACGAAGTCACCGTCGCTGTCGGTCTTGACCTCGCCGGTTGCTATCTCATTGTCACCGCTTGAGAAGTTCTCCCCAAACCAGTAGCGGAAGAAGTAGGGGATGTAACTCCTGCGCTTGATGCGGTACGTGACCGGTGCATCCGGTACGGGACCGCCGAAGTAGTACTTCACCTCACCTCTTATCTCGACCTCCTGGTCGTATCTCCACGGTTCCTCGGCGGGTTTGAGCTCTATCTCGAACTCGGGCCGTTTGTATTCCTCCACCGAAAAGCCCGTACTTATCTCGTTAGTGAAACGCCCGTCGGAGCACCTCGCTCTGAGACTGTATCTCCCGAGCAGCCGGCCGTGAGGTATCTCGAACTCCACCGCGGCGCTGCCGTACTCACCCAGTGTGACGGACTCAGTGAAAAACTCCTTGCCGTTGGTATCCCGGGCCGAGAACACAATGTCATGCCCCCCGGCAAGCGACCGGAAACCCTCCGCCCACTTCCTGACCACAACCACCTTTGCGTTGACCGTGTGGCCGGGCTGGTAGATGGGTCTATCCGTTTCGAGGAAAAGTATGAGCGGATTGGGAGGGTAATAACCGAAGCCCTGATCGTAACCCCAGTAAGAAAAGGAATTGTCGAACCTCGCAAGGGGGTCCACGCCGTAACGGTTGTGACTACCGGGCCCGACCCTGATCGCCAGCGGCAGTGCAGCGAATCCTACATCGTCGGTACTCAGGGACGCCGGATGGGGCCAGACATCTATATGGGCTTCCGGGGCAGGTCTCCCCGTCCTTGCATCCACCGCATAGAAGCGAAAGACATCATCATCGATCTCGGCCGGCCCGTCGTCATCTATAACTTGATAGTAGGCGTCAAGGGATTTCGCGGTAACACCCGCAGACCCTATGAGCACAAGATTCGTGACATTGAGAAAACTCGTGCACAGAAGCGCGCCGCCGATTTCAAATGACTCATCCCCGCAGGCACACACGAGACAGATCCCTGTTTCAAGCGGCGGTGGGCTCTCTTCCAGCGTGAGAGGCTGGTAGTCGCCCCGGTCCCCGGTCTTGAGCGACCACGTCGCTTCCGGAGTTCTCTCTGAAAGATATGATTTGAGCCACTTCTTACCCCAATCATAGCGCATCCAGTTTCCACCGAGAAGGTCCGCCCAGCCGTCAAACTTCTCATATGACTTGCCGTAGTCTTCGCTCCGGTACGCCATGTATTCGCGCTTCACGTCGTCGGGGTCTAACCTGTAGAGGCGGAAGTGCACCTGCTTAAGATTCTTCGCCATTACCGTGAAAGCCCCTTTGGCCGGGGGCATGACCGTCTTCACCGTCAGGCTGAGGGTTGGCATTTCGATCCTTGACCTGAGCGCTTCGGCACGGCGGCCGGCGTCAGTCCCGCCGAACTTGCGCTCTATTTCCTTAGCAAGGTTCACCGCCTCTACCAGCTTGCCCTCACCGTTAAGTATCTGCGCCGCTTCATAACCGGCCTCGGCCTTTGCCTCATCGCTCCGGAAATCATCCATCCACCCGAGCAGGATCTGCTTGGTCTCCTGTCTGTATACGCGGAGATCTTCATGGTCATATACGGTCTCATCAAACGCCAGATCGGCCAGATCAAAGAGATGTGGGAACCTGAGCGGAAGCAGGAGCCGTCTTATCTTCCAGCGCTCGCGTGCCTCTGGTCTCCCGCGCCCCCCCATACGGGTCGCTTCCTCCATGAGTTCCGCCGCAAGGAGTGCGGGAGCATCGTTAAGATCGACCTCACGGTCGAAGTCCTCGACGAGGAGCATTTCAGCTCTGGGTTTGATCTCCTCCCCGGAAGCATACGCATCCTCCTCCGTCAGGAGGTAGTCGGTCCATGCGAAGACCAGGTAGTCAAGCAGGGTCGGGTACATGTGGTTGTCGATGTTTTCTATGTCAAGGAAGTAGCCTTCTCTCAGCGTGTACATCTTAATGAGCCGGCTACGCAGATCCCACAACCCGGCGTATGCCTTCCGTACCTCATCGAGTAGTTCCCCGCGGGTGAGCCGGAATACGTCACCATCTTCATCCTCGATCACGTCATCACGCTGGATGTAGGAATACTGGTCCTGGAAATTCCTGAGCATCTCGGACTTGAGAATCAGGAAGCGGGCCTGGTGGACCGGCTCGGTGGGCGCCTCCCTTTCAAGCAGTCTCTCTGCGGCCTCACCATAGCGGAAGAGGTGAGCAAGAGACTCGCACACACGGAAGAAGGCCTTCTCGCGGGTCTCCGTTACCCGGGTCTCTTCGTAGACGGATTCATAGAGTTTGAGTGCTTGCTCAAACGCACCATCCTCGAATAGCTTATCGGCGTCTTTCATCTCAGCAGCCCCGCAGATTCCATGGAAGGAGATTGTGGTCAGTACCGTCACTACTGCAAGCTTCAGGATCACTTTCATAGCTCTCGCCTCCTTGCTCTATTAGAGTATACCCAATCCACAGATTTTCCGTTCCTCGCAGAGATTCCCCCATGACAGGATTACAGCATAATTCGCCCGGAAATCCAATCATCACAGCGCGGCCATTGCCTATGGTCCTGAACACGTGGGAGTGAAGCGGCAGATCAACGGTCAATGTATATAGCCGAGCGCCTTAAGATCTGCTTTCGTTTGCTCGTTCAATCTGACTTTCGTATGCCCACCGAAACGAGACCTGGATTGCCAGACCAGCACGTAGGGTGGCTCGGGCCTCCTGTCCGGTCTCCCCCTCAGGCCCTCCGCCGCACGTCCTCCACGCTGCGTGAACGGCATACGATCAGTCTGCAGAAGCCCGGGGCCAAGGAATGTGCTTTGCATGGCAGGTACGCTGTCTATTCTGAAGTTGAACTCCACAGGTGCTTGCGCCGGTTCGACTTTGAAGGCCAGTGTAAGCGGCTGTCCGCTACCTTGCCATCTGATATTCAATTCGGACTCAGTCGCAACCGTGGTCACGGTCTGCAGCCGATCAGTAAGACACCCGCCGGCATCGAGTATCTTGTGCAGGTAAATACGCGCGACGACCGGAGACCGGGCCGTGCTCACGGTGACGTCGAAGGTGTCTCCGTCATCGTCCGCTCCCATCTGGACATACCATGTGTCGGTTGTGCCAAGCATCACCCGGAAGAGCATGTTCTCAAGGATGCCACGATGGTTCTCGCCCGACGTCCCTGACAGGTCTTCCAGTTCTCCGGGGTCATCCCGCAGGTCAAAGAGCATCGTTTGAGCTGTTGTCTCGTCGTATATGAGCTTGGATGGGTAGAATCGTACGCCTTTCTTCTCGGTTCCGTACATCAGTGACTCACAGTATCCTGCCTCCTTCGGCAGATACGCATTGGTGGCTTCCACAGGTACGTTTCTGCCGAGGAGATCAGGTAAGATGCTTACGCCCTCGGCGTGTGGCGGTGCGTCGATTTCCAGTATGTCCAGAATTGTCGGCGTGACGTCCACCAGGCGGACTTGTCTGGTCCGTCGCGCCCTTCCAGGAAGAACTCCAGGTAGAGAGAAGATCAGCGGCACCTTCAGAAGCTCATCGAACAAGGTATGCCCGTGGGCAAAACCATCATGCTCGAGGAACTCTTCCCCGTGATCACTCAGTAACAGGATCAGTGTGTCCTCCGTAAGATCGCGGCTACCGATCCCCGCAAGCAGCCGCCCAACAGCCGCATCTGTGAAGGCGATTTCGCCATCGTAAAGCGAGACGATGTGGTTCCGGTCTCTATCGCTGAGCTGACGCAGACTCTCGAAATCACTCTCCCTGGCATCAACTGTTTGAGCCCGATCGAAAGAACTCCCGAGCGCCCCGCGATAGCCCGGGTCGAAGAGCGTATCGAAGGGTGCCGGCGGCGCATAGGCGAGATGCGGATCGAAGTAGTGCACAAAGATGAAGAAGGGACCGTCGCGGTGCTCATCTATCCACCGGAGTGCGTCGGTAGTTGTGGAATCAGCAAGCCGCGCGTCCCGTACGGCGACGTCATAGTGATCAAAGCCCCGGCCGACTCCGAATTCGTGACTCAGGATAGGTGCATTCACTATGGCACCCGTGGAGTAGCCGTGCGCCCCGAGAACCTCAGCGAGCGTGGGGAACGATGTTCGCATTACACTTTCAACTGAATTGGCTCCGTGTTGCGATGGGTAAAGTGACGTGAACACAGTCGCAAACGCCGGGAGCGTCCACGGAGATGAGCTCACCGCATCAAGAAACAGAACCCCGCTTTCCGCAAACCTGTCGATATTCGGACTGGTATCGCGATGATAGCCATAACAGCCCAGCTGGTTTGCCCTCAGCGTGTCGATTCCGACGAGAACAACGTTGAACCCGCGCCGCTCATTACCGCAGGTCAGCAGGGTCAGTGCCAAGACCACCAGGAGCAGTCTCCGAGAAAGTCCTGCGCAGGGGCCATAGTTTCGATGCATTGCACTTGAATATAGTTCAAACCCGAATCGAGCTCAAGCAAGGTCTCCAGCAACGTACCCATTTGGCTTGACAGTTTCCGCGAAAGCTCCATACACTCAATTCATGACAAGTGGGGTCAGACCAGCAGGCTTTCTACGGAACCTCGAGTGCCCAGGTTGGCTTGTGGTCCGCCCGCCAACGCCCCAGAGTGGTTGTGTTGCCTGCATCTGAGCACGCCCATCGCCGTCCGGGGCTTGGGTATCTTGCCTTCTTTGCCCTGGCCGCTATCATATTGACGTGGCCGGTCGTGCTCTCGCCGGCCAGGCCGATCAGCATAAGACCTGACTACTTTTCCAACCTGTGGAATTTCTGGTGGGTCAAGACTTCCGTGCTCTTGGAGCACACATCTCCCTATTGGACCGACTACCTTTACTTCCCGGCGGGAATTTCTCTTGCGAGACATACGCTCTCGCCGCTGAATTCGTTCGCCGGAGCTGCGCTCAGTACCATCATGAACCCGCACGCGGCCTACAGTGTCCTGCTGCTGCTACATTTCGCCCTCAGCGGATGGGCGCTCTTCCTTCTGGCACACTACCTGACCGGGAATATCCGAGGATCGCTGCTGGCTGGACTCGTTTACTCCTTCTGTCCCTTCCATTACAGCTATGTGGCACAGCTAAACATCGCCACGTTGGAATTCCTCCCGCTTGCCGTCCTTTACGCACTCCGGGTCTACCGCGACGGTGGAGTCAGGAATACCGTGCTGATGGCTCTTTTCACCGCCATGATCGCTACAAGTTCTTCATACTGGCTGGTCTACGCATTCATAGTGATCTGGCTGGTCGCACTGGGCGGCAAGCTGTGGAGCGGCGGGACCCGCTTTGTGTCGGGACTTAAGCGGATCGCAATCGCAAGCATGGTCGCAATCGCCGTCGTCGCAGTTGTGTCGATGCCCCTTGTCCTGGCTGTGGTTGAGGACGCTTCCTCGGGTCCCCCGCCGGCAGTACAGACCGGGGAGAAGGTGTTCAGGGCGAATGATCTCCTGGGGTACTCGTGGGTGGGTCCACCGGAGCGTGTGATTGTATCCTGGCCCACTATGCTCGGCTACTCGACGCTATTGCTGCTCGTACTGGGATATCGTGAAGTCGTGAGGCAGCGATTCTGGCTTCTCATCGGAGCGGTGTTTCTTGTGCTGAGTCTGGGCAGCGCTCTGAAGGTCGCGGGGAACAGCACGGGGTTTCCGCTGCCTCACCGATACTTACGCCTCCTGCCAGGCTTCGCCATGTTGAGAAAACCGGACCGGGCCTTCCTCATGATTCAGTTCGTTACCGCCTTACTCTGCGCCTTCTCGTGGCGGCATCTGTCCCGGCTCTTCAAGAGTCCGCGCAGAAGACTCGCGTGCTGGATTGTCATCACCTGTGTGATTGTCGTTGAGACGACGGGAATTCCATTCAGGCAGTTCGCCTACGAGTGCCCGGCCTACCTTGCCGGACTGGGAGCACCTTCCGGATTCGACCCCGCCCCGGAGATCCGGTCTCTGGTTCACCTGCCGGTCATGCCGGGGCAGGGAACCGAAGGGCGATACAACTACTTCCAGACCTTTCACCATAAGAGAATCCCCCAGGGCTACGTCACTTCACTCGCCATCGCCGACAGCATGAGAGTCCGGTCAGACCTCCTTGAGGAAGCTTGTGATTCCTTGTTGTCAGGCAGTCCCGGTCCGCTCTTGACCGAAGTGGAAAAGCGCGACCTTGACCTGATCGTAATACATAAGATCGTTTCCGGGCGCAGACCTTCACTAATAGACCTTGAGAGAAAGATCGTCTGGGTGCCCTTTCTTGCGGTTCGCCGAGACCTTATTAAGGGACGCCAGATGGGGCCTTATGTGGATACGCCCGTATCAAGAAGGGAGTTACAGTATCAGAAGCGAGTTCTTGAGAGGGTCCTGGGACAGCCGGTTTACGAGGATTCAGATGTTCTGGTATTCGGCGTACCATGAGGCTGACGCATGTATAAACGCACTACAGCCCGGGTGGTAAGAAGACAATGACCGGGCGGCGGACTCATGACACGGTCCGAATAGGCGGAGACTACCAGTACAGGGCTCTCGTCGAGGGCCATGCCGTTCAACGCTTCTGGCATTACACAAAGCAACTCTCAATAGACAGGTTCCTGCCTCCACACCGGTCGGACAGGGTCCTCGATGTGGGCTGCGGCTCCGGGGTGATCTCGGCCTTCCTCGCCGAAAGAGCAGCTGAGGTTCTCGGGCTCGATGGAAACGGTGATGCGATCGCATTTGCCCGCCGGCAGTTCCAGGCACCGAATCTCAGATTCGAACACGCGCTGGTCGATGAGGACTTCAAGATTGACACACCGATTGACAAGATTTACTGCCTCGAGTTAATCGAGCACGTCTACCATGCGCAGGCTCAGCGAATGCTGAGCCACTTCCGCTCGATCCTCACCGGCAACGGATCTGTCTTCATTACCACCCCGAACTACCGGAGCCCCTGGCCGATCATAGAGTGGCTTATGGACAAGATGAAGATCGCCCCCCAGATGGATGAACACCAGCACGTAGAGCGATACAACCGGAGAAGACTGGTCGATCTCTGCGGCCGGGCCGGGTTCACGGTCGAAACCATTGCGACAACTTCCTTCCTTGCTCCCTGGATAGCACCCCTAAGTTGGGCGTGGGCGGAGAAAGTCAACGAGATGGAGACCGGTTGTCGGACCGTTCCCGGTTGTGTTATCATCTGTGTCCTGAGAAAGGATGCCGCCTGATATGAGCCGATCGATGGACAAACTCTCGGTAGTCATCCCGCTTTACAACGAGGCAGCGCATCTTCGGAGCACACTCGAGACAATCTGCAGGCACACGACCGATCTCCACTGCGACTACGAGCTGATTCTGATAGATGATGGTTCCACCGACGATACCTGGAAGGAGATACAAGCTTACTGGTCGGACAATCGCCGTGTGAGGGCGGTCAGGTTGAGCCGCCGATTCGGGAAGGAGCTGGCTCTATGCGCGGGGCTTGAGCGTGCCGCCGGCGATGCAGCGATAGTGATGGACGGGGATCTGCAGCATCCCCCTGAACTGATTCCGCAAATGGTGGAGCGTTGGGAGGAGGGCTATGATGTGGTGGAGGCTGTGAAGTCTAAGGGCGGCAAACCGGCTGCGGGTACGGCCAAGTCGAGCTTATTCTATTCGCTGTTTCGTCGAATGGCCGGAATCGATCTAACCGGGGCGTCGGACTATAAACTCCTTGGCCGGAGGGTTTTGCAGGCATGGGCCAGGATGCCCGAGCGAAATGTCTTCTTCCGCGGGATGTCCGTATGGCTCGGATTCCGTCGGAAGCGGATCCCCATGGCTGTTGCGAAGAGTGCCAGGGGGAGGTCTCGTTGGTCCACTCTCGGTCTTGTCAGGCTTGCCGTCACCGGTATCACATCCTTTTCATCACTTCCTATCCACATCATAACTGCATCCGGAGTTGTGTTCCTTGCCTTCTCGCTTGTCTTCGGTCTGTATGCACTTGTCCTCTGGATTCGCGGTTCCGCCGTCACCGGGTTCACTACCGTGATCATTCTCCAGCTTCTTGTAGGAAGCATGCTGGTGACCGCACTGGGAATCATCGGGCAGTATGTTTCCAAGATCTACGACGAGGTCAAAGGCCGCCCCCGTTTCATAGTTGCCGATACCCTTGAACCGCGGAGCGAATGATCGCAGGCAGGGTTCGAGACCCATCTTTTCTATCTTCTGGGCAGGAATTGCCTTGTCCCGTAGAGCGCCCCGCCAATCAACGCGAAGCCGAAAAAAAGAACGTACACGATAACCGAGAATGTGAACCCCATGCTGTCGGCTATCCCGAACTGTCGCAGCATGGCAACAAACGCTGCTTCTCTCATCCCTATTCCACTGATCGAGATCGGTATCATCCTCACCAGTTCGACCACCGGCACTATCAGCAGGAGCGCAGTAAAGCGGAGATCTATGGACAGCGCCCGGCCGACCATGTAGCACGCGCCTATCCAGAAGATCTTGGAGATGACAGAAAGGACGAGACCGACACCTATTGTACCATGGCAGTCCCTGTAGCTCACGATGGCCACATAGGTTTTCTCCAATCTCTCCCTCGCTCTGAATCTCGCCAGCAGGCGCAACAGAGGATCCAGCAGGCGCGCCAGTCGCCTGACGACCGGCCTGAGGACAAGGACATATGCTCCCACGTAGAACGCAAGCGTTATGGTTCCAACCCCGAGAACCAGTCTCCACTCTGTAAGCTGCCCTGCGACAAAAGGTATTGAGATCAGTCCGATGGGCAGCAGGACAAGGAAGCCGAGGAGCCGGTCGACCAACACGGATGCTAATGCATCCGCAGGTCTACCCGTCTCGTTTGAGACGGAAAGCACCCTCACGAAGTCACCACCTACACTTGTCGGCAGAAACGAGCTGAAGAAGATGCTGATCAGCGAGTAGTAGACTGATTTTGCCAGCGACAGATCCAGCCCCTTGGCTTTGAGGATCAACTTCCACCTCAGGGCATTGATGAAGATCATTCCAAAGATCATCACGGATGCAACCACAAGCGGAAAGGCCGCGATGCCGCTGAGGTGTGTGAGGATCCGGTCAGGATCCAGTCTTATGACAAGATAGAGTATCAGCCCTGCACTTACTGTGAACCTCACGGCTTTGAAAACGACTGAACGATTCATATTGGTCTGTATCCTCAGTCTCATTGTTGTGTCGGCTTAGCCGGTTGTCAACAGCCGATGTGAGGCAAGTTCGGTTGAATCTGTGGTCCCACATGTGTTATAATGCAACAATGGGAAGATAGTGAACCGATACAGGCGAAAACAACATGAGGTGAGAAATGAAGAGGCTCCTGGTAGTCGCAGTGGCGCTTTTGCCCATCCTGCACGTTATGGCCGTACAATCGCCCGTGAGCGGTACGGATTCAGCCCCCCGCGAGCTGGTGGAAACCGCGCTCGTAGCAGTTGAGAACCCTGACCTCGGGACGGCCGCAAGCCTCCTGGAGCGGGGCATAACGGTTGTTCGTGACATGGAACGGTACCTGCTCGTTACGGCCGGTACCGAAGATCTCATACAGATGGATGAGATGGGGCTCGATTGGTCGATGCTCGATCGCTCCATCGCCGGGAAGTCTTATTTCACGGTCACAGTGGCCCGGGAGTCAAGGCTCCTGGAGATACCGGCCCGGGTTCGTGTCCTGAGGTTCGATGGTTTTGACGCCGTAGTTGAGGCATCTCAGGAAGAGGCCATGAAGCTCGTCGCGGGCGGTCTTGATATTGCACGTGTTTTCATGCGTCCGGTCCGCGCGGTCTCCGAGCAAAGGGTCCGCCCGCTGGGTCTGGAGCCCCTGGCCGATCCTGCAATCCAGACAATGGTGGATGCGGTATCGGGTACGTCGGTCGACGGTTTCGTACAGCGCCTTCAGGACTTCGAAACCCGGTATGCCACCCATGACAGCTGCCAGGCAGCGGCCGATTGGATCAAGGCCGAGCTCGAGTCCTACGGGATCGATAGCGTCTATTTCCATAATTTCAGCGGAACGTATAAGGACAACGTCGTAGCCGTGATCCCCGGAAGCGGCGATCCGAGCAAGATAGTGGTGGTCGGTGGCCACTACGACTCCTACACCTCAAACCCCAGTTACTGTCCGGGGGCGGATGACAATGCATCGGGAACAGCATGCATGCTTGAGTGCGCTCGGGTCTTATGCAACTATGAATTCAACTACACGCTCGCATTTGTCGCGTTCGGCGGCGAGGAGTTCGGTCTCTACGGGAGCGAGGGCTTCGCAAGTGATGCCGCCATTGCTGGAGACGACATCATCGCAGCAATCTGCGTCGATATGATCGGCTACCTGGCCGGTGGCGATGTAATGGACCTCGACGTGGTCGATAATGCCAGCTCGGAGTGGATACGCGATATCGCGATGGCCGTGGGGACGGACTATGTACCAGGCCTCCCCATAGTGGATGGTGCAATTCCCAGTGGATCAAGCAGCGACCACGCGTCCTTCTGGGCCAATGGTTTTGATGCCGTCTTGCTGTTCGAGGACAGTGGCAACTACAGCCCGTACATACACACAGCGGACGACGTGGTGGGGACAAGTTACAACTCCCCTACGCTCGCGGAGCTATCGGTCAAAGTCGCTGTTGGAATGGTCGCCACGATCGCGGAGCCTTTCTCGGTCGCGATAAGCCACACCCCGCTTGAGAACACCGAAGACACAGTGAACCCCTACCGGGTTGTCGCAAACATCGTTGCGGCCGGTACCCTCAATGGCGATTCGCTGCTCGTCTACTACTCGACGGGTGGGGGAATGAGCCCGCTTACCATGAGTTCGACGGGTACACCTGATGAGTACGAGGCTTTTATCCCCGCACAGGTGGGAGGAACCTGGGTCGACTACTATATCGTCGCAGAAGACACCGAAGGGACCCGTGCGACACACCCAACGGGCGCCCCGGCTGAGGTTCACACCTTCTTCGTTGGCACCATAACAGCGATCGTCGAACACGACTTCGAGAGCGATCAAGGCTGGACCGTCGGTGACACGGGCGACAATGCCACTACGGGGATCTGGGAGCGCTGCGATCCCGAGGCAACCGAGGCGCAGCCCGAGGACGATCATACGCCGGACCCGGGTGTAAGAGCATACATAACCACTTGCGCTGCGGGAGCGAGCCAGGGTACGAACGATGTGGACGGCGGCAAAACCACACTTTTAAGCCCGGTATTCGACCTGTCGACCTATTCCAACGCATGGGTTCGCTACCACCGCTGGTACAGCAATGACACCGGTGCTTCCCCCGAGGACGACGACTGGATCGTCGATGTCTCGGCAGATGCGGGATCGACCTGGGTACGACTTGAGACACTCACATCGAGCAACCGGACCTGGCATATGGTTGAACGCAATCTGTCCGATTACATCGAGCTGACCTCCGACGTTAAGTTCAGGTTCATAGCAGCGGATAACGATCCTGGTTCAATCGTCGAGGCCGGCATTGACGATTTCTCGATCGTCTTCTACGACGATGGACTCAGCGGCCTCACCGATGCCGGGAACCGCGCACACGGCGGCATTATGCTAGATCAGAACGTTCCCAACCCGTTCAGTCCTCAGACGGCAATACGCTTCACGGTTCCCGAGCCCGGGCGAGAAGTCACACTAAGAGTCTTCGATGTTTCGGGACGTGAGGTCAAGACATTGCTGAAGGACGAGAAGGTGGCCGGATCGCACACGGTCCACTGGAACGGGACGAATGACGCGGGCGAGGAGATCGCGGCCGGACTCTATTTCTGCCGTCTCGTTTCGGGCGACATCCGGCTTTCGCGGAAGATCGTCCTCGTGCGATAAGGCCATGTGTCCTCCCACTTTCTGTTGAGAGTGGTGTGGTACCGCACAATAATCAAGCTAAAGGCCATCCCCAGGCCTACCGACACCTCAAGTGGAGGTCGGTCCATCCGACGGTAAGCGTGAGGTCGTATACTATTCCAGATAACCGGGACGACTACATCATCTGCTTGATGGCTTGGTGCATCCGGTGGTGTCACCCGCAACACCACATCCTGAGGTTCTGTCTTCTCATAACCTGCCTGACATCTCTTGCGGCCATTTCCGTAAATCCCGCCGGTGCCGCAGACAAACAGGTGAGCGAGTACGAAGTAAAGGCTGCCTGTCTTTACAATTTCATCAGGTTTGTCGACTGGCCGGAAACCGGGAAGACCAAACCGGACAGTCTCATGGTCATCGGCATTCTTGGTGAGGATCGCTTTGGAAATGCATTCGCACCGGTCGAGGGCAGGCTCGTCAAGGCCAACAGCAGGAGGCTGTTGATCAAGAGGTTCGGTCACTATGACCGTGGGGTGGACCCCACGGCATGCCATGTGCTCTTCATAAGCGCAACAGAGCGAACCAATGCAAGAAGAATCATCAAGGACTTAGAGAACGCTCCCGTCCTCACCGTCGGTGAGTTCGAGGGCTTCCTCGAGCTCGGAGGTATCATAAACCTGATCACAGTCGACGAGAAGATCCGCTGGGAGGTCCACCGTGGACAGGCGGACCGGGCAGGTCTGGAATTCAGCTCGCAGCTCCTCCGAACCGCGACCAGGGTGCTTGAAGCCGGAGGCCGGACCACAAAGAGCGGGGCAAGGTAGACCGTATGTTTGATTTCCGAAATCTGACCATCAGGAAGAAACTGACGGCGATCGTGATGATCACGAGTCTCGCCGCTGTTCTTATCGCATACATTGCAGGGATGGCACTCACCACGACCTCTCGTGTCCAGACTCTGGCCAGCGAGCTGGCCTATCTGGCCGATATCGTCGGCCGAAACTGCCAGGCCGCCATAGCATTTGATGTTCCCGAAGATGCCCGCCAGATACTCTCCGCGCTCGGTGCGAATCCATCAATAAGACTCGGCTATGTCCTTAACCCAAGTGGCACTGTTGTCGCTACCTATAGCCATGAACCTTCCGAACCGGTAGAACCCATACCTTCCGATGCCGGTCGGACTCAATTCACCCTTAACTCTCTGACCGTCTTCCGGGAAATCTATCTCGATGGAGAACGGATTGGAACAGTCTGCCTTCAGGACGATATGAGCGAGATACACGGTGACCTCAGACGTGATGCGCTGATCCTCACGCTGGTGATCGTGGTGGCACTGCTTACCGCCTACCTGATCTCTTCGAGGCTCCAGCGGATGATCTCAGGACCCATCACGCGCTTGGCAAGTGCGGCCAGAGCCGTATCGGACGGTGAGGACTACTCCGTACGCGTTGAGAAGCAGAATGAGGATGAGGTCGGTCTTCTGATAGACGCCTTCAACGATATGTTGGCCCAGATACAAGAGCGAGATACAGCACTTGAGGAATCCAATGTAAACCTCGAGGAGAGAGTCATGGACCGCACAAAGCAACTCGAGGAGGCGACGGAACGCGCCAATGAGCTGGCTGAAGAGGCCTTACGTGCCAACACGGCCAAGAGCGAGTTTCTGGCCAACATGAGTCATGAGATCCGTACCCCGATGAACGGTGTCATAGGAATGACCGGGCTGCTTCTCGATACGGACATGACCACGGAACAAAGAGAGTTTTCAGAGACGATTAAGAAGAGTGCCGATTCGCTGCTGATGATCATAAATGAGATTCTCGACTTCTCGAAGATCGAGGCAGGTAAGATGGAGCTTGAGATACTGAATTTCGATCTCCGTGTTACTCTTGAGGATCTAAACGATCTGATGGCATTGAAAGCCCAGCAGAAGGGTCTGGAGTATGTCTGCATTGTGGATCCCGCAGTGCCTTCATTTGTCGAGGGCGACCCCGGCAGGTTGCGTCAGATCCTCATCAACCTGGTCGGTAATGCCATAAAGTTTACTACCGAGGGGGAGATCGTCGTCGGTGTGAGTCTGGACCGTGAGGATGATGAGGAGGCAGTCATACGGTTTGCAGTCAAGGACAGCGGGCCGGGTATTCCACGGGACCGGCGGGATTCACTCTTTGAGGCTTTTACCCAGGTTGACGCATCTACAACGCGGAAACATGGCGGCACCGGACTGGGGCTTTCCATTTCCAAGCAACTTGCCGAGTTGATGCACGGTGGGATCGGGGTTGACAGCACGGAGGGTGAGGGTTCGAACTTCTGGTTTACCGCGGCGCTGGCAAAGCAGCAAGCGAAGCCCGAGCCACCGGTCTTGACCGATGTCGATATCAGCGGTATGCATATTCTGGTGGTCGACGACAACGCCACAAACCGCCGCTTCCTGTCGAGTCTGCTCCGGACGTGGAACTGCCGCCCCGTTCTTACTGAAGACGGACAAGCAGCGCTGAAGGAAGTCCACACAGCCGCCCGGAACGGCGATCCTTTCACGACAGCGATTGTAGACATGCAAATGCCGGAGATGGATGGCGAGACTCTCGGCCGCAAGATCAAAGATGATGCGGAAATCAAAGACACGAATCTTGTAATGCTCACGTCGGTCGGCAGACGCGGAGATGTCTCCCGGCTGGAGCAACTGGGCTTTTCAGCCTACCTGACCAAGCCCGTTAAGCAATCAGCCCTTTATGATTGCCTTGTATCGATCCGGGCGGGGAGAAAGTCCATCGCGCCAGGGAGGACCCGTCGCATCATCACGAGGCACAGCCTGGCGGAGAACAGACGTCGTAAGATCCGGATTCTCCTTGCCGAGGACAACATTGTCAACCAGCAGGTCGCATTGAAGATCCTTGATAAGATTGGCTTCCGCGCGGATGCGGTTGCCAACGGGCGGGAGGCGCTTGAGTCATTGAAGAACGTTCCATATGACGTTGTCATCATGGACTGCCAGATGCCGGAGATGGATGGTTACGAGGCCACCAGGCGCATCCGGGACACGTCATCGGCCGTACGCAACCACAAGGTACCGATCATCGCAATGACCGCAAACGCCTTGCAGGGCGATCGGCAGAAATGCGTTGACGCCGGCATGGACGACTATGTTTCCAAACCGGTCGAACCCGAGGATCTTGCGGAAGTACTCAGCAGATGGCTCCCGACCGAACCGCCGGAGCCGAGGAGGGTCACCCCTCCACCCTCGGACGGCAAGGAGGTGCTTGACCGCGAAGATCTCCTCAGGCGCCTGGGTGGAGACGAAGAGATGGTCCAGCAGATTCTGGAAACCTTCATGCAGGATGCACCAAAACAGTTGATCGCTCTTAAGCAGGCCGTGGAGGCCAATGACATCACCCTTGCCGAACGGCATGCCCACACCCTCAAGGGGGCGGCGGGCAATGTCGGGGCTCGAGCCCTCCACAACGCAGCTATGAAGGCGCAGGAAGCTGCCGAAAGGGGAGACCCAGGAGAGATTTCCCGGATGGTGGAAGCAGTTGAGTCGCAATTGGCCGGTCTTGAGAGAGCCTTGAGTGAAACATCCGGCAAAGCAGGTTCCGCCTGCGAGGGCTTAAGATGAAAGTGCTCATAGCAGAAGATGATCTGACCTCCAGGCAGATACTTGAGTCCCTGCTCAAAAAGTGGCACTACGATGTCATTGCCGTTGAAAACGGTACCGACGCACTGGAGAAACTCCAGGCCGCGGACGCTCCCCGTCTTGCCGTGCTGGATTGGATGATGCCCGGCCTGGACGGGGTGGAGGTCTGCCAGAGAGTCCGCGAGTCCGATGTGGACGAGCCACCATACATAATCCTTCTGACCGCCCAGTCGAACAAGAATGACGTTGTAGCCGGGCTCGCCGCCGGGGCAGACGATTATATCGTCAAACCGTTTGACTACTCCGAGCTTCAGGCCCGCATCGAGGTCGGAGTGCGTGTCATCAAACTCCAGCGCGATCTTGCCACCAGGATCGCCGATCTCCAGGACGCCCTCGAACACGTCAAGACTCTTCAGGGTCTGCTGCCTATCTGCATGCATTGTAAGAGCATCAGGACGGACGAGAAGAGCTGGGAGAAGATCGAGGGATACATCGCCGGCCACTCCGATGCCCAGTTCACCCACGGCCTCTGCCCGGAGTGCCTGGAGAAGTACTACCCTGAACTTACCAAGAAGTAATCACCGGGCTTCGTTTCCCTGTAATGTCGGGGTTCCGCCCCCGGCGATCCGTACGGAGGCCCGATCCGGCGGTACCCGCTAGTGTGCGAAGATCCTGTAACCCCATGGCGGAAGGATCACTTGATCTTCACCCTCGAACGTCACGGCCACGCTGCTGAAGACATCCATGTACTCGCCCGTGTGGGAAGTTCCGAGAAGTGTGATCTCCTCCTCAAATGCCGAGAGATTCAGAACCACAAGGATCTTGTTTCCGCTCTTCTCGCGCGTGAAAGCAAAAACAGCATCATCATTCGAGGTATGTACCCATTCTACCGCACCCCCGCGGTCTCCGGTCCAGAGCGCCTCGTTCTGCCGCTTCAGATTGAGCAGGGTGGTATAGAAACCTCCTAACTCGTAGTCGCCCCACACGATTTCATCCTTATCAAAGAAGCGAAGACGCTTATCGAGTCCCGCCTCCTGCCCGCTGTAAACCTGGGGCATACCGTCGAGCATTGCCGTTAACACTGCGAACGCCTTGACCCCGTCTCCAAGTCGCTCGAAGACCGTACCGTTCCAGGAGTTCTCATCATGATTCGATGTGTAGTACATCCGGTAGGCGCCATCGGGGTAAGCCGACACTTCGTAGCTGATCTGATAGCCGACCGCGCTCGCCGGAGCATGTCCCCGCACTATACTGCTTGTCAGATAGTTGAGGCTCAAAGCGTAGGTCATATCAAATCCGTGCTCATGAGCTGTCGGGGACTCCCATTCCGCCAGCATGAGTAGGGGTTTCAGGGCCTTGAGTTCGGCGTTCGCGGCCGCCCAGAAGTCCAGGGGCAGCATCCCGGCGGCATCACACCTGAACCCGTCTATGTCTGCCTCGTCAACCCAGAACTTCATCGCTTCGATCATATACTCACGCAGTTCGGCATTGGTGAAGTCCAGCTGGATCACGTCCCACCAATCCGGCACGGGCGGCACGAAATTCCCGTGTTCGTCGTGAACGTACCAGTCGGGATGCTCAACAGTCAGGGGATTGTCCCAGGCAGTGTGATTGGCGACCCAATCGATCATCACATACATCCCCATCTCGTGGATTGTGTCAACCAAAGCCTTGAAGTCACCCAGAGTGCCAAACTCAGGATTCACATCCAGGTAATCCCTGACTGAATAGTAGCTCCCCAGGCTGCCTTTACGATTGATCATACCTATCGGGTGGATGGGCATGAACCAGAGAATGCCGACACCCATTTCCTGTAGTCGCGGCAGGTGTTCCTGGAATTCCCTGAAGGTCCCACCGGGAGAATACTGCCGGACGTTGACTTCGTAGATGCTCGCATTGTAGCTCCACCCGGTGTGATCCGGTGTCGTCCGGTCTCCGGGTTGGAGATGATCGGAGTCACACGACCCCGTAACCAGACAACCGGTTGCCACAACCAGGGCGAACAATCGCAGGCGGTGCTGCACCACCCGGCGAAATGTGATTCCCATCGTCACCTCTTTCACCTGCTTGATTATGCTTGCCGGTCCACTGCGCGTCAAGCACCTCACCCAGGTCGGAGTCCATACGGCCGGCACGGGGATGCGACGCTACATTTCAAGACCTGATCCCACGGGCGTGACCCCACGGGTACTTTTCAGCAGCCCCCGGGGAGGTTGAAGAGAGTGCGGGCATTGGTCTCAGTCAGGTAGGCGATCTCATCAACAGGTCTTGAGAGAATCCCCGCTATCTTCGCCAGGACGAATTTGACATATGCGGGCTCATTGCGCTTACCTCTGAATGGGACCGGTGTAAGGTAGGGACAATCCGTTTCGACGAGCACCCTGTCGAGCGGCACACGCTTCAGTATCTCCCGTGTGTCTTTCCCGTTGTAGGTTATGGGGCCGGCGAATGAGATATACAACCCGAGATCCGTCGCCTGTCTTGCAAGATTGACATCGCCCGAGAAGCAGTGGAGGACACCGGAGGTCACCTTCTCGTCTTTCAAGATCTCCAGAGTTCGTCTGTGGGCTTCTCTGTCATGGACTACGATTGGAAGGCCCTTCTTCCTGGCCAGGTCGATCTGCCGTCTGAAAGCTCGTTCCTGCGACTGACGTGGCGAGAGGTTTCTGTAGAAATCGAGCCCGATCTCACCGATGGCTACCACTTTTGGATCATCCGCCAGGTCCTCCAGCTTTTCGAGCAGGTCGGCGTTGAGGTTCCTCGCATCATGAGGATGCACACCAACCGCCGCGTAGACATCCTCATGTATGCCTGCCAGATGAACCCCGGCTTCACTGGATGCAACGTCAAACCCGACGTTTATCATCGCAGTGACGCCGCCCTCACGCGCCCTCGTGATCACGGCGTGGAGATCTTTTCTGTACTGCCTCATTGTGAGATGGGCGTGGCTGTCTATCAAGGGACTGCCTCAGGATATCCTGGCGCCGGCCCTGGCGTCCTTGTCCGGGACCACAATAATCACATTGTCTCCGTCGGTCGCGGCAAGGAGCATCCCCTGAGACTCAACACCCCTGATCGTGGCGGGTTTGAGATTGGTGATGACGACTATGTTCTTTCCGACAAGGGACTCCGGTGTGTAATGGGCGGCTATCCCCGCGACTATCTGCCGTTCCTCTTCTCCGATATCGATGTGCAACTTGAGAAGGTTCTTGGCGCCCTCCACCATTGTCGCGCTCTTCACATGTGCGATCCTGAGATCGATCTTCTTGAAATCATCGATATCCAGCAACATCTCTTCCTCCTCCTTGCGAGAGGTTTCGTGGTCTCCCGGTTCGATCCTCGGAAACAGAGGCTTGAGTGTGCTTATCCCTGCAGACAACCCGTCCCAGGTATCGCGCCAGACGAGGCTCCGCTCGATGTGATCGCGCGGGATCTCTTCCTTTATCCCGAGCGCCTCCCAAATGCCCTGCGCCTTCACGGGCATGAACGGAAACAGGAGGACAGCCGTGTTCCGCAAGACCTCGCTCACCGTGAAGAGAACGCCTGCGGCTTCCCGCTTGCCGTCCTCTTTCTTCATCAGCGCCCAGGGGGCGCTTTCCTCGATATACCGGTTTGCTGCTCTCACAACTTTGAACACTTCCGCGATTCCGATATGCAGATCATAAGCATCCATTGCTTTGAAATAGGCATCCGTCGCCTCCCTGCATACGTCTCTCATCTTCCCGGCCGATACATCCGCACGCTCGCTCTCAGGCGGTATTTTCCCGTCGAAGTACTGTTTCAGCATGCCGCAAGTTCGGCTGACGAGATTGCCGAGATCATTCGCAAGCTCCGAGTTATAGCGCTGGATGAACTGCTCCCAGGAGAAATCCCCGTCCTTACCAAACACAACCTCTCTTGAGAGGTAATACCGGAGAGAATCCGGCCCGTACTTCCGTGCCAGATCCAGCGGCTCAACGATATTGCCGAGTGTCTTGCTCATCCTCTCGCCCTTGAAGGTCACGAAACCGTGGCCGAAGATCGTACCCGGCAGCTCGATCCCCGCGCTCATCAGCATCGCAGGCCAGAGGATACAGTGAAACCGTGTTATATCTTTCCCGACGACGTGCAGGTCTGCGGGCCAGTATCGTGAGAACAGTTCCATGTCGTGCGGGAAACCGATTGCCGTCAGGTAGTTTATCAGGGCATCGAACCAGACATAGAAGACGTGATCGGGGTCGGTCGGCACGGGAATACCCCAGCTGACCCCCGACCGCGAAACACTGACGTCGCTCAGCCCCCCTTTTATGAAGCTGACGATCTCGTTCTTCCGTGACTCCGGCCGGATGAAATCAGGATTGGCCTCGATGTGCCGCAGCAGCGGTTCGGCGTACTTCGACAGGGAGAAGAATAGGTTCTCCTCTTCGATCCACTTCGGCTCCATTTTGTGAGCAGGACACTTCCCGTCTACCAGGTCCTCCTCCTTGAGAAAACCCTCACAGGAAACACAATACCACCCGGCATACTTGGACCTGTGTATGTCGCCCTTGTCATTTATCCGGCGAAAGATCTCATTGACGGCGCGCGCATGGCCCTCCTCCGTCGTCCTGACAAATCTGTTGTAGGAGATCTCTATCCCCTTCCAGGTGTCTTTGAAGATCTTTGCCATACCATCAGTGAACTCCTCCGCCGAAACCTTCTTCCGTGTCGCACCCTTGTGTACGTTCTGGGAGTGTTCATCGTTGCCCATCGAGAAGAATGTGTCATGTCCCTTGAGCCGAGCGTATCTGGCTATGATGTCACAGCAGACCTTCTCGTAGGCCGTGCCGAGGTGAGGAACGTTATTCGCATAGTCTATCGCCGCCGTGATGTAGAACTTATCCTTCGGCATCTGCGTCTTCTTCCTCATTGTGTCCCTTCTGGCGTTTCAGCAGCTTCTTTGCAAGACTAGGCTTCTTTATAGCATCGAGTGTCAGTCTCATCTCGTTGCCGTTCTCATCTTCAACAACGACCGCCTGTGCGAAAATATCTATGCTGGTTACCGTTGCTTCACCGTATGCAGTATCGACCCGCGTCCCGACCTTGGGTAGCCGCTTTGCGACTTCCATATAGTAGTCGCGCTCAAACGCAAGACAGCACATCAGCCTGCCGCATGCGCCCGATATCTTTGTCGGGCTGACAGACAGGCTCTGGTCTCTGGCCATCTTGAGCGTCACCGGTTCAAACTCCTGGAGGAAGGTCGTACAGCAGTACTTCCTGCCGCACGAGCCGATCCCGCCCAGTCTCTTGGCTTCATCTCTTACACCTATCTGCCTGAGCTCAATCCTCGTCTTGTAGATCCCCGCCAGGTCTTTAACCAGCTCCCTGAAGTCCACCCGCTCATCCGCCGTGAAGAAGAAGGTTATCTTGCTGCAATCCAGCTGATACTCAACATCAACCAGCTTCATCTTAAGATCCCTTCCGGCGATCTTGTCTTCACATACTTTGCGAGCCTCTTCCTCCTTCTTCTTGTTCTCATCGTGCTTCTTGACATCCTCATCATTCGCCCTGCGCAGCAGCTCCTGAGTGACCGGTCGCAGCTCTGTCATACTGTTGAGCGCCTCCCCGCACCTGATAATCCTCCCCATATCCCGTCCTCGCTCGACCTGGACAACAACGTAATCACCGACCTCTACCGGCAGGTTCTTGTTGTCGACGAAGTACGCCGTTCGCTCACCCTTAAACTCCACCTGTACTATCTTCTTGCCGTTGGATTCTTCCATGTTACCCCACCGTTTATTTCAAGAGCCATCCGGCCGGATCAAGCGGCTCCTTTCCCTTCCTTATCTCGAAGTGAAGAACAGCACCCTCCGGGGTGCTCGTCTCACCGATGAACCCTATCGCGTCGCCCTCTTTGACATCATAACCGGCGCCAACGAGAAGCGATTCGAGATGACCGTAAAGCGTATAGAACCCGTCACCATGGCTTATCACGATGCCGTTGCCGAAACCGGACAGCGCACCTGCGAAACTCACCGTTCCCGTCCCGACGGATCTTACTTTGCTTCCGGGTAGAGCTCTTATGTTGATCCCGTTATTCCTTATTATCGTCCCAAAGCGGGGGTGCGTTTCAACACCGAACCCCGACACCACTTCTCCCTCGCACGGCCACATCAGATTCCCCATTCGTCCACCGAAAGACGTCCCCGTGTAACGAACGGTTTCCCGTCTCTCCTCAAGCCGCCCAAGCAGCGCCTCGAGATTCTTGCTTGCCTCCTCCAGCTTGTCAGCGAGGCTCTCATAGTAATATCGTTTCTCTTTGAGCTGCCTGAGAACCGCATCACGTTCCTCACGCCTGAGCTCCAGGTTACGGGTTTCCCCCTGCACCTCCCGCTCGACACCCTCGATTCTCGATTTCTTGGCCTCTATATGCTCCCTCAGTATGCGCCGCGTCTCGACCCGGCGCTCAAAGGCCGACATGATCTCTCTATCGTGATCTGCAACAACTGAAAGATAATAGATTCGCTTCGCAAGATCAGCAAAAGTCTTCGACATGAGAACCACTTCCATCATCTCGCCCCGGCCGAACTTGTAAATCGCCCTTACCCGCTCGCTCAGAAGATCACTGGCTTGCCGGAAGGAACTCTCGGCAACCAAGAGGTCCTCATTGGCGATCTCAAGATCCTGAAACAGCACCGCCTTCTGCTGCCCAAGCTTCGACAACAATTCCTTGTTTATCCGAATTTCCTCGTTGATTCGTTCCATGTCACCAAGTAGATCATGTTCCCGGCCCGCCAGTTCGGCGGCTTTCTGCTTCTTGTCCCTGAGATCTTCTCTGATGCGCTGGATCTCATCTTCTCTCAGTCTCATCTCCTCTTCGATTTCTTCCCTGGACGGCATCGCCTCCTCTTGTCCCCGACAGGGTGAAAGCGAGAACCCTACGACGATAGCAATCATGGAGATCAGGTATGTCTTCGCGAGTAGTCTCAATTTTCCGATTTCTCCTCAAGGAAGGACCTCACGGAGACCCAACTGCCGACCGCAGCGACGGCCACGCCGAAAACAGCGAAGAAGACGACCATTTCCCAGGGCATGAATGCGGCCTGGGGGACTTTAACCCCGACCGCCCGGTAGCCGACATAGAGAACCAGGAATGAAAGGCATACCGATATCGCCCCGTGTATCACTCCCTCAATCAGGAATGGCGCCATGATGAAATAATCCGTCGCACCCACAAGCTTGAGAAGTCTTATCATCTCCTTCCGTGCAAAGACCGTAAGCCTGACCGTGTATGATACGGTCACAACAGCGGCTATTCCGACAATCAGTCCGACCACGATGTCCACGATGGCGAAGACCCTCACTATCTTCTCGAGTATCGTGATCCATCCTCTGCCGTAGCTGATGTCCTCTACCCCGCGTAGTTTCTCTATTCGTTCCGCAACCCCGATCACCCGGTCCCTCAGTCTGTACTGGGGTTTCAGGGTAATTTCAAGTGAGGCCGGAAGCGGGTTCTTGTCCATCGCATCGAGAATGTGGCTTCTTGAACCGAATTCCTCCCGTAGCCGGCCGAGCGCCGTCTCGGGATCCACATAGCGCATATCCTTGATGAAAGGAATTGATCCGATCTCCGTCATGAGTGAATCAACGCCCGCCTGCGAGACTTCGCCGTCAAGAAACGCAACTATTTCGACCTTCCCGTGGGCGAATTTCAGAACCTCGCGGAGGTTTGCTGTCGCCACCAGGAAGATGCCGAAGATCAGCAAAGAGCACGTGATTATGATGATGCATGCAACCGACATGAACCCTGCACGCTTCATCCCCGAAAGGGCTTGATTCATGTGATACACTGGTCCGGCCCCCCGTCTTCCGTGATCCTACCTTGCTCGATCTTGATCACTCGTTTGCCCAGCCATTCGGCATGTCGAAGATCGTGTGTCGCCACGAGCACTGATGTGCCGCCCCTGTTGATGTCGAGGAGAAGATCGAATATCTGTTCGGACGTCTCCGGATCGAGGTTCCCGGTGGGCTCATCGGCAAGCAATATTGCGGGCCTCAGCGCCATCGCGCGCGCTATGGCGACCCGCTGCTGTTCCCCGCCCGAGAGTTTCTGCGGGAACTGATGTCTCTTCGATGCAAGGCCGACGGAGTAGAGCACGCTGTTGGCCCGCTTTCTGATATCAGCTTCTCTTCGGCCCGCGGCCCGCAGCGGGAGCATAACGTTCTCAAATGCCGTGAGCTCCCTCAGGAGCCTGAACTCCTGAAAGACAACTCCTACCTGTCTCCTGAGCAACGCAGTCCGCTTGCGGCTGATCGAGGCGGAGTTGTACTCCCCGACGACGACTTCTCCGTCGGAGGGACGCTCACCCATATAGATCATCTTGAGAAGTGTCGTCTTCCCGGCCCCGGAAGGCCCGATCACGAAAGCGAATTCCCCCTTGTCCACGGACAGATTTATGGATTCAAGGGCGGCGCTGCCCTCCTTATAGATCTTGCTCACGTTTTTGAACTCAACCAGCATGTCTTAACCTCTTTGCTATTCTGACACATTCGAGGGTTGCTTTCACCATGCTCTTCTCGGAGGCGGGACACTTGCCGACGATATCGAATGCCGTGCCATGACCCGGAGAAGTTCTCACGCACGGAATCCCCAGTGTGATGTTGACCACATCGTCGTGTCCCCGTTGCCTCAGCGCTATCATACCCTGGTCATGATACATAGCAAGGATGGCATCGAATCTACCGGCAAAAGTCGGCCTATAAATGGAATCGGCAGGATACGGACCGTCTGCACATATACCTTGGTCGCGCGCCATCCGAATGGCCGGCTCGATTACGCGTTGTTCCTCGCGCCCAACGCGGCCACCCTCACCACAATGAGGATTGAGACAGGTCACCCCGATCCGTGCATCCGGGATCCCCATATACAGATTGAGGTAATCCCGGGTCAGTTTGAGTTTGTTCAAGATCCCCCGTTTCGTTAACCGGCCGGCAACGCAGCGCAGTGCAACGTGTGATGTCGCAAACACGATGCGCAGATTGCCCCGCAGAATCATCATTCCGTAAATCTTGCTCCCCGTAAGCCTCGCGATCAGCTCCGTATGCCCGACCATGCCGTAGCCCGCAAGCGCGAGTGATTCTTTTGAGACAGGGGCGGTGACTATTCCTGCTACATCGCCGGAGACCGCGAGCCGCACAGCCTCTTCGATCGCTCTGCCCGCTACGCGTCCTGCCTCGCGTGACGATCTGCCGGTGGCGGGCCTTCCTGAAACCCGTCCCACGTCAACTACGGCAACGCCGTCGTCCGTGCGGCGGCCCAGTGTGGCAGAGCCTCTGAGTTTTACCGTAATCCCGCTGCGGCGGGCCAACCCTCGAAGAAAGCGGGAATCTCCGACTATCACGGGCTCGCATACCTTGGTTACCGAGGGACTGCAGGCCGTCCTCAGCGATATCTCGGGTCCGATCCCGCCTATGTCACCCATACAGAGCGCGATTCTAGCCCGCATTATTCATAAACCTCGGTCCACCATATATCCTCAGGTACGTGCAGGGCGGTTTCAGCAGAGCGGATCCCGGTGTTCACGATCTATGATCCTGTAACACTCCTCCCCGTCTTTGCGTTTGCAGTTTCTACCGGGAAGGCTGAGCACCTCGATCTCAAGGAACTCATCTCGGAGGTCAAGTGTGATGATCCGGCCACAGTCGATCTCCTTGCCCGCTTTGGCCTTCCTCCCATCCACACCGACAGAGCCTCTGTCACAGATCTCCTTGGCAAGAGACCTCTGCTTTATCAAGCCGGTCCTCTTCAGGAAAATATCAAGCCGCAAGATTCCGTACTTCCGGTTCAGAATTACAGTCGCTTGACGTATATCTCTTCTCTTGCCTCCTCAAGCCACTCCGTGAAGAGCGCTTCTCTCTTCCTTGTTTCAACGACACCTCTGATCCACTCCCTCGCCTCTTCAAGACTCGGTCTCCGGCTCGCCGACCTCCCCATAAGCTTCAGAATCTGGAAACCGAACCGGGTCTTGATAACATCGGACACGTCACCGGGATTCAGGCCCTCCAACCCACGGCTGTAACCCTCCTCCAGCGCAGAGACTTCCACCTGCCCAACATAACCCCCCTCTTCCCTTGTGTCCTCATCATCACTGTATTGCCTGGCCAACGATTCAAAACTCTCACCCGATGCCGCACGTGACCTCACTTCCTCCGCGAGGTCAGCCGCACTCAGCGTGTCCTCCCTGGCCGGCTGCAATTTGACCAGTATGTGTCTAAGTCTGTACTTGTCCTCCTGCCTCCCGTCGAGCTTCACAATCTCGAATCCATAGCGTGTCCTTATCGGATCCGATACATGACCGGGCTCAAGTGCGATCGCAATATCCGCTATCTCCCCCTGAAGATCATCGAGTCGAACAAGCCCGATCATACCACCGTCATCCCGGGTCAGAACATCGTCGGACACTTCGGCCGCTACACTTTCAAAAGGCTCGTTCCTGTTGATCCTGGTCACAATCCTGTCGATCTTCTCGACGGCCTCCGCTTCACGCTCGGCGGAGATCTTGGGAACGATTATGATGTGGGAAAGACCTACGGCCTCCGGAAGCCCCGGGATTGAGTCGTACTTGGTCTCATAGAAGTCGCTGATCTCGGTCTCGGAAACACGTATCTCACCGAATTCCTGCCTCATGAATCTCGATACAAGCAGCTGCTCTTCTATGTCTCTTCTGTAGCGCGTCTTAAACTCTTTAAGCGTGATACCCTGCCGTTTGAGCTCGCCAAGGAATGCGCTTTCGGACCCTGCGGTGGCGATCATCTCACCAAGCCACTGGTCGAGTGCGTCCTCGACATCCGTTCTGGTCACCTCAATCTCCAGCGCCCTTGCTTTCGCGATCACGATTCTTCGATCGATGACACTTTCAAGCAAGGCCTCGCGCATCATCTCTACCTCCGCCGAGTCTCCGGGCATCGGCTCGCCCCTCACACTTCGCAGGTAGAGATCCTCGGCCAACGCCGCATCTACATCACTCAGAAAGATCGGATCCGCATCGACGATCGCAACGATGCGATCCACGAGTTCCTCTGCAGCTACGGTCGTCGCGAGGAGTAACGCGATCAAGAATGCGATATGTGTTTTCAATCCTCCTGCCCCCTCAGTTCGACGAACTTGATCTGCGCCAGGGCATCGGGGTAGATCTCGACGTCGAGCTCATCCATCTTCTCCCGCAGCCACCCTCCGAAGGCCTTGTCCTGCTCGACCTGGAGCATAGTCTGGCCGAGCATCTCCCGGACCTCCTCGAACTCGAGCGGCCGTGATTCTATCTTCTCAAGGACCCTCAGCACCATATACCCGTCCGGTCCAAAACCGGGAGGAACCATCAGCGGCTCGGAATAGGCCCCGGTATCGAGTGTCATCACAAGATCTTCTATCTCCGGGAACTGCTCGAGCTGCCGCTGGTAAAGCGTTCTACCGATCTTGCCGCCGTTCTTGGCTGTTGCGGCATCTATCGAGTTTTCGCGGGCAAGATCCTCAAATCCTGAGCCGGTACTAAGCGCGTCATAGACCTGATCGGCCTCATCCTCAGAAGCCACGATTATGACTGCAAGATCGGCCCCCGACTCCGAGACGAGATCCGCCTTCTTCGTTTCATAGAGTGCCAGGAGGCTGTCCTCCTCCACCTTGACACCCGCGATCAGCTGCTGGTGCATCTCCGTTACTACACGCTCTTCGACGGCTCTCTCTGCAGCCTTCACGGCTTTGGGGTCCTTGTCATACCCCTCGGTATGTATCTCCAGGCCCCAGAGCTCCCCGGTTATGAAGTCCGTGATCACCGACGTTACGGCCTCGGTATCCGTTCCGAAAGCCGGGCGGAAATACTCGTGCTGCGCCTTGACCCTCTCGGCGTAGTCCCTTACCTTCCACTCTCCACCTTCGAAGGTAGCCACCGTCCTGCCAAGATCCTCATCCGAAAACTCCGGGACCTCTCCCGGCGGGTCGTCCTCCGAGTCGTAGATGGCTCTCGTCTTCGCGACAATCATGTCGATGACATCATCCTTGAAGGTGAGGTTGTACTTCGCGCGCAATTCGTCAGCCACGTCTTTCTGCAGCATGTTCTCCTTGCGCATTCTTGCCAGTGACTCAAGACCGCTGCGCGCCGCCTCGAAGTCCGGCTGTTCCACCGGCTGTTTGTCAAACAACTTGACCAGAATATAAAAGCCACTATAGACGATCGGCTCACTGACCTCTCCCGCCGACATCATCATCAACATGTCTTCCACTTCTGCGGGCAGGGTCCCCAGGGCTCTTGTCCCGATGTCCCCACCCTGATCGCGGGTGGCGTCGATTGAGAAGATCGAGGCAAGTTTGCTGAAATCCTCACCCTTCTCGATCCTCGCACGGATGTCCCCGGCAAGCGCACCGGATCTTACGAATATCCATCCGATGTGATAGGAATAGCGCTGGCGCGAGAAGATACCCTGCAGATCGTCGTCGGTCAGGTCTACCTGTGATCTTATCCGGTCCTCGTAGAAAACCTGCCACGCAGCCGACCGAAGTGTGCTCTTGCCGAGCTCGACCACATCCGGATTCCTGTCGAGACCGACATCCTTCGCCTCCCTGTAAAGCAGCTCTTTGCTGACCACGTCTCTGGCGAACTGCTCCTTCTCGTCAATTGTGATGAGATCCGGCCGTGCATCCCGCGATATCGCGAGATATTCCTCCTTGAGCATTCCCACGGTGATGACTTCATCGCCGATGCGTGCGGCTACCTTCTCATCCGTCTGGCCGCATGACAGGGAAATAAAGACGACCCCAATGATACAGCCCGCTAAAACGTTTCGTCGCATGGTTATTTCTCCTCTCTCCGAGCCGAATTATAACAACCCCAAAAGGGCATTCAACACCTTTCTGGTAACGCCGAGGCGGTCATCGTCGCCGGTCGGGACATGACTCAGGCTTATGCTGGGACGTTCGGCCGCCCGGATCTCGATATCGACCCCCGCTTTCACGATATTCTCGATTCCCTCAACGGAAGGCGCCTTGTCCTTCGCCGCCTCAAGCACGATCGCGGATCTCTTTACAACGACCCGTTCGATGCCGGCTTTGCTCGCCAGGATCCTGATCACCTGGAAACGGAGCAGATTCTTGGCCTGCACAGGGACCGGTCCATACCTGTCAACCAGTTCCAGTTCGAGTTGCTCGATGTCGTCGGTCTCTCTGGTGGCGACAAGCCGTTTGTAGAATACCACCCGCTGCCTCTCATCCTCAACGTAGGTGCTCGGTATCAATGCCGACAGATCGGTCTCAACCTTGGTCTCCGCCCGTGATTCCATCGGCTCACCCTTGAGCTCCTTGACGGCTTCCTCAAGCAGCTTGCAGTAAAGATCAAACCCGACCTCGGCAATGTAACCGCTCTGCTGGGGTCCAAGGATGTTACCGGCACCCCTGATTTCGAGATCACGCATCGCTATCTTAAAACCCGACCCGAGGTCAGTGAACTCGGTCAGGGTCTTGAGACGTTTACGCTGTTCATCGGTGAGGCGCTGTCTCCTTGGAACGAGCAGATACGCATAGGCCCTGTGTCTCGACCTTCCGACTCTTCCCCTCAGCTGATAGAGCTGCGCAAGCCCGAGTGTATCCGCACGATTGACGATAATCGTATTCACATTGGGGATATCAAGTCCGGATTCGACGATCATGGTCGAGACGAGGATGTCGAACTCCTTCTCGACGAAATCCAGCATCACCTGCTCAAGCTCCTTTTCCTTCATCTGACCGTGTGCGACGCGGATACGTGCCTGAGGCAAGAGACTTGAAACGTGAGCCGCTATGGATGCGATGGATTCGACCCTGTTATGAACGAAAAAGACCTGCCCGCCTCTGTCCAGCTCTCTTAGGGCGGCGCTGATAATGATCTCGTCATCAAACTGCACCACGTCGGTCTCGACAGGCAACCGGTCCTTCGGAGGCGTATTTATGATCGACATGTCCCTTGCCCCCAGAAGCGCCATGTGCAGTGTGCGCGGAATCGGGGTGGCCGTGAGTGTCAGGACATCGAGGGTCGCCCTGAGCTTCTTGAAGGTCTCCTTGTGAGCGACACCGAACCTCTGCTCCTCGTCGATGATCAAGAGACCGAGATCCTTGATTTCAACGTCCTTCTGGATCAGGCGATGCGTGCCTATCACGATGTCGACCCGCCCCTGCTTGAGACCCTCTATGATCGCCTTCTGCTCACGCCGCGACCTGAAACGACTCAACATTTCGACGATCACCGGATAATCGGCCAGCCGCTCCTTGAACGTGTAGAAGTGCTGCTGGGCTAGCACCGTCGTCGGCACGAGCACCGCCACCTGTTTGCCGTCCATCACGGCCTTGAAAGCCGCCCTTATTGCGACTTCGGTCTTGCCGTAGCCTACATCACCACACACGAGACGGTCCATCGGCCGGGTGCTTTCCATATCGTTCTTGATCTCATCCGTTGCCCGCAGCTGATCCGGCGTGTCATCGTAGATGAAAGACGTTTCAAGTTCCTTCTGCCACCTTGTGTCCGGCTTGAATGCATGTCCGGGTCTCGCCCGCCGGAGCGCGTATATCTTTATCAGCTCTTCGGCCATCTCCTTGATCGCCTTCTTTGTTCTGGCCTTGGTGCGCTCCCAGCTTGCCCCACCGAGTTTGCTCAGGGCCGGCGGCTGGCCGTCCTTGCCGATATACTTCTGAAGAAGGTCGATCTGGTCTATCGGAACATAGAGTTTGTCCCCGCCCTGATAGTGAACCAGCAGGCACTCGGTTTGTCTTCCCTCAACCGTAAGCTCCTGGACTCCGCCGTACTGTCCGATCCCGTGATTGACATGGACGACAAAATCACCGGTATTGAGGACCCGGTAGCTCTCCAGCGGGCCTTCGCCCCGGAACCGGGGATAACGCGGCTTCCTGGTATACCTTCCGAATATCTCGTGATCGGTTATGACCTTCAGATGGGCCTCCGGGTATATGAAACCCTGCCGGAGCGATCCCACACCGACGGTTGTTCCGCCGTTCTCATGGGATACAACTTCCTCGAGGCGCTCGGCCTGACCTATGTTGTCACACAGAATGAAGGTCTCGTAGCCGGTCTGAAGCGACTCCTCAAGCACCGTGTTGAGTATCTTAAGACTTCCCCCGAAGGTCTCGGGGCTCCTGAAATCCAGGCTGTACGATTCTCCCGGGGCTTTTAGAGCGGAGACTTCAACAACTTTGCCGCCGAGTCCCCGGCATATGTCGTCGCCGAATCCACCGAAGACCGAGCCGGGCTCCGGCAGCCCGTTGGCCTTGCCCTTACGATCCTTAAACAGCACCTCGGCCTCTGAGAGTATGGCTTCGGACTTTTCCTCGAGCGAATCCCTCTCCATAAGAACGTAGAGTGTTCCCTCGGGGAGATAGGAAGCTATCGTTGAATCGCTCGAATAGAAATACGGGGCATATGCTTCCATCCCGTCAAAGAAGAACCTGTCCTTGATGTGAAGCACGACGTCCTCGATCTGTCTTCCCCTGAGTCGCTTGCCCTTGAGACGGCCCATGAAACGTTCGATTGCACTCTCGCTCAAGACGATTTCCCGCGCCGGCAGGATTCTGAAGCTCTCGATATGGTGTATGGAACGCTGAGTGATCGGATCGAATTCCCTGATCGATTCAATATCATTACCGAAAAATTCCACCCGGACAGGATTGTCGAGGCTCTGCGGGTAGATGTCTATGATTCCGCCTCGTGTGGCAAAGGTCCCGATGTCCTCCACGACCTGTCTGCGGGTGTATCCCATCCGGATCAGGCTCGAGACCATCTCCTCGGGGCCTATGGCATGACCCAGGCCAACTGTGACGATCGCTGCAGCAAGATCTTCGGGAGGTATGATCTTCCGCATCAGGGCCCTGAGCGGAATTACAACCACACCACTCCCGCCGTCCGCAAGGTGTGAGAGTGTCCTCAGGCGCGTACCGACAATCGCCTCGTGTGGTGAGAACTCGTCATACGGCAGGATCTCCCAGTCGGGCATGTACCGCACCCCATCCTCACCCAGAAGGCTTTCCAGGTCTTCCCTGATGTTCTCCGCCCCATCGGGGCAGATGACCGCTGTCGTGGTGCCGAGTTCGTTGTGGAGAATGCTCGTGAAGATCGACCTGCTTGAACCAACGAGACCGCTTACTCTCACCGGCCCCTCGGCCGACCTCGCCGCAGCCAGTATGCTTTCAACCGACGGGCTCCGATGTATCTTCTCAATTATGTGTGAGAGCATCTTCTTCCTGATCCTGCCTGAATCCGCGCCAGATATTGGAAGCAAGCAGTGTTTCGAGGATCACCAGAACAAGTCCTGCCCACAGAAAGAGACGCGTGAGGTCCCGCCCTTTTCTCAGGAGCGAAACCGAGTCACCCATATCATCCTCGGCCGATACTCGTGTGACATCGAAACTGCGGAGTTGCGAGGCGATCCGGTCGAACCCGACCTTTGTAAGATCCGATTCTGAAGCGTCGACATTGACGGCGAACACAGAGAGCGTCTCCCGCTCGGTCCTCAGGAAGTATATCCCCGGGTCATCGGGTGAGGTGATCCTGTAGTAGTCCGTCTCCCCCAGGGTCTCTGAGAAATGACGTACCGCACCCGACGGCCCGTCGAGTATTATCTCCCCTTCGCCGCCGCTTGCCTTGATCAGGATCTCATCTCCCGGAGCGTGTGACCGGCCGAGCCGCGCCTCGGAAGAAAGGTAAAGCAGGGTCTCGTGCACTATCGGTAGAAACTGTGAGGCCAGCACCAGGTCGTTCCATTCCATGTCGGCCGAGCTGGCAAACAACATCACCCTGTCATTGACCTCAATCATGGCCGGTGATCCATCCGAGAACGATGCAATCACGCGTCCGCCGGAGGGATTCACCTTCATGAACTGGTAGAATCTCGCGTCTGAAAACGGGCTCTCATCGCTCTTGAACTTGGCAAAAACGGCGTGTCCCCGCTCAAACCTGTCAACTGTGTAGAACCCGGACCGCCCTGCCTCAGACAGCCCTTCAAGCGTGACCCGCCCCAGACGCGGCAAGAGATTCCGGTTATAAACACCGGTATCAACCATGTTGCCCATGAAAATCAGGAGACTGCCCCCGCCCGCCAGATAGTCCGATATCGCTTCAATCTCAAGCGGGGAGAATCTCGCAACGTTTGCGACAATCAATACGTCCACCCTGGACAGGCCCTCCCGGCTTATTGCCCCCTCCTCGATTTCAAGCGGCTCAAAACTGCCTCCCCCCTCCGGGTTAAGAGCAGTACGCACATAGGGTGCATCCCCCACTATGCCGACCACCCGTCTGCGCGATGGGAGCGCGAAGTAACGCGTATCATCGATCTCGAGCTTATCCGTGGCCATTCTGACCTCGCCCCAGAGGAAGCTCTCCCGTGCAGGTACTCTGAACGTCTCACTCTCACGACCGAACTCACCGGGTGAGAAGACTGTGCGGTCGAGAAACTCACCCATCAGGAATAGCTCCGCCACCCTGCCCTGCATGTCGTCCGCATTGAACCGCTCAAGCGCGACCTCCATCTCCATGTCTTCACTTCCCGCAGGGATTCTGAAGGAGATGTCCTTAACACATGCGTTGGCATCCTGCTCTCCGAGATCGACCAACATCACCTTGCCCCCCGCTTCGATTTCATCCAGCGGCTCCTCAAGTGTGTCCCAGCCCCGCTTTTGCATATCCGAGATGATGTAGATCTCCCTGTTCGGATTGGCCGACTCTTTGAGGATTGAAACTGCGTGCTTTAAGGGTGTGGCAATGTCGGTGACCAGGTTGGTGGCGAAGATCTTCTCTACGCGCCCACGCACTCTCTCTGCGTCTCTCGTTCCGCTCTCGACGAGGTTCCTTGACGGCGACGACCCGGTAAGCACATAGACCTCATCCGACCGGTCGAAGTACTCAAGCAATCCGAGCGTCTTCTCTTTCGCCAGGTCAAAGAGACGACCGCCGTCCGCACGCCTCTGCATGCTGAAACTGTCATCGAGTATTATCACGGCAGTAGTCGGAAGGTGCCCCTTGACCGCCCTTCCGCCGGTGATGGTCGGGTGGGCGAGCGCAAGCGCTATGAAGAGCAGGAGTAACACCCTTATGATAAGGAGCAGGATCTGTTTGAGATGAAATCTCCTGGTTTTCCTCCGCATCATCTTCCGGAGGAACTCGAGTGAAGGAAAGACCTGGATCTTCGCCCTCTGCCTGTGGAGAAGATGAATTATCAGCGGCACGAGCGCCGCAAGAGCCGCAAGGAGATACAATGGATTGAGAAAGTTCATCGCCTGCCACCTATGTCGGCCTTCCAGGGAAAATGGCCAAATGGGATGACTATACAGCCTCAAACTAACAACGACCCGCGCCCCAGTCAAAGATAATTCGGTGACAGTTTACTAATTATCCCGGTGGACACCCGGGTACTTCGGTGACAGTTCACAAATTATCGGGGCACTCCGGCAGAATCATCATCCAGAAGGGGCCCCAGTCTCCTGCGAGCTACTTTCCTCTTCAGCTTACACCCTGGTATCCCGATATAGATAAGGGAGGTTGTTCGGCAATGCACTTCTTTATCGCAATGCACTTCTTTATCGGGCCCCATCCCGGGGCATATCATTCGACCGTTGTAAGCACATGAACAAACTGGCAAGTGGTTTCCGTGAGGAAAGGAGATGCCAATGAGGTCGATTTGCTGTTGTCTCGTGTTTTTCACAGTGGTGCTTGCACTCGCCGCGCATAGCCCGGCCGGTGAGCGTCACGGGCCGAACCAGGCGCTTGGTGAGGATCTGCTACGGCAGGTCTGGAGAGACATTAAGAACCGCGATATGGCCGCACTGGATACCAGGATGTCCAGAGGGTTCCAGTCGGTCCATGGATTCGGTGCAAGTGATCGCACGCGTGAGATGGAGCTGATAGCAGGCCTGGATATCAATCAGTTCTCACTGAGCGATATTGAGATAACCAGAAACGGGCCGGTTATCACAGCCACCTATTTCGTTTCCGTCGAGGAGACCATAGACGGCGAACGGCTGTCAAAGGAGCCTGCCCCGAGACTTACGGTGTTCCTGGAGACCGCCGAGGGGTGGAAGTGGATCGCCCATGCGAATCTCAAGCCCATGGAACAAACGGCGAAGTAGCCCCGGAAATCGAAACCCAACCGGTGCCGAGATGACCGTTGGGCAGGGCCGGGTATCCAGCGAATTCAGGAGACGCACAGCCGGGAGGACGTCATGACGGATCTGAGGCGAATCATCGCGTGGTACTACTTGCTCGCAGCACTTATGGTCGGTGCGCTCGGCCTCGTGGCCGCGACCCCGGCGCTGACAGGGGATCAAGATCATGCCGGAGAAGGCCGGTACGCTGATTTCGGTGAGGTCCGGGCCGGTTTCCTTAAAGCCTACGAGGCCGGGGATTACGCCAGGGCACTTGAGATTGCCGATCGGATCAATGAGATTGTAGAGTCCGGACATATCGAGGCGCTGTACGACATGGCCTGCCTGTACAGTCTTCAGGGCGAGAACGAGAAGGCCTACTTCGCACTTGAAAGAGCCGTAGGTGCGGGCTTCCACGATGCAAAGCATCTGCTGAAGGACACCGATCTTGAGAGTGTCTGCAAAGAGGCTTGGTTCAAGTCAATAGTCGACGAGGCACAGTTCAAGGACGACCTGATCTCGATGGCACGTGAGGATGAACGCGACTTCCAAACGCCCGGGGACATCCTCGATGTGCTCGATCTCAAGCCGGGAGAGCGAGTTGCGGATATCGGCTCCGGGTCAGGCTTCTTCACAATTCCTGCCGCCAGGACAGTGGGCCCGAGCGGGGTCGTGTGGGCGATCGACATCTCCCGGGACATGCTCGATTATGTCGCCCGGCGCGCTGATGTATGCAATCTTGAGAACGTGCGGACCAAGAAGGTGCCCGACGATGACCCACAGCTGCCGGCCGAGGGCATCGACACGATTCTCATGATCGACACCTGGCACTACATTCAGGATCCGAAGTACGCCATTAAGATACGGGCCGGCCTGGCTGATGGCGGGCGGGTCGTTATCATAGACTATACGCCCAAACCCCGGGCCGAGCGACCGTGGGGGCCATCACCGGAGGACCTGTGCTCAAGGGAGTCGGTTGATGCAGACATGGCCGCGGCCGGTCTGGTACCCATCAAGGCGGTCAGCCTCCTGCCGGAGCAGTACTTTGTGATCTACGAGGCGAGATGATCGAAGTGCACATCGAGACTCTGCGGATATTCGCTGTTATTGCTATATTACTAACGGGTTTGGCCGGTGGCGTTCTTTCACGATTGATGTCAGCCGGCACCAGAAGCGAACGCCTGCTGTCCCTGGGTAATGCATTTGCCGGAGGTGTCTTTCTGGGAGCCGGTGTCATCCACATGCTGCCCGACGCACGAGATGGGTTTGCCGCAATTCAGGGCACTTCGGATTATCCGTGGTATGCTCTTGTCTGTACGTGTGGATTTCTGTTGATACTGTTCCTGGAAAAAGTCTGCCTGCCCAACCAGCACGGCCACGAGCTCCGGGTTGAGGGGGCAAACCAGAGTCTCCTCCAACCATACGTGCTCATGATGGTCCTCTCCCTCCATTCAATTATCACCGGTATTGCCTTTGGCACCGAGAGCACAGTTGCCCAGGCATCGGTAATCCTCATAGCCGTGCTCGCGCACAAGGGAACGGCGGCCTTTGCCCTGGGGGTGAGCATGGTGCGGACCGGCACCGACCGTGGTCGGTTCATCCGGCTGATAGCTTTCTTCTCCTGCATGACTCCTCTGGGTATAATCCTCGGGCGCATAGCCATGACGGCGATGAGCGATAAAGGCGCGCGGGTCTTTGAGGCTCTCTTCGACGCCCTGGCGGCCGGCACATTCATTTACGTGGCGGTGATAGACATCCTGGGAGAGGAGTTCGCACACCCGGACCGCAGATGGCTTAAACTGGGAGCTGTCTCGCTGGGACTCGGTCTCATGGCCGTTGTCGCCATATGGACATAGATCGCGTCACACCGGTGTTGCCCGCTTCAGCGCGGCAACGTCCCTCACCGCTCCGATAGCGGTGTCGATATGCTCCTCGGTGTTAAAGGGCCCGATGCTCAGCCGGACGGTGCCGTGGATCTTATCGGTACCCAGCTGGACATGAACAAATGGGGCACACTGCAGTCCGGTACGGCAGGCGATGTTGTAGTCGACATCGAGCATGGTGCCGACGTCCGCCGCATCCCAGCCATCTACATTGAAGCTCAGCACCGCGAGGTGATCCTCAGAGCCGTCGGCACAGTGGAGCCTGACACCGTCGATTTCGGCAAGCCCGTTCCGCAACTTCTGCCAGAGTTTCATCTCCTTCGCGTAGATGTCCTCCACACCGCGCTCGAGCAACCATTCGAGCCCTGCACGCAGACCGGCGACGCCGACGGTATTGAGTGTCCCGCATTCCAGGCGGTACGGGAACTCATCCAGGTGAAACGGATGGGCCGAACGCACCCCCGTTCCCCCGTAGCGTGTACAACGGATGGGCACATCCTCACCCACGTAGGAACCGCCGATACCGGTGGGACCAAGCAGGCACTTGTGACCGGTAAAGGCGAGAAGGTCTATGTTCATTTCACCCACGTCGATTCTCTGGGTCCCGGCTGTCTGGCTTGCATCGACCGCAAAGAAGACACCGGCTTCGCGGCACACCTTGCCGATCTCTCCGATCGGCTGGACCGTGCCCATCACGTTGGACCCATGGTTCACCACCACCATTTTGGTGTTCCTCCTGATTGCCCGCTTCACCTCATCGGGGTCGACATATCCTCGATCATCGAAAGGAACATGTGTAACATCGATCACTCCCTCATGCTTCAGGTGATGAAGCGGGCGCAAAACCGAGTTATGCTCCACGTTCGTGGTGACCACATGGTCGCCCCTCTCTGTCATGCCCTGGATGATCATGTTCAGTGAATCGCTGGCATTATAGCTGAAGGTAAGGTGGTTGCATGAGGTGCCGCCAAAGAACTCCATCAACATCTTTCTGGTGCCGAGCACCATCTCCTCGGCTTCCAGACTGGCGTCATATCCCGACCGCCCCGGATTGACACCCATCTTCTTGTAGAACTCGCACATGTAATCATAGACTTCCGGGGGTTTCGGGAAAGATGTTGCCGCATTATCCAGATAGATCATGTCCGACATGGTCGCTCCTTTAGTTCACTTGCTTTCCCAGTACGAGGGCGTCCGCCACGATCTCGGCGACGGTCTTTATCTCCACGTTGAGTTCGTATACGCTGTTAAGCTCCATCAGCTGATCGATACAGTTGTGGCACGGGGTGGCCACGATCCGCGCCCCGGTTCTTCTTATCTGGTCCGCCTTGATCTCCCCGGCCTCGACGCGGCGGTCACGGTACTCGCCCATCGAGAGTTGGCCCCCTCCTCCACCACAGCAGTAATTGTTCGCCCTATTGGGTGACATTTCAACAAAATCCGATACCGCCCTCGCAAGCACATACCTTTGCTCTTCAATAACACCACCGGTTCTAACGAGATTGCACGGATCGTGAAGCGTGACCCGTTCTGAGTTCAGAGACGGGTCCAGCAGGATACGGCCCGAGCGAACATACCCCGCAATCAACTCGACGACGGAAAGCACAGGATAAGGATAGGCCTTCCCAAGCCAGGCGGGTCCTTCCCAACGGATCGCCCTGAATCCGTGCCCGCATTCCGCAAGGACCAGTTGTTCGGCCTTAAGCTTCGTGACTTCATCGAAGAGCCGCCCGGCCAATTCCCGTGCCGCCTTGTCGTCACCGGAGAAATATGCGTAATTGGTCACGTCATAGCAATTGGTAGAGATGGCCCACGACTCACCGGCTGCATACATGATCTTCGCCATCGCGCTGATGGAGAGTGGAAAGAACTTGGGTTCTCTGGGATTCAGAGTGTAGAGCAGGCGCTTTCCGACCTTGTCCAGCGGGATCGTCGCGCTCTCATCCCCGACCTCCATCCTGAGGTCTTCCTCCAACCACTCCAGCGTATCCACCAGTTCCCTTTGTGGAATAGCCATATTGTTACCGGTGTTCACTGATGCATCGACCGTTGACTGAAGCCCCTTCGGAACCAAACCCAGTTCCACCAGCATTGTGCGCGCCGTCCGCACGAGAAACGGGATATCGACACCTATCGAACAGTGCACAGAACACCGCCCGCACATCGTGCAGCCCCCGAAAATCACATCCACCATCTCCTCGATAGCTTTCTCATCGAGATCCCCGGCACCAACCCACGCGGGCAGAACTCGCCCCACCGGCGAGAAATAGCGCCGGTACAAACGCGTAATCTGGTCCACCTTGTTACCCGGAATGAAGCGCGGGTCCTTATACTTAAGATAGTAGTGGCAGGACTTGCCGCAGAGCCCGCAGTGGACACAGCCATTGAGATGGGTAAGCAGTCTGCCGCCGAGTCTGTCTTTCAAGACCTTAAGGGCCCGCTTCCGCTCAGGGGACAGCGTATCTACACCTGCCATGATTGCCTGTCCTTGGCCGGCCATACCCCCCGGCGCCCGTAAAACAGTCCGAGATACACACGTACCGGCACGAAGTAGATTGCATGCCTGAGCTTGCCGACCGGGATATAGAGCAAGAGCACACCCGTGCAAACAAGCAGAGCAGGAATCATACTTCTATTTAGCAGCGTCACCATGGTGAGTACCTGCCAGCCCGTCACGAGGAGGTTGCTGAAGTAATCGTCCGGGCTTGAAAAATAGCGTAGATCGGAACTCGTGATCCTTTTGACAAGAAGGACGGCCCCACTCGCCGCGGTGATGGCAAGAAGTGCTCCGGAAACCGACTCGAGGATCTTCGGCAGACCGACCCTGAAAACCAGGACAGCCACCAAGGCAAACGCGAAGAAGGTTCCGGCGTGGTAAAGAACTCCTATAATGTAGCTTGCGGGGTACAGTCGCGCGGACTCTTTCTTCCAGGGCAGCATTGCGCCCGTAAGGGAGTACATCGCGCCGGACACGGGCTTCCCCCTCGCTATAGAAGGATCGTGTCTCAACCGGACTGCGAGCGTCTTCCTGAGCATACCTGCCGAGACCATGATGAATACTGCAAGACCCGCAACCAGGAACCAGTGCGGGATAGTCATCGCCCCGCCTTCCTAGACACAACCGTCCGGCTTGGGAAGACCGGCGATCCTGCAGGCACCCTTGGCCGGCCCCATCGGGAAGAGCTGGTAGATCTCTCTCAGTCGGAGCCCCGTGTTCTGGCAGACTTTACGCACCATGGGAGCCATGTCGTTTTCCTTCCAGTACTCCCGGATGTATTTTACAACCGCCCAGTGCTTTTCGGTCAACTCACCCGTGCCGTCACCGGCCGCGAAGAGCCGGGCCACGTCCTCATTCCAGATATCAGGCTTCTGAAGAAAGCCGTCCCCGTCAACCTCGAACTCCCGACCCTCTATCTCGACCTTGGGCATCTGTCTTTCCTTTCCATAAAACCTGTCTGCGTCTTTACTACCCCAGTCGCTGGCGTTTCTCAAGGTAGGAGAAAAGGGCAACGTCGAAGGTGGTTGAGGTCTTGACCGGGACATAATCGATTCCACTCTGCCTGAGTATGCTTCTATACCTGTCGATCCAGGATGCAACCCGGTCCTTGTATTCCTGTCTTATCTCCCACGGTACGGCCGGGACCTCGTCACCCGTTTCCATGTCTCGCAAGATCACTTCCTGCTCAAACGGGAAAGCCACTTCGTACGGATCGAGGACATGGAAGACAATCACCTCATGTTTCATGTGCCGGAAGAGCTTGAGCCCCCGTATCACACGTTCCTCATCATCAAGAAGATCCGAGATGAGAATCACGAGCCCGCGGCGTTTGATCCGCTGGGCAAGTTCATGAAGGCTCTTCCCCAGGTCGGTCTCCTCACGCGCCTCGAGATTGGCAAACTCCTTGAGTAGCACATGGAGGTGTTTCCTGACCGCTCGCGGGGGGATGTACGTCCGCAGTTTGGTATCGAAGGTCAAAAGCCCGACCGAATCCTGTTGCTTGAGCATGAGGTACGCCAGCGATGCACCAAGGTAGCAGCCGTATTCCAGCTTCGTGATCCCGCTTGAGGAATAGCCCATCGAGCCGCTTCCATCCATGATGATGTAGGCTCTGAGATTGGTCTCTTCCTCGTATTCCTTTATATAGAACCTGTCCGTCTTGCCATAAACCTTCCAGTCGATGTACCGGATGGAATCGCCGGGCATGTACTGCCTGTGCTCCGCGAACTCCACCGAGAAACCCTTGTACGGGCCCCTGTGAAGACCCGAGACGAAACCTTCGACGACAAGCCTTGCCTTGATGTCGATTCCCTTAAGCCTCGATATCACTGCCGGATCGAGGTACTTGCGGTAGTCTTCAGCCACTTACGACCTCTGGAATCTCGGTGAGGAGTCTGTCGATGATATCTATGGTCGTGATGCCGTCGGCCTCGGCATTGAAGTTGGTGATTATACGGTGCCTGAGGACCGGCTTTGCGACCGCGCGAACATCTTCACAATCCGGGCTGTAGCGGCCCCTTAAGATCGACCTCGTTTTTGCACCGAGGACAAGGTATTGCGACGCTCTCGGTCCGGCACCCCAGCTGACCCAGTCCTTGATAAACCCGGGGATATCACCATCACCCGGCCGTGTTGCCCGCGCAAGCCGCACGGCATAATCAACCACATGTCTCGGCACCGGTACGCGCCGGACAAGCTGCTGGAGCGCGATTATCTCCCCGGCATCAAGAACTTGCTCAAGATCAGGCACATAAGCACTGGTCGTAGTCTCGACTATTTCGATCTCTTCGTCACTACTCGGATAGTCGACATATATGTTGAACATGAACCGGTCGAGTTGTGCCTCCGGAAGGGGATATGTGCCTTCAAGCTCTATCGGGTTCTGGGTCGCAAGCACGAAGAAGGGCAGATCGAGCTGATAGGTTTCCCCACCGGCTGTAACCTGGCGCTCCTGCATCGCCTGGAGAAGCGCTGCCTGGGTCTTCGGGGGTGTTCTGTTTATCTCGTCGGCGAGTACGATATTCGCGAACACCGGCCCCTTGACAAAACGAAACTGCCTCCTGCCTGTGGTCTTATCCTCCTCGATGATATCGGTCCCGGTAATGTCCGCAGGCATAAGGTCAGGTGTGAACTGAACCCTGCTGAACTTAAGATCGAGGATTCGTGCGATCGTGCTCACCAGGAGCGTCTTTGCAAGACCCGGCACACCGACAAGCAGGCAGTGTCCGTCCGATAAAAGTGCGATCAGCATCTCCTCGATCACGCGGTCCTGCCCCACGATCACTTTCTTGACCTGGCCCAAGATCTTCTCGCGGGCGAGATTAAGATTCTCAACCGCCTCGATGTCTTTTGTCTCTTCCCTCACGCGCTCTCCTCCGGGATTGCTTTCCACCACGGTCCCCTTTCTACTCCATTATGCCTGACGTTTCATCTGTGCGGACATGTCAGCCATTACAGGGAAATCGGCTTAAATGGTATGACTTTACACTCTCAAACTAACAACGACTCAAGCCCCATGTCAAACGGTATGACAGTTACAAGGAATTCGGTGACAGTTTAGTAATTACCAGGAATTCTCAAACTGTCACCGAATTATCCTGTGACGACAGCCGGACAGTTCCAGACACCAGGAAGAGTGGTGCTGCCGTGACACCGATTGCCTGAGGGGGTTAACCTGTACCGCTCACTCGGAGCTGAAACCGGCTTTGATGTGGCTCCAGGTCGTGCTCTCTGCGGGAGGTATCCCGGCATTTTCCACGTTAATCTTATAGATATCGTAGTTGCCTGTACGGTTTGAGAAAAACGCGATCTGGCTGCCGTCCGGCGACCACGAAGGACCAAAATCCCAGTACAGGTCCGAAGTTATGCGAGTGGCCGCGCCGCCGGTGGCAGGAACCACCCAGATGTCTGATATTCCCGAGTGTATCGATTCGAATGCGATATAGTTGCCACAAGGCGACCATGAGGGCATCTCATCGTTGGCCGGATCGTCGGTGACCTGAGTCGCAGGCCCGCCGGCCGCAGGCATCACCCAGATGTCCACATGACCGGCGTAATCAGCCCTGAATGCAATCTGGGTACCGTCGGGTGACCATACAGGATCGTTTTCATAGCCGGTGTGCGTAGTCAGCTGAGTTGCGGGCTCGCCTGTTACAGGGATCGACCAGAGATTAGCAGGGTGAAGGGGATCTTGACCGGGTGACCACAAGGCGTTGAATTCCCCGGTTCGATCGGCGGCAAAGACGAGCTTCGTACCATCCGGCGACCAGTCCGGCCGTTCGTCGTACCTCGGCCAGGTAGTGATTTGAGTAGCGCTTCCGCCTGTCGCGGGCATCACGAATAGATCACAGACAGGATACGCAGCAAGTCCGCTGTCAAGACTGCGATCGCTCTCGAAGGCGATCTGGCTGCCGTCCGGCGACCATGAGGCTCTCGCGTCATAACTCGTATCGGCCGTGATCTGGCTGGCGGCCCCGCCAGAAGACGACATTGTGAACAAGTCCCAGTTCCCGGAGCGGTCCGACTCGAAGACCAGTTGGCTGCCGTCGGGGGACCAGTCGGGATACCTGTCAGTTCCCGCGGAGTAGGTAAGCCGGACGGCACCGTCGTTCGCCAGCACCACGACCTGAAAGACGGTGAGCAAACCGAGCAAAGCGATAATGACTATAAGGTAGCTTCGAGACAAGAACATGCTGCTTCCACCTCACCTATGGGTTATAGGCATGACCGGCCACTAAGTCTCCGGCCCCTGCAGGAGAACACTCACGCGGGTGGAGCATATCACGGCGATCGACAAACGTCAAGATAATGTTTTCGCGTATGCCAGTGGGCCATTGCTTCATGCCAATGGTAATATTAGGCGGTATGGTACAGCGTTGTATGGACTATCAATCTTTGTACGAGCTCCGTGCCGGGCCGCAGGACCGATAGTCGGTATTGGACCGGGCCTATCTCATAAGCCCGGAGTCAAACCAGCCGTCGACACCGGACCCAGTAGCTCACATGAAAGGAGGTCACCTCAGAACAGAAGGTCATGTTTCCGGTACGTTGCTGCCCACCCGTCCGGAAGGCCGGAATCGAGTTTGCGTTGGGCTGCGAGTGGCCGACCCGCGGTTTCCATACACGATGCGGCTCAGATTCCAATGCAGGCTGCCTTTGGGCTTGCCTAAAGCCCGGAATTGACTTATACTGCTTCAAGTCAGGGGGAGCCTCGGTCGATATATTAAACAATATGAACATCTTGGGAATTTCTGCATTCTATCACGACAGTGCCGCCTGCCTGGTCAGGGACGGCAAGATCATATGCGCCGCCCAGGAAGAGCGGTTCACCCGTAAGAAGCACGACTTCAACTTTCCCAGGAACGCGATTGATTACTGCCTGGACTATGCCGGGGTCAAGGGCAATGATCTCGACCTGGTGGCGTTCTATGACAAGCCATTCATGAAATTCGAGCGCATACTCGAGACGTACCTCGCCTTCGCCCCGCATGGGATGCCATCCTTTATCAAGGCAATACCACTGTGGATGAAGCAGAAACTCTGGATGAAGGACCTGATACGTAGTGAGCTCGGGTACAACGGGAAGATTGTGTTCCCGGAACACCATGAGTCGCATGCCGCATCGGCCTTTTTCGCCTCCCCCTTCAATGAAGCGGCGTTTCTGACGCTCGACGGGGTCGGAGAGTGGGCGACTGCCAGCTTCGGTGTCGGCAAGGGCAACAAGATACAGATAAACGCCGAGATTCACTTCCCTCACTCCATCGGCCTTCTCTATTCGGCTTTTACCTATTACACGGGTTTCAAGGTCAATTCCGGTGAATACAAGGTGATGGGACTGGCACCCTATGGCAGGCCCGAGTACAAGGATCTGATCCTCAACGAGCTAATGGACCTCAAGGAGGACGGCTCGTTCAAGATGAATATGAAGTACTTCGACTACTGCGCCGGTCTGACAATGACCAGCAAGCATTTCCATAAACTCTTCGGGGGGCCTCCACGCCGGCCCGAATCCCAGCTGACCCAGCGTGACATGGATCTTGCCCGTTCCGTGCAGGAGGTAACGGAGGAGATCGTTATGCGTATGGCCAGACATGTGCACAAAGAGACCGGCCAGAAGTACCTGTGCCTGGCAGGCGGCGTGGCGCTTAACTGTGTCGGGAACGGGAAGATCCTGCGTGATGGACCCTTCGACGACATCTGGATACAGCCTGCGGCCGGTGATGCGGGAGGGGCGCTGGGAGCAGCTCTTTTCACCTGGTACCAGTACCTCGAGAACAAGCGGGTCGCTGATGACAGAAACGACTTCCAGCAGGGATCGTACCTCGGACCGCAGTTTGGCGATAGGGACATCTCAAAATACCTCAAGCAGAGCGATATCCCCTTCAAGGTGCTCAAAGAGGAGGAGATCCCGGAGACGGTAGCCGATCTCATAGCCGATCAGAAGGTGGTCGGGTGGTTCCAGGGCCGGCTTGAATTCGGGCCGAGGGCACTGGGCGGCAGATCGATTCTCGGTGATGCCCGTTCTCCCAAGATGCAGGAGACGATCAATCTGAAGATCAAATTCAGGGAGAGTTTCCGGCCGTTCGCACCTACGGTTCTGGTGGAGGACGTGTCGGAGTACTTCGAAATAGACAGGGGCAGCCCCTATATGCTGCTGGTTGCACCAGTCAAACAGGAAATCCGGATACAGATGACGGAAGACGAAGAGGGCCGGTTCGGGCTGGATAAGTTGCATGTGGTCCGGTCCAGTATACCCGCCGTCACCCACGTCGACTACTCTGCCAGGCTCCAGACCGTCGACAAGAAGGACAACCCGCTTTATCACCAGATGATTTCGAAGTTTAAAGAGAAATACGGATGTCCGGTAATCATCAATACGTCCTTTAATGTAAGGGGTGAGCCTATCGTGTGCACCCCGCATGATGCCTATATGTGCTTCATGCGCACCAAAATGGACTACCTGGTGATGGGCAATTACCTCGTCGATAAGACGGAGCAGAAGCCCCTGGATAAGGACATAGACTGGCTCAAGGAATTCGAGTTGGATTAGGAGAGGATCATGGCGAAGGACAATGCGGTTGCCCGGAGAAAGCAGCATCGAAAGCTCCGCAATTTCGGTCTGACGGTCGGGATAGCATTCGGTGTACTGGCCGGTCTGCTCTTCTGGCGTGATAAGGCCCATTACGTATATTTCGCTGCGATCTCTGTGGCATTCCTGGGGCTCGGCCTGCTGGTCCCCGCCGTTCTCAAACCTGTCGAAAAGGCTTGGATGACGGCCGCGCGTGCAATGGGATGGTTCATGACCAGGGTTATCCTGACCATCCTGTTCTTCGCGATGTTTACACCGATGGGGTTTATCGCCAGGCTGTTCGGCAAGGACTTTATCGGTCTCAAGATGGATGAATCGGCAAAGAGCTATTGGATATACCGAGAGGCAAGAGACCTGGTGAAGGAAGACTATGAGAAACAGTTCTAAGACCAGGACCTGGGTGGTCGCTATCACGCCGGTAAGACCACTTCCATCTCGGTCGCCGGAGGTATAGTCGGATGGGCAAGATCAGTATCGTGAGGGAGTTCTTCGACTTTCTCAGATCACGTAAGAAATGGTGGCTGACGCCGATCGTCATCGTCTTGATCCTGCTCGGCGCCCTGATAGTCTTCACAGAAGGCTCGGCGCTGGCACCGTTCATTTACGCGCTGTTCTAGATTGGCCTGGTTGCGCAGATGAAACAGATCCTTAAGAACATCACTCTCAGCCTCGTTGTTCTCATAATCATCTTTGCGATCTTCGAGATCGCTTTCCGGTTGATTGCCGGTTCCCCCATCCAGACTCGAGGCCAGCACATCGCCGAAAGACGAGAAGGGGATATGAAGTATGCGCTTGAGGCAAACATCGACCGGGAATACGCCGGGGCGAGAGTTGTAACCAACTCCCTGGGCCTCCGCGACTTCCGCCCCCCCCACAAAAGTGACGGCACTGAGCAGATCCTTATCCTCGGTGACTCGTTCACATTCGGCTACGGCGTTGCCCTTGAGCAGTCCTACCCGGGTGCCCTGGAACAGCTGCTGAACGAAGCAAGCACCACTTCAGAATATGAGGTCATAAATGCGGGGGTCCCGGGCTACGACACGGTAGATGAGCTCGAGCTCCTGAAGACCATCATCGAGCATTACTCCCCGAAGTGGATCGTGGTCGGCTTACATCCCGGTGACTTCCTCAGCCGGGAAGAGGTCGAGAAGCGGCCCATGATACGTTTGAGGGAGGCACTCCGTTACAACAGCGCCTTTTTTGCCTGGTTCATGCGTTTCTACAAGACACAGCTCATAAAATACGTCCCGCCACCGAAGAGCATGTTATCTGTCGATCCGGGCAAGGTCCTGAATTCACCTGCGGCAACGAGGAACAAGGAAGCCTTGAAAGAAATACGTGCCATCGCTGAGGCCAGCGGGGCGGAAACGGCTGTTTTCATGATAGCGCCGTTGATCAGCTGGCAGAGATACCCGTATAAATCAATGCATACCGGTCTCGCGGAATTCTGTGAGGCGAACCAGATCCACTTCGTGGATCCCCTTGACGATCTTTCGAAGCATGAACCCGCCGACCTGTGGGTTGGACCCAACGACAGCCATTATAATCCCCAGGCCAACCGCATAGCTGCAGAAGTGCTCCGGCGATTTTTAAAGAGCATGTAGAGCGCGCCTTGCATTAACCGATGGAGCTGCCATTTCCGTATTCGAGCTTGAAGAGGCATCGCTCTTATGGTAAGATAAGGAAGTTGCGAGCAAGGAGGTGGTCTTCATGCGTACCTTGAGGATGATCACCCTCTGGGTGGTCCTCATCTGTGTCCCTGTGGGAACCATATTGGCCCAGCGTGCTTTCCAGCTCAAAGAGGACTATGAGCTGGACCCGCTTTCTGACTGTGCCCTGCAGTACTATTATTACATCCCATGTCCTACATATTCATGGTTCTGGTCTTACTACTACTGGGACATCGGCGATGTGGCCGGTTCCTGGTTTGACATCGGGGATCTGTCCACCGGTGGGTTCGGGGCATGTGATCCGACCGACTGCCACACTCTGGACCAGATACGTATACTGAACAGTGGTGTAGTCTGCCAGGGACCTTTCGGCCAATCGTATCCCGGGGCATACGTGCATTTCGAAGTCCATTGCGCGGACGAGATCGGCCGGCCGGTTGGTCCGACCCTCTGGCGCAGTAATACGATGCTCCTTGATACCTATGGATGGAACTACATCGACGTAGACCCGCCGATCAGTATCTGTGGCTGTGCCATCGACCCCGGTCCCCCGGCGTCGACTCCAAGGATACTTGTGACCATCGCAGTGCACCCGGGGACCGCGCCCTGGTGTATGGAGCTGGGTGCGGACAACATAAGCGATGCAATCGGGGAGGGATGCGATATGCATGACGATGGTTGTCTCCCTGCCCTGTATCCGCGACCGCATGTCGGCTATTATCCGACTATGCACTCGGCCTTCTACCGCCAGATGGGTACAGTCTACGACCCTCCGAAGCTGATCAGGGATCGAAATGACACCACACCCGATAGAACACAGTATGGTTATGTCGAGCTGGCATGGCGGATCTATCTGACGTGCTCTGGGCCATCCGAGAGGTACTCGACAACCTGGGGTGGGGTCAAGTCGCTCTACCGATAGGCCTGCTGCTCACCGGTAGAGAGCCTTGATGGTGCTCCAGGTGGTAGGTTCCGTCGCCGCGCTCTGAGTACAGAAGCCGCATGTCCACAGAGCCTCAAGGTAGCCGAAGCTCATGCAACCACAGAGGTCACAGAACGAATCCTGCTTACTCCAGGCCCACTCGGTGCCATAGTCGTAGGTATGAGTCGCCAGTCTGGGATAGACGTACGGGGTGGTCCCCATTTCACAGCAGAATGCATTTACGGCGCAGCTGTCGACACAGGTGCATACATCATCCAGAACCAACGAGGGATGGCCGGTAGGGTTCTTCCAGGTTACGAGCACGACGAAAGCTCCATTACAACCCGAAAGGTCAAGACCCGGCCCCTGCCCATTGTTGGTGAAGTCGATTCCCGTCACGGTAACGCGTGCGGTATCTACGAAGAACGGGTCAAAGTCCCGGTTACCCAGCAGCGGTCCAGTCGGTTCGCCGGATGTATCGGCTCCATAGATCTTAACATTGAGCCCCTGCTCTGCCGGTGGCGCGAGCACATCGTAGAAGACCAGATCGATGATGTCCATGGTCATACAGGCCGCCGTATCACAAGGATCGCGCCATGCCACCGTATCTACCATATTGAAGTGCACCCCAAAGCTCGCGGCTTCCTCAATAGCCTCAACAACAGTGACGTACCCACAGCCATTTATAAGATAGAAGTAGCTCAATTCACAGCTGGGAAGGAGATTCCGGCCCAAATCTCCAATTTCCTTAATATCACTCGGCGTGAGCGGGATTGTCCTCATTGTGGATGCGAGCCCGGACCCTACAATCAGGACTATTGAAATACCAAGGACAAGTCCTGTTTTCATGTCTGGAACTCCTTACTTACCGTCGCTGAAGGCGAGTGTAAAAGTACATCCGGGCGGTTGTCAAGCTGATTCCGAAACCCTCTTGTTCCGGGCCTTCTGCCCCAACCCACACATATACCGAATCCTGTGGAAAACTCCTCTTGCAGTGGTTTCAATATTGTGCATAACTCCTTGATCTCACGTCGGTTGGCGCCATATCCACATAGGAGGCCACTTTATCCACAATTCCACACCTCAGATGCCCCCGGGCGTGCTTCGGACCTGGGGTACCCGCTCGGAGAGTGCGCGAGGCTAGAAGCCTATAACATACTGGATTACAAACTCGTGGGGATGGCCACCCTTACCGTCGTCATGCGCAAAACTCTGGCTTATCTTGAAGTTGGATAGAGGGTGGTTTGCCGGTGGCGGATATATGATCAGCCCGAAGGTGGATCTCTTGATGTCACGTCCGGACCCGTCGTCCAGATCAACCTGGCCATACCGTCCTACGGCCTCGAAATTCGAGCTGACACGATACGCCACCTCCCCGTAGAAACCCCGCTTCATGAGATCATCCCCGCTTGTCTCCTGGGCCCCCCCCACGTATTCTCCTCTCATCGTCAGATCACCCCTCCGGCAGTCGAACGCCAGGTCCCAGATATCAAGGTTCTGCTTCCCGTCCACGGTGTAGGCACCGGTGTAGTATGAAGCGCTGATCTCTGTGTCTTGCCGCGGCTTGAGTCCTATTCGGCCGCCACGCGCCTTGTTGTCGTGATTGCTGTCTCTATTGTTGCCGCGCATCTTGCGTATGTCGCCCCCGTCGGCAACCGAACCGTCCGCGTTCGCCGATTGCTCCAGCCCGTTGACGATATAGGCACTGTAATTGATGGAGCGACCGTGTATGAATTCGTACGATCCTCTCACCTGCACGCCGGATTCCGCCCACACGATCGGTACAATGTTCCAAAGGCACAGGGGCCTGTCCGGCAGTTTGTTGGCATATTCGGTGCTGAGAAACTCGTTGAACCGTCCCATCGGGACCAGGAACTTCCCGAAGCGAAGGATCGCAAGACCCGCCAGTTTGTAATCGAGTATCCCGTAGCGGACTCCCAGGTCGTCTCCACCATGTTCGTATTCGAGCAGTACCTCCGCAACGATCTTGTCGTCGATGTTCACACCCGCGATGACGTTGAAGTAGTGGAGATCGAAGGTGCTCACTTGTCTGCCACGATTGAGATCGAAGTCTCTGTAGACAGCCGCTGCGTAACCGTGGAGATACGGCTCGGCCTCCATCTGCTCAAGCTGGGTCCCGAACCAGCCCGGCCGGTCCTCTGTGATGTCTATCTCCATGAGCTGGGCAAGAGTCAGGTTAAACAACTCTTCGTCAACGGCACAGGAGTCGGGGTAGGCTTCCGAGGTCAACCGCTGTGCCCGGGATTCCTGCGCCGACAGGATAAGCCCGGTAAGCACTGTGAGAGCAATGAAGCATGCAAATAGGAATCTACGCACTCGTGCCTGCTTTCCTGATTTCCGCCGTTCGACCTCTCTACTATGGCCTTCGGCCAATCGCACCCCCCGCTTTAGGAAATGCGGTCAGGCTCGGGATCTTGAGGTTGTTGCTGCACGGGCCTTCTATGCTCAGGCCACTCCTTTCGCCGGGCTATCGCTGGCACACCTCTCGCTTTGCCTTGCTCAGAAAAGGCATTCGCTTGCGGCACAAGAGGCGTACCAGCAGATCGCAATCTATATGATCGTATGGGAATATGTTTATGTACGCTTAGCGGTCTCGTACCATCTCTTTGACCCGCATCAGGCGGGTGAGATTGCCCCGTTCCATCTCGGAGAGTTTCATTGAGATGTAGCGGATGGTCTCAAGCAGATTAGGTATGAGTACGTATTCGAGGGCATTGACCCGGCGCCGCGTTCTTTCGATCTCGTCACCAATGAGTTCGAGGGCCTTCTCCTTGCTTGCCAGCTCAACCATCCGGCCGAGCACTTTCTCCATCGCAACCAGAGACGTATCAAGCTCGGCGGGTGTCGTCGCCAGGCCGTATGATGCAAGTTTGCCTTCGGTCTTGAGCGTGAAGACCGGTACAACCACGTTCATGATCTGATCCCGCTCCACCTCGACAAAGGTCTTACGCGTCGGCACGCTGACCGCAGTCTCTATGACTTCCGCGCCCCCGACCGATCGAGCCACCAGGAACCGCTTCCAGGCTTCCTCAAGTTCCTTTTCCACATCCAGCCGGAGCTCCTTGATCTGGTGAACCAGCCCCATGAAACGCTTCATCAGCTCGTCACGCTTGTCCTTGAGAAGCTTATGGCCCCTCCGGGCAAGCTGAAGCCGTTTGCGGAGCCTCAGGAGCTCCATCCGGGTTGGATTAACCGCTAATCTCACGTGTCTCCGACTCTCCTGTCACTCTATCTCCCGGCTCAGTCCGCCGCGGCCTCGACGGCCCCGGCTCCCGCTGTCTTCTTGAACTTCGGTAGATACTTATCAAGCCATTCCTGTCTTATTCGCTTAAGCTCGACCGTCGGGAACACCGAGAGCAACTCCCAACCCAGGTCAAGCGTGGCTTCGATCGATCTGTCATCGTATTCCGCCTGAGAAACATACCGCCCCTCGAAAGCCGATGCGAACTTGAGATATTGCTTGTCGATATCACTCAGGGCGGCCTCACCCAAAATCACCGACAGCTCCTCGGCCTCCTTGCCCCTTGCATAGGCGGCGAAGAGCTGGTTGAAGGTGTCCGAATGGTCTTCCCTGGTCTTGCCGGCGCCGATACCCTTGTCCTTGAGACGCGAAAGCGACGGCAGAACATCGATCGGCGGGGAAACCATCTTCTTATGAAGCGCCCGCGACAGGAAGATCTGCCCCTCGGTGATATAGCCCGTAAGATCGGCGATCGGATGGGTCTTGTCATCCTCGGGCATTGTAAGAATGGGAATCAGGGTTATGGATCCCGCGTTGTCCTTGAGTCTGCCCGCCCGCTCATAGATCGTTGCAAGATCGGTGTAGAGGTAGCCCGGGTAGCCTCGTCTACCGGGGATCTCTTTTCTTGCAGCCGAAATCTCACGAAGGGCCTCACAGTAGTTGGTCATATCGCTTAAGATCACAAGCACGTGCATGCCCTTGTCAAAGGCGAGGAATTCCGCAGTCGTAAGCGCCAGCCGGGGCGTTGCGATTCGCTCGATGGCCGGATCGTCGGCAAGATTGATGAAAAGGACCGCACGATCGATGGCACCGGTCTTACGCATGTCAGAAATAAAGAAGTGGGCCTCCTCAAAAGTAATGCCCATTGCTCCGAAGACAACGGCAAATGATTCCTCGGTACCAAGCACCTTGGCCTGCCGTGCGATCTGGGCTGCGAGTCTGTTGTGCGGCAGCCCCGATCCTGAAAATATGGGCAACTTCTGGCCGCGCACAAGCGTGTTGAGTCCGTCGATCGCAGATAGCCCGGTCTGGATAAACTCGCTGGGGTAGTTCCTGGCGGTGGGATTATAGGGGTTCCCGCTTATGTCGCGTCGCTCATCTGCGATTATCTTGGGACCGTCGTCGATGGGCCTGCCGAGTCCGTCAAAGACCCTTCCCAACATGTCGGATGATAACCCGATCTCGATGCCCCTGCCCAGGAAACGCACCTTGGTCTTGAAGACATCCACTCCGGTAGTCCCCTCAAATAGCTGGATGAGGGCTCTGTCTCTGTCGATCTCGAGTACCCTTCCCCGTCTCACCTCACCACCGGGGAGCTCTACCTCAACAATCTCCTCGTATTTCGCCCCTTCGATCTCCTCTACAAGTACAAGAGGACCCGTGATATGTCTGATCGTGAGGTACTCCTTAAGCATCGCCTCTCTCCTCGTTATTCGGCTGTTGCGCCCATTAAGGCTTTGATCTCCTGGTCTATCGTGTCCTTTATGCCTTTGATACTGGCCAGTTTGTCTTCGGGTTCATACTTCGCTCTCGCTATCCGCTCCCTGACCTCCATCCCCTCGATTGCCGAGATCGCTACACCCTGCTTGAGGGCCTCTCGTGCGGCACTACCAAAGTAGAGCACGAGTTTGAGCATTTCATACTGTTTCTCAAGCGATGTATACGTGTCGACCTCATGGAACGCGTTCTGATGCAGGAAGTCCTCCCTGATCGACCGGGCCACCTCGAGTGTAAGCCTGTCCGCGGCGGACAGGGATTCCAGCCCGACAAGCCGCACGATCTCAGCCAGATCGGCTTCCTCCTGAAGTATCCGCATCGCTTCACTTCTTAAGTCGACCCAGTCAGGTGCAACATTCTCCTTCATCCAGTCATCGAGGTTGTCGTAGTAAAGCGAATAGCTGTTAAGCCAGCTTATAGCAGGAAAATGCCGTTTATAGGCCAGGTGGTCTTCAAGACTCCAGAATACCTTGACCACACGAAGCGTCGCCTGGACGACCGGATCCGAGAGATCGCCTCCGGGAGGCGAAACCGCCCCGACCACCGACAGGGCGCCTTCCCGGCCCTCTTTGCCGTTACATGTCACGCGCCCGGCCCGCTCATAGAACTCGGCAACCCGTGAACTGAGGTAGGCCGGATAGCCTTCCTCGCCGGGCATCTCCTCGAGCCGCCCGGAGATCTCACGCATAGCTTCCGCCCACCTAGAGGTTGAATCGGCCATCACCGCGACGCTGTAACCCATGTCCCTGAAATACTCCGCGATTGTGATACCGGTGTAGACTGAGGCTTCTCTTGCCGCCACCGGCATGTTGGACGTATTCGCTATAAGCACGGTCCGCTTCATCAGAGGTTCGCCGCTTCTCGGATCCTTAAGCTCGGGGAACTCCAGCAGCACATCGGTCATCTCATTACCGCGTTCACCGCAACCTATATAGACGATTATCTCGGTATCCGCCCACTTGGCGAGCTGATGCTGGATTACCGTTTTGCCCGAACCGAACGGCCCCGGCACACAGGCCGTGCCACCCTTGCCTACCGGAAAGAAGCCGTCAATTACACGCTGGCCTGTTGAAAGCGGGACTATGGGCGGCAGCTTCTCCTTATACGGCCGGCCCTTTCTGACGGGCCAGCGTTGGACCATCATGAGGTCCTCTGTGCCGCCTTCGGTCTCCAGCTTCCCAACGACCTCTTCTATCGTAAACTCGCCGCTCTTGATCTCGGCGATCTTCCCCTTCTTGCCCGGCGGAATCATTATCTTGTGAACAACCAGAACCGTCTCCTGGACGGTGCCGATTACGTCACCGCCGATCACCTCGTCACCCGGCTTCACCGTGGGTACGAAGTGCCATTTCTTCTCTCTGTTAAGCGCCGGGATGTCAATGCCCCTAGTAATGTAGTCACCGACCATGGCCCTGATGACGTCAAGCGGCCGCTGGATGCCGTCAAAGATCGACTCAATCAGCCCGGGACCGAGCTCGACTGAAAGCGGCGATCCTGTCGGGTACACGGGCTCGCCTGCTCCGATTCCACCCGTCTCTTCATACACCTGGATAGACGCAAGGTCCTCTCTGAGCTCGATTATCTCGCCGATCAGTTTCTGGTCACTGACCCGCACCACGTCATACATCCTACTTCCGCCCATACCTTCAGCCACGACGAGCGGTCCGGCGACTTTTACTGTTCTTCCTGGCTTGAGGTCTTGCTCCACCTCTAAGAACCTCCCTTTTGTCTATTCAACATTTAGTATATCAGTACCAAGTGCGCGCTTGAGCACGCGAGAGAGTTTCTTAAGTCCGATCTGTTGCGATCCCGAACTCGAGGGCACGAGCACGACACTCGGCACGTACTCCCTGCCCGACTCGGCAATGACATCGGCAAGATCCTTACCCATCTCCTCCGTGACAAATATCACGGCGTGTTCGTTCTTCTTAATAAGCCTCGACACGGTAGCCCTTGCGTCATCTATCGACTCCACAGGAAAGGCGGAGATCCCCAACCCCTCGAATGCAATCACGGTTTCCTTTTCTCCAACAACGGCCAGCCGGCTAGTCAGCATCTGGAATCCGCTCCTTGATCGCTTCCAAGGGAAGCTTCCTGTCCTTCGCCGCAAGGATCAAACTCAATGTCCTTATCTCATTCTGCTTAAGCAGTGCGTATGCGATTATGATTTCAAGTCCAAAAGTGAAGTACCGCGATTGCCTGAGCAACGCAACCATGTAGTTGGCAATCTCGCGTTCAAGCGACACAAAAGATTCGTCCTTCTCAAGCCCGGCCCCGCCTTTTTCTATCACCTGTCTGTACGGACTGAGCTCGAAGTGCTGTAGCAGTTCCTCGAGAGGCAGCGCGTATGCCGCCGCGAAGTCCACCGCCGACACAAAGCCCTCATCGAAAAGCAACCGCTGGAGCGCGCGCGCCTCAAACCCCAGGTAACGCGCACGCATGAAACTTCTGATGTTGGCAAGATCAATCCATGTTCTCACAATCCCTTCAATGTATAGATTACCCGGGCCCTCCACGAGCGACACGAATCGCGCGAACATAGCCCGGTCTATCGCAAGGTCGACCTCCGAAGGGTCACCCGACTTCGAGTAGGTCTCAAGGGCCGCCCGCGCAGCTGCAATCAAGGGTTCGGGCAACTGCTCGATCGTATCCGCCTTAAGAGGTGCCGCTATTGCTTCCGGGCCGTAGAGCCCGAAGGAAACATAGAGATGCGCAAGATCCCGCTCGGCGACCTTCTCTCTGACGGCGACCTTGAGATTTTGGAAGTCATATTTCAGGTGGAGTATATCGCTTACGTCTCTATCCAGTGAAAGCAGGTCCACGAGATCAAGGAGCCTCGTCTCTTCATCCTTAAGCAGTTTCAGGTAACTACCCTCTTCAATCTCGTCAAGATGCATACCATAGGTTGTATCTGAAAGGTGTCTCAAGGCGTCTTCCAGGGTCCGGGCTTCGCTGAGGCGTTCGAGCCGTTGTCTTCCCAAAAGCGTTGTTTCGATCGCCCGTATGCGCCCGACGGCGTAGGCGTACTCGACATCATCGCTTGAGACCATGTACGTTTGCAGGTCTCTCATGCTCCGCCTCTGCCCTCCCCGAATAGAATCTTCGCCACCTCTGTCTCAACGTCATCGCGCAACATCGAAAGGAGTGTTTCAAAGGTCGAGTTGGACTCCGCGCGGCCTCGACGCAAGACAAACCCACCCTTGAAGTTGCGTGTCTCCTCTGAGAGCGTGACCTCCCCACGCCTGCCCGTGGTCGTCAGTTCTTTGTTGAGACCGTTGAGGAACGAACCGCTGATCGACCCTTTGTCCTCGGGAGATACTATTATCTCCTCATCGCCCACTGCGATCGCCTTGAGCATAAGGTCCCGCGTGAGCGCATATCCGCCATCGCGGTCTCGTCGTATGAGCTTATCGAGAACCTCGTCGAAGACCCGATCGATCACCTTCCTCTTTTCGGTGAGAACGGCCTTTCTCGCCTCAAGTTCCCGAAGACTTACCTGTCGTCTCACGAATTCCTTCGCCTCCGCCTCGGCTTTCACTTTGAAGTCGGAGGCTATCTTGTCGGCCTCATCCTGGGCGGCGTCAAGTATGGCTTTCGCCTCAGCCGTACCTTCCTCGATGATCTTATTCGCCTCAGCCTCGGCGTCACCGGTTATCTTTTGTCTCAGTTTTGCAGCTTTGCCTTGCTCCATAAGCATCCAGCTCCATCGGCGTTAAGGTTTCTAGCCGAGCTTGATCCCATTAAGCAGCAGAATGGTTGCAAGAAGCCCGAAGATTGCATAGGTCTCAACCATCGCGGCGTAAATTACACCCTTCATCATTTCCTCGGGGCGCTTGGCTGTCAGTGCCACACCCGCAGCACAGGCTTTGCCCTGATGAATTCCCGAAGAGAGCCCGGCCACCGCAACCGGAAGACACGCAAACATGATCTGCATACCCTGCTGGAGGGTCAGGCTCACAGCCGCACCACCAGCCAGTCCCAGCTTGATGATCACAAGGAAGGCCCCCAGCAAACCGTATATTCCCTGGGTACCCGGTAGCGCCACGAGTATCAGAAGTCTTCCGAACTTCTCCGGGTCCTCGCTCAAAACGCCGTCTGCAGTCCGCGCCGCAGTCCCGATGCCTATCGCCGAACCCGTGCCTGCCAGGAATGCCGAGATTGCCGCACCAGCAATTGCAAGTGCTAATCCTAATGGGTCCATCTACTCTCTCCTTCCTCCTTATTCCCCGTAATTAGCTTGATCCCCCAACAAGTCTTGTATACTTCAGATCTCTCTTAAAGGGTTTGAACGGCTTGCCTCCCCCTTCGAAAAACTTGGGATAGAACTCAACATACTGGAGACGCGCCGAGTGCACAAACCCCCCGAGGGCATTTACCGCTATGTTAAAGGTGTGACCTCCAACAAGCACAACAACCATCGCGGGCCACCCGATGATGGGAATGTCTCTGGCCATCAGCGCGACCAGGTTTATTACCATGGCGATTCCACCGGTCGCAAGACCCAGCGCCAGGAGCCTCGTGTATGACAGGATGTCGCCCAGGAAGCCCGTCGCGCCGTAGAGCCTGTAGATACCCGAACCGATTCTGACTGCGGGGTTCTTTGAAACCCGGTTCGTGAACCCCACTATACCGAGTGCGGCCACGATCGCTGCAGTCTTAAAGCCGGGAACGTAGGCCTCCGGGAGGTATCCCATCTTACCGGCTCCGAACAGCGCCGCCCCCCAGATAAGCACTATCCAGGTTATCTGTTCGAAAATCCCGGCCATTATGTCCTTTTTTCTGAAGTTCTCGATCATCTCGATAAGCAAGCCGAATGTCACCTGAATGAACCCGAGCCCGATGGCCAGTGCGAACATCACCATCGGTTGTCTCATGGGATCGAATTGCATCAGAGCATGCCTGAAACTGCCCACAAACCCGAGCCAGGACGGTAGTACGTCGTCAGTGATACCGAACCAGCCACCCGTGACGGCCCCCATCAGAACCGTCATCACACCGCCCGCGAAGATCAACCAGAGGAACTTCCGCGCCGTCTGAAGGTATTTCATCAGAAACAGCGACAGCGCGATCAGCACAAGACCATAGCCGGCGTCCGTGATACATATCCCGAAGAACAATGCGAAGAATGGGGCAGCCAGCGGAGTCGGATCGACCTCTTTCGAGTGAGGCATACCGTACATTTCGGTTATAACTTCAAACGGCTTCACCAGCCGGCGGTTCTTGAGTTCTATGGGTGGCTCTTCATCCTTTTCGGGTTCGATCCTCGTGACCTCAGCAGCTGTTATCTTGCTTTCGATATCGCTCGTCAGTTTCTCGTATTGAGCCGCCCTTATCCAACCCTGGATCATCCCCGCTTTTCTCGTCGTACCCACCAGGCTCTGGGCGCGGATCTTTTGCGCTTCCTCCGCGAAATAGTCATGAACGATCATAAGTGTCGGTTTGTGCCCGGCAAGCTCCGCACCCATCACGGCAAGCTGTTCCATCTTCTCGTCAAGCGGCGCCATCTGGTTTTCGGCATCGACAATAAGTTCATGCGGAAGACCTTTGAGGTCCTCAAAGGTTACCGCCTCGAAATCGTTCCTTCTTAAGACTTCCTGAACCTTGTCTTCTTCAAAGCGGTGATAGAATACCACGACACAGCTCTCGCGCTCGGTCTCCGAGACCGTCTCGATCTCCGCGGTGTCCGTCTCACCGGCAAGCACAGATCCCAGCGCGGCGGGGCTTCTGCCTGAGACCGCGCCGGCTACTATTCCTGCCTCTTCCCCCGGCACAAGCTCCTCAAGTGGAACATCCAGCGCTCTCCAGGGCCGAAGCTGGGCAATCGTATTCTCGAAGTGGTGACGCCTGGCTCTGATCTCGGCCCTTTCAACCTCAAGTTCGTCGATCTGCTTCACCACACCCGCGTAGTCGAAGTCATTGATCGTCTCGGTGAATTTGCGCGTATCAACGATGACCTTGCCACCTGAAAGAGCCGAAAGGAACCCACCCTTCTCTCCGAACTCCGAGACATCGTCAATCGCCCCCTTAAGATCGGCGACGATCCTTTCCGCATCACTGGTACCTCCGGCCTCGGCCAGTTCAAGATCCTTGCCGATCGGCGTTTCCTTAAGATCGAGGATTTGGACCGCTCCCCTGTCCTGGAGCAGGGAGAGAAGGTTGTCTCTCTCCTCAAGGGGAAAGAAGACAGCGACCTTCTGCATCGGGGTCAGGGACATATCAGTCAAGCATCCTTTTTATGACAGCGTCCACGGCCTTCGGGATGTTACCCGATGAGGATTGTTGCAGGGCTTCCCGCGTTTTCTGCTCGTCGCCGGCAATCTCTTCGGTCCGGCGCGACGCCTCTTCCTCGGCTTTTCCAAGCGCCTGTTTCACGTCTGCGGCCCCTTTGGTGCGGGCACCCTCAACGAGACTTTTTGCCTCCTCTCGCGCCTTGGCGACGATTTCCGCTTTCTTCTTCCGAGCATCTTCGATCAGGCGCGCCGCGCTTGCTTCGGTCGCTTTTATCCCGTCTATGACTTCCTTAACCATACTCCCCCCATAGTTACGGAAGAAAACACGAATAGGTTCCCCGGTCGCAGCTGCGGCAGACTCTGGCAAGGGAATGGTATTTTGAATCCCACGCGACGCTTAACGACGACCGTGAAACCCCGTATTTTTACTACGCCGAGCGCCCTATGTCAAGCTATTAAACCCCCGGTCAGGTTGCCGAAACTCTGCCGGGACCGGTGCATGACTTGATCTGATATGACGAGGCCGCACCCACCGGGTACGGCCTCTTATAAACATACCTGTTGTGGCCGGATTCAGCCGGAATACAACGTCTGGATCTCCACCGTCGTTACCGGCAGGCAGGCCACATTAATTCGCTATGACTATCTTCGCCGTTTCCTTCTCCACGCTGTTCTTGAGCCTTGCGAAGTAGACGCCCGCAGGCACCCTGTGACCGGCATCATCCACCATGTCCCAGGTCTGCTCGTAAGTCCCGGGGGCCCTCACTTCATCCACAAGTCGTGTGACCAGTCTGCCTCGTACGTCGAAGATCTCTAACGCGACGTGGTCCTCGCTATTTGTAGAGAAACTCATCATGATCACGGTGTCGCCGGATTTCTTCCCGTGCGTGATAAGGTCAAAACCGGGTCCGGGCACGTCGTCGCCACTGAGACCACTCACGACACGGACACAGTCAGAACCCTCTATCTTGGGGCCGACAGCAAATAAAGGCCCAGGGGTGTATGTACCTGTGAGCATGAGCTCAACAGTCTGTCCCGGAACGGCATCAAGCTCAAGCGCCGTCACAACCTCAGAAATCCTGAACTTAAGGTTGAGATCCACCAGGCCGTCGCCACCAGTCGCGTGGCAATCACACGGCGTGCCCGTGAACGGGGTTGCTACATCAGTTTGGGCCCACCTGACAGGCGACACGCTTCCAGCAACTCCCTGGCGGGTAAGCTGGACATTGGCGGCATCTACCTGCGAGACATCGAACGATGCCGTACCCAGGATCGCGACCGGTATCATGAACGGGCTCTCGACTCTCAGGTCATTCGGGCACGTGCCGGGTCTGATATCTACAGAGACCGGCGTGATGGCCTCACCTGTACACGAGACGTCGTCGTCTGCACAAGGTGTATCAGTATCGATCGTGCAGTTGTGATATCCGCCTATGGTGGGATCGTACTCGACCGTCACCACGAGCGGCGTACCGTTGGCGACCGAATAAGCACCACCACCCAGCGGATTGGTTATCGCGAAATGGTCACACATCTCGCTCAGCGTGCCCTCAAGAAGGCCGCCGCCGGTGTTTCTGATTTCAAACGTTTTCTGGACCGGTGGATCGCCAAACGTTATGGTCCCGAAGTCGAGTGTGGTCGGGTCTATCTCGCAAACCGGTGGCTGCTCACATGGGTCGTCCCCGAGGATGCCATTGGTTCCCGCGCAGGCATTGTCCGCCGGGAAATCGTCGCCTAGGTGGCAATCACCGACCTTAGGACCACCGGCCTCGGGATGGGGAACGATGCAGATAGTGCCGTAGGAGTATATCCAGCCAAACCCGCAAATCGCCACGGGCGCATACTGGCATACGTACCAGGCATGCGAAACACCGGTACCGCTGGCCACTATGCCGCCGATCGTGAGATCGCTGCAGCTTGTAAACGTGCAGGAGTAACCGCTCGTAAAGGTCATCCCGTAGTCAAAGCCCTGGTACTCGACCATGTCGTAGAATACCGGGAAGGCATCCACGCTGATACCGGGATCGGTCGTGGTGATGTCCCCACAGGTAGCGATAGTGGGGAAGTTCTTGGTGCAGCTTCCCGACACGTGCGGACGAACATGAACCGCTATTTTCGCGTTGGTGTTAAGTCCAGCCAATGCCTCCCCGCCAATGCAGGTAACCCCGATCACTGCGATGACCAGGAAAGCGATAAGTCTGGTGGGTCGCCTCTCCATTGCTCACGCTCCTTTCTTGAATCCTGATTGATAGAAAGTTTAAGTCATAGTCGCAATAACGGATTAATCCTCCAACCACCTCCTCAGGACCGCTTTGACAAATACTATCTGTTCCTCTATCAAACCTCCGTGTCGCTTTTGTATCCTTGCAGCTATGAAGATGTAGTCACACCTTTGCTTGAGTATGGTACCACACTCCCCGGCATTTGTCAATTCGTATCGGGTTTAAGTCCGGTGCGGCCCAAAGGCTTGACAACAGGGGCTCAGGGCTTACAATGCTTGGTACAATGAGCATCCGGCACAAACGTCTCTTCCACACTCCCTCCACCATTTCAGGCTTGCTCCTTATCATGCTGGCACTTGCTCAATGCCCATCCACGGCTGAAACGCTCGCAACGAAGAAGGGGATCGCCCCTATTACAAGGACCTGGGATACCGAAACCACAGTGGACATGCCGTATCCACGGTCGGATTTCGGTGCCGACTTCAGGCTGAGACTCGTTCATCTGGGGTATGCCGAGGATCTCGGTCTGGGATTCGCTGACGATTCAGACCGCCAGTTTCTGAGGATCAGATCGAGGGGCTGGGCAAGCTACAATTACTCGCCGGTCTTCAGTGCATATGTACGGCTCAATAATGAGTCGACCACATATATTGGTTGTGATCATTACAAGAGCAGCGTTGGTGAAGTGATATTCGAAAATCTCTTTATCGAGGTCAAGCATCCGTTCGGACTTCCGGTGGGGGCCCGGCTGGGTAGGCAGGATCTCTTCTACGGCGACGGTTTTGTCATAAGCGACGGAACCCCGCTTGACGGAGCACGAACCACCTATGTCAACGGCGTGCTTCTGACCTGGGTCGTGCCGTCATGGTCCTTCGATGCGTTCGTGGTCTGGAACCGTGAGAAGGAAGAGTACCTGCCCCGGATCAACAACAAGTACACACGGCTAATTGAATTTAATGAGATGGCTACGGGCCTGGTTTTCAGACGGCTGCTCGATAGTGCTTCAGCAAAGGATTATATGCTCGAACACTATTACATCTTCAAAGAGGAAAAGGGCCGGTACAAGCTATCGACGATACACACGCTGGGTACGCGTCTGGGATTCCCGCTCTCACGGCTCCGGTTCACCGCGGAGCTTGCCTACCAGGCCGGGCACTCACCCCAGTACAAGTTCGCGCAGGTGGAGCCCGGGTTCATCGGACGCCAGACGATTCTTGCCTACGGGGTCGAGGGACGGATAAGCACACACGTCGATTGGCCCCTGCCGGCCGATCTCTTCGCGGGCTACCTTCATCTCTCGGGCGATGATCCAATCACTCAGGTCGAGTACGAGGGTTGGAATCCCATTCTTGCAAGGTGGCCGAACTGGAGTGAGCTCTACCCTTACACACTGGGGATCGAGGCCGATCTTCACCCTCAGGGTCAGGGTTTCGCATTCTGGCAGAACATCAGGTCGACCTTCGGCGGACTTGTGATCACCCCCGATCCCCGGATGAGTCTTGAAGCACGGTTCATGAAGCTCGGCGCCAGCCAGCACATCGCGACCATCAGGGTGGATGAAGGCCCCAAGGACCGGGGCTTCCTTCTCTTCCTCAAGGTTGCGTGGAAGCCCACACCACGGCTCTTCGGACACCTGCTCTATGAGAGTTTCTTCCCGGGAAATATCTACGTCGATGAGGCAAGAAACGCCAGTTTCGTAAGACTCCAGCTAGGCACTTCGCTGTAGATCGATAGTCACTCGGGTCGGGTTGCATAGAGATTCCACCCGCTACGGTTATCCATCCAAGAACTCGCTGGCGCAGCCTCCTAGGCCGCAAGCGAATGTCTTTCTTGAGCAAAGCGGACCGAGAGGCGTGCCAGAATTCGCCCACCCAGAACGATCAGGTTCGCTCGAAGGCACTTCGCAAACCGCCGGGCTATGCCTCTGCCGTCTTCATATGCTTGACGATGCGGACCGTAGCGAGAACAAGCATCGCAACGAAGGGCAGGAGAATCAAGACACACCGAGACCCCGATGTATGACACGCCTGGACTATCCAGAGGTCGTAGTCCGACGGGCTCGTCGCAAGCACAGCCTTGAGGTGAGTCGTAACCGGGGAGAATTTGTGGATATCGACCTCGGCCCAGTCGAGCCGTCCGATCTTTATCCAGTAGCTATAAGCTGCAGTGTAGTTTATGAGGATTGCACCCAGCTGAACGACAAAGCCAACTGCTCCGAGCAGGATTCCGAGAGGAATTCCCCACCTCGGACGTTCGCTCATCACAACGATGCCCGGCAGGATCAGTAGCGGTATGATAGGAAGCAGGAACCTCGGTCCCCAGCACCACCCACCATGCCAAGCCCACCACTTTGAATATACGACAAAGACATAGATTGCTATCGATGCAATGAGCACGAGCTCGGCGCGGTACTTTCTTCCAAAGCTGGCGAAGCCGGCGACGAACAGAAGCACAGGCGGTGCGTAAAGCAGGATGCCTCTGTATGAGCTTGCCAGATTCCAGAATAGGCCCCGCCCCAGCGGTGCGGAGAAGCCCTTATCAAAAGCAGTGTGATAGCCCGTGAGTGTGAGCCCTCCGAATCTCGTGAGGTTGAGTATCGCCACGATCATGATTCCCGGCAGACAATAGAGGCCGTACGTGAGCGCCCTCCGCGAGCCCGCTCTGAGATTGCCCGATCTAAAGATGAGATAGACGGCAAAAATCACCACGATCGGAGCGAAACTCATGCGCGCAAGGATACCGAGTGATGAAGCCAAACCTGCAAACACGAGATTCCGGTGCTCACCCACAGCACCAGGCTCCCTGAGAAGATAAAACGTCGCGACAAGACAGCACGCAAACACCGGCTCGGCGAAGAGGTCTCTTGAATAAACCCACAGCGGCGTCGCAAAACCCAGCAGGAGAGTCCCCCCGAACGCCAGTCCCGAGGAGATGCCAAAAGACCTGAGTAGCATCCAGAAAAGCACACACAGACCGGCCGCGACGACGGCATTCGTGAGTGCAGTGAAGAAGACCCGGGCACCGTCCTCGTCGCTCGTCTTGATCAGGGTCTGCGGTTTAGCCGATATCAGATCGTCGCCGTGAGGAAACTCAAAGTTGCCGCTGTACACACGAAAGAGCGGATTCCCAGGAGCGATTCGTTCCACCAGGCTTCCCATGCCGTAGAAGGGGAGACTGACCAGGCTTTGACCGACACCGAGCTTGCTGTAGTGCCGTCCCCCCAGCCCCTCAACCGTCATCATAAACTTGGGAATTTCGATGGCGGCACGGCTTGCCATTGACTTCGTTACTGAGTAATTCAAATAGCCGTCAATGGTATAGATGTGCCCCGCTGTTGTAACAGCGAACAAAGCCAGGAAAAAGAAAAAGACGCCGGTTCGCATCCGCTTAGTCTTTTACCGTGACCTCTTCCTTACTCTCTTCCGGGCGCTTGGTGATTTTCTGCTTCGCCGTGAAGGTCTCGCCCTCCTTACGCATCGTTGAGCGCCCCTCGAAGAACACACCGTCTTCGATGACAAGGCTCATGCTTTCGACATCACCTATGAGCCGTGAGCCGGATTCCAGCTCGACCTTCTTCTTGGCAAATATGTTCCCCTCAAGGGTTCCACTCACAACGGCGTGGACGGCGTGGATCTCACCAGTGACAGTTCCCCCCTTGCCGACGATCACGGTGTCCGTTGAGTTTATCTTGCCTTCGAACTCGCCGTCGATCCGGATGCTTCCCTTGGCATCGAGATCTCCCGTGAACTTGACCTCGCTGCTCAGGATCGAACTGACAGTTCCCTGCTGGTCTGTCCCATCTTTTCCAAACATTTCCTCCTCCAATCCATCTGGGCATCTTCAGTTATTGGTAAACCTTACATAGAGCTCTGGATCGATCGGGTCCCCTTTCTTCAAGACTTCGAAGTGAAGATGAGGAGCTGTGCTCCTCCCGGTGTTTCCGATCGTTGCTATAACCTGTCCCTTGGTCACATGGTCGCCCTCCTTTACCAGGATCTTGTCGTTGTGGCCGTACACCGTTGACAGGGACTCACTGTGTTCGACCACGATCAGGTTTCCGTAAACGTCATCCCAGCCCGCCGATTTCACTGCACCGTCAAGTGCGCATCTTACGGGCGTCCCGACGGATGCCGCGATGTCGACACCCGGATGCGTCGGGTCGCTTATGCCGTCGCCGAGGAAGGTCCGGGAGACCCATCCCAGGGCCGGCACCATCATCCCCTGGGGATACGGCGTGCGCTGCGAATAGAACGGTTTCATGATGGCATACGTGTATCTTCGCGGCCAGCCATTTGGAATCACGCTGTGCACACTCGCTGCCCCGCCGGCAGGACGCCTGCCGGGCACTATTCCCACCCAGGCTTCGATCTGTCTTCTTATCTCGTCCACACGAACAATCTCCTGCTCGAGCGCCGTGATTTTCGTATTCTCCTCACGCAGTGCATCATTCTCGGCCTCGAGCTTCGAGGTTTCAAGTGCGAGGAATGCAATCTTCGTATACGTAACACCTACGAATGCGATTCCGGCCACGAAGACTATGAGAAGGATAACAAGTGCGGTTGCAACCCTGCCGGGCAGGTTGAAGGTGACGGTCATGCCGCTGCCATGCGGAGCTATTATAAGCGAAAACCCCTGGCCGACATGGTGCATAACCAGTCTGATCTTCGCGAAGAGTTGCTTGTAACCCGCAGGTAAACCCTTCATAGTCTCAGCCTATCGCCTCGAGTATCCGTGACAGGTCATCGTTCGAGTAGAATTCTATCTCTATCTTGCCGTGCCCTCCATGAGATAGAACTCTCACCCTCGTGCCGAGTTTCCTCATCAGTGTCTCTTCGATCCGCGCTACCTCGGGATCCGTCCGCGGCGCTGCCTTGCTCCGGCTCGTCCTCGTCCTGAGCCGTCTGCGCACCACAGCTTCGACCTGTCTGACCGAGAGCCCCCTGTGCAATATCATCCTGTAGACACTCTCGATGTGTCGGGGCTGCGTGAGCCCGAGCAGAGCTCTCGCATGACCCATCGTGATCTTGCCGTCCTCAAGCCCGCTTCTGACAGAATCCGGTAGCTTAAGCAGTCGCAATGAGTTCGCTATTGTACTCCTGTCCTTTGCGATCTTCTTGGCGAGATCCTCCTGGGTCAGGTCGAAACGGTTGATGAGCTCCTTATAACCCCTCGCCTCATCGATGGGGTTAAGATCCTCGCGCTGAAGGTTTTCAACAAGAGCGATTTCGAGAGCCTCGGAGTCGGACACCTGTTTGACGATTGCAGGTATGGTCGTGAGTTCCGCCAGCTTCGCGGCACGCAATCGGCGCTCTCCCGCAACGAGTTGGTACGCGCCGGCCTTGCGTCGCACTATGACCGGCTGGAGTACGCCCTTTTCACCTATCGACTCTTTGAGATCTTCAAGCGAGGCATCACTCATCCTTGTGCGTGGTTGATAGGGGTTCGCTGTTATCTCATCAATTGCTATCTCTGCGACACCCTCCCCATCCTTAACGGCACCCGCCGTCCCAAGATCGGGGATCAGTGCATTAAGCCCCTTACCAAGGGCTTTTCTACTCACTTGTCATCACCTCCTTTGCAAGCTCCATATAACTTTTCGCCCCCGAGCACAGCACATCATAGAGCACGATGGGCTTACCGAAACTCGGAGCTTCACTTAACCGGACGTTCCTGGGCACCATCGTTGTGTAGACCTTGTCGGCGAAGAATTTCCTTGTCTCCTCGGCAACCTGCTGAGAGAGATTAAGCCTCCCGTCATACATGGTCAGCAACACGCCCTCGATCGCGAGTTTGGGATTGAGGTTCTTCCGGACCAGGTCAATCGCATTGAGCAGCTGACTCAGCCCCTCGAGGGCATAATACTCGCACTGCACAGGGATCAACACACCGTCTGCAGCAGTCAGCGCATTGACCGTCAGTAACCCGAGCGACGGGGGACAATCGATAATGATGTAATCATACTTATCCTTGACACCCTCAAGTGCCGTGCGGAGTTTCATCTCCCGTGCTATCATGCTGACGAGCTCGATCTCGGCACCCACAAGCCGCTGGTGTGACGGCACGACATCAAGTCCAGGGACCTGGGTCTTCACGACGCACTCCTCAATCCCGGCCTCTTCTATCAGGACCTCGTAAATGCTGTAATCTCCATCTTTTGAAGCACTTACACCTAACCCACTCCCCGCGTTCGCCTGTGGATCGATATCAATGAGAAGCGTTTTTCTGTCTGCAACACCTAGGAAGGCTGCCAGATTGACGGCCGTTGTGGTCTTTCCTACACCACCCTTTTGATTTGCTACGGCTATGACCCGTCCCACATCCCTACCTCCTACTCATAGTCCTTTCCGGCTATTGCAAACAGTCTCAATGGGTTACATTTATCAGCCCAGGGGCTGCCGATGACCACCAGCCTGTCACCGCCACCTTTGAGCAGCCATTTTTCGGCCTGCCGCACCTCCTCCATGCACCGGCTCCCCTTGTATGCGATCATTCGTCCACCAGGCCTCAGCAGCGGCATGCACCACCTCAACAAGGTTTGAAGTGTCGTAACCGCCCTTGCCACAATCAGATCGAACATTTCATGATGCTGTGTACGGAACTCCTTATCATCAACCCGGCCCTGCTTGAACCGGGCACCCACATCCAGATTGCGGCAAGCTTCCTCCATGAAGTCCCGGCGGCGTACCTTGGAATCGCAGGTTGTCACCTTCAGATACGGCGAGAGAGCGGCCAACACCAATCCTGGCAGTCCGTTACTGCCGCCGATGTCCAGGACTTCCAGATCGCGATCAGGCCGCAGTAGGGGAAGCACGGAGGCTGAGTCACAGAAGTGGTAGGAAACCAGGTTCGTGATGTCCTTCCGTGACACCAGATTGACCCTGCCGTTCCATAGTGTGATGAGATCGCTGAGCACCGTCAGTAGATCTCCGGCGCCCGTCCTCACCTCAACACCACTACTAGCAACCTTATTAACCAGATCCACGATTCCTTCCCAGGGAACTGTCCCATTCTCACCGGGTTCCATCACGAACCGTCCTCGTCTCTTTCTCAAGATGAATAAGCACTGTCGACACGTCCGCCGGTGTTATCCCCGGCACCCGGGCAGCCTGGCCTATGGACTTCGGTCTCACGCGGGTAAGCTTCTCAGTCGCCTCACGTGAGAGCCCGTGGATCTTGCTGTAATCCACCCAGGCCGGTATGGTCCGTCGCTCTTTCCGGGTGAGGGTTTTGGCTCGCTTGTGTTCCCGACTGATATAGCCTTCGTACTTCACCTCGGTCTCCACCTGATCAAGTACCTTGCTATCATAGCGTGAAAGCCAGGTAGCGGTTTTCTTCAGATCTCTCCAGCCCAATTCCGGCCGCCGGAGCATCTGCTTAAGCGTCAGGCTGTCCTCACCCTCCTTAACCCGTTCTGCTTCGAGAGCCCTGATCACTTCCTCGCGTGCCTGCCTGCGAGCCTGCATCCGGTCCAGTGCCGCGCGCTCAATCAGGCCGAATTCATAGCCGTACGGCATAAGTCTTTCGTCCGCATTGTCCTGTCTTAATATCAGACGATACTCGGCTCTTGATGTGAACATGCGGTAAGGCTCGTCCGTACCGCACGTTACCAGATCGTCTATCATGACTCCAATATAGGCCTCATTGCGCTTCAGCACGAATTCGCCCTGTCCCGCGTTCTTCCTTGCCGCATTGATGCCTGCCACGATACCCTGCGCCGCAGCTTCTTCGTACCCTGATGACCCGTTGATCTGACCTGCCAGGTAGAGACCCTCAATGCGCTTGGTCTCAAGTGTCGCATGGAGCTCCGTAGGCTTGACGAAGTCATACTCAACGGCATAGCCCGGGCGTGTGATCTCTGCGCTCTCAAGACCCCGTATCGATCTAACCATTTCGATTTGAACATCTTCCGGGAGGCTTGTGGCAAGCCCGCTTAAGTAATACTCCGAGGTGTACGTCCCTTCGGGTTCAAGAAAGACCTGGTGGCTCTCCCGGTCAGGAAATCTCACAATCTTGTCTTCTATTGACGGGCAGTAGCGTGGGCCAACACCCCCTATTTTGCCCGTATAGAGGGGGGACCTGTCGAGACTTGAAAGTATGATCTGCCGGGTCTCCGCGGTCGTGCGGGTCAGGTAGCAAACAGCCGAAGAATCCAACCTGCCGGGGGTCCGGTGTGAAAACGGCTCTATCCCGGTCTCACCCGGCTCAGGGGCAAGTCCATCGAAGACGATGGACCGTCCATTGACCCTGGGAGATGTCCCCGTCTTAAGACGTCCCATTTCAAGACCGGTTTGCAGCAAGGCCTCAGCAAGACCGTAGCTGGCACACTCACCATTCCTTCCACCCGGGTGACTCTTAAGCCCGATGTGGATTGTTCCCTTCAGAAACGTCCCTGTGGTTATCACGACGGCTCCGGCCCTGAGCCGGTGCCCTGTTTCGGTCTCAACACCCAGGATCCGGCTGCCATCGATGAGCAGGCTTTCAACCAGCCCCTGGCGCAGATCGAGATCCCGCTGGCCCTCGACGACCCGCCGCATGTGCATTTTGTAGACCTGCCTGTCATTCTGGGACCTCAGTGACCAGACGGCAGGCCCCCTGCTTCTATTGAGCATGCGCATCTGGAGCGCCGTCTCGTCCGCCACTTTGCCGATCTCTCCACCAAGAGCATCTATCTCTTTGACAAGATGAGATTTCGCCAGCCCGCCTATCGCGGGGTTGCACGACATCTGCGCAAGGTTGTCGATGTTGAGCGTAAGCAGCAGGGTGCTGCACCCCATCCTTGCTGCAGCCAGGGCGGCTTCACAGCCGGCGTGGCCTGCACCAACGACGATTACATCGTAGTATTTGTGATGTTCCATGGGCTCAATGTTTCACGTGAAACATGTTCACTTGCCTATGCAGAAACGTGAGAAGATTTCATCCAGCACCCGTGTGCTCGCGGTGTTTCCTGTTATCACCCCGATACAGTCGAGCGCCAATCTGATGTCTGAAGCTACAAACTCAAGCGGAACACCATCCCGGAGCGAGGCTCCGGCCTGCGAGACAGCCTCCCCGGCCTCTCGTATCGAGACCGCGTGGCGCTCGCTTACGATTACCTCGAAACTCAGGTCATCAACCTGGGCATGCGCAACCTTCCTGAGTTCATCGAGCAGCCCTCCGAGGCCCCACCCTGTTAGTGCCGATATCCTCACGGCCGGGCCCAGGGGTCCGACCTCGGCCTTCTCAGGAAGGTCCGTCTTATTCGCCACGATCAGATGAGGTTTGGCCGCAACTTCTTCAACAATGTCGAGATCCTTGCTTGACAGGGGTGTACTCAGATCCAGGACGATGAGGGCGATATCGGCCTCATCAACTGCAAGTCTTGTTCGCCTTACGGCCTCTGCTCCTACGGGGTCCGGGGCTTGCCTGACTCCGGCAGTGTCGTGAAGCCTGAGCATAAGACCATTCACACCCACAAGGCCATCGACAACGTCCCGGGTGGTCCCCGGCGAATCGCTGACAATCACCCTGTCCTTCCCGATCAGCCTGTTAAACAGGCTTGACTTGCCGACATTGGGCTTACCGATTATGGCGACATCCAGCCCGTCTTTTATGTACCGGCCCTGTTCATAGCCTTCAAGTAGAAGTTCAAGCCGGCTGCCCACGTCCATCAGGTCCGCCAGAAGGCTCCGGCTATCAACGGGCTCGACTTCCTCGTCCACGAAATCTATATTCGCCTCTATCGCTGCCAGCCAATCCAGGAGCCGGTGCTCGATATCATAGAACCGCTGAGACAGCTCGCCCCGAAGTTGCCTTACCGCCACAGCGAGCGCTTTCTCGCTGGTAGCATGAACGATATCGCTTACCGCCTCTGCCTGGGCCAGATCCATCTTACCGTTAAGGAACGCGCGCTTCGTAAACTCCCCCGGATCCGCCGCTCTTGCCCCTTCACCCAGGAACCTTCTCAAGACAAGCCGGGGGGCCATCGCACCGCCGTGGCATGTTATCTCCGCAACATCCTCACCCGTCAATGAGTGCGGTCCCCGCATGACTGTCAGGAGGACCTGATCAATCGGGAGGCCATCCCCCGAGACAACCTCACCAAGGAGGGCCGTGCGGTCCCGCGCCTGTGATGGCACCTGTTTTCCCTTAAAGACCCTGTCACAGATCCCTAAGGTCGCGGGCCCACTCATCCTTATTATGCCCAGGGCGCCGATTCCGGGTGGCGATGCGAGTGCAACGATAGTGTCGTCGCTCAATCTTGTCTCTCCCTCGGCATCCTGTTTTCGCTGTTGCGCCGTTGTGGAGCAATCACGACGGTCTTAAGCTCCCCGTCACCAATTGTGTATGTCTTTATCTGGCTGTCGCCGGCAAGTGTTACGTGTATTATTCTTCGCTCCGCAGCCGACAGTGGTTCAACCTGCATCTCCTTACTGCTGGCCTTGACACGTGAAGCCATTGATATCGCCTTACTTCTCAGGGTGGAGGCCCGGCGCTCTTTGTAACCGCCGACATCTACGTCCAGCCGCACGCTTCGCTTGAGTTGCTTGCCCGCCATTCTTCTCAAGAGATGCTCAAGCGCAATAAGGTTCTGGCCCTTCTTGCCGATCAGGAGGCCGTCGGCGCCGGCGGTGTCTATCTGGACATTATGAATATCTTCATCGACAGTGATGTCAACCTGTGAGCTCAGCCCCATCAGGTCCAACACCCCGTTCGCCAGCTCTTTGATCTTGGCAGCGACACCAGTCGTATCGTCTTTCCGGCGAATAACGACCTTTGCCTGCCTTACGCCGACCAGGCCCAGCACGCCTCTCGTCCCCTCCTCAAGCACATCGACCTCAACCTGATCCCTTGTAAGTCCGAGCCGCTCGAGGCCCTTTTCAATCGCCTCGTCGACATTCTTGCCCTCATCAACTACCTGTTGTGCATTCATATCCCGGTCTTGCATGATCATCCTCCGGTGGTTGCGACCTGCTGTGTCCGTTCTCCCCGCGCCATCAGATACTGATGAGCGATAGTGAGAACGTTGTTAACAAGCCAATACAGTACGAGACCCGATGGGAATCTGAAGAACATCACGGTGAAGACTATGGGTAGCATATAGGTCATCGCCGCCTGCTTGGGATCAGTTGCCGACATCTTCTGCTGAAGGAACATGGCAATCCCCATCAGAATCGGCAGCAGGCTGAGTGCGTTACCTATGAAAGGCAGTGAAAACGGCAACCTCGCCAGAACATCAGGTGCCGAAAGATCGTTTATCCACAGCACAAACGGCGCCCGGCGCAGTTCGATAGTCAGTCTCAGCACATTAAAGAGCGAGATGAAAACCGGCATTTGCAGAAGCAGCGGCAGACAACCACCAACCGGATTGACGCCCCGCTCTTTATATAGCCCCATCATGGCCTTGTTGAGACGCTGGGGTTCGTTCTTGTACTTCTCCTTCATGGCCGCCATTTCGGGCTGAATGCGCTGCATTTCACGCATAGACTTGAAACTCTTCTGGGTAAGCGGCCAGAACAAGAGCTTGGTCAGCGCCGACAATATGATGATTACAACACCGTAGTTGGGTATCGCCCTGTGGCAGAGCAGCATGAATGCGAATATCAGCCGGCTCAAAGGCCTTATCCATTTCCAACCGAAATCGACGGCTCTGTCAAGCCCAAGATCGAGCTTCTTCAGACCCTCGTAGTCCAGCGGCCCTACGTACACAACGAACCGCTGGGCCGCCGATGCCGGCATATCCACCTCGACCACCACCCCGATCGCTTCCTCGGAACTGGCAAAGCCCCTCGCCAGCACCCCTGTGGCATCAAGAGGAACCAGCCCCGCCAGGAAATACTTGGTCTTCACACCCGTCCAGGTGACATTGCCGCCTACGGCTATCTCGTCACGTTTCTTGAAGTTCGCCAGACTGTTCTTGACCACCTTGTCATCGGCAAGCGTGATGGCGGCGAAGTTGCCCAAATCGTCCTTGTGGTTGGCCTCCGTCGACATAAGCCCCGATTGCCAGCCGAACTCCACGGCCCGCATTCCTTCACTGCCGGCTCCCGACACACCGATTTCGACATCTATCGCATAGGTGTCCCCATTGAACGTACACGTCTTCCCGACCCTGAGCCCGTCTTCTGTCTCTAAAGAGAAGACGAGACTCGCCTCATGACCGGTTGCGACGTCAAGATAGTCCGCAGATACAGCAAACGGTGTCTGCGACAGATCGATGCGTTCACCGGTCCCGGTCAGCAGTGCGACTCCAAGCGGCAGCCTGCCGGCTTGCGGCACCAGCTCCACCGGCTCTTCAGTGCTTGAAAGGTAACCGTTGAGTCTGAAGCTGGTAAGCACCCCGCCTGTGCTTGAGAATCTTGCCGTGTAAAGAGGGGTCGTGACCTCAACTTCGCGTGCAGGCGCGGTATCCGCGGGTAGACTTATCTCCAGAGACTCTGCGCCGGCCGCCGGTTCATCCACCACCCGCCCGGGAACCTGCTCAGCGTCTGCCGTCTCCGGTGACCCGGCCGGCGGCTCAGTCGGTGGTTTGCGCTTAGGGGTCAGAAACACGTTGTAAATAATCAAAACCATGAACATCATGACTACCGCAATTAGCGCCCGCTTTTCCATGCTTTATCTCCTAGGGGACCGGATCGAGTCCACTTCCGCCCAACGGATGACATCGTAGGACTCTTCGTATTGCGAGGATGGTTCCCCTCACGACACCATGTCTTTTGAGTGCTTCAAGCGCATAATCAGAACACGTCGGCCCGAACCGGCATGCCCTTGGAAGCACAGGTGATAATGCTATCTGGTAGATACCTATCGCGCCGGCCGCAACAGCGACCAGGCCTTGCTCGACTCTACCAATTACTGCCTCGTGACGAGACCGCATTTGTCAAACAGCCCTTTCATTTCGCTTTCGATCCGGCATTTATGGGCCTCGGCGGCACCGCGACGGGCGACAAATACGATGTTGAAACCCTGAGGTTCAAGCCGGGGTTTGAGGCCCCTGTATGCCTCCTTGAGAAGCCGCCTGGCCCTGTTGCGGTCGCACGCGCCACCCACACCCTTACCCGCGATAAAACCCGCCTTGCGTTCGAGATCCTTACCCGAGAGGAAATAAGCTTTGAAGGTTTCTGCCCAGATCAGTCTGCCGTTGCGAATAACCGTTTTGTATTCATACTCCTCTGTTATTCTCTCATCCCTCCGCAGTCGCTGATCACACGGCAAGCTTCTTTCTCCCCCGCTTCCTGCGCCGTTTGAGCACTTCCTGGCCACCCGTGGTGCTTGAGCGCTTTCTGAAGCCGTGTGTCTTCTTTCGCTTCCGATTGTGCGGTTGGTAGGTTTTTTTCAAGGTGATACCCTCCTCATTTATTTTTCGACTTGAGGGATTGTAAGTCCTAACCGCCTTAACTGTCAAGTGATTTTGCACTGCAAGTCCCGCATTTTAGCGATTCTCGGCATGTCTGTTCAAAAAGAGCTTGCCACATCGCCTTCTGAAGTGCTAACATCTCTTCCGCACTTCAGAGGGCATGAGAGGGCATGCCGGATTATGTGGATAAGTCAGCGAAGAAAACGCCTACACCGGATCGTGAATAATGACCTGAACTCCGTATCCTCAGGCTTATACCCATCCGCATCCTGTTTGTGGATAACCTTGATCGGACAGATATTGTATGCTGTCTTATCTACTTATACATCAGTGGGTTACGTTGTTATCAACCGTTGTGGACAACCTGGGGGTTACATAACTCATTAGCCTGGCACCGTTATGTCTTGAGATAGGGCGTTTGAGACTCGCTCAGGCCATGCTGGCGGGTTGTGGATAACCTGTGGATTTGAGAGATTAAGGGGCATCGGAGATGGAAGCTTCTGCAAGTGACATCTGGAAGCAGACTGTCGCTCGTCTCGGCGATAGAATCGACAGACACAATCTCGAGACATGGATTATACCTGTCAAGCCTCTCGGTATAGACGGCGAAGCTTTCATACTCGGCGTGCCAAGCAAGTTTTTCGCCACCTGGCTCGACGAACATCATGCTCCGGTCTTAAGGGAAGTGCTTAAGGAAATCGCGGGCAAGGATTTCGAGATCAAATTCAGCATTGTGGCCTCTGACGAACCTCCTCCGGAGGCTGTCGCAGAACACCCACAGATCTCAGCCCCCAGGAGGACCGTCAACGGCACCTACCTGAATCCCAAGTACACGTTCCAGAGTTTCGTGGTGGGAAGCAGCAACCAGTTTGCCCACGCCGCCGCCCTTGCAGTAGCCGCGAAGCCGGCCCGGGCATACAACCCGCTCTTCATCTACGGCGGGGTAGGCCTGGGGAAGACACACATAATGCAGGCCATCGGCAACCAGGTGATCGATCAGAAGCATGAGCTTCGCGTGTGCTATGTCTCGGCGGAGAAATTCATGAACGAGATGATCTATGCCATCCAGCATGGCAGCACGATCTCGTTCCGGAACAAGTACAGGGGCATGGACGTGCTCCTCATTGATGATATCCAGTTCCTTGCAGGCAAGGACAGCACCCAGGAAGAGTTCTTTCACACATTCAACTCACTCTACGATGCACACAAACAGATCGTCCTCACCAGTGACAGACCACCCAAGGATATCCCAACGCTTGAGGAGAGGCTTGTTTCACGCTTCGGGTGGGGGCTCGTGACAGACATACAAGCACCTGATTTTGAGACAAGAGTCGCCATATTGAAGAAGAAAACCGAGGATGACAATCTCACCATCCCCGATGAGGTCTTCCACTTGATAGGCGAGGGGATCAAGTCCAACATTCGTGATCTCGAGGGTTCACTCGTCAAGCTCGTGGCCTACTCCTCACTGACGGGGCGCGCGATAACGGTGGATCTCGCCACCGACGTCCTGAAGGACATTCTGAGACCGGACACGAGGATAATCTCAATTGAGGATGTGAAACGTGCTGTTGCCGCCCATTACAAGGTGTCCCCCGATATCCTTGTCGGGCGAAAGCGCACAAATGTAATAGCATTCCCGCGCCAGGTCGCGATGTATCTCGGTCGCATGCTGACCAACATGTCGCTGACCGATATCGGTATGAGTTTCGGTAAGCGTGATCATACCACCGTCATCCACGCGTGTGACAAGATCGCCGAAAAGGTGAAGACCGACGTGGAGTTCCGGGCCCTGCTGGACCGCCTGGCCGATGACATCAGGTTGTCTTCATAACCTGTGGAGAAGCATGTGTATCCGGCGTTGGTAGTCTGTGGGTATTCCGATCTTCCGACCTATCCGTTGACAACTGTGGATTTCTCCCCATCTTGTTCACACCCATTCCACCGGGCAGTGTGTCACTAACTGCAAATAAACAAGCACAATTCCCAATTTCTCCACAAATCCACCACCCCTACTACTACTTCTAGTTTTTCTAGGTATTAGACTAGAAGAAGAATAGCCCCCGACCCAATACCGGCCGGAGCATGAAACATCCATAAGCCATTAATGTTCAAGAACTGCTCACCGAAACTGATCAGGCACCCTGAGATTTCTTAAGAAGCACCTTGAGATTACGCGGGAAGACATCAAGCAGGTAAACGAGGTCCGACTGGTTGAGCTTCTCGTCCATTTCAAGAGAAAACTCTTCAGTCGGCCGGCCTTCGACAAGCAACAGCGTCTCCTCGGCTGAGAATTCAGCGCCGTCCTCAATCCGACCGAGACTCATCCTCTCTTCAGGGCATGGTATCTGGCAGAGCATGCAGCCTACAACGCAGTTGTGCCAGGAAGGATCGAGCCATGAGGGGAATGGGATCTCATTGGGGTGTTCATTGTGAAACACAATGCAGCGCTCGGCCCGGAGGAGGAAACGGTCATATGGGATCGCTCCGGACGGGCAGCTACTGCGACAGACTTCGCAGGTTTCACACCGCGCCATCATCCTTGCTTCCTGCCAGATGTCTTCGTCACAGGGGAGGTCGGAGTAGAAGGCCGCCAGCCGGTGGAAACTCCCGAGACCGGAAACATATGTGATATTGTTCCTGCCGTATTCTGCAAGACCGCTGCGTACAGCCAGCAGTTTCTTCGGCAGCCTTGCCTGTGTCACGCGGTAACCGGCCGGCTCAAGAACCTCACTCAGCGTGTTCTCGACCTGTGTGTCGGTTCCGGGCCCGCGTATGTAGGTCGGGGGCACCATGAACTCCATCCGGGCATCATTCCAGGTGAAGGTGAAGCGGACCTGCGGTTGTTTGACGGCAACCACGATCAGCGAGCGGGCATCCGGCAGGCGCTCGGGCAGGCCGAAATCAAACCCGGAGAGGCTCTCGTCGGAGAAAGTCTTATCCAGCGATCCATCGCCCAGGCGACCGTCGATCTCCTGTTTGAGGTCACGCAGACGCTGGATGGATACGACACGTCCCTGGTACCCGTGTTCCCTCAGTTGGTCACAGAGTTCCGGTTTCATCGCACCTTCCAGGAAAGGACCTCGTATAAGGACCTGGGCCCCGTCCTGGTCATCGCGGGTGCCTCGATTGCCCGGACGATGTCCTCCGCACTCGTCCTGGTGCGGTCATAGTCCACAACGACACGCCGCTTCCCGGCGTAGGCAACGAAACTGACGAGCCCCGGGACCGACTGTATATGCTCACGCAGGTAATCCGCGGTCCCGTAGCAATGAACGCCGCTTACCGTGAATGTAGCGCGTTCTGCTGCTCCGGTATAGACTTCGTCATATGTAAAGGCAAGCGTGGGAACGGTGATCACCCGTGCGCCAAGCACTCCCGAAATCGTCAGCAGCGCTATCACGACGGGTATGATCCAGACCCTTTTGGTCAAGCCGGCCACCTCCTAAACGCCGATGTCAAGAGCGCGGTCCTCGGGACACCGTGCCACGCAATCCAGACAGATCGTACAGTCCGTGCGTGTGACCCTGGTCAGCTTTGATACGGGAATCCGCTGAAGACACACTGTGTCACAAACGCCGCAACCGCTGCAATGCGCTCGATTACGCTTGACCTTCAAGAGCCCAAACCTTGAAAGCGGACTCATCACCGCACCGAGCGGGCAAAGATACCTGCACCAGGCCATCTCGAATATGAACGTAGTGACAAGTACGCCGATGAGAATTACCAGGCTCACAACAGGAATCAGACCGTGACCTTTGCCGCCTGTGAATAGGATATAGAACGGATCGTAACCCCTGAAGATCAGCTCGGAAGCCCGGAATGTAAGAATCAGGATTATTGCAAGCACAACGTACTTGATCTTGCTTAAGACTGCGTCGGGAAGGTCCGGGATTCTGAGGAAGTCCTTGCCCAGTGTCTTCCTGCGGAGCCAGGCAAACCAATCGAAGATCGTCCCGAGCGGGCAGACCCAGCCACAGAAACTCTTCTTTATGAGGATCACACCCACAAGAAGGACCAAAGCGATACTGAGATTGGTCTCGTTAAGCGCACAGATGAATTGCTGTTTCCTGAAAAGCCCGTAGATGGAGACAATCCCGCCCATCGGGCAGTAATACTCGACGGTCCTCGAGGTAAGACCCATCAGGCCCCTTATGAGAAGCGCAACGCTACCGCCCAGGAAGAACAACTGAAACAGTCGTCTCACGGTCTTTATCTTAGCCACAGAACCTTCCAATCAAGTGACCGACGTAGTGCGTCACCACCACGACCAACAATGCAATACCCAGGTGTTCTGCAATTACCTTCCACGGCCCTCTTCCTTGCTCCTTGGCGATGCCGACACTGACGACGGCCAGTATGCACAAGCCCCAGATGACACTGACGACAATCGCGGTGGGAAGTCTGAAGAGGAAGACCGGGAAAGTGAATGTAAGAGCGAACCCGAGTTTCGAGAAGAACGTAGCAATGGTCGCCTCCCATATTTCGCGGTGAGTGTGGATGTTCTCCGATTCCTCCGAAATGTGAATCCCGAGTGCATCCGAGAAGGCGTCGGCTATCGCTATGGTCAATATCCCGCCGAGAACGGCAAGTCTTGAGTGGGTACCGGAATGGAGTCCCACCATCAATCCGAGCGTCGTGATCGTTCCGGACGTAAGACCGAAGCTGAGCCCGATTTTGAGTGAGTGTTTCATATCCCCACCTGAGGCGGAATACCGAAAAAAGCCCGTAGACTAACCTACTATATGGCGAGGCAAGTCTCAACAAAAACTCATAGGCCGGCATACTCCGTTGCATTGACAGTTCCTCATCTGCACCTCACCGTGCAGCGATCTTGCTTGACACCTGGGGCAGCGTCTGATATTATGAACCCAGATTCACTATAAGGGACGACACTGAGGATGGAAACCAGTGCTCCTATCCGGCAGGCAATACTGCAAGGCCTTACTTGTAGCCTGCGCATACTGCGTGGGTGCAACACTGTCTATAGCGCAACCTCGTGCTGACTACACCCCGCGGACGGGCTTTGTAACCCTCCAGTTTGATGACACCCATTACTACGATTGCATGCACATATTCCCCATATTGGAGGAGCACGGGTTTAAGGGCAGTTTTGGATACATAACCGAGGTCTCAGACTTAGGCATCGAGAACAGTCCGTGGATGATGCAGGCGATCTACCAGGCGGGGCATGAAGTCCAGGATCACACAACAAGGCATGACTACATGTGGGCGAGCCACGTGGACAGTATCGACGACGATGTCACGGAGTGGGTCGAGTACACTTTCGCAGATGTTGCAACCTGGGACAGTCTGTGCGAGCGAAGCCTGTACATACTGGACTCCCTGGGAATCGAAGTCATCGGCTGGAACCACCCCGGCGGCACGAGTTCACCAGTACCCGGCCATCCTGGGTGGAAGTGGCTCGGCGCCGTGAATGACAGCATGTATGAGCTGATCGGCACCAAGTATCCGTATGCCCTTGGCTACGGTGTCCCCGCCCCTCCGAACACCGCGCACCTGAACCTAAGGGGGCACAACTATCCCGATCGGTTTCCTTTCTTCAATGTACCCCACGTTACTATCGATTACAGGAGCATGAACGAGATTAAGATGGGAATAGCGGATGCGGTGGCCTCAGGGCTGTGGTATCTGGCTGTGTGCCACGTAAATGACCGGGAGAAAGTGGCGAAGGTAGACTCGTTGGCGGATTGGCTGGTTGACTGTGATGTTGAGGTACTGAAGTGCTGTGACGGGTGGCAGCGGATACAGTATGGAGACCCGGACCCATGTGCCAACCAATTCCCGCAGGCAAGGATGCTTAAGGATCTCGATAGCAACGGCAAACCGGATGGTTTCGTGGGATGTTGTACCTGGGATACGACGACCGTGGCACCTGTTGATGATGCCAGGTGCATGCAGGTATACGATGATACCGAGTTTTACTGCTACGGGCCTGAGTTGGGTCAGAATGCATTCTCGCTGTGGGTAAAATCCACAACGGGTTCTCCCTCCACCGTTACAATCGTGTGGGCCAAGATGGACTTTGATTGGACCTATCTCGAGGATCTTGTGACCCTTGTTCAAGTGCCGACGGAATGGACACGGGTCGACACGTCAGGCCATCCGAATTTCCTGATACCCGTCGAGGATGAGGTTGACCGAATCAGAATGCGGTTGCTGCCGGATACCCCGATCCTCGTTGCTTACCCCGAAATGGTGCTTGCCGGCACGGCCGGTGTCGCAGTCACTGAGGAGAGCGGCGGGTTGCAACCGGTCCTCAGGATCGTGCCGAACCCGGTCATGGCAGGTGTGCCGTTTCGGATTGGATCGGCCGGCCGGATAGATCTTTATGATGCGCTCGGACGACGGATTCTAAGCACGATGCCCTCTCGGGACCGGCATGAGGTCGTCATAAGCACATCCGGATTGCCCCCGGGCGTATATTTCGTGAGAAGACCGGCCGGCGGTCACGGTCCGGCCAAGGTAGTGGTGTGCAAATGACTCCGGCATCGGAGAACTAAACTCCCCGCCTCCCAAAAACGCTTTGACACCTTACCTGAGTTCACCTACAATAGATGGCTGTGAAAGAGGAGGAGGCGGGACGATGAAAGTCAAGATAAGCCAGGAGAATTTCTCCAAGCTCTTAGGTTTGGTCACCGGGGTTGTGCCCACAACATCCTCGATCCCCGTGCTTTCAAATCTGCTGATTGAGACCGAAGGGGACAGAGTCAAAGTATCGGCCACCGATCTGGATATCTCGGTGATCAGTCTGCTTGACTGCGAGATTCTGAAGAAGGGTTCGATCACCGTGGGTGCCAAGCGGTTCCAGGAAATAGTGCGCGAGCTGCCCGGCGAAGAAGTGGATCTTGAAGTTGATGGAAACCGGATAACAATCATCTGCTCGAGAGCGAACTTCAGGATGATGGGGATGGAGAAAGACCAGTTCCCAAAGATCGCGGACCTTGAGAAAGAAGAGAAGATAAGCATAAGTGCGGCTGCCCTTGAGAAGATGATAAGACGAAGCATCTATTCGGTTGCCAGAGACGATACACGCCCCGTCTTAAGCGGTGTTCTCTGGGAACTGTCACCCAAAGAGTTGGCGATGGTCGGAACCGACGGGCACCGACTTGCGAGGATGGCGATCAAGGGTGACTTCCCGGTGAAAGAGGAAATGGGAGTCATAATTCCGCCGAAGGCACTGAACCAGGTCCTGAGATTGATCGGTGGAACCGGTGAGGTCGGGATCGCAATGGACAAGGCCTTCGTTGGGTTCTTCGTAGGCGACACGATCGTCTATACGAGAAGGATCGAAGGCACGTTTCCAAATTACAAGCAGGTGATACCCAGCAACAATGAGAACGTGCTTGTGATAGACCGCGGCGCGCTGATGAGTGCTGCCAAGCGGGTATCACTCTTGGCGGACTCCAAGACACACAAGATAAAAGTCCATCTCACGAAGAACAAAATCAAACTGACCGCAAGTACGCCCGATCTGGGAGAGGCGGAAGAGGAAGTGCCTGCGAGCTATAGCGGGGAAGAGATGGTGATCGGGTACAATGCCTCTTATTTGCTGGATGTGCTCAAGAATTCGGAAAGTGACGAGATGAAGCTCGAACTCGGTACCTCGGTAGGCGCCTCGATTCTCAAACAGGCCGAAGAACCCGATGACGAATCGTATGTGTGTCTTGTCATGCCGCTCCGTCTTGCAGAGCAAGAATAGACTCGGGGTGCGTTCGGTTGCGCATCCGGAAGATCCACCTGACGAATTTCAGGAACTTCAGCGACGTCGATGTCGAGTTCGGCGAACATCGTAATCTGATCGTTGGTTCCAATGCACAGGGTAAGACCAACCTGCTTGAATCCATTCATATCCTCGGTGTAGGGCGGTCGCATCGTGACCGGAAAGACGCCAACCTTGTTAGATTCGGAGAAAGCTTTTACCGGATAGAGGGCCTCTTCGAACACATAGGGGTAAAGACCAGGATCGAGGTCGCGTACGGTGAGGAGCGGAAGCGAATCCGGATCAACGGGAAGGAAGCGAGACCCGTAGACCTGATCGGACTTGTCGGTATTGTGATCTCCTCACCGGATGACATAGAGCTCGTCAAGGGTTCGCCCGGATTCCGGAGGACTTTTCTCGATATGGCGATCTCACAGATGAGCAAGGAATATCTTGTCACACTCCAGCGATATGTGAGGGCGCTTACGCAGAGGAATCTGCTCCTCAAGGCGGCACAGGAGCGGAGGATTGATGTTTCGGAGGCGACCACCTGGACTCAGAGCGTCGTGGAACTGGGTGTCACTGTTGTCAAGAGGAGGGTGGCCTATCTCGAAGAGATCGTTTCCCAGGTTGCCGAGAACTTCGCATTCATAAGCGGCAAGCCCGGTGACATACAGCTCACTTACGAAGCCAGGGGTTACAAGGCCGGCGGGGACTCGGACATCGCAGCGGGCCTGGCAAACGCCCTAAAGGCGCACAGTGATCTTGAGATACGGAGGGGTTATACGCTTTGCGGCCCTCACGTCGATGACTTCGCGTTGCTTTCCGACGGCCGAGACATACGTCAGTTCGGATCGGAGGGAGAACAGCGGACGGCCGTCCTGGCACTGCGGTGCGCGGAGGCGAACGCGATGGGTGAGCGGCTCGGGAGATATCCCCTGGTCCTTCTCGATGATGTATTTGCCGAGCTGGATGAGGCCCGGGCAGGGGCACTTACAGCTTTAATTTCGAAGTTTGATCAGATAGTATTAACCTCGTCGAGACCGGCACGTCTTGCGGATGACGACATGCACCGGATCACCATCACCGGCGGGAGTATTGGTTAACATGAAGCAACCGGAAAAGGCCGGAAAGATACTCGAACGGCTTACCGCCAGGATGGGAATTGCCGCTCGACTGGAGCGGGAAAAAGCAGTAGTTTTATGGGAGGAGGCGGTAGGCAAAAACATCGCCCGGAGGGCGCAGGCAGTGTCCGTGAGAAACGAGATTCTCTTCGTCGTTGTACAGAACTCTGCCTGGCTTCAGGAGCTCTCGCTCCTCAAAGAAGGAATTATAGAAAAGGTAAACTCGGCCGTCGGGACAGACGTGGTAAAAGATATAGTCTTCCGAATCGGCAACGCAGCTAAGGAGAACACTGATGGCGGATAAGCGCACTCAATCTGTCAAAGAGGATGCGAAAGCGAAAACCAGGGATCGCGTGGAAAAGTATGATGCAAAGAGGATAACAGTTCTTAAAGGGCTGGAAGCCGTACGTAAGCGCCCTGCGATGTATATCGGCAGCACCGGCCCGCGCGGACTCCACCACCTCGTTTATGAAGTCGTCGACAACTCGATTGATGAAGCCCTCGGGGGGTACTGTAACAGCATAAGCGTTGAACTGCACGAAGACGGCAGCGTGTCGGTTGAGGATGACGGACGAGGAATACCGGTTGATATGCACCCCACGCAGAAGCGCCCCGCGGTCGAGGTGGTGATGACGATGCTTCACGCCGGTGGCAAGTTCGACCAGAAGGCCTACCGGGTCTCAGGCGGTCTTCACGGTGTCGGAGTATCCGTAGTCAATGCGCTTTCCGAATGGCTGGAAGTAACCATTTGGCGGGGCGGCACGGTTTACTACCAGAAGTATGAGCGGGGTAAGCCTGTGGCCGATCTTACTACAAAGGGCAAGACCAAGAAGGCCGGTACGCTGATCAGGTTCATGCCCGATAAGAAGGTCTTCGAGACGACGGAATTCAGCTTCGACAATCTTTCGCAGCGGCTGAGGGAGCTCGCCTTTCTCAATAAAGGCGTCCAGATCAGGATCCACGATACGAAGACGCAGAAAGAACACGATTTCAAGTATGACGGCGGCATCGTATCGTTCGTCAATTTTCTTAACGAGAACAAGAACACGCTCCACCGGAAGCCGGTCTTTTTTGAACGCCAGCGTGACGACGTAAAAGTGGAAGTCGCTCTTCAGTATAATGATGGGTATCAGGACAACATATTCAGCTTTGTCAACAGCATAAGCACGCATGAGGGTGGTACACACCTGAGCGGATTCAAAGCTGGACTCACGAAGACACTGAATTCGTACGGGCAAAAGAACAACCGCTTCAAGAACGGCAAGTTCAGCCTGAGCGGGGACGACGTGCGTGAGGGATTGACGGCGGTCTTAAGCGTGATGATGACCAGCCCGCAGTTTGAGGGACAGACCAAGACCAAGCTGGGGAACAGCGAGGTCAGGGGGATTGTGGAATCCGTCGTCAGTGAGGGACTGAGCGAGTTCTTCGAAGAGAACCCTGCGGTTTCAAAACACATAATAGACAAGTGCGTCGTCGCGGCGCGGTCGCGTGATGCTGCACGGAAGGCAAGGGAGCTTACACGAAAGAAATCTGCGCTTGAAGCGGGTACACTGCCGGGGAAACTGGCCGATTGCAGTCTGGCGGATCCGAAGATGTCTGAGCTCTACCTGGTTGAGGGAGACTCGGCCGGCGGATCGGCAAAGCAGGGACGGGACCGCCAGTACCAGGCGATACTTCCACTCAGGGGAAAGATCCTTAACGTGGAGAAGGCGCCGCTTGATAAGGTGCTTTCAAACGAAGAGATCAAGATGATGATCACCGCGGTCGGAACCGGGATTGGGGGAGAGGACTTCAATGTCGAGAAGCTCCGCTATCACAAGGTGATCATCATGACCGATGCGGATATCGACGGTGCGCACATAAGAACGCTGCTCTTGACATTCTTCTACCGGCATATGCCGGAGCTTCTCAAACTGGGGCATGTTTACATTGCGCAGCCACCGCTTTACAGAGTCAAGAAGGGCAAGAAGGAAGTTTACGCATACAATGACGATGAGCGTGACCGCGCGCTCGAGAGGCTTGGGAGGAAGGGTGTGATGGTGCAACGTTACAAGGGCCTTGGCGAGATGAACCCTGAACAGCTCTGGAAGACAACGATGGATCCCGAGCGGCGAACGATTCTTAAGGTAACACTCGAGGACGCGGTCGAGGCCGACAGGATATTCACAATCCTTATGGGGGACAAAGTCGAACCGCGGAGGAAGTTCATCGAAGAGAATGCGAAAAAGGTCCAGAACCTGGACGCTTAAGGAGGTCGTGTGATGAGGAAACTGACATTAGTCGTGCTTTGTGTTTTGGTAATACCGGTTGTCGCAGCTGCCGACCTCGTGATCAAAGAGAAGATCTCAAGTAGCGGTTTCATGGGAATGGGTGGTTCCGAGGGTATAGAGGTTACATACCTTAAGGGTGATATGATCCGGACCGAAGCCGAAATGACCTACACGGGCATGATGACGGGGATGGTGCAGGGGATGAAGCCCAAGGGTCCGGAAAAGACCATCACCATCATGGATATCACCAAAGGTATAGTCTGGCATCTCGATGAGGAGCAGAAGACATATACAGAGGTATCCTTCCGGAGTGAGATGGGTGGTGATGTGGATGAGGACCCTGATTTCGAGATCAAGGATACCAAACTCACAAAGACCGGCAAGAAGCGCGAGATAGCGGGCTATGGGTGCGAGGGTGTCAATGTTGAGATGACCATGGAGGTAGGCCCCAAGGGCCAGAGGATGACAACAACAACCGACATCCTCTTCTGGATGGCGCCCGAGAAGAAGGAACTGGTTGAAATGCGGACCATGTGGCAGCGGATGCTCGAGAGCATGGGGACAGGGGATGAGTCCTTCGGGTTCAAGGATGCAATGAATGATCTTTCCAAGATCATGGAGGATCTGAAGGGAATTCCACTCGGGATGGACATATCGATGAATATGCCGATGGGTGAGGGTGGTTCGCAGGAAGCGGAGATGAACGAGGCCATGAAGATGATGCAGCAGTACATGAAGGGCGACAAAGCGGGGGAAGAGGCAGAGGACGATGGGGGAGCCCCTTCGAATAGGATAACGATCAAACGCGAAGCCATCTCCGTCTCGGAAGAGAAATTGGACGACTCTCTCTTTACGACCAAAGGGTATACGAAGAGGACGACCAAATTCGGCCCGGAGTAACCGGGTTAGTGCTTGAGTTTAAGTGACGCCGCGAGGCGTTCGAAGAGTTCCTTATCCTCGGGCGTAAGCTTCTTTGGAATATCGACACCGACTGTTACAAGCTGGTCACCTATCTTGCTACCCGTATCAATACCAAGGCCCTTCAGCCGGAAAGTGGTGCCCGGCTGGGTGCCGGGTGGGATCTTAAGCACGGCGCGTTTGTCATCGAGCGTGCGGATACGCAGTCTGGAGCCAAGGACGGCCTGGGCGAGGTTAATGTTGACATCGCAGTAGACGTTGGCACCCTTGCGGGTGAAGAACTTGTGGGCTGCCACCGCGACCTTTATGATGAGATCACCGGGCGGTCCCCCGCTCGCTCCCGGCTGACCCTGCCCTTTAAGTCTTATCTTGCCGCCATCCGGGGTACCCCTTGGGATCTTGACGGATATACGTTTGCGGCCGGCCGTCTGACCCGATCCGCCGCACCTGGCGCAGGGCTCGGCCACGATCTCACCCCGCCCGTAACATCGCGGGCACGGACGGCTGACGGCGAATCCACCCTGCGAGACGGATATCATCCCCGCTCCTGCGCACTGCGGACACTTTTCGACCTTGGATCCCGGCTCGGCCCCGGTGCCGCCGCACTTATCACATGCGCCTTCCTTCATCAGCGTGATGACGGTGCTCCCACCGTTGGCGGCAACATCAAACGGGATTTCGACCTCCGCCTCATGGTCCCGACCCTTCTGCGGCCCGTAACGTTGTTGCCTGAACCTGCCGCCACGGTCGAAGATGTTTGAGAAGATGTCACCGATACCGCCAAGGCCACCGAGGTCCTCGGCTGTGAAAGTCTGGCCGCCCCCGCCGCTCCCGCCCCGTCTTCCAAACTGGCTCAGGATGTCGTTAATGTCGAAGCCTTGGCCGGCCCCACCGCCATAGCCTGCGTGCGCAAAGTGGCGGAGGTCATCGTATTGCTTACGTTTCTTTGCATCGCTCAAGATCTCGTTGGCTTCGTTGATCTCTTTGAATTTGTCGGATGACAGGGCGTCTCCGGGATTGGAATCCGGGTGGTACTTCTTCGCCAGTTTGATGAACGCTTTCTTTATCTCCTGGGGTGTCGCGTTTTCACTGACACCGAGGATCTGGTAGTAATCCTTCTGAGCCATCGCTTCTCCTCGCTGGTAGAGTATAAAAACCGGACCAACCAAAGTCAAATGCGCTCGGATAGATGTGTAACGGCAACATAATAATGTCAGGTTTCCGCATAATAGAAATGTCAGGGTCGGCTGCCTTAGACTGACACCTCAACTTGATAGGAGGAGGTGAATGTCTTGCAGCCAAAGGTGACCCTGACAATGAGAGATCTTACCA
>JBDRNT010000092.1:0-14174 GCA_043810925.1 Candidatus Eiseniibacteriota bacterium
ACCGATGCGTTCGGTATCGAGCTTGTTTATGGCGGCCCAAATCGATTCCGGCCCTGCCACCTCCCCGGCGTGAGCGGTCAGCCGGAAGCCGCGTTCTTTCGCCTCCCTGTAAAGCGACTCATAGGGATCGGCCGGGAAGCTCTGTTCACTTCCCCCCAGCCCGACACCGATCACGCCCTTTCCAAGATAGGGGGTGACGTCATCGAGACGTTGCATTCCCAGCTCGGGGCCATGGTCTCTCACAACATCGACTACAAGTTCGCAACGGATACCGAAGTCGTGCTGTGCACGATCCTTGCCCTCGATCAGGAATTCCGTGATTTCCGGTGCGGTCAGACCCTGCCGCCGGTAGTCACCGGGAGCATAGAAGGCCTCGACGTACTTGACGTTCTGTGTACTGAACCATTCGAGGGCCCGGTAGGCTATCTCCGCGAAGTCCTGCTCCTCCTTGACGAAGGTGGTCTTCCAGGTCCAGATCCTTATGAACTCGGGAAAATCCTTGTATTTCAGCCGCTCGCGCAGATCATCGACGGTCTTGATCGACGGCTCACGGCCGCTTCGCTTGATCTGGCCCAGCAGCACCTCGGGCGGGATCGCCCCCTCCATATGGAGATGAATCTCCGCCTTCGGCATCCGCTCGATGATCCGTCTGGTTCTGTCGTCGAGAGTCTTACTCACTCAGATCCCCCCCGAGGAGGGCAGTGGCGAAAGTCTCGGGGTCAAACGCGGCCAGGTCGTCGATCGATTCCCCCGTACCTATGAACTGGATCGGGATTCCAAGCTCCTTCGCAATCGCGACGACAATCCCTCCCTTCGCCGTACCATCGAGCTTTGCCATGACGATGCCCGTGACACCGCAGACCTCTGAGAAGGCCTTTGCCTGAGAGATGGAGTTCTGACCCGTAGTGGCATCCAGAACGAGCAGCACCTCGTGTGGCGCCCCGTCAACCACCTTCCCGGTTACCCTCCCGATCTTCGCGACCTCGTCCATAAGGTTCTTCTTGGTCTGCAGCCTTCCCGCGGTATCGATTATTACAGTGTCGACCCCTCTCGACGTGGCGGCCGAACAAGCATCGTAGGCAACCGAGGCTGCATCCGCGCCGGGCTTGTGCTTCACAACGTCGATACCGACCCTCCCGGCCCAGACCTCCAGCTGCTCGATCGCGGCAGCTCTAAACGTATCGCAGGCGGCAAGCAGGACCTGGCGTCCGTCCATCTTGTAGCGGTGTGCCAGCTTGGCGATTGTCGTTGTCTTGCCCGTACCGTTGACCCCGACGACCATGATCACGTGTGGTTTGACAAGAAGATCAACACCCGGCTGCCGGGTTCGTGAGAGTATGCTTATGATCTCGTCCCTGATCGTATCCCGCACACTCTGTTCGTTGAGGGAGATTCCGGATGATCCGACCTTCTCGACTATCGCGCCGGCCGTCCGGACACCGATGTCGGCTCCCACGAGGAGCTCTTCGATGCTTTCGAGCGTGCGGGCCCTGTCACCGCCGCCTCGCGTTATACGCGCAAGTCCGTCCGAGAGGACGGACCTGCTTTTCTTCAGGCTTGCCTTGAGAGCCTGCAACTTCTTCTGAAACAGATCAGCGTTCACTTGCAGTCGCTATCCCACCGGTTCAAGCACTTCCTCGGTAGCAGGCTCGAGTTTCACGGAAACCATCCGTGAGACTCCGGGCTCTTCCATGGTGACACCGTAAAGACAGGAAGCGGCTTCCATCGTCTTCTTATTGTGCGTCACCATCAAGAACTGCGTGCGCACCGAAAAGTCCTTTATCAGATTCATGAATCGCAATACGTTTGCGTCATCCAGAGGCGCATCCACCTCGTCAAGGAGGCAGAACGGACTCGGCTTTGTATAATAAACTGCGAACATAAACGCAATAGCCGTCAGCGCCCTTTCACCACCCGATAGAAGCGAGATCTGTTCGAGTTTCTTTCCACTCGGCCGTGCAAGAATGTCAACCGGTGACTCCAACGGATCGTTCTCATACCTCAGGCGAAGATCCGCATCTCCACCCTGGAAGAGCGTATGGAAGTTCTTCCGGAAATCGTCTCTGACCTTGTGGAACGTCTCGGCAAACTCACTCCGTGCTCGTCTGTTTATCTGGAGAATGGCCTGGTCGAGACTCTCTCTGGCCTTTATCAGATCGTCCCGCTGGCTCTTGAGGAAGTCATAGCGTTCCTTCTCCACGTCATACTCATCGAGCGCAACGAGATTGACCGGTCCAAGATTCCTGAGATGTCCCCTGAGCTTTACGATCTCTTCCTCGCAGTTCTCACACTCAGTCAGGTCCTTAAGCGCAACCCGGCTTATATCAAGATCATACTCTTCAAGCATCCTCTTCTTAAGAGCATGGGACTTCACCTCAAGGAGATTCGACTCTGCATGGAACTCCTGCTTTCCGGACAGCAGACTCTCCCTTTCGCCCTGACTGCTCTTTATCCGGGCACGCACATCTTCGATCGTTGCTTCAATGCCCCGCTTCTTTTCAAGCGTCGTCTTCCGCCTGGTATCGACCTCGGCCAGTACCGCTAGGAGTTCTTCCACCTGCCTGTCGACCGCTTCCTCTTCGCGCGACAGGTCGTCCTTTTTCGTATCGAGGTTCTCCGTCCCGGTCTTGAGGTGCGCCAGCCCCGCAGTCAAAGCCTCGATCTCAGCTGTGACCCTCTCGATGGTCTCCTCGGTGAAACCCAGGTTTGACTGCAGCCTGAGAATCTCACGGCCGTTGTCCTCAAGCTGCTTCTGAAGTTTTTCCGCCCTGGCCTCGAGCTCCGCGTTATCGGCGCCGTCCTCAAACAGGCCGCCCTGGCCGACCTCGGGTGACTGGGGCACGCAGCCTGTCTCCGCGATCTGCTTCTCGACGGCCTCGATCGAGACCTTCATTCCGGCAATCTCGCTTGCGAGATCGGCAAGCGCCCGCTTGAGCGAGTCCCGCTCGGAGATGCTGGCATGGAGAAGCCTTTCCTGATCATTTATGACCGACCTGGCCTCAGCATGTTCCTTGAGAGTCGACTCCCTCCGGCCGACAAGATCGTCAAGGCTGGCGGTGACTTCCCTGAACGCCTTCGCCTGCTCTTCAGCAAGACTCCTGAGCGCTTTCGCTTCACTGGCAAGATCCGCCACTTTCTCTTTGCGTCCAATGAGGACCGCGGAGGCGCCGCCGTTACCACCCGACCTCACGATGCTGCCCCTGAAGACCGCGTCGCCATCGGGTGTGACAAAACTGCATGTGTGATCGCCTTCACCATCTGAGAGGTCGAAAGCATCTTCGAGTGTCTCGACGATGAAAACATCGCAAAGCAGGTAATCGAGAAGTTCCCGGTATCTGGACTCACACTCGATAAAGTCGGTGATCCTTCCGATCACACGCGTCTCCGGTATGCTGGACGAATCTCTTCCCCCCGCACCGGAAATGCTATCGAGCATGACGAGCGTGGCTGATCCCTTCTTCTCGTCCTTAAGCATCTTGACCGAATCGGCCGCATCAGCTTTTCCCTCGACGACCACGTACTGTACCGCGTCTGAAAGCGCCGCAACGACCGCGGGTTCGTACCTCGGTTCCGTGCACTTCACTATGTCACCGAGCACGCCATGCACTCTCTGATCGCTCTTTCCGGACTGCATGAGCGCCTTAACGCCGGTCTCGTAGCCCTCGTAGCGCTCAACGATCTCCTTGAAAACGTCGTGGCGCGATGATGCCGTCGCTGCCTGTTCCCCCAATCTGGATCTCTTGTCTCGTATCTGTTCGATCTTGTCTCTGAGCTCATCGATCACACCGGTCAGTTGCGCGATCTCGGTCTCTTTCCCGGCGAACGCGCCATTGAGGTCCTCGAGGTGCGAAGCAATACCGGCAACGTCATGCTCGACACCGGTGATGCGCTCGGACATCTCATCGTGCTTGACCTGTGTGCGGTCAAGCAGCTCGCCGAGATGGTTACGTTTCGATCTGACCTCCGTAACGGCCGATGCGACGTCTATATGGCGCTTCATGCTCGCTATCGTCTCTTTGGCCGACACGACCGACTGCTCGCGTCTGGCCCTGAGTTCGCTCTCCGCCGCCCGGTATTCCTCGTTGACTTCATGGTTGGTTGATGTCAGGGCATCGAGCCGGTCCGAATCGGCCCTGAGCTCCTGCCGCTTGGCCTTTATGAGCTCGCTCTTTTCCTTGATCGATTCCTTCTTCTCTTCCATCGATTCGGAAATCTCGGCCAGCTTCTCGTCGATTGCCCGCCTGCGCTCGGACAGCACTATCTTCTCGCTCTCCGACTTCTGAATCCGGTCAGTGATCCCGGACATTTCCTGGCCGTGACTATTGATTTCCTTGTCGATCTCGAGGATCTCGAGTTTCATCTTTTCGATCTCCGCCTCCGCCACCGAGATATCCCTGGCGGCGGCCGCGAGATTGGTTTCGACCGACTCGAGCTCTTTGTCGATCTCACGGCGACGCTTCTTCATCACATCGAAATCCTTGACGGATCCGTAAGTCTCGACTTCTTTTATTCGACCGGCAAGCCGGTCGTATCTCCTCGCTTTGGCTGCCTGGCGGGAGAGCTGTTTCACCCTCCTCTCGACCTCGCTTATCAGGTCCTCGACCCGCTCGAGGTCCCGCTGGGTGAGTTCCAGCTTGTTCATGGTCTCCTTGCGGCGCACCTTGTACCTGCTGACTCCCGCAGCTTCTTCAATTATCTTTCTGCGCTGCCCCGAGTTATCATCGAGTATCGAGTCGATCATATCTCTTTCCATGACCGAGTAAGCACGCCGCCCCATCCCGGTGCCGAGAAAGAGATCGACGATGTCTTTAAGCCTGGAGGGCACTTTGTTGATATAGAATTGGCTTTCGCCCGATCTGAAGACCCGTCTTGCTACTGTTACCTCATTGTACTCCACCGGTAACGCGTCCTGGACATCCGACAGGGTAAGGGCAACCTCGGCCATACCGGTGGACTTCCGAAGCTCGGTGCCTGAGAATATGATGTCCTCAATACGCGAGCCCCTGAGCATCCTCACGTTTTCCTCGCCCAGGACCCATCTGATGGCATCGCAGATATTCGTCTTTCCGCATCCGTTGGGACCTACAACCGCAGCAAGTCCGGGTTCCAAGTCAACGATGGTTCGGTCCGCAAATGACTTGAAACCGGTCATCTCGATCCTGCTAACGTACACCTTGATCAGCTCCTCTCTACCGCCTATCACCTCCTGCAAGCGCCTTCAGAATTTGACTGGTTAAAGTCTCGTCCTCACTGGGCTGGACGGTTCTGAAATCAATGATGACATTGTCTTCAAGTATCCTGGCCACAATCGGGACTGCACAACCCCGGAGCATCGAAGCGATGCGATCCGCGGAAAAGTCACCGGATGACAGCGCGACGGCATAACTGGCCAGGCCTGCTGAGGGCAGCGATCCCCCGCCGATCTGTGATGTAACTTCTTTCACCGATACGCTTACGCGGTCCTTAAGACCGGCGGACAGCGACGCGGCCACCCTATCGGCTCTTTGCCTGATGTCCCCAGGTTTGCAGGACATCATCCGGAGTGTGGGCAGATTCTCAAGCAGCTGTCCGGGTTCGAGATAATGCCTCAATGTCACTTCAAGCGCGACGAGAGTCATCTTGTCGACCCGGAGGGCCCTTGCGAGAGGATTCGCCTTCATCCGGTCCACGAACTCAGCTTTGCCTACGATGATCCCTGCCTGCGGACCGCACAGCAACTTATCCCCGCTGAAGGTTACGACGTCGACTCCGCTTTTCAGTGATTCCTGCGGCATGGGCTCCTTCTCAACGCCGAACTGCGAAAGATCGGTGAGAGCTCCACTGCCGAGGTCTTCCACCATGATCATCCCGTTTCGATGCGCCAGCTCCGCAAGGCTCTTAATCGCGACAGACTCGACAAAACCCGTCATGTCGAAATTCGACTGGTGCACCTTGAGTATCACTCCCTCGGACTTGGTGATCGCGCGTTCGTAGTCCTCCAGCCGCGTCCTGTTCGTGGTGCCGACCTCTACCATGGTCGTCCCGCTCTTGTCCATGACCTCGGGCAACCTGAATGAGCCGCCGATCTCGATCAGCTCACCCCGCGAGACAATAGTTTCCTTTCCTTCAGCAAGCGTATTGAGTGCCAGGAGCACTGCCCCTGCGTTGTTGTTGACCACACACGCGCTTTCGCAGCCTGTGATCTTAAGAAGCAACTTCTCGACATGCATATTCCGCGTGGTCCTCTTGCCGGCGGCAAGATCGAATTCGAGATTGGAGTACGACCCCGCTACTTCGGCAACAGCGTTGACCGCCTCGTCAGAGAGAGTCGCGCGGCCGAGATTGGTATGCATAACGACACCTGTTCCGTTTATCACTCGTGTGAAACTGCGTCTGGAGCCGGCCTGTGCTCTGACAACAATTTCTTCTACGATCTCACTCATGCGTGGTTCTTCCCGGAGATGTCCCTCTGTTATCGACTGCCGGATCTCCGCCAGCACTTCCCTTGTGGACTCCATTATGTTCCAGCGGGGCACCCGGTCGCCGAGACCGACCAGACCCGGGTTCCCGAGGACCTTCTCTACCGAAGGAATGGAGCGCAGGAGATCCCGCTTGTTTTCCACCGAATCCTCCAATCCTGTGCCAAAATAGCAAAATATCACAAATCCGTCAAGTTAATATGGTTCAATAAATTGTGTTGAATTTGTCCACAGCATTCTGATAATAAGCGTGTAACCATTTGCATATTAAAGGAGAAGGATATGATTATGAACGCGGGCAGGGCAGCGCTGGTGAGTGCGCTTGTTGTCGCAGTTACACTGGTGGCGTGCGCTCCCAAACACAGGCCGCCGGTAAGCCTCCTCTATGAAGGGCGCGAGGAAGCTCTGAAGGGGCTGGACGCTACTGCACTGCCCGGCAGAACGATCGTAATCGATCCCGGACACGGTGGTGTCTTCAGAGGTGCCCGCGGTGTCGGCGGTCTCGATGAAGCCGATGTAAATCTCGGTGTCGCACTCTTTCTCTGGGGACTGCTTGAGGAAGCGGGGGCGGAAGTCTCACTCACCCGTACGACCGACCGGGACTTTGTCGATGGCGACTCACTGCGGCTTAAAGAGGATCTTCAGGCGAGGGTGGACATCGTAGAGAACATCAAACCCGAACTCTTCATATCTCTTCATCACAACGCCGGGGTCTCACTCGATACAACCTTCAACGAGATTCAGGTCTATTACAAGATGACCGACAAGGGTCCGTCCCTCGATCTCGCCAACATAGTCGGGAGACACCTTCTTAAAAACATCGGCGAGCCTAAGACCCGGGTCATTCCCGGTAACTACTACGTGCTTAGAAACACAACAGTGCCTTCGATACTCTGTGAGCCATCCTACATAACCAACACCAGGGTCGAATCCAAACTCAAACTCTCAAACAAGCAGCGACTCGAAGCGGAGATCTACTTTCTCGCTTTGGTCGATTACTTCTCACGCGGAGTTTTCGACATCGTCAAGTTCGGCCCGGTCGGCGCGGTCAGAACAGGCACACCGGTAATCAGGGTTGACTTCGACGATCTGACAATGATTGACGCCCAGACGGTAGAAATCGATCTCGACGGGACGAGGTTGACGCCCTTTAAGATAGACCGCAGCGCCTTTGCCGCCTTTCCGACCTCACCCCTCAGGGGTGGGAGGCACACCGTGAGCGCGAGTGCAAGGGCGATAACCGGAAATTCCAGCCCTGTGCGCACGTGGGACTTCACGGTGGATCTCGAGCCCGACATTCTGAGAGTCGCTGCGCACCCGGCCGCCGCACAAGCGCCGTACCCGCAGAAGATCGTGGCGTCCGTTTTTGATGGAAACGGAAATCCCGTGGCCGACTCCACCGCAGTGGTATTTTCCTGGAAGGACGAAACGTCCCGGCGGCCCACCGTTCGCGGCAGTGCGTCGACACATGCGGGACGGGAGATTCCCTTCGGTGTGGGTACGGTAACCGTGAGTTGCGGGAAGCTCACGAAGCAACTGTCACTCGCTACGCCCCCTCCGGAAACGGCGGGCGACAAGCGCACGCACTACGTATCAGGATTCGTACGCGACGGGGACGGCCACCCGCTTAAGGCCGCTACGGTGACCGCAATACCACCGGCAGACCCGGCATTCACGGACCGCGACGGCTACTTCCTCCTTGAGGCCGGTACCGTGCCGGGATCGCTCCACATCTCAAAGCCCGGCTACAAGGACATGACTCTCGATCTGACAGGTGAGACCTTTCCGGTCGCTCAACTTGACAAGTTCTATCACTCGATTGACCCGGGTACGGTCGTAACGCTGGACGCGGCCGGCGGTGGTGAGGAAACGGGATGGGTCGGGCCCGCGGGCACCAAAGCGTCTGAACTCAATCTTGCATTGGCCAGGAGGATTTCGGGTTACCTCTCCTCCGCCGGCATAGAAGCCCGCCTCACCAGGCGGACCGACACACGAACCGGCAAAGAAGACAGGGTCGCCAGGTGCGAGGCCTGGAATTCCACCGTGGTCCTGTCGGTCTCTCACACCGGTGGCGCGCGAAGGAAAGTCGGTATCGAGCATTACCCCGGAAGCAGCGGCGGCACGAGGCTCTCCGAATACCTTGGCGAGGAGATCGCGGCGGTCACCGGATATGACACGGCAGTCGGGGAGACGGCCGAGTACCTTGTCCGGCAGACCAGCTGCCCCGCCGTTAAGGTCACTTTTGTGACACCCCCCACACTGGATGATGAGGCCTCCCTCTCCGAACCGGTTGACCTGTGGAGGCGGGCCTATGCAGCATTCTCGGCGATCGCAAGATACCTCGGTGTCGAAGAGCACAACACCTTCTCTGTCTCCGGGAAGATAACGAGGGCCGGGAAGGCGGTCACCGGCGGTCTCGTTCTTGTGGACGGGTGCTTCGAGACCATCGTCGATAAGACCGGAGGCTTCAACCTCAATCTGCTCGAACATGGACTTCACACTGCAGTGGCTTACTCAGGTGGGGTCCAATCCGATCGCGTGGAGTTCGATGAGAGCACCGGGCCGCTCCTGATAGAGCTACATTGACAGGTTGAGGTATTCCAGCGCGTACTCGTGATACATGTCCGCCGACTCAAGAATCGCAGCTATCTCCTCACCGGTGAGATCGCGCCTGTAGACGGCGGGTACACCGAGCGACAGGGTACGCGGCTCAACCACGCCGCCCTGCTTTACGACCGACCCGGCTCCAACGATGGCATCAGGGCCTACGACCGCGCCATCGAGGATCACGCTTCCCATCCCGATGAGGCAGCGGTCCTTGATCGTACAACCGTGAATCACGCTGCCGTGGCCGACCGTGACGTCATTTCCTATCACCAACGGATGGGTATCGATCGTCACATGCAAAACGGTGTTGTCCTGGATGTTCGTTCTGGTCCCGATGCGCATCCAGTGGACATCACCCCGACAGGACACATTCGGCCAGATGCTCGAGTTATCACCGATCTCGACGCGGCCTACGAGTGTTGCGCTGGGAGCGATGTACACGCCTTTGCCGAGACGGGGCGTCTCACGCAGGTTTGACTTCCAGTCGACCAATCACGACTCCTAAAGCGGGAATTTCCCGAAGTCTTCCGGGCTCAGCTCGTCAAGATGCTTTCTTAAGGCTTCTGCCTTCTCGTCTTCGGACAGCTCCTCCGAAACCTGGTGGCTTTTGAGCAACTCATCAGAAACGAAGATCGGGGCCTTGGTTCGAAGAGCAAGCGCAATCGAATCGCTTGGCCTTGCATCAATCCCGACAACCTCTTCACCCTTATCCACAAACAGCTTTGCGTAGAATGTGTTTTCCTTCAGCTCGGAGATGGTCACCTTCCTGATGGAGCCGTCCAGTCCGTGGACTATCGCCTTCATCAGGTCGTGCGTGAGCGGTCTCTGAAACGTCTGGCCTGCAAGCACCATCGCGATCGCACGGGCTTCGGAACGTCCTATCCAGATCGGCAAGATCCTCTTGCCGCTCATTTCCTGCAGAATCACGACCGGGGTATCCGTTCGCTCATCAATCGCGAGTTTCCACACCCTCATCTCGACCACGTCACCTACCTCGCTTCCTCCAAGCACGCTAATCGGTTCCGAACTCGGGCTGCGCGCCTGAGCGCATATTCTCTATCATCCAGCCCGCGTCGTCACTGAGATCGGTCTCCGGAAACTCCTTGAGGAACTCTTTGAAGACCTCCTCAGCGCCATCGTAGTCCTGGAGATCCTCCGCCATCGTAAACCCGATCATGAACCTTGCTTCGTACACCCTTTCATCATCCGGGAACTTGTCGGCAAACTGCCTGTAGTACCCGATCTTCTTCTGCGGGTCCGACTCCTCGCTGGCCATCTTGAAAAGCGTCTCCGGCGTCAGGGCAGCTTCGGGGGATTCCGACAGAAACTTCGCACCGTACTTGGATCGGAGGTCTTCCATTATCCGGTCACGAACCGCATTGCGATTCTCGTAGGTCAGCCTGGCCTTGATGTCCTCCGTGACCTCTTCCAGCGGTTTCAGAGTCTCCGGGGTTATCTCATCGACGAGTATGATGTGATACCCTTTCCCGCTTTCGACCGGCATGCTCACCACACCGACTTCCTGGTTGAAGATGGCTTCAACCAGCAAAGGCATGTCGCCAAGCCCCTTCAGAGGCTTCCCCCTCACAACTTCCCCGTGCAGAACCCCGTCTCTCTCCTTCGTCAGGGGATCAAGTGAGTGCTCGCGGGCAAGGTCCCCGAAATCGGCCCCGTCCTCGAGCAGTTTCCGGATTCGAAGAGCCTGCGCTTCTGTTGCCACCTGGATGTGGCGGGCTCTTGCAGTCGCAGGTACAGTGAATTCCGTCGCATTGTCCTCATAGTATGCAACGACATCGGAGTCCGCAGGTGCGGCCTGGACCTCAATCACCTGCTCGTAGAACAGTCTTACCAGTATATCGCGCTTTCTAAGAGCAAGCTCTTCCTTCAACTTTTCGCTCTTATCAAATCCTCTTGCAATGGCTTCCCTGACGATCATCTCCTCTTCGACAATCGCCTTGAGAAGCCGTTCCTTGCCCTCAGGTGTGGTCAGCTGGTCCCGCATGTACGGTGGCATACCCTCGAGTCTTGCCTCGAGATCAGCCTCGGTTATCACACGGTTTCCAACTCTGGCCAGGGCCCCGGTCTGTTCCTCTTGGGCACAGCTCAGGCAGACCGCAACGGCCATAACGGCGATCAGTGTAATCTGTTTAACGTGGGACAAAAGGCGCATCCTCCTCTTATCAACGGGATTTCTTAACCACCCAGACCTTGACCTTCGCCTCGACATCTGAGTGGAGCCTGATCAGTATCGTGTAAACCCCCAGCGCTTTCAGGGGCTCGTCAAGAACAACTTTCCTCTTGTCTATATCGAATCCCTGGCCCTTCAGGAGCTCGGCGATATCGGCGCTTGTCACCGCTCCGAAGACCCGGTCATCTTCACCGGCCTGGACTTCGGCCGTACACGAGACCTTGTTCAAATCCCTGGCAAGATCCTCGGCTTCCCTGTGCATCTTTACTTCTTTCACCGCCCGTCTTCGCTCCTCTTCTTTCATCATTCTGACGCCGCTGGACGTCGACGGGAGAGCTATCTTTCTGGGCAGGAGGAAGTTTCTTGCATAACCTTTCTTGACTGTTATCTTATCTCCTCGCTTGCCGAGGTCCTTAACGTCCTCCATCAATATGACATCCATAGGAGACTTCTCCTCCCTATTTGAACTGCTCGGCAGTGAACGGGATCGTGGCGATATGTCTGGCTCTCTTTATAGCACGCGTCAGCTGCCGCTGGTGCTTCGCACACGTCCCTGAGATCCTTCTGGGCACGATCTTACCCCTGTCGGTCACGAACCTGCCCAGTTTGCGATCATCCTTGTAATCGATCAAGTCCTCACCGTCCACGCAAAACCTGCAGACCTTCCTGCGTCTTCTGTCTTCTCTTGGCATTTTGTAGCTACCTCCAGACCTACGTATTGTCAGAAGGGCACTTCGTCCTCAGTGTCGATACCAACACTGTCGCCGGTACCGGACTCGACGAATTCCTCTTCAGTAACCTCAGGCTTCGCTATACGGTCGAGGAACTGGACCCTTTCACCCCTCACTTCGAGCACGCTTCTCTTCTGGCCGTCATCCGTCTCCCAGCTGCGGCTATTCAGTCTGCCTTCGACGAAAACGGCACTGCCCGTCTTCAGATACTCATTGACCAAAACCGCCAGTTTGCTCCATACAACCACATTGACGAAAGCAACCAGTTGCTTCCATTCGCCGTCCTGCCCCTTGTAACTCCTGCTTGAGGCCACAGCGAAAGATGTGACTGCCGTCCCACTCGGGGTGTATCTCAGTTCGGGATCTCTGGTCAGTCTCCCGCTAAGCATCACCTTGTTCACCGAAGCTAATTTGACATCAGCCATCTCAACCCCCCTGTCCGTAGACGAGCATACGTACCCGCCTAGTTCTCGACTTTCCCCTCTTCCCCACCTTCGGTTTTCTTGCCCACCCAGTTCACGATCACGTGCCTCAGCACATTCTCATTCAACTTGTAAGACCTTTCGATCTCACCGATAGAGGACGGCTCAAACATGAACGTTATTAGAGTGTAGTAGCCTTCCTTGTTGCCTTTGATCTCATAGGTGAGCTTTCTCTTGCCGCCGGGCTCAACACCAATAACCTCGCCTGACAGGCTTGAGATCAGGTTCTGAACCTTGCCTATTTCGTCTTTGACCTGGTCCTCATCAAGCTTGGGATCCAGAATAAAGACCGTTTCGTACTTCCGCATCCTTTCCCCCTTCACTTACCGAATCTTACCAGCACGATATCACCGTCTTCGACTATATAATGCTTCCCTTCCGTTCGGACAAGTCCCTCGTCCCTGGCTGGACTCATCCCCCCGCATGCGGTGAAATCCGCGAAGGAGATTACCTCCGCACGGATAAACTTGTCCCGCATGTCGCTGTGTATTTTACCCGCCGCCTCCCTTACCCCCGTCCCGCGTTTCACCGTCCACCCTCTCGTCTCCGCCCCCTTAATCATAAAGAATGTTACCACTTCAAGAAGATCATAGCAAGCTCTTACGAATCTATCCAGAGCACCCTGATCGAAGTGGAGTTCCTTAAGGAGTATTGTGCCTTCTTCGGGCTCAAGCTCCCCTATCTCCGCTTCAATCTTCGCGGAAACCGCTATACACGCGGTATTCCGGGCCTCAGCCGCCTTCTCGACAATGCCCAGACACTTAACAGTCACCTCAGCCGAGGGCTCCTCTCCGATGTTCGCGACAAGCAGCACCGGTTTTGAAGAAAGAAGACTGATCTCCCTGAGGACAGCTGCAAGTTCGGGATCAATATCATCATCAGGCTCGAACCGCCTGCCCTGATCCAGAAGCCCCCTGACACCGGACAGGAAATCCAGCTCCTTCTGTGCATGCTGATCCCCGGTCCTCGCCGTCTTCTTAAGCTTTTCCATCCTCCGGTCCAGAATCTGCACGTCGGACAGGAAGAGCTCGGTCTCCACGATCTCAAGGTCTCTCAGAGGGTCGATCTCTCCCTCAACGTGAACAACACTGGTGTCTTCGAAGCATCTCAGGACATGCGCTATCGCGTCGACGTTTCTGACATGAGACAGAAACATGTTGCCGAGGCCTTCACCCGTGCTCGCTCCCCGGGGCAAACCGGCGATGTCCACGAACCTGAGCATCGGATGAGTGACCTTCTCCGGCTTAACGATCCCGCCAATCTCGGGAAGGCGACTGTCCTTCACCTCGACGACCGCGACATTCGGCTCTATCGTGCAATACGGATAGTTGCTCGCGGCAGCACTTGCATTCGAGAGTGCATTGAGCAAAGTGGATTTTCCCACGTTCGGGAGGCCTACGATCCCGACTTCCACTACTCATCCATCCTCTTGTTGTAAGTGTTCATCGCCTTGTCGATCCCGTCCCGCCTGACGGCGAGCACCGCCTGACCGGCCGTCTCCTTGACCCGCAGCACAAGGTCCTCTTCATCAGGCTCAAACCGCGACAGCACGAAGTCGGCGGCATCAACCCCGGGAGGCAGCGGCCCGACACCGAGCCTGAGCCTCGGGAAGTCCAGCGTGGCCAGCTGATAGATGATCGATGCAAGTCCATTGTGACCGCCACCGCTGCCGCTCTTCCTTATCCTGATTGCCCCAAGTGGGAGGCTG
>JBDRNT010000093.1:0-3451 GCA_043810925.1 Candidatus Eiseniibacteriota bacterium
TCCCTGGCAACACCCATCTGATACAAGGCCATGGATAGAGCGATGAGGATCACCATCCCCCTGACGACAGGAATGGCCGATTTACGCAGGAGTGGATGATTCCTGGCCTGAATTCTCTCTTCCAACGCTCTTTTAGACCGAAGTTCCCTCGCGATCAAGGAGGCTATCCCTTGTAGGACCGGCACTTAGCGGGAGAGTGAGTTTCCTCCCACTGGGTACAAGTCGAGCAACTGAAGGACTCGACTCTGCAGTGACGTGCGCTGAGTCATTTCGGTAAAGGTCGAGCCGGAGGTGTCCGATTTCATCCGGCAGCGATTCCTACAACAGGTCCCAAGCTCCTTCAAGAGCGTCTCGAAGCTGTGGATGCTGAGCCCGTCTGAGGTCACCCTCTTTGCCTTCTTTTTTCTTGCTGATTCTGAGGACCTTGCCGGGGCCACTGGGTCTCGCCTCTTGCGGTCCTCGTCCAGATCTTCGTCGTCGAACAAGAGAGACCGAAGGGCCTCGCGCATGTGCCACTCCACATAGTAGGCCAGCACACAGAGAAAGATGTGTGCCCGTACGTGGGCTTCGGTGCGGTGACGAATCGGCCGAACCCGAAGATCGATCCCTTTCAGCGTCCGGAACAATCGCTCCACCCGAGACAGACTCTTGTAGCTGCGTACCACATCTTCTGCTGATAGCCGCTCCTCGGGCTCACTGGTCCGGATCACGTAGATCCCGTCCAGGGCCGCCTCCTCGCGGATCGACTCCTCGTCCCGAGACCAGCGGAACACTCCGTCTTCGATCGTCAGATTGAAGTGCTTGCCCATCTTGTAGTGGCCGATGACCTTGCCCACCTTCAGCCCAATCTCACCCCTATCCAAAGGCTTCCGAGTACGTCGCGCCACCTCCCGGCTGATCCTCGCCAGATCCTTCTCCGTCATCCCCACAAGCTCGTCCCGCTTCCGGCGCCGCTCCTCGGCCAAGAGCGGATTCTTGCAAACAACCAGCCGCTCACCCGGATACTCCGGCGAGGTAATCTCTGCCAGATTCTGCTCGTCGAATAGCGACATCTGCAGATGCCCGTCCTCGACCAACTTGCGAATCGACGCGTTGCGCAATGCCGAGATCCAGCCTACACCAGGATGCTTCTTCAGATGTCTTACCTGCGTCTCCGTCAGCATCCCACGGTCCCCTACCAGGATCACTCGCGACAAGCCAAAACAGTCCCGTAGCTTCTCCACCTGCTCAGGAACCGTGCTGGGATCACCTGTATTGCCCGGGTACACCTGCGCCGCAATCGGCCGGCCATCATCGTCGCACAGAACTCCGTAGATGATGATCGGCTTACCCGGCTTGCCATACCGCTTGCGTCCAAACCGAACCAGAGGACACGTATGCCCCTCATAGTGACTTGCAGTCACATCGTAGAGAACCAATGACCCATCCACGAGATGACGCCGAGCCAGCTTCTTCTCGATCCTCTCCTGCCGAGCCAACAACCAGTCCAGTGCCTCATAAAGATCATCCTCATCGGCATCCCCCACACCAAGCTCCTCGGCCAGCGTAGTCGTATGCCACAACCGGGTCGTCGCCAACTTCGAACAAGGATAGATCAACTGCTCGGCAATCATGGCAATGACCAGGTCACGCTCCCGGCAACATCGAGAAGCGATCAACCGGTCCAGCCCCAACTTCCTGATCATCCGAAGAACTGCTTCGACGTGACCGTGGGGTACAGAACGCTCGATGGAGAAGACCTCATCAACTGAAACGAGAGTCTCCCCCTTTAAGAGACGGCGCAACGCTTCCACTTTCTCAGCAGGCCAGTCGCTGAGATTGGCCAAGGTGCGTTTCCGGATTCTCCTGCCCTCGCGCTTGCTCTCGCGCAGTAGGATGGCTGGAGGGGAGTTGCGATTGGGTACCTTCTCGACGTACATGGGTGCTATTATAGGGGCAACGCAATCTGTGTCAAGAGAAAAATGACTATTACATGGGTATATATTCCAAGATACGCAGCCACCTATCTGCTTGTCACCAAATGACTTAACTCTCAAAATCAGGGGATTTCCGCGGGGAACTTCGGGCTAACGCTCGCGGGCCCTGTCCAGGACGAAGTGCTGAAGGCATTGAGAAAGGTCACACCGTCTCCGGCCAGGGAATCGATGTATGGTGTGCGGGCCTCGCCTCCATACGCACCGAGCACGTCCGGTCTTAACGCATCGGACACTATCAGTATCACGTTGCGCGCCAATACCTCGGTCTCCGACCCATTCGCCGGGGCGGCGCAGCAGAAGACCTTGGCGGCGACGCCTGCAAGCAGTAGAAATCTATACCACACGATCATACCTCTGCATATGTGTCAGTAGGGTAGCGTGGCCAGTTTAGTAGCACGTCGGGTGAGAAGTCAAACTCAATACCGGGGAAAATCCTTGCGACCAGCCCTCAGGTAGTATTACATTTAAGGCAATAATCGAGCTGTAATCCTGCAAGAAAACACAGGTCTAACGTTCAAGGAAGGGTGTAGCTGACATGGAACGACTGGTATACTTTTTCGGAGCCGACAAGGCCGATGGTGACGCATCTTTGAAGGAGCTCTTAGGAGGCAAGGGTGCCAACCTCGCCGAGATGTCCAGGATAGGGCTCCCCATCCCGGCGGGCTTCACGATCACGACATCGGTATGCGCCTATTTCACCACCCACGGAGGCCAGTACCCGCAGGAACTCGAAGCCGCGGTGCTCCACAACCTGCGCAAGGTTGAGCAGGTGATGGGGAAGGGGTTCGGCGATAAGGAAAACCCGCTCTTGGTCTCGGTTCGTTCCGGAGCCAGGGTTTCCATGCCCGGCATGATGGACACGGTGCTTAATATCGGCCTCAACGATGAGACCGTGAAGGGCCTCGGCAAGGGCGGCAACGAGCGATTCGCGTATGACTGCTACCGGAGGCTGGTCCAGATGTACGGTGACGTCGTGCTTGGACTCAAGCCCAAGGAAGACACCATTCCGGATCCTTTCGAGACCGTGATCGCCGCCAAGAAGAAGGAAAAGGGCGTTACCAAGGACACCGATCTCGAGGTTGACGATCTTAAGGACCTGGTGGCCCAGTTCAAGGACCTGATCAAGCGCGAGAAGGGCGCTGACTTCCCGGAGGACCCCTACGAGCAGCTATGGGGGGCCGTGAACGCGGTTTTCAAGTCCTGGAACAACAGGCGTGCCATCGAGTACCGGCGCATCAACGACATACCGCATGAGTGGGGTACCGCCGTCAATGTCCAGTCGATGGTGTTCGGCAACATCGGCCAGGACTCGGGAACCGGTGTCGCCTTCACCAGGAATCCCGCCACGGGCGAGGATGTTTTCTACGGTGAATACCTCTTGAACGCCCAGGGCGAGGACGTGGTGGCCGGTATCAGGACGCCACATCCCATAAACGAAGTACAGAAGGGCGACTCGAAGCTTGAGTCCCTGGAAG
>JBDRNT010000094.1:0-78112 GCA_043810925.1 Candidatus Eiseniibacteriota bacterium
AACTCCAGGGTGTATCGCTTCTGGTTCATCGACTCCCTCCTTAGGCCTCAATTATAACCTAAGAAGTGTCTATCGAACCGGGGCAAGTCCAGATAACCGAAACCACCCCGGTAGAATCGGCGAAAACAGTTCTTGTTTCGGACCACAAGAGATCCCCTCCCAGGGACTCATCGTATATCCTGAAGGTCATGTTGTGACTACCTGCCAGGGGACTTCCAGTGGCACTATCAACCAACCTTCCCTGATAGTTGATTCTCCTGGGGATTTCTGCAGAAGAAGAACCCGTGACCATAAGAGCCAAAACCAGTAGGGCACAATTGATCACAACCGCTGTCTTCATGGTGGACATGCCACTTCCTCCTTACGCTGCCCTGTATACTCTGATGAACCTTGCGTCTATTGTACTGCCGGGGCGACACAGTGGTCAAGTGAGGGATCATTGGGTCACGGTTCCGTCTTTGAGGCGAGTTGGCTCCCCGGGCCAATGTCTGAAAGCGCGGTTCTGTGGGATATGGTAGTCATTCATGTAAGAATCTGTGCATCACCTGCTGCATTCGGGGGCCGGAGTGCAGCTAGATCATACCCCTTTCAAGTCCACTTTCATCTGACGCCGAGCACTTCCTCTATGGTCCTACCTCGGCTGAAAAGTAATGTGGATTCAAGGGTGGGGTATGTCATGGTATGGACGTCACCAACTCGAATTCACAAGCTGCATTGCGTCCACATCGTCTTGGTCATAGATTCGCCGGGAAGTCCTTTTGGTACAAGACCCGATCACTGAGGACTGGGAGGATGTTGGATCGTGGGGTATAGAAAACGGAATGGACTCAGGTTTGAGGCGCGTAGGTTAGCGAGGCCGGCCCGATGCATCGCGTGCGAAGAAGTCCGGCCTCGGCACCGTGTTCTTATCTGTACCTTGCCTTGATACTGCTCCAGGTTGAAGTCTCCGTCCGGGAGGCTCCGCAGCCCACATCCATGGCACCCACGAGACCGCAGACGGGATGGTTCGCACAGGGTGAGCTGCAATCCAGCTGGAAGTCGCCGTTGTCGGGATCGCATAGCAGCGGGTCCAGATAGAAGTCATTGAGGCCCGGACCGCATCCCAGGTAATCCGAATCGTTCGACCAGAGATCGTTGCAGTCCACCGTAGCCGTGGCACCCTGGAAACATCCGATCGCCGGACCGCCGGTTCCGTGAGCGAAAATGCAATTATACACACCGGCCGTGGAATTGCTGTACACGCCTATGCAGGCAGGCAGGCTATCCGGTGTTGAGTTGAACGCATCATTGGCGTAGAAGGTGTTGTTTTCGATCAGGGCGTCACTGCTGAATGATACTCCCATGACTGCGGCATTTCCGCCTGAGTTTTTCCAGAAGATGTTTTCCCTGACTGTCGGGTAGGCATCCTCATGAAAAGCAATGGCCCCTGCCGAGCCACCGGCGGAGTTGGATTCAAACCAGTTACGCTCGATCACGGCAAACCCGTTGTAGCGGCAGTGAATGGCCCCACCTTGTCTGGATGCGCTATTCCCGATGAACGTGTTGTCGGCCACGTGGGGTGACGAACTGTACATGATGCCGATCGCAGCTCCATACTTGGCCCCATTCTCGCCAAAGGTGTTACCGATGATGTCAGGCGAGGAGTGCTCCAGAAAGATCCCTCCGCCCCAGTTGCCGGCCACATTGTCTTCGAAGGCATTGCCGTCAATGACCCCGTCTGAGGAGTCAGACATGGCGATTCCCGCACCGTTGGACGCATGATTCAGTGTGAAGCGGTTATCAAGAATCGCAATCTCCGATCCGATGCACTTGACACCGGCCCCGACAAAGCTATCTCCGTTGCGGAAAGTGAATCCCTCGATCACTGTACCTGCGCCAAGCGATGTACAGTCCACGATCGGGGAATCAATTATGGCGGGTTCGAGCGTTGTAACGTCCCTGCCGCCGCTACTTGTGAGAACCACACCGTCTTTCATGACGAGATTCTCGTAATACGTATCGGGCGCGACGAGCACGGTATCACCGGCGGATGCAGAATCGATGCCGGCCTGTACAGTAAGCGCATCACCCGGCACGTTCCAGGTGGCAGCATAGCCGGCAACGGGTGTCCCTACCAGAACGAGAACGAAAACCATTAACGTTCTTCTCATATCGGTCCTCCTCCAGAAGAGAATGCATCTGAGATTGCAGATTACAATGCGATTGTATCTCGGTTTTGCCGTCTTGTCAAGTGACGAAGTGGTAGGAGTATTGTCACCAGATCTGATTCAGAGAGGGATACGTCGGGCTCCCAACTGTCTTGACCAATCGACCACCGGGGTGGTAGAGTCATTTGGAAACACGGCTCTGTCGGACAATGGCGAGCTCTGGTCCTGCCGAGCCCGCAACCTGGAGCCAGATCAAATATACTTCACGGTGAAGATAGGTGGGAGGGTAGTCATGAAGAAGACAATGTCGTTGGTCCTGCTGGCATTTCTCACCATGTCCTGTTTCAGGGTCGCCACCGTGAATTCGCAGGAGTCGGGCTCACCCGGGTCCACGGAGCAACCCGAGACATACAGGGTCAACCTCATTGTCTCAGCGGACGACTCGGTCACGGCGGGTATTGTCCGGGAGGTAATGTCGTCTGAGCTGTTTCCGGGCTATGTGATCGTGGAACAAGACTACGACTATCTTATAGATGTAACTGCTTTCCAGGTACAGCCGGAGATCGGACCCGGCGCCGGAATTGCGATGTCGGTACTCACACTTCAGCCCAGCACAAACAAGATGCTCACTCCCAGGGCGGAGCTCCTGCCCGACACGGTCTACACCGTTGTAAATCACTGCGCATTTCAGATGATACTTGAGTCTGACCAGTTCGCCGGCAGGTGTGAATCAGCGGATCCGGCTCTGAGACAGAATTTCAACCTGATTGGAGTGGGTCTGATGAGAGGGACACACTCGTCACCTGAAGAGCGCGAGGATTGACGGTGCCGGCTCCCGGTTGGAGATAGTTGTGAAGACCCGAGTCATGCTGTTGGTCACTATCTTGGTTGTCACGGTCCTCGTATGTGCGGGGCCGACCTCGGCGGACAGCATCCCGGTATTCGGTTATGACCTGATCAACACCTTCCCTCATGACTCAAAAGCATTCACTCAGGGACTGGTGTATCACAATGGCTTCCTCTATGAAGGGACCGGTCTCTTCAGCGGTTCGTCACTCCGCAAGGTAGTTCTCGAAACCGGCGAGGTGCTGTTTCGCTACAACCTCAACAGCGTGTATTTCGGTGAGGGCGTGGCCATCTTAAATGACCTCATCTATCAACTCACATGGCTCAATCATGTTGGATTCGTCTATGTCGAGACCGGTTCCTTCGAGCTCGTCGACACCTTCAGTTACCCGACGCCGGGGTGGGGCCTGACGCACGACGATACGAGCCTCATCATGAGTGACGGCACCGACAATCTCTACTTTCTCGATCCGGTATCCTTTGAAGAGGTCCGCCGGGTCCATGTTACGGTCGGTGGCGCCCCGCTGGATTCGCTCAATGAGCTTGAATACATTCATGGGTATATCTATGCGAACATTCTTGAACGGGACTTCATTGCCATCATCAAACCCGGGACCGGAGTGGTTGTTGGCTGGCTCGACCTGACCGGTATCCTGACTTCGGAGCATCTCGCGGTGACGCCGGGGCCTCTTAATGGCATAGCGTTCGATCCGGACAGCGTCCGGCTCTTCGTGACGGGTAAGCGGTGGCCGAGTCTGTTTGAAATCTACGTTGATCCGCTTGACTGTGGGGTCGATGGCCCCTGTGGTGGCGAGGAGGATTGGCCGGAAGCAGCCAGCCTGTATCAGAACCAACCCAACCCTTTTAGGCCTGCTACGGCCATCCGCTTCACGATACCCGGACGCGAGGGTGCAGATGCGGATGCTCACCTTACAGTACACGATGTCCGCGGAAGGACGGTTGCGACCCTTATCGACAGGGAGCTCCCCCCGGGAGATCACCGTGTCACCTGGAATGGACGGGACGATCGCGGCGAACGCGTATCGTCAGGGATCTACTTCTGTGTTCTGAGAGTAGGCGAAGAGAGGCTCTCAAGGAAGATGGCCGTACTGGAGTAACTGGGAAACAGGCACCTTCCCCAGCGCTACAGCATCATAGCGGCGCACGTCTGTTTGACGAAAAGCGTTGATTTTCCCCTCACGTCACGGTGTAATGGACGCATCCAAGTCGCAGTCAAGCGCACATGGCTCAGCTGGGGTGCGCCATATGGTCCACGAACATGGTCAAGAGAGGCAGGATCTCTCACCCGGTACTTTAATCTCCCGCTACCGGATCATCGAGAAGATTGGTGCGGGTGGTATGGGTGTGGTCTACAGGGCGGAGGACACGAGGCTCAAGCGTCATGTTGCGCTAAAACTGCTGCCGCCGAGTCTCACCCAGGATACGGAAGCTCGGGAACGTTTTCTTCAGGAAGCGCAGGCAGCCTCTGCGCTCGACCATCCCCACATCTGCAACGTCCATGAGATCGACGAGAGCGAGGATGGCCGGCTCTTTATCGTGATGTCGTTCTACGATGGACAGACACTCAAGCGGATAATCCAGCAGGGACCGATGAGATTGGACGAGGCGCTGGACATCGCTATCCAGATTGCGGAGGGTCTGGCCGCGGCCCACGGCAGGCAGATCATCCACCGTGACATCAAACCGGCCAACATCATGATCACGGCCGATGGCACCGTCAAGATCATGGACTTCGGTCTGGCAAAACTGGCCGGCCAGACGGGGATCACGAGGATGGGGACGACCCAGGGCACGGTTGCATACATGTCACCGGAGCAGACCCAGGGCCGCCAGGTGGATGATGGGGCAGATGTGTGGTCGCTGGGGGTTGTACTATATGAGATGCTTACCGGCCGGCTTCCCTTCCGAGGAGAATACGAGCAGGCAATGATCTACTCGATCCTGAACGAAGTCGTGGAGCCTGCCTCCGGGCTGAATACGGACGTCCCGGCACCTCTGGAAGAGATCGTTCAGCGGGCCCTTGAGAAAAACCGGGAAGGGCGATACGCAAGTGTGCGTGAGATGCTTGCGGACTTACGCCGCGTGAGGGATGGTGCCGGGACGGCCGGCTCTCGGCCTGGGGAAAGCCCGGGAAAGGAGAGTACGCCATCGCTCACGAAGGATGCGAGCAAGCCGCGGGCATCGATCACGCGGTGGGTCTATGTCGCTATTACGCTGATAGCAGTCACGTTTGTTGTTATCCTGATTCGGTCTCGCGGGCCGTCACTGGTCCAACCTCCAAGCCATCAGCAAGTCACATTCGCAGGCGACGTGTCCCATCCTGCAATCTCCCCAGGAGGTGATCTCATAGCCTATGCATCCTCGGGGTCCGAAGGCGGGAGCAGTGTATTTGTGCGGGAGCTGGCGGGAGGGACCGCACTTGAAGTGTTCAATGATGCCGAGATCAACTGCATCCGCTGGTCCCCGGATGGTGCGGAGTTACTGGTTTTAGCTGTGAATGATTCAGTGAAGGGCACGTATCTTGTGCCGCGCTTGGGGGGAACACCCAGGCAGTTCGAGATCTGGTCAGAAGTGAGCTGGTCTCCGGACGGTTCCAGGTTTGCCGGCATACGGCTTGCGCGCAAATACATCGGTCTCACTGATAAGGTGGGTGGCGGGAGCTCCTCCATCCCTTTGTCGGATGACTTCACATGGACACGAGGTGTCGACTGGTCGCCTCTTGGGGACATGTTGCTGGTTCTTGAGCATGAGCGCGAGCAGTCCAGAATCTCGACGATCAGGGTGGACGGAAGCAACCAGCTGACGGTCGTGTTGGACAGTGTCTTGATCTCGTCGGCGCGGTGGTCCCCGGGAGGGGATGTTATCTACTACCTGCGTACCGGTAGCCAAACAACCGATCTGATGAAGATTGCCGTCTCGTCTGCGACTGGAAAAGCGAGGAGTCCTGCAGTTCCGGTGCAAACGGGTCTCCAGGCCGGCGAATCCTTCACGCTTTCGGGGGACAACACAAGAGTGCTTTACACGCGGGCTCAGTCATACTGGAATCTCTGGCTCGTACGTTATGGTGAAGACGGTCAAAAGGAGCCGATCGAAACCAGGCAACTGACTACCGGAACCTCTCTGGTTTACTATGCAAGCATCTCGCCGGACGGCCGGACAGTCGCATTCAGTATGGGAAATCTGGATCAGATGAACGTGTTCACAATGCCGATTGAAGGAGGACCAATGAAGCAACTCACCTTCTTCGACTCAAGGGCTGACGGTGCAGCATGGTCACCGGATGGAAAGGACATCGCATTTGGCCATGTCCACAAAGGAGCACTGAGAGTGTGGACTGTGAGCTCGACGGGGGGAACGCCCAAGGTCTTCAGTGAGACCGATCTCAGCCAGTCGCATACGATAACCTGGGCTCCCGGGAAGGATATTCTCTATCACCGGCCGGGGAACCGCAATTTCAATGTTCTGAATGCTGACACCGAGGCGGAGAGACCTCTTGTGGCCGATGAATCGGTAGGCTGGATGTTTTGGCCGCGGTATTCTCCCGATGGCAGGAAGGTTGCCGTGTTCTGGAATCGCCAGGAAGGTGATGATCCACAGCGGGGACTCTGGGTGATCTCGCTCGATGACTCATCGCTGACGTTCGTGCATCCTGGCGGCTCGGCTCCGACAGAATGGTCATCAGATGGGACGTGGATCTACGTCTGGGACCGTGAGGAAGAGGGTCCGACGATCATGAGGGTGCCGGCAAGCGGGGGTGAGATTGAGCCATTCATAACCCTGCCCCTGGAAAACATGATTCCGGCAAGTATGACACTAGATGGTAAGAGCCTTGTCTGTGTTGTATATGAAGAACAGTCCGACGTCTGGCTGATGGAGAATTTCGATCCTGAGTGGAAGTGACCGCGAAAGCGACGGCGCCACACAGATAGAAACGAATCGTTTCTTCAATAGTCACGGTTGCTCTTACGCTCACATTCAACGAATCCGGCCAAGATGTAGCGGCCAAGAGTCTCACCGAGTTTGTGCGGGTTGATACAAGCCGCCAGGTTTTTTCCTCAAGTCTTGCTCCCCTGTCCGCCGATAGATAAAACTGTGGCATCGAAAACAGGGGGAATTGCATGGCGCGCATGAGACAGTTGTCTCCAAAGGGAGCATATCTATCCCAGACGATTCATGGTTACAAGGGTTATTCCACCGCAGGAACGGCACGCGAAACCGATCAGGTTTTCTCTGAAGAGATCCTCGAGAAGTTAAGTGAAACCGTGTCGACGGCCGCGAGAATGAAGAGGCTCGTAGCCGGGAATGCCGACCCGGAAGTACTTCCGACGCTGGACATAGTCACCGACAAGGCCGATAAGCTTGCAAGAGATATAGCTGATGCGGTGCCGACGGAAGACACACTGCTCGAAGCACTGGAAAACGGCAAGGCCGATGAGATCATAGATCTGGATTCCGCGATCCTGGAGAAAGTCGGAAACATCAACCAGGCCCTCTCAATGATGGATCTTAAGGGTGGGGTCGGAATCACACCCGACGATCTTGATTCGGCATGCGAGCTGCTCGACGACCTGGGCAACTACCTCAGGGAGAGGGCCATTATCCTTGCGGGCTAGGCCCGTCCCACTGACGCAGTGGACTCCTTTATCAGGGCAAGGGCGATCTCGTTTCGCTGTATCTGGTTCGTCCCCTCGTAGATCTGGGTGATCTTGGCATCCCTCATCATCTTCTCAACGGGGTAGTCGTGCATGTATCCCCGGCCCCCGAAGACCTGGATGGCCTTGTTCGTTACCCGCATCGCAACATCCGATGCATAGAGCTTGGACATCGCCGATTCCTTCGTGGTCCGGGACGTGGTGGAATCCACCGTCCTTGCCGTCGCATAAAGGAGTGCCCTGGCTGCCTCCACCTCTGTTGCCATATCTGCAAGCATGTATTGAATCGCCTGGAGTGATGCCAGGGTCTCACCGAACTGGATGCGCTTGGTCGCATAGGCGACCGCCTCATCAAGCGCGCCGGCGGCTATACCCAGGGCCTGCGCGGCCACACCTGGTCTTGTAGCATCAAATGTGCGCAGTCCGAGAATCAGGCCCATGCCCTGGCGGCTTAAGAGATTGGTGTTGGGGATACGGCAGTTCTCGAAGATGAGCTCCCTCGTTGCGGAGGCCCGAATACCGAGTTTGTTCTCTTTCTTGCCGAACTCGAAACCAGGTGTACCTTTCTCGACAACAAAGGCCGATATGCCACGCGGGCCCCTCTTCTTGTCCGTCACGGCGATCACGGTGTAGATGTCCGCCTCACCGCCGTTGGTGATAAAGCACTTGGTGCCGTTGAGTACATAGTCATCCCCGTCCTTGTCCGCAGTGGTGCGAAGGGCGGTGGCGTCGCTACCGGCCTCGTGCTCGGTAAGCGCGAATGCTGCCAGCTTCTCGCCCGTTGCCAGGGGAGACAGGAATTTCTTCTTCTGCTCGTCGTTTGCCCCGAGGAGAATCGGATAGGCGCCGAGAGCGGTCGCCGCAAGGCAGAGCGCGATTCCGCCGTCGACCTTGGAAATCTCCTCAACAACAAGCACGAGTTCGAAAACACCCATTCCCCGGCCGCCATACTCTTCCGGGATGTAGACACCAAAGAGCCCCGCCTCACCCAGGAGCTTTACTATGTCCCAGGGGAAGATCTCTTCGCGATCGTATTTCTGTCTGACCGGCTTGATGTTGTCTATGGCGATCTTACGCGTTCTTGAAACGATGTCTTTCTGTTCGTCAGTCAGGTTGTATTCCAAGGTCATACCTCCTTATTGGTCTGGAGTGCACAGATACTACCCCACCCCGCAAATGGAGTCAAGTAAAGCCAAGTGCCATCGTTCTGACGCATCCGGATGCTGCCAGCTAAGTTGGGCGGTTGTGCGTGCGCACCGGGCGCGGCACATTGGCTGTGTTTAAGTGTCGAGCACACAAGCCGACTTTTTTCTGGACAAAGCCACCCACGTTCTTTCAAGATTTCTACCGTATCTATGCTGGTGTCTTGCAAAGCCGGGTTAAGAGCACTGGAGGTTGACATGGACGAGGTCATGCCGCTAAGTACGATACTGGCTTTCGGTCTTCCGCCCATCGGTTTCATCATCGCGATAGTGTGCTACTACGTCTTCACATCTGAGGATGATTAGAATGGATATCACCCTATCCGTCGCCTTCCTGATCTACCTGGCAGTACTTATCGGGGTGGGGCTCATCGCCTTCAGGCGTACGAGGACCTTTGATGACTACTACCTTGCAGGGCGAAGCCTGAGCCCGACCGCGGCCGCCCTGAGCGCGGAGGCAAGCTCCGAAAGCGGTTGGCTCCTTTTGGGGTTACCCGGGCAGGCCTTCAGCCAGGGGATCGGAGCCTTCTGGGTCGCTCTCGGCTGTGTTTGCGGGACCTTCTTTAACTGGACCGCACTGGCCACCCGTCTCAGGAGGATAACGGGATTCTTCCGTGTCATCACAATCCCCGGCTACCTCGAGGAAAGGTTCAATGACTCGAGGCACACGCTCCGGGTGATTGCTGCGATCCTGATTGCAGTCTTCATGACGGCTTATGTTGCTGCCCAGTTTGTGGCCTCGGGAAAGGCCTTGAGCGTCACCTTCGGGATCGACTATACGGTGGCGGTTCTCATCGGTGGGGTGGTCATCCTCTTTTACACAATGATGGGCGGCTTTTTCGCCGTTGCCTGGACGGATGTGATCCAGGCCATGATGATGATATTCGGGCTCGTTGTGATACCCGTGGTGGGAACAATCAAACTCGGAGGGCCGGTGGCGCTCTGGACGAAACTTGCGTCGGTCACTCCACCGGATGGTGGTTACTTAAGTCTCCGGGTGGGGAGGGAGGGTATCGGGCTTGCCACATTCCTTGTCGGGATGATCGGGATCGGTCTCGGCTATCCGGGTCAGCCTCATATAATGGTCCGCTTCATGGCGATTAAGAAGCCGAAGCTTGTGAGGAAAGGGGCATTGATAGGCGTTGTGTGGGCGGTGATAGCCCTTTACGGGGCGGTCTTTATCGGGCTGGTGGCCAGAGCGGTGCTTACCGGTGACCCGGGTGACCCTGAGAGGGTCATGCCGCTCCTTGCGATGCAGATTCTACCTTCATGGCTTGCAGGCGTAATGATCGCCGCGGCGATGGCCGCGATGATGTCGACTGCCGATAGTCAGCTTCTTGTCGCATCGTCATCGTTTGTGCAGGACTTCTATCACAAGACCTTCGGGCGAGAGCCCAAACCGAAACAGCTCGTGCGCTTGAGCAGGATCGTCACGCTGGTCGTCGGTCTCGTTGCGATGGTGGTGGCGCTGCGCCAGGACCCGGAAAACCCCGTCGGAGTTGTCTTCTGGCTTGTGCTTTACGCCTGGGGAGGACTCGCGTCGAGTTTCGGCCCGCTGCTTGTGCTCTCACTTTACTGGAAGCGGGTGACCAGGGCGGGTGCGATCGCCGGGATAGTCTCCGGCTCGGTCGTGGTGATTATCTGGAAAAACATTCCGGTGCTTTCAGGATTTCTTTATGAGCTCGTGCCCGGTTTCATCGTGAGTCTTATAGTGATCGTTGTCGTGAGCCTGCTCACAATGCCGCCTGAACTCTCGGAGGAAGCCGCTGCTGCTATCGGGCTGTAACGGGAAGCTGCATCAAGATATAAAAGCGGCAGGGGTTCGGCGGCGATATGGCAGCGATTCGGTAGCGACCCGGCGGCGATTCAGCGGTGCGGTGGCGATTCAGCAGGTCCGTTGACTCGCACTGCGGCGTGTGGTAGAATCTCGGCCAGCTATATAGACGGGGGTTAGACGTGAAAATCGGCAGGGATGAACTACGGTGTACGGGGTGTAAGACGTGTCAATTGATATGCTCGCTCGAGCACTTCAAGGAACACAACCCTAAGAAGGCGGCGATCGGCATAACGGGTAAGTTTCCGGCTCCGGGCAAGTATAAGATCAGTCTCTGTACCCAATGCGAGAAGTGTATCGAGGTCTGTCCGGCTGATGCGATCAGTAACGAGGCAGGCGTCATGAAGATCGATGCCGACAAGTGCAACTACTGTCTTGTTTGTGTTGACGAATGTCCTTTCGGTGCGATCTTCACTCACAGGGACTTTGAGAAACCCTTTATCTGTGATGTATGTGGCGAGTGTGTAGAGATCTGCCCGACGAAGGCGCTCTACTGGAAAGAGTAGAGATGGAGGAGCAAAGTGACAGGCGGCTATGGCGGTAGCATTTTAAAAATCAATCTGACTGATAGGAAGGTCGTGAAGGAACCGACGCCGGACGATCTCATCAAGGACTACATAGGTGCCAGGGGATTCATAATCCGCACGCTGTTTAAGGAGCTGGCACCGGGCACGGACCCGCTCGGACCCGATGCCAAGTTTATCATGGCGACGGGACCGCTCACGGGGCTTTTCGTTCCGTCTTCAGGCAAGATCCAGACGGGCGGTAAGTCACCCCTTACCGGTGGCTACGGGGAGGCAAACTCCGGGGGTCACTTCCCGGAAGAACTCAAGCTCGCCGGTTACGACATGATCATCCTTGATGGACAGAGTGAGAAACCCTGTTACATCGTCATAGATGATGACGAGGTTAGGATAGAGGATGCCGGTGATCTATGGGGCAAAGGCTCTTTCGCCGTCGAAGAGACGCTCAAGGCCAGTCTCGGTGATGACTTCCAGATTGCCTCCATCGGCCCGGCTGGTGAGAAGCTCGTAAAGATCGCCTGCATAACCCATGATTTCGGCCGCCAGGCGGGACGGACGGGCTTGGGTGCCGTTCTGGGTTCGAAGAAAGTCAAGGCGATCTGCCTGAGAGGTACAAAGGCGATTCGCGTACATGATCTCGACGGTCTTATGAAGGTCGGAAGACGCATGTACGAGCAGTGCTTCACCAACCCGGCGTTTGAGCTCTGGCAGACCTACGGAACATCGGCGGTCGTAAACTGGGCGAACCGGATCGGTGCGTTCCCGACACGGAACTTCAAGTCCGGCTACTTCGAGCAGTTCACGAATATAAGCGGGCCGCGCATGCGCAAGGATATCGTGGTCATAAACAAGGCCTGCTTTGCCTGTGCGATGTGTTGCGGCAAGTACTCGCATGCCAAGACGGATAAGTATGATGTTTACGTGGAAGGCCCCGAGTATGAGACCACGGCGATGATCGGGGGCGACTGCGCTCTGGGCAATATCAAGGACGTTGCATACGGCAACTACCTGTGTGACGACTACGGCATCGATACGATATCGGGCGGGAGCATTGCAGCCTTTGCGATCGAATGTTTCGAGAAGGGTATCATCACGGAGAAGGATACGGGCGGGCTCGTGCTCAAGTTCGGTGATCCCGAAAGCGTCTTCAGTCTGCTGAAGATGATAGCGATGCGGGAGGGCATAGGTGATGTGCTTGCCGAGGGCAGCAAGGCTGCTGCCGAGCACTTTGGCGGGGACTCCATCAAGTTCGCGATGCAGGTAAAGGGGCTCGAGCAGAGCGGGTATGAAACGAGAAGGGCGCCTGCGATGCTCCTTTCATATATGACCTCCGATATTGGTGCGCACCACAGACCGTCATGGGCGATCACGCATGACATCGCGACGGGACGGGAGAGTGTTGAGGGCAAGGCGGTCAAGGTGATCGAGCTTCAACACACACGGCCGCTTTTTGACACCCTCGGGGTGTGCAGGCTTCCCTGGATTGAAATGCAGGTCCCGGTCAGCGATTATGCCGAAGCTTACAGGAAAGCCACGGGGATCGATTACAGCGAGCAGGATCTTATCTCGATATCCGAACGGATATGGAATCTCACACGCATGTTCTGGGTGCGGGAGGTGCCGGGATTCGGACGTGCGTCCGACATTCCGCCGGCAAGGGTTTACGAGGACAAATTGACCGGTGGTTCCACGGACGGTGGCATCCTTGAGCGCGAGAAGATCGAAGCCATGCTGGATGATTACTATAACCTGAGAGGCTGGACGAGCGATGGTATCCCGACCGGGCAAAAGCTGCATGAGCTCGGACTCGACTGGGTCAACCTTCCCTGAATGAAAAACCGGGTCAGATTCACCTTCGTACGTGATCGCCTGAACCGAACCGCAATCGCTTCACTTGTCGCGGCACTCGAATGCGAAGTCGACGATGTATCCGACTGCGTACGTGTGACAACCCCGAAGGATCTGCTCGAGCTCGACTTCGATCGATCCGGGCGCACCGTTGAAGTGGTTTGTGTCTCCTCGATGACCGTGAATTTCCCGTCCGCCTTACGCTTGATCAAGATCCTTAAGAAACGATGGGGTACGGATGCATTCATAACGCTCTCAGGCGGTGCCCACTCGAGCGGACAACCGCTAAAGGCTCTCAGTGCCGGCATTGACTACTGCTGTGTCGGCGAGGGGGAGGACGTGATCCGGGAGGTGGCACGCAATCCGGCGGCCGGGGAGAGTCTCAGTGAGATAGCCGGCGTCTACAGGCTTGAGGGTGAGATCTTGCAGGGTAAGCCGCGGACGGTTCCCGTCGATCTGAGCTCGTTTCCGGCGCTGCCGACGCGTATGAGATTCCCGACCTATATTGAAATCGGGCGAGGTTGCAGCTGGGGGTGCGGGTTTTGCCAGACGCCCGGGATTCACGGCCGGGTCGAACGGTTTCGAAGTGTGGCGGAGATTGAGGATATCGTGTCGGTCTATGCGGATTTCGGCATGAAGGACTTTCGCTTCCTGCTTCCGAACTCGCTTGGCTATGCATCGGATGAGGCCGGGAAGCCCAACTGTGATGTGCTGGAAGATCTCCTTGTGAGAAGCAGGTCCGTGTCAAAGGGCGGCAGGCTCTATCTGGGTTCGTTCCCATCGGAGGTGAGACCCGACTACGTGACGGAAGATGCAATCCGTATCCTCAAAGCACATGTCTCCAACACGAAGCTGGTGATCGGTGGCCAGTCGGGCAGCGATCGGATGCTCGAGTCTATCGGCAGGGGCCACGGGGTCGAGGCCATCAGGCGTTCCTGTGATATTATCTCATCATGCGGGTTCGTACCGGCGGTCGACATGGTTCTGGGTTTCCCCGGAGAGACATCCGATGACAGGCAAGCGACGTTTGCGTTTGTCGAAAAGCTGGGAGCGACGGGCACCATCTTCTACATACACTTCTTCATGCCGCTTCCGGGGACACCTCTGGCAGGCGGCGATCCGGTCTTTCTCACAGATGACGAGCGGAGAAACCTTGATCGGCTGGCCCAGGAGGGTATAGTCAGGGGCAGATGGCGAAGCCAGGAGGAACTCGCAGGAGAGTAGCTATGGCACGACGAAGAACACGACCCTCGCAGATAAAGATCTTCTGCGGTCTGATAGGCTGTGAGGAGTCTTTCGCGCAGGCAGCCGACCTGCTTACCGCTCACTTCGGCGACATCGATTGCGAGAGCCCGGTCCTGCCTTTTGACTTTACCCAGTACTACAGGGACGAGATGGGGGATGGACTGCTCCGCAAGTGGATCGCCTTCAGGGAGTTGCGCGAACGGGCGTTTCTCTCACGGGCCAAGCATCTGGCGATCCGGACCGAGCAGGATCTGGCTCAGGGTGAGATGAGGACAGTCAACATCGACCCCGGTTACGTTGATGACGCACAGGTGGTTCTGGCAACTGCCAAGAACTTCTCTCACCGCATCTATGTGGGCATGGGGTATTATGCCGAGGTCACGCTCATATACAGAGATAAGGATTTCAGACCGGTAGAGTGGACGTATCCCGATTACAAGAGCCCCGAGGGGCTTGGGTTTTTCAGGAAGGTCAGGAAAGCCTACCACACACAGGTGAGGTCGGACAGTGACTCCTGAGCGACGGGCACCGATTGTAGTTGCGTTTGCGATCGTGGTGGTCTCATTTGCGGCGATCCTGATAAGACTGTGTAACGTACCCACGGCTGTGATAGCCGCCTTCAGACTCGCCTTCTCATCACTCATCCTGCTGCCTCTCTTTGCCGGGAAGCGCCGGGGCCTTGTGGTTACGAAAAAACAGGTGGGACTCTGTGCGCTTTCGGGCGTCTTTCTCTCGCTTCACTTCCTGCTGTGGATCGAATCGCTCCAAATCACGACGGTGGCGAGCTCCGTGGTGCTTGTGACGACAAGCCCCATCTTCGCGGCCATCTTCGCCTGGGTTGTGCTCAGGGAGGGGATAAGCCGGAGGACGCTCGTCGCGACGGTGCTGTGTTTTCTCGGAAGTCTGAGCATTGGTCGGGGAGATATCCATCTTGGTCCGGGGATGCTCAAGGGTGACCTCTTTGCCCTCGGTGGGGCGGCGGCATTCGGGGCATGCTTCGTGATCGGTAGATCGCTCAGAAGAAGCCTCGGTTATATCGAGTATGCGTTCATGACCTACACGGCATCTGCCGTGTTGCTGCTTGCCTGGATGATGTTGCGGGGGCATGGGTTCACGGGATTCGAACCCGTGAACTACCTCTGGTTTGCGCTTCTCGCACTCGGTCCACAGGTTTTCGGTCATACGTCGCTTAACTGGGCACTCAAGTATATCCCCGCGCCGAAGGTCGCCATCTCCATCCTTGGTGAGCCCGTGGGCTCCGCACTTCTTGCGTGGCTCTTCTTTGCTGAAGTCCCGGGCTACGCGCTGTTCATCGGCGGCGCCCTTATCCTCTACGGCGTCTACCTCGCCATGACCGACTAACCCACAACCCTTGGGGTCAGAGCTAAAAAGGTGATAAACCCTTGGGGTCAGAGCTAAAAAGGTGCAGATGTGAGCTCTGACCCCAAGGGTTTATCACCTTTTTAGCTCTGACCCCATGTGGAGGGGGGAATGTGGTTGAAACAGGCGGAGATTCGGTGTATAATGGGACGCGTTGGAATGTGTTCAGCCACAGGAGGTGTCAATATGAAGCGAGTGCTACTGATTGGTTTGGTCTGTTGTATGTTCCCCGTGGCAGCATACGCGACCCCCTATGTCACGCCCGAAGAACTCATGAGTATGGAGTCGCATGAAGATGTTTTCACCCTCAGGGCGGGTGTCCCGGGTCCACGCCCGTTTGACTACGAGTACGATCCGCTCGCCAGGCTTCTACTGGGGGCCGACTTCATCGTGACCATGCAGGTCAGTGACACTCTGCTCATGACCTATGGCGGGATAAGGGAAGGCGAGCACATGCTGGAGGTGATCCAGACCGACAACACGAGCGAGTCGATATGGATCTGGTCCCGCTGTTACAGCAGAAGCGGTCTGGATGCCTACCACGACAACATCGACGCCGCCTGGGAGTACTGTATGAATAACCCGGCATATGGTGAAGAGGGAGGAGACGACCGCGTGACGGGCTACTACCGTGTCTATAACTGCGGGTGGGCCCTGCGTGCGGAGATGGAATACCGGCGGGTATACGGCGATGCGACCTACTCGGCTTACGCCGATTCGTGCGCTTCTTATCTGTGTCATCATCCGATGTACCTCTTTTTCCCCGTGGGTGCGCCTAAGAGGCTCAACGGAATGATAATGGGTTGGGCGGTAGGGAACCTCTATGACTACGGTGTCGACGTCGGGAGCACGACCTACATGACCAAAGCGGTTGACTATGCGGACTCGGTCAAGGCCTGGGCTGAGACCAACCCGAACAAGTTCCACTGGCAGGAATGGGCCATGGAGGGTGGGGCTGTGATGTGGGGCGTGGTTAACTCCTATTTCAAAGACGATCCGACGGGAGTTGAAACCTGGGTCGATACGTACGCACCGTATCTCGATACGGAAGTCGATTCGTCACAGTACCAGAATGCCTGGCGGGGCTGGGCCGCGCTCGGTCAGATCACGGCGGCCGAGGTTCTGGGGAGCGGAGTCTACTACGACTATTTCAAGCACCTTGCGGACACGCTCGTGCTCAATGACGGTGACCTGGACGGCGGGATCCCCGTCACCGATCCCGAACCCGATGATCAGGACCAGTCCTGGGTTACGAACTACCTCGGCTTTATGTGTATGGACAAGCTGCTTGAGAATGCGGGTATAGCATCGCGCCAAACCCGGGACGAAGCCGCACTCGACGTATCCGCGGGGCCGATGCCATCGGGCGAGCTGCCCAGTCTGATGTTCAGGCTGGCGGAGCCCTCACGGGTATCGATCACGGTCTATGATGTGACCGGACGGAGTATCTCAAGCAGGGATGCCGGAATCCTCAGTCAGGGATTCCACTCAATAGCCTTAAACGAGGGACTTGCCGGCGGTGAGGTCTCTCCGGGGATCTACTTCTATACACTGCGCTACGGGACAGGACTTGCCAGCGGTAAGGTTGTTGTGCTAAAGTAGACCCTGCACCGGGCGCAGGATGTGATACATGCGGTGTGACTCTGCGGTTCCCGGTATGGAAGCCGAATTGAGTGGAGCCAGCTGACTTGGTAGACGCATTAGTGGTCTTTACAGGTGGCCCGACCCTGTCACAATCTGAAATCTTCCATGTGGTTCCCCCTATTTCGGAGGTGATGCTCCATAGAGCATAAGAGCGGAGGGGCCCTTCTTGTCGTAGACATGCTGAACGACTTCGTGTTGCCCGGGGCCCCGCTCGAAGTCCCGCTTGCCCGGGACATCATCCCGGTTGTCCGCACGAGAATCGAAAGGGCCAGGCAAGAGGGAATCCCGGTGATCTACCTGTGTGATGCGCACGCGGAGGATGACAGGGAATTCAAGATCTGGCCGAGACACGCCGTTGGCGGGACGGAGGGAAGCAGGGTGATCAGAGAGCTCGCTCCGGGCCGGGGTGACATAGTGCTTGCCAAAACCACGTATTCAGCTTTTTATAAGACACAGCTTGAGGATACTCTTAAGCGAATGAAGATAGAGAGGCTGACAATAGTCGGCATTGTTACCAATATATGCATCTTCTTCACCGCCGCAGATGCCGTGATGCGAGGATACGATGTGGAGGTCCCGCGGGACGGTGTCGCGGCCCTGAGTCCGGACGAAAACGAGTTCGCACTCGACCAGATGGCCGATGTTCTCAAGGTGAGGCTCACATGAAAAAACGGTCTTTTCACATCGCAAGCGAGCGGGACATACGGCTCGGGCGTACGACAGACGTCTATTTCGACAGGACGGTCGAGATACTCAAGCGCTCGAAATCCTCCAGCCGGGTCAAGGCGGAGTTTACTGCGAAGAGCCTGCCTCCCGACTACGCGTGGGCTATCATGGCCGGTCTCGAGGAATGCCTGAGCCTCCTCGAAGGGCTCGATATCGATCTCAGGGCGGTCGATGAGGGTACCGTCATAAGGCCCGACGAACCTGTGATGACGATAGAAGGCAACTACATCGATTTCGGAGCTCTCGAGACCCCGCTCCTCGGTTTTCTGTGCCAGGCTTCGGGTGTTGCCACGAAGGCGGCACGGCTGAGGATCGCAGCGGGTGAGCATACGCTCATAAGTTTCGGCGCCAGGCGTATGCATCCGGCCGTGTCACCTATGATCGAACGGAATGCTTTTGTCGGCGGATGTGACGGCGTCGCAACCGTCAAGGCGGGTGAGATGCTGGGGATCGAACCGTCGGGTACGATGCCCCATGCGCTGGTCATACTGAGTGGCGGGATCGATGAAGCCCTGGCCGGGTTCGACAAGTACATGCCCAAAGACATCAAGCGTATCGCTCTCGTCGACACTTTCGGGGATGAGAAGTTCGAAGCACTGGCGGCATGCGATACGCTCGGGCGTGGGCTCTACGGTGTCAGGCTGGATACGCCACGCTCGAGACGGGGTGACATGTACGAAATCGTCAGGGAACTGAGGTGGGAGCTCGATCTTCGGGGCTACTCCCATGTCAGGATTCTCGTGAGCGGTGGATTGGACGAAGCAGAGATCGAGGATCTCGGTGAGGTGGTCGACGGTTTCGGTGTCGGCACTTGTTTGAGCAATGCGCGTGTGATTGACTACGCGATGGACATAGTTGAAGTTGACGGTGAGTCCCGTGCCAAGAGAGGCAAGATGAGCGGTGAGAAAAAGCTCCTGAGGTGCGCCGGATGTCACAGTGATTTTGTTGTACCGGCCAGGAGCCGCGCACGCGTAAGATGCGAATGCGGGGGTAAGGTCGAGAACCTGAGCCGCGACTTTATCAAAGGCGGCCGGATCACGAGGAGACTGCCGGCACCCAAGGACTTAAGAAAGCGCGTGCTCAAGAGCCTGAGTTGGATTGATGGGAGGATGTAGTGTCCATTCTGAGACAGGATCTTGCGACCAGAACCTGGAGCATTATCGCCAAGGAGCGCGGCAAGCGCCCCGACGATTTCGCCAGGAAGAAAGCGGATGCAAAGCCCAAGACGTCACATGATGAGAAATGCCCGTTTTGCCGCGGCAACGAGCATAAGACGCCCGAGGCGGTGTTCTCACTTCCCGCAACCGGAGCTGGGAATGATAAGGACTGGGCCCTTCGGGTGGTGCCGAACAAGTTTTCGGCCTTGGCTCCACCGGAGCCCGGGTCGGACCCCGGAAGGACGAAAACAGGCATCTATCTTGAGATGTGCGGTTGCGGTGCACATGAGGTAGTGATCGAGGTACCCGACCATTCCAAGACGATTGCAACCATGAGCGACGAGGAGGTTGCAAGGATCGTCCACACGTATAGAGAGAGATTTCTCGAGCTGGACCGGTCCGACTGGAACCAGTTGATCATAGTTTTCAGAAACCAGGGCGAAGAGGCGGGCACGTCGCTTGAACATCCGCATTCCCAGATAATCGGCACCCCGATAGTTCCCCAGGAGATCAGGCGCAGGCTAGAGGAGGCCCAGAGGTATTACGATGACCATGGCACATGTGTCTACTGTGACATACTCCACCATGAGTTGGCCGAAAAGACACGGCTGGTCTGTTCCAACGCAGGGTTCGTTGCCCTTTGTCCTTTCGCGTCCACGGTACCCTATGAGATGTGGATCCTGCCACGACGACATGCGTCATCGTTCGGGGTCCTGACCGAGGAGGGCGCTGATCTGCTCGCCAAACTGCTTAGAGAGACTCTCTTGAGATTGCACCGCCTGCTCGGCAATCCCGATTACAACTACGTTGTGCGGTCCGCCCCCCACTACTCTGCCGGCGAGCCGCACTTCCACTGGTATGTCGAGGTCCTGCCCAGACTTTCCACGCGCGCCGGTTTTGAGATCGGCAGCGGCATGAACATAAACATAGTCGCCCCTGAAGATGCTGCCGCTCAGCTCAGGAAGGCGCTCTGAGATGAAACAGGGAAACCTGGAGGCGAAGCGGAGCCAGATGGTGGAGCAACAGATACTGTCACGTGGTGTCCAGGACCGGCTCGTGCTCGAAGCCATGAGAAAGGTCCCCAGGCATCTGTTTGTGCCGAGCGAACGAGTGGATTCCGCCTATGCGGACAGGCCACTTCCGATCGGGTGCGGTCAGACTATCTCGCAACCCTACATGGTGGCGGTGATGACGGAGGCCCTGGCCCTTGAGGGACATGAGAAGGTGCTTGAAATCGGTACCGGCTCGGGTTACCAGGCCGCGATACTTGCGGAGATTACGGATCATGTTGTATCGCTTGAGCGACAGCCCGAGCTTGCAGATGCGGCGGCGCAGACCCTGAAGGCGCTCGGCTACGTAAATGTTGAGATCATGGTCGGTGACGGCTCGAAGGGGTATCCTGAGAGGGCTCCATATGACGGTATCCTCGTCACGGCCGGAGCACCGGACATGCCGCATGTTCTCATCGAGCAGCTTACCGATGGAGGTAGGCTGGTCATTCCGGTCGGCAACAGCTTCCAGCAGACATTGACGAGGGTGACACGAAGGGGTGATGACTACGAGACTGAGAAGTTGGAGGGATGTGTATTTGTCCCCCTGATAGGTGAATACGGATGGAAAGAGAGCGAGGTCGAGTAGCGGCAGGAGGAGAATTCCGCAGATGATAAATCGCAAGCAGATAATCGACTTACTTCACTTCAGATCGGGCTCGCATCCCGTGCTGAGCTTCTACATGGGGATCGGTGTTTACAAGGCGCAGCGCAAGGCCTACGAGATCGAGGCGAAGGACATAATGAAGAAGGCGATAACCGAGGCCGGTATCACGGGGGAGGCCCGGAAACATGTGGAGGAGGATGTTCACAGGATCCAGAATTTTCTCACGATGGATTTCAAGGGACGGGCGAAGGGGCTTGCGATATTCGCCTCAAAGCCTGCCGGGCTCTGGCAGGTCTTCAGGCTTCCTGTGACGGTTCCGGACAGATGCGTCGTCGACCAGATGCCTTTTGTGCTCCCTGTTCTTAAGATAGTCGACGAGGGACGACGTTACTGTGTTGTTGTTGTCGATAAGGAAAAGGCAAGATTGTTCACGGTCTATCTTGGAGAGATACTGGAGAGAACGGACATACTCGATGATGTGCCCGGGTGGCACAAGCAGGGGGGGATGGCCCAGGCGAGGTTCCAGAGGCATATTGAGGATCATGTCAACAGACACCTCAAGCACGTGGCGGATACCATGTTCCGATTCCACAAGGCCGAAGGATTCGGTCACGTGATCATAGGGGGCTCTCAGGAAGTGCGAACAAGGCTCAACCGGGTTCTTCACTCGTACCTCCAGAGCATAGTGGTCGGTCACATATCCACCGATGTGACATCCAACATAAACGAAATCAAAGCCGCTGCAAAGAAGATCGAGCGGGAGACCGAGGAGCGAAAGGCCAGGGAGATAGCAGAAAGACTGCTTGCCCGGTCGGGCCCGGGTGATATGACGGTGACAGGGCTTAAGAACACTGTTGCCGCGCTCCAGGAGGGACGGGTTCATACGCTTGTCCTGGTAGATAACCACGAGATCGGTGGCTGCCTGTGCGCTGACTGCGGCAGTGTTGAGGTGATGGGTGCCGGGGAGTGCGTGTTTTGTGAAAAGAAACTTAGCAAGATCGGGGATGTCTCAGAACACCTTGCAGTGCTGGCCGTTGAACACGATGCAGAGGTGAATTACGTACAGCCCAAGTCCGGCCTTGAAGAGGTTGACGGTGTCGGTGCTATCTTGAGATGGTAAGATTCGTGGGCGGAAAGGCCGGCGGGGATATTCGATGAGATAGGAGGGTGGAGCTAAGATGGGACTCATCCACATGACAGGTATTGTCAAAGAGTATGAGATGGGCGAAGCAATGGTCCATGCACTGCGGGGGATAGAACTTGAAGTCAAGAGTGGTGAGTTCCTGGCCATCGTCGGACCATCGGGTTCGGGCAAGTCCACACTGATGAATCTCATCGGATGCCTTGACAGGCCTACCTCGGGCGAGTATTACCCCGACGGCCGCAAGGTTGACGATCTGAGTGACGACGAACTCGCGCGCATCAGGAACAAGAGCATAGGTTTTGTTTTCCAGACATTCAATCTTCTTCCGAGGACGAACTGTCTTCATAACGTGGAGCTGCCGCTGCTGTACTCAAATGTCGGCAGGAAGGACAGGGAGAGGACGGCCCTTGAGATCCTTGAGCGGGTCGGGCTTAAAGACCGAGTGTATCACAATCCCAACGAGCTCTCAGGCGGAGAGAGACAGCGGGTGGCAATCGCCAGAGCGCTTGTCAACGATCCCACAATCGTTCTTGCCGACGAGCCCACCGGTAATCTCGACAGCAAGACCGGGTCTGAGATCATGGCCATATTTACGGAGCTGAATAAAGAGGGCAAGACGATCGTGCTTGTCACACACGAGAAGTACATCGCGGACTATTCGGCAAGAGTGATCTACCTCAGGGACGGCAGGGTGGTGAAGGAGGATGCCGAAGTCCTGAGGTGACATAACGCGCGGCGCCGTGTGTATCGGCTCAGGCGGCGTCAGCCTCATTCACCGGTCCTCGGCGTATCTTAAACATAAGCCTGCCCGCGATTCATTCGGCTTCCTTGCCATCTCCGACACCCTATTTGGGGCCTTCTGAATTGCCGGCTTTATCCAGTCCGAGGTCCGTGTGCAGTCTTTGTATTGCGCGGACTACCTCCGTCTCTTTTACTGCGACGGTCATGGTGATTCCCGACGTTGAGATCATCTCCGGTTGGAGGTCAAGTGAAGCCAGTGAGGCAAGGATCTTCTTCGCCATGCCCGGTTTGCCACAGAGACCGTGACCGACGATGGAAATCGTCGCCAGTCCTTCATCGATGTCGAGGTCCGCGTCCGGGAGCACTTCAGAGATGCGGCTGAGCGCCGGTTTCTTCTGATCGCGTTGGAGCATTATGGAGATGGTCCCTTTCCTGACGCCGGCGGGGGAGATGTTGAAGAATCTCACCCCGATGTCCGCTTCTTCAAGAGCTCCGAGCATACGTTGGGCAAGACCGGCGGCGTCTTCGGCGTCTCTGACGCTGACGCTGACGAGGTCTAAGTCCTGGGTGATTCCTCTTATCCCGGCGGTTTCGATATCTTCCCTTGCTGTCACGATTGTCCCAATCTCCTTCCTGAAGGACGAGCGCACATGCACTCTCACTCCGAAACGCCTTGCAACCTCGACACTCCTCCAATGAAGAACCTGCGCTCCGCAAAGCGATAGCTCGAGCATCTCGTCATAGGATATTATCTCGATCTTCCTGGCACGGGGCACGAGGCGTGGGTCGGCGGTATAGATTCCATCGACGTCCGTGAAAATGTCGCACTCCTCGGCGTGAAAAGCCGCTGCGAGCGCCACGCAGGTCGTATCGGACCCGCCCCTGCCCAGAGTTGTGACCTCTTTTGCAGGACTTACGCCCTGAAACCCGGCGACGATTACGATTCTCCCCTTCTCGAGCTCCTCCCCGACCCGATGCGCTCTGACATCCAGTATCTTGGCTGTCGTGTGGCTCGTATCGGTCACAATCCCGCTCTGAGAACCGGTGAAGGATATCGCCTCATATCCGAGATCGCTTATGGCCATTGAGAGAAGAGCCATGGAGATCCTCTCCCCGGCGGTAAGCAGCATGTCGAGTTCCCGTTTCGACGGGTTTGGGGACACCGTCTTAGCCAGTTCGAAGAGCTGGTCGGTGGTGTCCCCCATCGCGGACACGACCACGATAACGTCCTTACCCTGTCTCTTCTCTTCAACCAGGTGTGCGGCGACCATCTTGATCCTGTCGGGGGAGGCAAGGGATGTCCCCCCGAACTTCTGCACAACCAGGGTGCCCGATCTCACTTTTGCCACGTTTCTCCTCGCTTTACTTCTTAGACGAAGTTATGTTAAGGTGCTGGTTCAGCGATTTGCAAGCGATATATAATATGTGGTTGTTTCACATGATAAGGAGGCTAAGATGTCGAGAAAACTATGCTTGGCGGTCGCAGCCCTGATCACCCTGACTCTCGTCATCGGCTGTGGCGGCCGTGCGGTGAAACGTGCCCCGGTTGAGGATGTGACCCGTGACCTGGACCCCGATACCAGGGTCGAGATGCTTGAGCAGTTGGCCGTCAACTTTCCCGATGATGCCAACGTGTACTACGAGCTCGGCAATACCTTCTATGAACAGGCGTTGCCCAACGATGCCAGGCGCAACTATGAGAAGGCCCTCGGTCTCGACCCCGAAATGAACCCCGCGCGGGTGAACCTGGCGATGCTGCTCGCCGAATCGGATGAGGTTGACAGTGCTAAGGTTCTTCTCAGAGAAGCCCTCGAAATCAATCCGAACGATGCCAAGGCATATACCAATCTCGGCGTCGTCTATTACACAGAGATGAACGTCGATGCGGCTGTGAAGCAATTCACCAAGGCGCTTGAGATCGAGCCGGACAACCTCGAGGCACACTATAATCTGGGACTTGCGTTTGCGGAGTCCGGGCTGCTTGTCGAGGCGATAACCGAGTGGAGGCTGATCGTGGAGTTGGACGAAACCAGCGAGACAGCAGAGCGGGCAAGGCTCTCACTCGATCGCGCCGAGAGGGATCTGAAAAAGTAACGGATTGACACCGATTGACCGATTTGTTAATGTCTGGCGTCAAGAACTTGTCATACGCTTGATGGGCATATTGAAAGGAGCGGAATCAATGGCGGCGAGGATCGCAGCGATTTCCTTTCTGGTTATGGCACTCGCACTGGTTATAGGATGCGTAAGCCAGCAGGCATCCGACACCCCTCGACCTTCTCCGGATAGAGACGACATAGAGGTAAGCGAGGTTGACAAGCATTACTATCTGGGGGCGGAGTACCTGAGAAACGACATGTTCGGGGAAGCCACGAGGGAGTTTTTGGCTGTCCTGGAGATCGATCCCAACTATCAGAAGGCCTACACCAACCTGGGTTTCATATACCTCCAGCAGAGACGGCTTACCGAGTCGATCGAGGCGTATCAGAAGGCCGTCGAACTGTCGCCGAATGATTCCGAGGGACATGCAGGTTTGGGCTGGGCCTATATGGCTGATGGGCAGTTCAAGGAGGCGACCGAGGAGTACAGAATCGCCACCAAACTGGCGCCGAACGCCCCCGACAACTTCCTCAATCTCGGGGCTGCGTATGAAAAGCAGGGGCTTCTGCCTGAAGCGATCGAGTCATATCGCAAGGCCGTGGAACTCAAGCCCGATGACCTCAGTAACGTCCTGACCCTGGGTAACCTGCTCTATGAGAACGAGCTATTCGTCGATGCGATAAGCGTTTACACGCACGCTGTCACGCTGGCTCCCGAGGAGTTCAGTGTCGTAAAAACACTCGGGTGGTTGCATCTCAAGGTAGAGGACTACGAGTCGGCCATTGAGTTTTATGAGAAAGCCGCAGCGATGAAACCTGAAGATGGCCAGCTGAGGTACTGGCTGGCCGCCTCATACGATAAGATTGGGAACGCGTCGAAGTCCATAGAACACATGGAGAAGGCGCTGGAGCTCAATCCTGAGAATCCCGACTTCTACTGGCTTCTGGCCGACCAGTATGTGAAGGTGAAGAGGTACAGTGACGCGATATCGGTTGTGCGGCGGGAACTTGAAATAAGGCCCAAGAGTGCGGCCGCCTACTGCATCTGGGGCAAGGCGCTTGAGAAGCAGGGAGACTTCGAAGGGGCTATCAACAAGTTCCAGAGGGCGGTGGAGTGTAACGACCCCGCCTGGCATGACTACGCCATTAAGGAAATAGGGCGTCAGGAGGCGCTGATCAAACGGCGCGAGGCCATAGAGGAACAGGAAGCCTTCGACGACGAGTAGCCTACCGGGGTCAGGACAATTCCGGTGATAATTTCGGTGACACCAAACTTAATTATTGTCAATTAAGTTTGGTGTCACCGAAATTGTTAGCATCGGAATTTTCGAGCTCTGACCCCATTTACTCTGCCCCCCTTTGCCCCTTTGTTCTTGACACTCCCGTAACCTGTTATTATACAATATAAGTAGCCGGATTCCCCATTTGTGGAGGGATGGCCGAGCGGTCGAAGGCGGCGGTCTTGAAAACCGTTGACCGAAAGGTCCGTGGGTTCGAATCCTACTCCCTCCGCCATCTGAGTTTCCGGAGGAATCGGGGAGAGGTGCGTGAGATGGCTGAAACGAGCCGCCTGCTAAGCGGTTGAGGGGACAAAATCCTCTCCGAGGGTTCGAATCCCTCCCTCTCCGCCATTGACAAGGTAATGGAGGAAGATAGGCTTGGAGAATGCGCCTGTAGCTCAATTGGATAGAGCGCGTGGCTACGGACCACGAGGCTGCGGGTTCAAATCCTGCCAGGCGCGCTCCTTACACTAAGTGATGTGGGGGGTAAGAAGATGAGAACTGCCGTCGTGACAGTAACTGCCGTATTGATCCTGCTGGCCGTGGTGCAGGTGGGCCCCGAGGCGAGAACGTTGAAGGTGCCGGAAGACTTCAAGGGTGTACAGGAGGCGGTCGGTGAGGCAACGTACGGTGACACAATACTGGTGTCCCCGGGGACTTACAAGGTCCAGGCCAAACTGAGGAGCGGTGTCAAGGTCCTCTCAACAGACGGTCCTGACTCGACCGTTTTGTGGAACAGACGCTGGCATATCCTGGAGCTGATCGATTGCGATCTCGAAACCGAGATTTCGGGCTTCACCTTCGAGGGCAAAGGCTGCAACACTTGTCTGCCGTGTACTACAGGGGCTCCGGCGATCACCGGCAACGTGATCAAGAACTCCTGGGACGGCATCAATCTGCTTAACTGCAATGCTCTTGTCTCAGGCAACACCATAACCGGCTGTAACCGGGGTGTTTACCTTGAATACAGCGACCCGGAGCTGATAGAGAACACCTTCACGCGAAATGGTGACGCGGTCTCGATGGTCGGCGGTGCCCCCGTGATCGCCAGATGCACGTTCGAGCATAACGGCAGAGCATTTCTTATCTTCGGGCACTCCTATCCCACAATCGGAGGCTCGCTGACAACGGCAAACAACATCCTTACAAACGGTTTCATGGTTTACAATGCAGGTCTACGCATAGACGGTACGTTGTATACAGATGAAAAAGAAGTAGCTGTGGCGACTCATAACTACTGGGGAAGCGATTGCCCGGACGGCAAGCGGAACCGGGGAGAGGTCGCTTTCACTCCGTGGACCAACGCGGCGCATGACTCGGTGTTTTACGATTGTCCGGAGGCGCCGATCATGGAAGAGGACACATCTGAGTGATCCGGTTCCGGGGTTGGTTCCGGGGGCACACCGGTGTGGCTGTCCGTGTCCGGAGGTGGGATATTGCCTGAGATCTCCAGAAGGGATCGCAGGCTGCTGTTTCTGATAGTACTGATAGCCCTTGCCATAAGGGTTGCCTATCTGATCGACATACGGGACTCACCGTATTTCGAATACCCTGTACTCGATTCCTTCTGGTATGACGCCAAGGCCGAAGACGTCCTGGCCGGGGACACTCTCGCAAGCAGCGGGTCTTTCAGGGTTCCGCTTTACACGTATTTCATCGCAGCATGCTATTCGGTGTTCGGTCATGGATTCATGGCCCCCCTCGTGATCCAGGCAATGCTCGGGGCTCTCACGTGCGGACTGTGCTTCCTTATCGCCCGGCGGCTTTTCGGGCGGTTGGCGGGGGTGGTCGCGGGTCTTGGATTTGCCCTTTACAGGATGGCCGTCTACTCCGACGGTGAGTTGCTGCCCACAACCCTTTTCATGTTCTTCATGTTAGTGGCCGTTTATTTCATCCTGGCGGGGATCCGTGCCCGCCCCGTTTCAAACGGTGTGCTGACCGGGTTGTTTCTTGGCCTGGCGTTTCTGACCAGACCCGACATACTGCCATTCGCCGTTGTCACCGTCGCAGTCATACTGGTCCTCGTCGGGTTTGCCAAGGGCGTTCGCTTCGTCGTCCCGATGTGCGCCCTGCTGGTCGCACTCATGCTGCTTCTCGGCTGCAGAAACCACCTGGCATTCGGTGAGTTCCACGTGTTCTCGCCCCAGGGTGCGGTGAATTTCTATATCGGAAACGCCGGTTTCGCCGATGGCAAGACGCCCGTTGCGCCTTTGACCCGGTACCCCTATCAAGTCGCAGCGGACCCCAGCGAGGACTCGATCACACTCGCCTGTAAACAGGCCGCCGCAGAAGAGGTGGGCAGGGTACTCACCGACAGGGAGCTTTCGAGATACTATGTCCTGAAAACATTCGGTGAGATAGGTGATGACTTCCCCCGCTGGCTCGGCCTGGTTTCAAAAAAGGTCTACTACTTCCTGAACACCTACGAGCGCAGTGATATTAAACTGATACCACGCTTTGTCCAGAGACATTCGGCCGTTCTCAGACTTCCGCTCATCCCGTATGCAGTGGTGATGCCCCTTGGAGTCGTGGGAATGGGTCTCGCAATCCTGCGGCGGAGAAGACGTGTCTGGATTATCACAGCAGGTCTCCTGGCCTTTGCTGCAAACGCGCTCATCTTTTTTGTGATCTGGAGGTACCGTCTTCCCGCTGTCCCGTTCCTGGCCATTCTTGCGGGCTACGCCGTGACGGAAACGTGTGTTGCACTGCGCGAAAGGGCCTTTAGAACGGTCATAGTGATGCTTGGGGCCGCGCTCGTCCTCGGGCTGATCTCGGTATCAAGCCTCTGGCGGGTCGCTGAAGAGGACTGGACGAGCCAGTACATAGCCAACGAAGGCGCTCTTTTCATGAAGGCTGAAAGATACGAAGAGGCGACCGAGCTTTACAAGGAAGCGATAGAGGCCGAGCCGTCGAACCCGGCTTCATACTTCTATCTGGGCAAAGCCTATGCGACGCGCGGACTCATCGATGAATCGAAAGAGATGATGGAAAAGGCCGTGATGTTAAGTGCCGGCTACGAGCCGTTTGCCCATCAGACCCTTGGAGTGGCATTTGCCAACAGCGGGGACTTCGCATCGGCGGTCGCTGAGTTCGAAAAGGCGCTTGCTGCGGACGGCGAGCTCGGGCTGGCGGCGTTCAATCTCGGTCTGTGTAATATGAGCCTGGGCAACTACGAGGAGGCAGAAAAAGCCTTCACACGTGCTGAGTTTCTTTGTAAAGATGATAGTGGGGTGTTGGTGGCCATTGCCCGGGCATTCGTCAACATGGGCCGGCAAGAGAGGGGGATCAGGCTTGCGCAGACCGTGCTTCGCGACGATCCTCATAACCCGGAAGCCCTCTATACGGTCGGTCTCGGGTTGGAAGGGCAGGGAAGAGTTCCCGAGGCGATCGTCTACTTCGAAAGAGCACTCAGGTTCCTTCCTTCAGCTCAGGAGATAAGACAGAAGATAATTGACCTGAAGAGGCGGCAGTCTATGCAATGAAGCGTCAACTTGCAGTGAGACTACTGGTGTTGCTTGCGGTCCTCCTTGCGGGCAGGTCTGCCTGCGCCGTGGCTCTGAGACCGGATGTGTTCGAAAGACTGCATAGCGAGGGCCGGGTGGAGCATGTCAGGCAGATGCTGGAGCTCAAACGGGCCGAGGAACCTGTCGATCGAAACGTAAAGACGGCCGGTTCGCTGAGAGCCCTTGTGTTGATGATCGACTTCGACGACGTTGCGGCAGACACGATCCTCCATTCCAGGCAGCACTTTAACGAGATGCTCTTCAGCCTCGACAACGAGCTGAGCATGAGAAACTACTACCTCTGGAGCTCGTACGGTGCACTTGATATAACGGGCGAGATTTACGGGTGGTTCAGGGTGAAGGAGCCGCTCTCCTATTACGCCAACAGCAATGCCGGCATGGATGCATATCCCAGAAACGCCCAGAAGATGATTGAAGATGCCCTCGATGCGGCAGACTACCGGGTGGATTTCTCGCAGTTCGACAATGACGGGCCTGACGGCATCCCCGACAGCGGCGATGACGACGGCTATGTCGATTTCCTCATGGTCGTGCATGCCGGGCAAGGCTACGAGCAGACGATGAACCCGGGGCACATCCATTCACATGTCTCGACGATCAGGGCCAGGCCGGTGGACGGTGTATATGCCAGGATGTATTCGACCGAACCCGAGGACGGACCCGTGGGAACCTTCGCGCACGAATTCGGTCACCTGCTGGGGTTGCCCGACCTGTATGACATAACGCTCAACACTTACGGGCTCGGGATGTGGTCGCTGATGGCTTACGGCTCGTGGGGTGAGGGGGGACGCCGCCCGGTAGGGCTCGACCCATGGTGCAAGACCCAGCTGGGTTTCCTGGAACCGGTTGTGATCGACAGCAATTACGTGGAATACGAGCTTCCGTGCATTGAGGATGGGCCGGACGCGCTTAAGCTGTGGAGCCAAGGTGAGACGGGGAAGCAGTACTTCATGGTTGAGAACAGGAGAAGCAAGTCCTGGGATTCGTGGCTGACGTGGTTTGACGAGGGGCTGCTTGTCTATCACGTCGACGAGAGACACCAGGATAACTCGAGCGATTCCGGGCATCTCATAAGTCTTGAACAGGCGGACGGAAGGTTCGATCTTGAAGAGAGGAGACTCTGGGGTTTCGGATCGGATGGAGGAGACCCCTATCCGGGAGAGACCGGTAACAGGACGTTCAGCTGGTGGACGAGGCCGGACAATCAATCGAACGAGGGCAGTCCCACACAGGTCAGCCTGCGGAACATCAGTGATCCCGGCGATGTCATGACATTCGATGTTGAGGTCTGGTCGCCTGTGATCCTGTTTGAAGACTATCGGATCGATGACGAGTCCGGGGACGGAGACGGCGAGCCTGACCCGGGTGAGGAAATAAATCTGGGTCTGAGATTCAGAAATCGCGGTATAACCTGTGATGACCTCACAGTCACCCTGCGTACGGATGATCCCCACGTAACCCCCGGTGAGACCGTGGTCTTGCTTGAAGCAATCGAGGGCGGTTCCCTTTCGGGGGTGTCTAACATCTCCATGCAGATAGATGAGACCGTTCCCGAGCCTTACGATGTTGAGTTCGAGATCACGATCGAGGGCACTCATGCCTATGGGATCTATCAGTCCACGGACAGGTTCGTGCTCGGGGTCCCCGTGAGGAGACTGCCGGGCTGGCCCGTGTTCGCCGGTGATGGCATGACCGCTTCACCGGCCGTCGCTGATCTGGATGGTGACGGCGTCAAGGAGATCATTGTCGGCTGCAATGACGGCATGCTCTATGCGTGGAAACTGGACGGCACACCCGTTCCCGGGTGGCCGGCAGTGGTCGGGGCACCCGTACACTCGAAACCTGCCGTTTGTGATGTCGATCTGGATTTCAGATCCGAAGTGGTCGTAACCTCCAGGGATGGGCGTGTCCATGTCTTTGAGAATGACGGTACCCCTTGTCCGGGATGGCCCCGGTCCACGGGAGACCAGATCCTGTCATCGGCGCTGCTTGCCGACATCGATGATGACGGCATCGTTGAGATCATCTGTGGTTCGACCGACGGTCAGGTGTACGCATGGAATGAGAATGGTGGCCTGGTAAGTGGATGGCCCGTTGACATGGGCGGGTCCGAGGTATGGATGTCTGCTGCTGCCGCGGACGTCGATGGTGACCATCTTGAAGAAGTCGTAATCGGTGGCTACGGGGGGCCGCTATATGTCCTGGATGGGAACGGCGAAGTCCTCAGTGGCTGGCCTGCGCCGGTAGGGCGCGGTTGTGGCGACGGTTCGCCTTGCGTTGCGGACTTCGATGGTGACGGTACGCTCGAGATCGCGATTTCGGGTCTGTTCTCGAATTCGATCTACCTGGTCGGCCTGGACGGCAGGATAAGGCCCGGGTGGCCCAGGTGGCCGTTCAACTGCCATGAACTCAGCAATCCGGTTCCTGCAGATATCGACAACGACGGCCTGCCCGAGGTCGCTGTGTCGACTTCGTGCGGTACCATTGTCGCCTGGAATGCGAACGGTTCCCAGTGCAATGCCATAGAGGCCCATGCTCCCGATCCGATCCGGGGGTGTGAACCCATTTTCCTTGATATCGACGGTAATGGCAGCATCGAAGGACTGGCCGGTACCTCCGAGTATGGCGACGGCGAGGTATACGTGTTCGGGAGTGAAGGTGTGCTGACGGGATTTCCGATTGACGTCGGTGGGGAGGTTGCGGCCACACCTGTTGTGGATGATCTCGATGGCGACGGTAATGCCGAGATAGTGGCCGTGACGAAGGCCGGCCAGGTGTACGTATGGCGTTTCGTTGGTCCGAAGCAGACCGGGAGGATCGAGTACTCGCAGTCAAGGTCCAACGTCTGGAATACAGGCCACTATGATTTCGTCCCTCATGACAACATTCCGCTTGCCGACCTTGCCCTGAGTGCAGGGGATATCTCCCTTGATCCTCATGAACCCAGGGAAGGAGAGGAGACGCTTGTCAAGGTACGGGTGGCCAATGCGGGCCACACTGTTGCTGAGAACTTCATGGTCAGCACCTACGACGGAGTGGTGGAGGAGACTCATCTGATCGGATCGGCCGTGGTGGCCGGGTTGGGGGCGAAGTCCGACACCCTGATAACTTTCGCGTGGGAGATGCCGGGTGGCCAGACGACACGTCTCGTTTACGCGACAATAGATCTTGAGAATGCTGTGCTGGAGCGCTTTGAGCTCAACAACCAGGCGCACCGGCGTTTCTACCTGTCGCTTGCCGATCTCAAAGTGACCATAGGCGACGTGCGGCCGTTCCCGGTGGTCATCGGAGAGTCCCTTACTGTGGATGCTCACCTGGAGAACGTCGGCTCCGATGTCGCGAGGGATTTCGAGTTGGTGTTCTATGACAGCCTCAGAGTAGAATCGCGGCGTTTTGCCGGCTTTCAGGTGGACTCTCTTTGCCCGGGTGAAAGCATGGATTTCAGCGTGCGCCACAGGATCGATTCATTCAGGGGCGACTTCGTGCGACTCTGGGGTGTCGTCGATCCTGCCCAGGGAGTGCTTGAGTACCATACGAGCAACAACAACTCTTGTGTTGATGTCAACTCGGGTATTGGCGGCAGACTGCTGACGACGCCCTACGAGATTGCAGTTACTGCTCTGAAGTCTTCAAGGACGTGTTTTGTGCTCGAGTCGCCGTCTTGCCAGTGCCTTGTCGCATTCGGCAGCAGCCTTCCTTACAACGCCGTCTTTGAGACACTCGGAGCAGGCGTAGATGTATCGCGAAACACCATAGTCTTCAGCTCCGGCGGTGATATAGCGGGATTCGATGTCAAGGACAGCGTCCTGTTCGTGATCAGCTCGGCTGAGGAATATGAAACACAGCCGGCGGTCTGGGGTGAGAATGTAGCATGGATATCCGAGGGTCCTGCATCCACGAGTCTGCGGCTGAGGAGAGCTTCAGGTGACATAGAGACCATACGCAGCATAACGACGGGCAGCATTCGGAACCCCGATCTTTCGAACGCCCTGATCGTCTGGGAAGAGGACCTTGGTGGAGGATCCGATATTGTGGGTTACGATCTTGAGGCCGACACCATCGTGGTGCTTTGCGGCGACGACGGCGACCAGGTGAATCCGGCTGTGTGGGGTGACAAGCTGGTGTGGGAGGATCACTCCGCTGACGGAGGAGATGTCCGGGCACTCGACTTCAGGTCCTTATCGAGGCTGGATGTAGCCGCCGGTGACGGCCTGCAGCGGCACCCGGTTGTGTACGGCGACATCGTGGTCTGGCAGGATTCGAGGAACGGCAACTGGGACATATACGGTTACAGTTTCTCCAACGGCAGTGAGTTTCCCATATCACGCCAGGTGGACGATCAAGTACTTCCGTCCTTGAGTGACAGTACTGTTTTGTGGGTTGACCGGCGCGAGCCCGGTGAGATAGTGCTGGGTCTCAGATTCGGAGCCGACCGCAGGGTTGCAAGCGTGAGGGAATTCGAGGCTTTTTCTCAGGATGGCATGATCAAGGTCCGAAGCAATGTTGAGCAGGAGGACGACGGCCTCGTGTTCAACATCTACCGTTACCCGGACGATCGTCCAATGTCTGAAGACAGGTACTCTCACCTGCGGTATCAGTTCGAACTCGGGACCGACTCGGTCCATGTCTATGCGGATACGTTGGTCGCTGCCAGGAGATCCTTCTACTACACCCTCGGCATAATTGACGGCTACGGAGTTGAGACCTACTATGGACCCGTTGAGGGCAGGGCTTACGACGCGTCCCCACCCGGCTTTGTAATCGGGGCTCCTCACCCTAATCCTTTCAGACATGACGTTACCGTGACCTTCGGCTTGCCCAGAGCGCTCAGGCGGTCCGCCGACAGTTCATGGCCCGATCCGGCCGGTGAGACAAGCAGTGTTGAAATGGCGGTGTATTCCGCGGATGGCCGGCTTGTCCGGACAATCCAGCGGGGCCATCTTACTCCAGGTTACTACAGGCTGTCCTGGGACGGCATGAACGAAAACGGCCGGCCTGTGAGTTCCGGAGTCTACTTCATCACGGCCTCCGCCGGTGACGTCGTCACCTCCCGAAAGGTCATTCTGGCCAAGTAGACCGGCCGCGGTCTCTTGACGAGCGCACCCCCGTCTGATAACTTGCTGATGATATGGACTTAGGACACGACAGTATCTGGATGACGGAAGCCTTAAAGGAAGCAAGGCGGGCCTTTGAGGAGGGTGAAGTCCCGGTTGGTGCCATCGTGGTGGCCGGTGGGAAGATCATAGGCAGAGGCCACAACCGGGTCGAGAACCTCAAGGACGCGACTGCACATGCGGAGATTATCGCACTCGGGGCCGCCTCGAGCGGTGTAGGTGACTGGAGGCTTGAAGAGTCGACGGTATATGTCACGCTCGAACCCTGCGTGATGTGTCTGGGAGCGATGTTCCTGGCCAGGGTCGCGAGGCTCGTATTCGGTTCCGCGGACAGGCGCGGTGGTGCCTGTGGCGGTGCGGTCGACCTTGGAAGGTTGAAATACATGGACAGGGAGATTACGATAGATGGAGGTATGCTCGAGGAGGAGTGCAAGGGTCTGCTCCTCGAGTTCTTCTCAAAGGTGAGAAAGTCAGAGGAACCATGAAAAGCGGAGAGATGCCAGAGCGGTTGAATGGGGCGGTCTCGAAAACCGTTGGGCAGGCAACTGCCCCGGGGGTTCGAATCCCTCTCTCTCCGCCATCCCCCAAAAATCCCTCGGGGTCAGGTCTTGAAATTGAGCGTCGGGTCTCCATGCCCGGCGAAGAAGTAAGATCGTGAATAATCACATGGTGGAGAGATGCGAGAGCGGCTTAATCGGCGTGACTGGAAATCACGTGGACGGGCAACCGTCCCGAGGGTTCGAATCCCTCTCTCTCCGCCACTAAGAAACCAAATGCAGAAATGCAGGGGGTCAGAGCTAGAAAGTTACACCTGTTGGGGTCAGAGCTAAAAAGTTGCGTGGCCTGCAGATGGATCATTGCCCTCCGGGAATGGTCCGGATGATGTCGACAACGGGTGCTGAGGAGGCAAGTTGAGATCGGTAAGGATCAAGATCGGTGAGATCACACTGGAGGCTGAGCTCGGACAGTCAAAAACCGCTCAGCTGGTGTGGGCCGCGTTGCCGTTTGCCGGAAACGCGCAGATGTGGGGAGATGAGATCTACTTCAGAGTCCCTGTTGCGGCCGAACTCGAGAATCCCAGGAGGGTAGTCGAAATTGGAGACATCGGGTACTGGCCAACAGGCAACGCGTTCTGTATATTCTATGGAAAGACCCCGGCAAGCAGCGGTGATGATATCGTGCCGGCAAGTCCGGTCGACGTGATCGGCCGGGTGACGTCCGATGTTTCGGTCCTTAAGGGCATCACCGATCCGGGAAGGGTGACAGTGGAAAAGGGGATGTAGCTCAGTTGGGAGAGCGCTGCCTTCGCAAGGCAGAGGTCGGCGGTTCGAATCCGCTCATCTCCACCATAGATGCGGCGGGCCCCCTCGGGCTCGCCGCCTTCGTATTCTGAGACGTCGGCCACAGCGCCCCGATGTCAAAGTCAAAGGCGTCCACGCAGAGTGCGGTGTCGCACCGGTGTTCCACCTCCGACGATGTTATAGGCCGGCAAAAACATCTTGTAAGCTGCGGCGAATAAGTGTAAACATCTGGCAGGTCAATCTTGACTTCATGCCGGGAGGTTGATTCCACTATGAAGCGTCTAATCGGAAGGTCACACATTGTATCGCGCAGACTGATCCTCGGTGCGGTATGTCTTGCATTCGTCGTTGTGGCGTGCAGTTACGTCCCGCTTACCGGGCGCAAGCGGTTCATGCTTGTCGATGAAGGGACCGAGCTCGAACTTGGAATTCAGACATACAAGGAAGTACTTGAAGAGTCGACACTCTCAACGGACAGCCGGGCCGTCGGACGAATCCGGACGATAGGCGGCCGGATAGCAGACGTCACGGGTAAGACGGACTACGAGTGGGAATTCAACCTGATAGAAGCGGACACCGTGTTCAACGCCTTCTGTCTGCCCGGCGGCAAGGTTGCAGTCTATACCGGGATCCTCGAACTTGCGTCTTCCGATGCCGAGGTGGCGACCGTGATGGCCCACGAGATCGCGCATGCCATCGCAAGACATGGGGGTGAGCGTATGTCCCAGATGCTTGCTCTCCAGCTTGGCAGCATAGCACTTGAGGAAGCGATGAAGACGAAAAGTGAGAAGACGATGGAGATTGCGCGGGCGGCCTACGGCGTCGGCGCAGGTCTGCTCTATATCCTCCCCTACAGCAGAACCCATGAGAGCGAAGCGGATTACATGGGGCTCATATATATGGCCCAGGCCGGTTATGATCCGAGAGGGGCAGTCAGCTTCTGGGAGAAGATGCAGAAGGAGCATGCCGGGCAGGAGCCGCCGGAATTCCTCTCGACCCACCCGAACAGCGGGACAAGGATCGCAGATCTCCAGGGCTGGATGCCCGAGGCCCTGGGCCACTACGAAAAGACACGCTAATACCGCCGTACGCAAAGCGTTACGCGACTCCGGGTTATTGTGCTTGACCCCCCCATCCTTTGCTGGTATCGTCTTGGGGCAATAGTCAGCAGTCGCAAATTCTGAGCTCTGATCCCCGGTGAGACTCCCGGTGATGAAGGGTCATCCTTGGGGGATCGAGCTTAAAACGGATGGGGACAGACCCGGAAAGAAGGGTAGTCGTCGGGCACGGAAACCCGACGCTGCATTTCAAGATGTGACCTGATGGTTTTTTGTGGGTCGTGCTAGATGGGGAGGTAGCGGTGCCCTGTAACCCGCAAGCCGCTATAGCGGGATCGAACTCCCTTCTGCGGTCTTGTCTTCTTGGGAACGCGGCCGGGTAAGCGGTGTTGAAGATCAGGTCCTACGCAATGGAAACTTGTGAACCCCGTCAGGACCGGAAGGTAGCAGCGGTAAACGAGAAACTCCATGTGCCGTAGGGTAACCTGGTTGGAGCTGGCTGCCCGGGAGGCACCCGGGGAGTGGGATCAAGGAAGGGTGCACGGCCTGTTAAGCGTGTTAAGACAGAGGACGTCATGACACCCGATAAGAGTGGCTACATAGTCATCGCAAGGAAGTGGCGACCCGCCACCTTTGACGAAGTGATCGGGCAGGAGCATGTGAGCCGCACCCTCAAGAACGCCATAACAGGCGAGCGGGTGGCACACGCCTACCTGTTCACGGGCCCCCGTGGGGTCGGCAAGACGACGGTCGCAAGAGTGCTCGCGAAATCGCTCAACTGTGTTGATGGCCCCACCACGAATCCATGCGGCAAGTGCTCTGCCTGTACGGAGATTGCCCAGGGAACCAGTATGGACGTGATGGAAATCGACGGCGCTTCAAACCGGGGTATAGATGAGATCAGGAACCTGAGAGAAAGCGTGCGGTATGCATCGGTTGGGGGGAAGAAGAAGGTCTACATAATCGACGAAGTTCACATGCTGACCCAGGAGGCCTTCAACGCTCTTCTTAAGACGCTTGAAGAACCGCCGTCCCATGTCGTGTTTGTCTTCGCGACCACCCAGCCGCTCAAGCTCCCCCGGACGATCGTTTCGAGATGCCAGCGTTTCGATTTCAGAAGGATACCTGCCGACAAGATCTCGGCAAGGCTCAAGCATATCTGTGAGGCAGAAGGGTTCACATGTGAGACCAATGCGCTTGCGATGATCTCCCAGCGGTCTGAGGGAAGCATGCGTGACGCTCAGAGCATGCTCGAGCAGGTACTTGCTTTCAGCGGAGGAACGGCGACCGAGGTTGACATAAGACCGATCATGGGCTTAAGGGGGAGCGAGACAGTATCATCCATCGCCAAAGCGATCATGGGCGGTGATGAGGCCGGAGTCCTCACTCTCACGGGAGAAGCGTTCGATGGCGGGGTCGACCCGCTTGATCTCGTCGTCTCGCTTACCGAGTGGATCCGCTATCTCCTTATCGCCTCGATAGATGCCAAGTCGCGGGAGTTGGAGTCCCTGACCGATGAAACAAGGCGGGAGCTGGCCGGTGAGGTCGAGGGTGTGACAACCGAGCACCTGCTTAGCCTGCTATCGATGATCGCTGATGCCGAGGACTCGGTCAAGCGGGCCGGCCATCAGAGATACCTGCTTGAATCGGTGCTGCTTCGTATGACGCATGTCAGATCGATCGCAAAGATATCCACACTGGTCGAGCTGCTGAAGAAGATGGAAGGCGGAGGCCCTTCGGGGGACAAGGGTCTCAAGGACGCCGGGGTACCGCTCCGCGATGCGGCTGTGCCCAGACCGGCCCGAAAGAAGAAGACCGCCGAGACCGCACAGGTGACGCCCCCAACCGCGGGCATAGTCACCGGCTGGCAGGATATCGTCGAGGGTCTGCGGGAGACCAAGACTGCTCTTGCCTCGATCCTCGATCTCTGTGAGCCGCCGAAACTGTCGGAGGGCGTATACTGGCTGCAGGTACCGAGCTCTTTCCATGAGAGCATGGTTATGAAGGGCCAGAACATGCGCATATTGACACAGGAGTTCCAAAAGCTTACCAATACTGCGGTGGTCATACGGACCAGGGTAAGTGTCCCCGCTGAAGAAGCAGTCGAAGACACGGTAAGACCCAAAGACGAACCGACGACGGAAGAACTTGTCGCGCTCGCAAACAAGGACCCGATTGTCAAGACGCTGATCGAGAATCTGGGTGGCAAGGTCGTGGGAATAAGACAGCAGAAGAAGGACCGTTCTCAGAGAGAGCCGGCCTCGTGAGGAGGTGACATCCGGTGAGTAACAAGTTGGGGGATATCATGCGGCAGGCGCAGAAGCTGCAGACCCAGATGAAGAAGATCCAGGATGAGCTTGCAGATAAGACCGTCGAAGCCTCAGCCGGAGGAGGCATGGTCACGGTAATAGCGAACGGAAAACAGGACATCATCAGCATCAAGATCGATCCTGAGGTCGTCAGCAAGGACGATGTGGAGATGCTCGAGGATCTTATAGTTGCTGCAGTTAACGAATCCAGAAAGCGGGCCCAGGAGCTGATGATGGGCGAGATGGCGAAGGTGACGGGTGGAATGGGCTTGCCCCCTGGCATGTTCTGATGAGGTAAACCTTGCTTGGCAGTTCCGATAGAATCGAACGACTGATTCAAGAGCTCACCAAGATGCCGACGATAGGCAGGCGTACGGCGCAGCGGCTTGCGCTCTACCTGCTCAAGGCGCCGTCGGAGGAAGTCACGGCGCTCGCACGGGCCATGATCGAGATGAAGAAGAGGGTCAAGTACTGCTCGGAGTGCGGTGGGATCACGGAGCAGGATCCGTGCGCAATATGCTGCGACCCCAGGCGTGACCGGTCGGTGATCTGCGTTGTCGAGGAACCCGGTAATGTGATGGGCGTGGAGAGGACGGGCGAGTTTAAAGGTCTCTATCATGTCCTCCACGGCAGGCTGTCGCCGCTTGACGGTGTCGGCCCCGAGGATCTGTCGGTCGAGAGCCTCCTGGACCGGATAAGAACGCAGGGAACACGTGAAGTCATCATAGCGACCAACCCGAATGTCGAAGGTGAGGCGACATGCAACTATGTTGCGGGACTGGTCAAACCGCTTGGTGTCAGGGTTACGACGATAGCACGGGGCGTCCCGATGGGCAGTGACCTTGACCTTGCCGATGAGGTCACCCTTGCAAGGGCTATTGAGGGACGCGGAGAGATCAAGTAAATTCTTATGAGGAGGATGTCATGGGTGCATTGACTGAAATAAGGTGGCATGGAAGAGGAGGGCAGGGTGCCAAAACCGCGTCATTCCTGCTTGCCGAGTCGCTTATAGACCAGGGCAAGTTCGCACAGGGCTTCCCTGACTACGGACCGGAGCGCATGGGTGCCCCGATAAGGGGATACAACAGAATATGCGACGAACCCGTGAGTCTCCACTGTGATGTGGCGGCTCCCGGTATCGTGATTGTCCTGGATCCGACCCTGATCGGAACTGATGACATCACGGGTGGACTTCTTAAGGACGGCACGGTGCTGGTCAATTCTCCGAGTGGTGCGGAGGAGATCAGGAAAGAGCTCGGTCTCGAGGGCGGCAGTGTGTATACGGTGGATGCCACGGGGATTGCTCTTGATGAGATCGGTAGACCCATTCCAAACCTACCCATGATAGGCGCGCTCCTAAAGGTGACCGGTCTGGCGGACATAGACAGCATGACGTCGATTGTGCGCAAGAAGTTTGAAGGCAAATTCACAAAGCCGATCATCGACGGCAACGTAAGAGCTATGAAAAGGGCTTACGAGGAGGTAAGAGCAGAGAAATGAAGAAGAAGGGGTGGAAGGAACTGGCGATTGGCGGACGAATAGATGAGGCGGGCTGCGCCGAACAATATGAAACCGGTTCGTGGCGCACCTTCAGGCCCGTAAGAGATGAGGAAAAGTGTACTCACTGTCTCAGGTGCTGGATCTACTGCCCTGATTCTGCCATAAAGGTTGAGGACGGCAAGGTGGTCGGCCTCGATCTCGATCACTGCAAGGGCTGCGGCATATGCGCCGAGGTCTGTCCGCCGAAGATACATGCGATCGAGATGATCCAGGAGGCCGAATTGAAGCAGAAGGAGCATGAGTGATGAAAACCATTGCAGAGAAGACGGTGATTGCACTCACCGGCAACGATGCCGTTGCGGAGGCGATGAGGCAGGTCAATCCGGATGTCGTGGCCGCCTATCCGATAACGCCCCAGACCGAGCTCATGCACAAGTTCGCCGACTATGTTTCCGACGGCTGGGTTAAGACCGAGTTCGTGCTCGTGGAAAGCGAGCACAGTGCAATGAGCGCCGCCGTAGGTGCCTCGGCCGCGGGCGCCAGGGTGATGACCGCTACATCTGCCAACGGGCTGGCCCTGATGTGGGAGATCCTCTACATAGCTGCTTCCACGCGTTGCCCGATAGTGATGGGGGTCGTAAACCGCGCCCTGAGCGCACCCATAAACATACACTGCGACCACAGCGATTCGATGGGTGCAAGAGATGCGGGCTGGATACACCTGCATTCCGAGAACTCACAGGAAGCATACGATAACACTGTCCAGGCCGTCAGAATCGCCGAGAACAGGGATATCCTGCTGCCGGTGATGGTCTGCCTCGACGGATTCATCTTAAGCCACACGCTCGAGCCGGTTGAGCTCTTAAAAGACGCGACCGTGCAGAACTTCATCGGGGATTTCAAACCCGTACACGATCTTCTGAATACCGACAAACCGATGACATTCGGACCTCTGGACTTCCATGATTTCTACTTCGAACACAAGATTCCTCAGATCGAGGCAATGAAGAAAGCGCCGGAGGTTATAAGGAGCGTTGCGGCCGAATTCGAAAGTCTTTCCGGACGCCACTACGGCCTTGTCGAGCGCTACTTCACTGATGATGCGGAGCGCATAATAGTCGCGATCGGCTCAACATGCGGGACTACAAAGGCGGTCGTCGACAAACTCAGGGCCGACGGCCAGAAGGTGGGGCTCCTTAAGATAAGGAGCTTCAGACCGTTTCCGTATGCCGAGGTGAGAGAAGCGCTTTCGGGTGCAAAGGCGGTCGGGGTTCTCGACAGATCGCATTCATTCGGAGCCCAGGGCGGGCCGGTGATGATCGAAACAAGGTGTGCCCTTTACCACAACGCCGAGGTCCCCATCAAAGGCTATATCTACGGTCTCGGCGGACGTGACATGTCCGCGGCGCTTGTCGAGCAGGCATTCGAAGAACTCAAAGCACTGGTCTCGAGCGGCAGAAGCTCGGATGAAATCGGTTTTCTGGGTGTGAGGGAATAGGAGGTTTTTTAAAGTGGCAAGTCTAAAAGAGCTTTCCAAGCGAGAAGATCTTCTCACCGGTGGGCACCGGGCCTGTGCGGGGTGCGCCGCGACCATCGTCGCGCGCCAGGTGTTGCTGGCTGCGGGAAAAGATGTGGTCGTGGGATGTGCTACCGGGTGTCTCGAAGTTGTCACCACGATCTTTCCCTACACAGCGTGGAAGGTGCCCTACATACACAATGCCTTCGAGAACGTGGCCTCCACCGTGAGTGGGGTGGAGTCGGCCTACAGGTCGCTTAAGCGGCAGGGCAAGATCACCAAGGAAATGAAGTTTATCGCCTTCGGCGGTGACGGCGGTACGTACGATATCGGGCTTCAAGCGCTTTCGGGGATGGCCGAGCGGGGACACCGGATACTCTACATCTGCTACGACAATGAGGCTTATATGAATACCGGTATCCAGCGCTCGAGCGCTACACCCATCGGGGCGGCGACATCGACATGCCCGGCGGGTGACGAGATACCCGGCAAGACCCAGTACCACAAAGACATGACGAAGATCATGGCCGCCCACAGAATTCCCTATGTCGCCCAGGCATCGCCGAGCAACTATGCGGATCTCATGCGTAAGGTCGAGAAAGCCCTTTCAAAGGACGGCCCGGGTTTCATCAACATCCTGTCACCCTGCCACAGGGGCTGGCGTTACCCGATGGAAAAGACGATAGAAATTGCAAGGCTGGCCGTGGAGACGTGTTTCTGGCCGCTCTATGAGTGTGATGAAGGCGTGTGGAAGATAACCTATATGCCCAAAGAGAAGCTCCCGCTCAGCGAGTTCACCGGCAAGCAGGGCAGGTTCGATCATCTCAAAGACAACCCGGAGGTGCTCCAGGCAGGACAGGATGAGATCGACAGACGCTGGCGTGAGCTCCAGACACTTTCGGGCATCGGCAATCTCTGTGAAGCTGCGTGCGAAGAGCGTAAGGACGGCAATTGAGAAGAAGTCCCGCCGATAGTCTGGCTGTGGCGGTCGGCACCGGTATCTACTCCGGCTACTTCCCCATATTTCCCGGCACGGTGGGCAGTGCCGTCGGGATCGTGCTCTACCTGGTCCTTGTCCGTTTGGGTATTCTCGCCCAGGACTTCTCGGCCGCCTGGCTTGTCACCGTGGGTGTCGTCTTCGCAGGGGGCGTTCTGTCCGCCCACAGGTGCGAGACCCTGTTCGGTCAGGACAACAAGCGGATCGTGATCGATGAGGTTTGGGGCATGCTGATCGCGCTCTTCATGCTGCCCGTGTCCTGGTGGTGGATGCTCTGGGCATTTCTGATCTTCCGTTTTCTCGACATAGTCAAACCCTTTCCGGCACGGCGGGCTGAACGCATGGGCGGCGGCCTTGCGATCATGCTGGATGACGGCATTGCAGGGGCGTATACAGTTCTTATCCTCCAGATACTAAAAGCCATTCTTGGGTGACGACCGATGAGAGCGAGCATTATCACGATCGGCGATGAGCTAATCGGCGGTGAGACGGTCGACACCAATTCCGTATACCTTGCACGGCGGTTGGGGGAGCTCGGGATCGGCGTGGTGCGTATTGTCAGCATTGCCGATGATGCGGATGAAATCTCCTCCGAGCTGATGCGTGCCGTGGACGAGGCGGATCTTGTTTTTGTAACCGGGGGCCTCGGATCGACTGCCGATGATGTTACCAAGTGCGCGGTGGCCCGCGCGACGGGGCGGGAGCCGTTTGTCGATGAGCGCCTGTTGAGTGACCTCAAGGAACGCTTCAAAGACCACAAAGGTGTCCAGCCATACGTGCTTGAGAACCTGGCGACGCTTCCCGGGGGTTCAAGGCCGCTTGAAAACCCGGTCGGCGCTGCGGCCGGCCTCGCTGTGTCCTTTAGGGACAGCACGGTATACCTGTTCCCGGGTGTGCCGCGCGAGATGGAAGCGATCTTCGAGGGAACAGTTGTCGGGGAACTCAGAGAGCGTCGATCCGACGAATTCAGGAAGACGAGGCTCGTGAGGACCATAGGTATAAGTGAATCCCGGATCGCCGAACGGCTGGAGCACATGCTTCCCCTGCCGGGTATTTCGCTCGGGTCTCTCCCGAGAACGGCCGGTGTTGACTTAAGACTCACTGCGACGGCCGGGAACGAGGCCGAAGCCGACAGCGCCCTTGAAGCGGCAATCGAGATGATGACCGGACCCCTTGGACGGCAGGTCTATTCGACTGAAGGGGAGGACCTGCATGTCGTTGTCGGCAGGATGCTCATTGAAAAGCGGAAGACGATTGCTGTTGCCGAGTCATGTACCGGGGGGCTTGTTGCCCATCTTCTGACCGACGTCGCAGGTATCTCAGCGAGTCTCGAGCGTGGAATCGTCTCGTACAGCAACGAGGCCAAGGTGGAGAGCCTCAATGTCGATGAGGCGCTGATACGCGATCATGGAGCCGTGAGTCCGGAGGTTGCGGATGCGATGGCGCGCTGTGTCAGACGTCTCGCAGGCACCGACATAGGAGTTTCCACGACCGGGATTGCAGGACCCGCGGGTGGGACTGAGGATAAGCCCGTGGGGCTGGTCTATACGGCACTCGCCTGTGACGAGGGATGCACGGTAAGCAAGAACGTCTTCAGAGGTGCGAGGACCGTCGTAAAGCAGCGGGCCGCGGCACATGTCCTCGATATGATAAGATGCCACCTGCTTGATGCGGAGCGTGAGCAATGGACAAGATAAGAGCCTTTATAGCCGTCCCGATACCCGATGAGGTCAAGACGGTCGTGGGCGAGGTTGAAGACGATCTAAGACAAGCCGGCGCGGATGTGAAGTGGGTGGTTCCCGGGAACGTTCACATCACGCTTAAGTTCCTGGGCGACATACTGGTGGACAGTGTCGGCGTGCTCGTGCGTGCACTCTCCGACGGCCTCCGGGGCGCCCGTTCCTTTGAGGTCATGCTCGCGGGAACGGGGACCTTTCCCCACGGGCGGCGGGCGCCGCGGGTGGTGTGGATCGGGATGGAAGACGGGAAGGAGCGCCTGGCTGAAATCGCCGGCAGCGTTGAAGAGGCCTGCTTCCGGCTGGGCTATGAGAAGGAGGATAGACCCTTCCGGCCCCACCTTACGATCGGCAGGGTGCGGAGAGATTCCGGCAACCTCGAGCGCCTGAGAGAGCATGTGGAAAAGGTCGAATTTAAACCCTTGAAACTGGAAGTCAATCGCGTTAATCTCGTAAGAAGTAAGCTCAGCCCCCGAGGGCCTGCCTATACGGTTCTAGAGAGTCTTACTCTCGAGCGGTCATGAGAAGGGAGGTTGGGGTATGGTTTCGAAGCAGAAGTCTGCACGGGTGGAAAAGACAGTTGATCGGTCCGGTAATAAGACCCAGGCACTTGAGGTCGCGATCACCCAGATAGAGCGGCAGTACGGTAAAGGATCCATAATGCGGCTCGGTGAGGGTGCTACATGCGAAGAGATAGGCATTATCTCTACAGGTTCAATCGGGCTTGATACCGCGCTCGGGATAGGAGGGGTCCCCCGGGGGAGAGTGGTCGAGGTGTTCGGTCCGGAGTCCTCGGGCAAGACCACGCTCGTACTTCACATCATTGCAGAGGCACAGAAGACCGGCGGGCTCGCAGCATTCATCGACGCGGAGCACGCGCTCGATCCGTCCTATGCCCGGAAGCTGGGTGTGGATGTCGATAACCTGCTCGTCTCGCAGCCCGACACGGGTGAGCAGGCACTCGAGATAACCGACATGCTCGTAAGGAGCGGGGCACTCGCTCTGGTTGCCATCGACTCGGTGGCCGCACTCGTACCGCGGGCGGAGATCGACGGCGAGATGGGTGAGACCCAGATGGGACTCCAGGCGCGGCTGATGTCTCAGGCCCTGAGAAAGCTAACGGGAAGTATAAGTAAATCAAGAACTTGTGTGATTTTCGTAAACCAGATTCGAATGAATATCGGTGTGATGTTCGGCAACCCCGAAACAACCTCGGGAGGCCGGGCTCTCAAGTTCTACTCATCGGTGCGGATCGACATAAGAAGGATCGGCTCGATCAAGGACCGCGACCAGATGATCGGCAACAGAACACGGGCCAAGGTGGTCAAGAACAAGGTGGCGCCGCCGTTTAAAGATGCCGAATTCGACATCATCTATGGTGAGGGTATCTCCCGGGAAGGCGAGCTCATCGACCTGGGCATCATCCACAATCTGATCGAGAAGAGCGGGACGTGGTTCTCATTCGGTAAGGAACGCCTGGGCCAGGGCAGGGACAACGCAAGGAAGTACCTCACAGAGAATGCAGAACTTGCGAACAGTATCGAGACGAGGATCAGGGAGATACTGGAGCTGCCGGCGAAATCAACGCCAAGTGCGTGACATGACCCGGTGTCAGGCTGCACCCACGATATCCGCGGTGGAGAAAGTCTCTCGCAAGCAGGAGTATCTTCTCAGGCTCTCGGACGGCTCCACGATCAGGGTTCTCAAAGAGCACCTGACGCGTTCCGGACTTGAAGAAGGACGGCCGTTGGGGGAGGATACCAGACGTGAGATCGCCGACTCGTATGAATACGCCAAAGCCAGGGAAATCGCGCTCCGGCTCCTGAAGACGCGGCCGCGGACAGAGGAGGAATTGAAGCGGCGTTTCCGAAAATCTGATCTCAGGGTGAAGATCTGGGAACGGGTTCTGGATGATCTTAAGGACGAGGGGCAGGTAGACGATCGAGTGTTCGCGCAACTCTGGATCAGGGAGAAGATCGGCAGGGCCGGCTCAGGGAGAAAGCGTATCGCAAGCGACTTAAGATCGAAGGGGATCGACAGGACAATAGTCGAAGAAGAGATCGCCAGGAATTACGATGACGCTGATGAGACCGAGATAGCAAAACGGCTTGCGATCAAACGGTTGGGCAGGTTGAAATCCCTGCCTGCAGGTGTGGCAAGGCGGCGGATCTACGGTCTTCTTCTGAGACGCGGCTTTCAGTCCGATGTTGCATCGGCCGCACTCGAAGCAGCTCTTGAAACGGCAAGCAGGGAAGAGACGACATGAAAGCGGATGAGCTACGCAGATTGTTCTTAGAGTTCTTCAAGGAACGGGGTCACACCGTGGTGCCGAGCGCCTCGCTTGTGCCCGAGGGTGATCCCTCGCTTCTTTTCAATATCGCGGGCATGGTCCAGTTCAAGCAGTTTTACGCAGCCAGGGGGGAGATCCCGTTCACCAGAACCGCTTCGATTCAGAAGTGCCTTAGGGCTAATGATCTTGAAGAGGTGGGCCGTACGATAAAGCACCATACCTTCTTCGAGATGCTCGGGAATTTCTCCTTCGGCGACTACTTCAAGGAAGAGGCGATTGACTGGGCGTGGGAGTTCCTCACGGAAGTACTCGGGATAGACCCCGGGCGCCTCTATGTCACGGTCTTCAGGGATGACGACGAAAGTGAGAAGCTGTGGGCCGAGCGCATCGGCGTACCCATGAGCCGCATCTACCGTCTGGATGAGTGTGACAACTTCTGGGGTCCGGCGGGTCTTACAGGTGCGTGCGGACCCTGCTCGGAGATCCACTTCGATCTGGGCGAGGACATGGGCTGCGGAAAGGCCGACTGTACGCCCGCATGCGATTGCGACCGCTTCGTCGAAGTCTGGAACCTGGTGTTCCCTCAGTTCTTCCAGAGGGAAGACGGCAGCCGCGGGCCGCTGGAACGCAGGGGTGTCGATACGGGCATGGGGCTTGAGCGTCTCGCCATTGTGTGCCAGGGTGTTAAGTCCACCTATGAAACCGATCTCCTTAAGCCCATACGTGACTTCGTCGTGGATGAGGCCGGTCTTGAGACCATGGATGCAATCCAGGAGGTCGGCGCAAGCGTGATCTCCGATCATGCACGGGCGCTTTGCTTCGCCATAAGCGAGGGAGTGCTCCCGTCCAATGAAGGCCGTGGCTACGTCATACGGCGGATCCTGCGCCGGGCTGTCGTCAAGGCGATGGAGCTGGGAATCGAAGAAGCGTTCCTGTTCAAGGTGGTCGGCAGGGTGATTGACGTAATGCTGAGTGCATACCCGGAGGTTGCTGAGAACCGGGAGAAGATCGCGCTTATAGTAAAGACGGATGAGGAACGCTTCCAGAGGACGCTGGCGCGCGGGATGGCGATATTCAAGGATACCTTAAGTGACCTGGACGCCAGGGGAGAAAAGACGATTTCGGGAGAGACGGTGTTCAAACTCTACGATACGTATGGCTTCCCGGTTGAGATCACGCAGGAGCTCGCGGGGAACCACGGGCTCGCCATCGATCTCGATGCCTTTGAAAGCGAGATGGAAAAGCAGCGCTGCCGCGCACGGCAGGCGAGCCGGATCGGGGCTGATGGCGAGACCGCCGACGATGTGGTGCGCGCCCCCGATAACTTCGTTGGCTACGATAACCTTGAAGTCCCGACCGTGGTCTCGACGATTACCGGCGAAGGTGAAGAGATCGTAATTGAGCTTGAACGAACGCCGTTCTATCCGGAGGGTGGAGGCCAGGTGGGGGACGTTGGAATCCTGGTCGGAAACAGCGGCAGAGGTACGGTCAAGGAAGTGAGATGGCTGGGCGGAAGCAAGATTGCGCATCGCGTCGTGGTTACCCAGGGAAGCCTCAAGGCGGGTGAGGGTGTCGTCGCGAAAGTGGATGTCGCACGGAGAAAGGCAAGCCAGCGAAACCACACGGCGACCCATCTTCTGCATGCGGCGCTCAGGTCCGTCCTCGGCGGGCACGTGCGGCAGTCGGGTTCGCTTGTCGGTCCGGACAGACTGCGTTTCGATTTCACACACTATGAACCGCTGTCCGATGAGGATGTTGCTGCCATAGAGGACATCGTGAACAGCCGTGTTCTTGACAACATACCCGTCAGGGCATCAATGGAAGCATTTGAGGATGCAAAGGCGAAGGGCGCCATAGCGTTGTTCGGAGATAAATACGGGCAACAGGTCAGGATGATAGATATCGACCAGACGAGCTGCGAGCTCTGTGGCGGTACCCATGTCAGGTCAACCGGTGAGATAGGCGGGTTCAGGGTGGTGTCCGAGTCTGGAATCGCGGCCGGCGTGCGGAGGATCGAAGCGGCGACAGGTGAGGCTGCGATCGCAATCGGCAGGGATGCCGCGAGGGAGCTCGAGCAGATTGCTTCGATTCTCAAGGTGCCGGTCCACGATCTCAGCGACGGGGCACGCAAGACCATCGAGAAGGTCAAGGCGCTCGAGAAGGAGGTCTCGGAGCTCAGGCAACGGCTGGCCGGAAGCGAGGTCGACGATATACTGGCAAACGTCAAGGATGTCGACGGCATCAAGGTCGTGAGTGCCAGGGTTACGGCCCCGAACGTCGAGATACTCAAGCACCTGACCGACAAGATAAAAGAGCGGCTGCCCTATGGTGTCGTCTGCGTCGGCAGCGCGGTCGGAGACAGGGCGATCATTGTTGTGGGAGTCGACCCCGCGGTGGCCGAAGAGAAGGGTGTCAAGGCGTCGCTCATAGCAAAGAAGCTCGGGGAGATGGTGGGTGGAAAGGGCGGAGGCAAGGATACATTCGCCCAGGCGGGTGGCAGAAACGTGGACAGTCTGGTTGCCACGCTTGAGCGGTGTGTGGAGGTGGTAGCAGGTCTTGTCAAGTAACGACCCGCGAGAGTCGGACATCAGCATCAAGTGTATCTGGACGTGCGGACTCTGCAGTGCCGTTTGCCGCGACATGGCGATATCTTACAGGCCGGATTCCGTAGAGGTGGATAAGTCCGTCTGCTCGGGATGTCTTGTCTGTGTCAAGGTGTGCCCGGCCGGCATGCTGGGGGAAGAGACCTTTGCGTGATTTCGATGTCGTTGTAGTTGGGGGTGGATGCTCGGGTCTGTGGGCGGCGAGGGCGGCGGCCATGGCCGGCGCGAACACGCTGCTCGTTGAGAAAGCCACGCGCATCGGCGAACGTATCGTGTGTGCGGAGGGTGTGGGTGCCGATGGCATGGCTGAGCTCGTGGATCTTAAGCCCGAATGGGTAGCAACAACCATAGACCGGGTGAATCTGTTTGCCCCCGGCGAGAAAACCGTAGAGTTCACGGAGCAGGGTTGCGGTTACGTGCTCAACAAGGGGATTTTCCTTCTCGGGCTCTCGCGTATGGCCGCGGAGGCCGGTGTCGAGATGTGGCCGGGGACCCGGGCGACTGCGGTAAAGGCGCTGGATTCAGGTGGTGTACGGATCGACGTCGAAGCACCGGGCCGTAATCGAACGATAACGGCCGGAGCGGTGGTCGCTGCCGACGGTGTTGAAGCTTCCATTGCAAGACAGGTGGGGATACATGACGGCCTCCGGGCTGAAGACGTTTTCTCATGCGCGCAGTATACGGTTGCCCCGATCGATGCGGACCCTCATACGGTGGAATTTCACTTCGGAACGGAAATATCCCCCGGCGGATACGCCTGGGTCTTCCCAAAGGGTGATTCAGTCGCCAATGTCGGTGTCGGTGTCATCCCCGGTGTGTCCGCTGATCGTAAGCCCGCCGAATACCTTGAGACGTTTAAGCGTCGTCGTTGTCCGGAATCGAAGATACTCGCTTATGTGGTAGGAGGGGTGCCGACCGTCAAGGACCCGTCGAGGGCGTCGAAGTCGGGAGTCTTCCTGGCCGGGGACGCTGCGGGGATCACGGACCCGGTCTCGGGCGCGGGAATCGTGCCGGGAATGGAGTCGGGGGCCGTGGCCGGTGAGCATGCCGTCAGGTATGCTGCGACCGGCAGTGATGGCCGTGCCGTGGAAAAGGAGTTCGCCGCGAGCCTCAAATCACTTCTCAAGGACCGGCGCATCAGGTACGCTGTCAGAAAGGTGCTGTCCAATATGGACGATAAGGAACTTGCCAGGATGATCGAGGCCACCGGTGAGTATGTGGCCGGCGGCAAGACGATACGGGGCGATCCGTTCCGGCTTGTGAAATTTATGGTCAAGGTAATGCCGAACACGTTTGGGATCATCAAACACATTGTGAGGGTCTAAGGTGAACAGAGTATACGAAGGCATGCTGAAGATGGCTGACGCCAGGGGGGCAGGATACGTGGTCCTTCTCGATCCGGACAAGTACTCCGCTTCGGAGCTGGGCGGTCAGGCGGAGATGATAAGCACGTATGCGGATCTCATCTTTGTCGGCGGTAGTCTGTGCGTGAGGCACGATTTCGGGGAGGCCGTAAGAAGCATAAAGGCGGCATCGAGTGTGCCCGTCGTCATCTTTCCCGGCGATTCGACGCAGGTGTCCCCGCATGCCGATGCGTTGCTCTTTCTTTCCCTGGTGAGCTCACGAAACGCCGATCTCCTGATCGGCGAACATGTGAAGGCAGCTCCTGTCATCCGCCGTCACGATCTCGAAGTGATCCCGGTAGCCTACATGCTGGTCGAATCCGGACAGACGACATCGGTGCAGTATATGAGCCAGTCCCTTGCGATTCCGAGGGGAAAGCCCGAGATAGCCATGGCCCATGCCCTGGCCGGTGAGTATCTGGGAATGAAGCTCGTGTTTCTTGAAGCGGGAAGCGGTGCGGACCGGCATGTGCCCGTGGAGATGGTCCAGGCCGTGAGCGACTATGTCTCCATCCCGGTGATCGTAGGAGGCGGAATAAAGACTCCCGACGATGCCAATCGGGTTGCCCGGGCGGGGGCCTCATTTGTCGTTACGGGTGATGTCATAGAGAAAAGCGGCAACGCAGAGACACTCAAGGAATTCACTGCTGCGGTTCATTCAGCATGAACGTGGAAAGGAGTTGGTCAATACGAAAGCCCTAATCCTGAGCGGCGGCAAAGGTACCAGATTGCGTCCCATAACACACACGAGTGCCAAGCAGCTCGTGCCGGTTGCCAACAAGCCCATCCTCTTCTACGGGATCGAGGCCATACGTGAGGCAGGCATAACCGATATCGGTATTATCGTCGGGGACACCGCCGGCGAGATCAAGGCCGCTGTCGGTGACGGCAGCAAGTTCGGGGTGACGACCAGCTACATCCAGCAGGAAGCGCCGCTGGGGCTTGCCCATGCGGTGAAGATAGCGCACGACTTCGTGGGGAAGGACCGTTTCATAGTCTATCTCGGAGATAATCTTATAATCGACGGTATCAAGGACTTCGTCCACAGATTCGAGGCCAATTCGCCCGACTGCCAGATACTGCTGGCACATGTACCGAACCCACAGAACTTCGGTGTGGCCGAGCTGTCAGGCGACAGGGTCGTGAAACTCGTTGAGAAACCAAAGCAACCCAAGACCGATCTCGCCCTGGTCGGAGTCTATATGTTCGATGAAAGCGTGTTTGAGGCTACCGACAATATCAAGCCGTCATGGCGGGACGAGCTCGAGATAACCGATGCCATACAGTATCTGATAGAGAAGGGTTCAGACGTGCAGTTTCAGATAATAAGCGGCTGGTGGAAAGACACCGGGAAGCTCGAGGACATGCTTGAGGCGAACCGGATGCTGCTTGAGCGGCTGAAGACCAGGATCGACGGGGAGGTCGATGACGGGTGCAAGATGGATGGCGTCGTGATCGTGGAGAAGGGGGCCAGGATAACCAACTGCACGCTCCGGGGGCCGCTGATAATAGGCGAGGGAGCGACGATAACCGATTCGTACATAGGTCCCTTTACGTCGATCAACTACGGTGTAGAGATCCGCGGCAGTGAGATCGAGCACAGCATCGTGCTTGAGAACAGCCGGATCTTTGACGTCGGCGGAAGGATCGAAAGCAGTCTGGTCGGCAAGAACGTTCTGATCGAGAAGCGTGCCAAACCGCCCAGGGCCTACAGGTTCATGGTGGGCGACTACGGCCAGATCGAGCTTCAATAGGAGGGGTGACCTTGAGGGTACTCGTAACGGGCGCAAGGGGCATGCTTGGGTCCGACATGTGCGAGGTGCTCGGAACCGACTATGAGGTCACACCGTACGATATTGAGGACTTCGACATCGTCGACCTGGAGCCCACGCTGGCAGCCGTTCGCAAGGTGTCACCACAGGTGATAATCCACCTCGCGGCTCTCACCGATGTGGATGCGTGCGAAGACGATCTTGAAAAGGCGCTGAACGTCAATTCCGTGGGCGCAATGAATGTCGCGATGGCGGCCTCCGAGGCCGAAGCCTATCTTGTCTACATCAGCACCGATTACGTATTCGACGGTACCAAGGGGGAGCCCTACGTCGAGACCGATGTGCCGAATCCCATCAATCACTATGGTCTTTCGAAGCTCCGGGGTGAACGCCACGTGCAGGACCTTGTTGCCAGACACCTTATCGTGAGGACTTCATGGCTCTTCGGTCCCAACGGCAGGAACTTCATCGACACCATCGTCGCGCGGGCATCCGGCGGCGGCGCGCTTGAAGTCGTCAATGATCAGAGCGGCTCGCCCACCTATACACTGGATCTGGCCCGCGGCATACGTCAGGCTTTCGAGCGCGAGGTCGAGGGACTGCTCCACATGACAAACACAGGTGTGGCTACGTGGTTTGACTTGGCGTCCTATGCGGTCGGGCTCGCGGGTATCAAGACGGAAATAAACGCCGTTTCGAGTGCGGAGTATCCGACCAGGACGAAGCGACCGCCTTACTCGGTTCTTAAGAGTGCTGTCGGCGAAGCGGCGGGCATTGACCTGCTGCCCTGCTGGCAGGAGGGCGTCAGGGATCATCTTCGCAGAAAGAAACTGCTCAAAGAGGGGGCGGCCAGGTGACAGACCGGGAATGGATCAGTGATTCACTTCGAGCGGCAAGCGAGGTCTTTGCCGAGACCGCCGCGTCGTGTCGGGATGAGATTGCGGCGGCCAGCCGGGCCGCGGCAGAGTGTATCAAGGCCGGCGGGAAGCTCATGCTGTGCGGCAACGGCGGGAGCGCGGCAGATGCCCAGCACATCGCGGCTGAGATGACGGTCAAGATGAAACGGGTGAGATCTCCTTTGCCGGCGTTTGCCCTGACCACCAACACATCGCTTCTTACGGCGCAGGCAAATGATCTCGGCTTCGATACGGTCTTCTCACGGCAAATCGAATCTCTTGGCCGTGAAGGCGATGTGCTTATCGCGATCAGCACGAGCGGGAACTCGCCTAACATCTTGCGGGGTGCCGAGACGGCCCGGGATATGGGAATCAAGGTTGTGGGTCTGACCGGGCGTGACGGGGGCAAGCTGGCCCCCATGTCCGATATCGCGATCTCCGTGCCTTCAGACGATGTCCCGAGGATACAGGAGGCCCATATCGCAATTGGTCATCTTATCTGTGAATTTGCAGAGAACACTTTCTTCCCGGACAGCCCCGGTGTTTGATCCCGTCTTCGGAAGATGAAATCCTTACGCATGATGTCCGACCGCATACTGCACCGACGGTTTGCGCAGACAGTGGGGGGTGTGTGAGAAGACTCCGGGAATTGCTGTTAAGTCGCGGATCGCGTGACTATGTGCTGACCACCGGTACCAGATTCGGGGTACTTGGTCTTACTCTTCTTTCCAACATAGTGATCACCAGGACTGTGGGTGCTGAAGGCAGGGGACTCTATGCACTGGTCAACAACACGATTCTGCTGGGTGCTCTTGTGGCCGGCCTGGGGTCCGATGAGGCAGTTGCCTATTTCGTGGCGCGTGATAAGGACCTGCGATCCAGGACTGTCGGCAACGCGCTTCTGATCGGGCTGTCGGGCGCACTTGTACTCACCTTGCTTGGTGTGGTATTCCGCGGTGCTCTTCCCGGCGTGCTCCGCGGCCTTCCATCGACCGCAATAATGATCGCCGCACTTGCGCTGATGCCCACTGTGGCGGCGCGGATATTCAGGACGAACCTGCAAGGGGTCCGGGATTTCAAGTCTTACAACATCTCGCTTGCAGCCAGGCCTGCCCTGATCCTGATTTACTGCTCGGGCGGGCTCCTGATGCTTCAGCTCGGCCAGCGCGGGATCCCCATTATTCTCCTGCTCGTAGCGGTCTCCGAACTGGCTGTTTCCGGTAGCCTGGCACGCAGGCACGTCCGCCCTCGGCTCAGGACTTCTGTTGAGCGGATGAAGAGTCTGATGTCTTACGGTCTGCGGGCGCAGGCAAACGTGATTTTGCAGTTCGTCTCCATCCGGGCCGGTATCTTCCTGCTGGGCTACTTCAGGAGTCCGGAAGACGTCGGAGTCTATAGCGTGGCTGCCGCGCTGGCCGAGATCCAGCTCTATCTGCCGTCGGCAGTCGGCTGGGTGTGGATGCCCAAGGTGGCGAGTCAGCCGTTCAAGCATTCGGTAGACGGCACCAGACAGCTGATCATCAAGGTGCTTCCGATGCTCTTCCTGACGGCGGTACTGCTGGCCTTGGCCGGATCGTGGCTCCTGCCTGCGGCCTTCGGTACGAAATTCGCTGATTCTTATGTCCCGATGCTGATCTTGCTGCCGGGGTGCACACTGTTGGGTTTGGCGACCATCATGTTCAGGTTCTTCGCGGGGATCGGAAAACCTCACCTGACAACGTTTGTCAGCCTCGGTGGTCTTGCCGCGATTGCTGTGACTCAGGTGTTGCTGATTCCCGCCTGGGGAGCTAACGGTGCTGCGGCCGGATCCTGCCTGGGCTATGTATGTGTATTCGCAGCTGCTGCCGTGGTGTTCATGAAGACCTCGAGGAACGTTCGTACTCGTGATTGATATCGCTCAAGCGAAAACCGCGAGAGGGCGGTCCGGCGGGCTTGTCCACCGATTCTGCGCCTGAGGTCGGGGTCTGCAAGGGATTTCAGGACCTCGACAGAGCGCTGGATGTCCCCAGGCGGCACTATGAAGCCGTCCGAGGCGTCTGTGATGATCTCTCGCATCGGTTCCACGTCCGAGACCACGGTCGGCAGTCCCGATGCCATGGATTCAAGCACTGCGCGTCCAAAACCCTCTGCACGCACGAAGGGCAGGAGACATATGTCAAGGGGGCCATAGAGCATCGACCGGTCCGCTGTCGGCTTCCTGAGTATGACGCTGGTCCTGCTGTGCGACCGTGCTATCGTTTCCTTTACTTCTTCAAGATAGGCGGCATCCCCCGGCTGCCCTGTTATAACAAAGACAAACCGGTCGTCGTCCAGGCACCCTGCGGTCTCAATGAATCCTTCCAGACCCTTATGAGGCGCAATTCGCGATACCATGCCGACCAGTACACGGCCGGCCGGCAGGGACCGGCACCGCCTTGATTCCGATTTCTCATCTGCACCCGGGGCCTGCATCACGTTCGTGTCAATACCCGGAGGAATCGTCACCAGGGGACACCGAAGATAACCGGTGAATGCACGTTTCTGCGCATCTGAAAGGACTGCAGCCTGTCTGATGTACCTGGAAAGAAACGGCAGCAATCGTCCTATCCTGGTTATCGTCGGTGTGTAGTCCAGCAGGTACCAGCCGACCCTTGCTCTTGTCAGCATCGCGATCAAACCGCCGGCCAGGTGTCCCCTCAGATTCATCGTTATGACGCAATCCGGTGATTCACGGATGACTGTTGCTGTAAGTGCAAGAGTTTCATATATCGTAAGCAGGAGTCTCCCGATAGGTCTGTACGGCTTCGCAGGAAGTCTCAATTTGATCAGGCGGATGTCATCGCCGACGCTTGCGAGCGGGCTCGACGGGGCATATACGACGACCTCGGCGTCCCGCCCGGCAGCGGCGGCGAATTCAGCCAGAGACCTTTTCGTGCCGCCGAGTACCGCGGAGTCCTCGAAAATCAGAATCTTCATTTCTCTGGTCGACCTCGAATCAAGTGGCTGAGAACTTCGCCCCATGCCGACGACACCGCCTCGGAAGAGAACCGGCCGCAAACGTGTTGCATCGACCGGTCTGCCATCAGCTCCAGCTGAGCAGGGTGAGAGAGCGCGGACGCAGTCTTTTCAACGAACTCTTTCCTGGTCTCGGCAAGGAGGAAATGAGTGTCAGGCCTCGCACCAGTCGCTTCCACGCCTTTCCAGGTGGATACCAGGGGGAGCCCGAGGGCCATGACGTCCAGCGCTTTTATGCGGATGCCACCTCCGTAAAATACCGGGTTCACGAAAAGCCGGCACGATGAGAGGACCTGTTTGTAATCGTCGACAACTCCGGTGAACGTGACATTCTGATTCGCGAACTCCGTCACGGGGAAGTCGGCCTTCATGCCGACTATGACAAGCGAGACGTCCGGGTGTTCGTCTCTCACAAGGGGATAGACCTCGCGGAGAAACCACAACAGTCCCTGTCGATTCGGGTACCAGTCCAGACGTCCGATGAAGCACAGATCAAACTTCGCGGCCGGCGGTCTCGCGGTGAGTGCGCAGTCAATCGAGCATGGTATGGTCATCACTCTGGACTGCGGTGCCTCCCGGCTGACGGTCTGCCTTTCAACATCGGAAATACAAACGCACATGTCGAATGCAGGAAAAGTCTTAAGTTCAAGGCTTTTCAGCTTACGTGCCTGCCACCGGATCAGTGCCCGCTTTACCGGGTTGCGCACGTACTCCGCATGGCCTTCAACTACTCGCCACTCAAGGTTGTGTTGCCTGAGAACGACCGGACAGCCGGGGAAGCGGTTTCGCAAGGCCGGGAGCCAGCTGCTCAAATGGAAGCTGTCGAGCACGATAATCCCGTATTCCCTATCCATCACGTCCTGCGAGAGCCTCCCGGCCAGGGCAGACGAATCGTGCTTTGCGATGTTGACCGGGAAGGCCGAGAGAAGCCCCTTTGCAATCTGGCTGATCCCCATGGTCGGTTCGAAATGGAGATGCTCTACTCCTGCGATGTCACCAGCGGAAGTCGGTACGACTGAACGGGGGACTTCGGGTCCTACTACGACGATCTTAATATCACAGCCCTGGGAAACCAGGGCGGTAAGGGAGCTCATGGTCAGTCTGCGGAACCCGTCCAGAGCCGGATAAGGACACTTTCTGGTTATCCAGAGAACCGAACTTGTGCGGTCATCCATAGCGGACCCTCTGAGTATTCCGGGGCCCCCCCCACCCGGGTTGCAGCCGATGTCGGTGACTATCGGGCAGGCGTGCCGCTACCATTTTGAATAGTCTTTCCCCAGAGCATAATCCGCCAGTGAGAGCAGGGATGCGACGTTCACGGTGATGAAGAAGCCACAGGCGCCGGCAAGTCTCGATCTTGACAGTTGCCGCGTGCCGCTCAGCGCCGAGATGATCGCCGCTCCCAAGAGAAGTATCACCGAAACGAACCCTGCCACAGGCAAGTAGCTTCGGGGGATGGCCAGCACCGTCAGTACGATTGCAAGGACCAGGAGTGGCCCTATGAAGTACCTCAGGAGCTTGTCTGAAACCAGGTAGAAGAGAAGACGGGGTTTTCTCGCGATTCTGGCAAGGTAACCTTCTCGGAACAACGTACCCAGTGCGCGGGAGAATATCCGACGTCTTCTGGCGATATTGCTCCGTAAATCGGGGTACTTCGATGCCTTGTAGGCCTTAGCCTCCGACTCGAAGGTGACGGCCCCCCCGCGCAGCAGCATCTCAAGCGGCATGATCAGATCGGACAGCACGGGCGGGCCCAGCTCGACGAAATCCTCCGCCGCGACGGCATAGCAGCCTCCCTGTACACCGATCATCACACCACGTCGTGCCTCCCGTGTCTTGAGATCCGCCTCCAGCCTTATGTAGAGGGAGTCACCCGTATCACGGTTCTGGTAGCGGACATCGGCTCCCACACATGCGTAGCCTTCACTCAGACGGTCTCCCAGGGCATCGACGGTGCTGGTGGGGATGAGCGTATCGGCGTCGCTGAAGATCAGAGCTTCTCCCGCTGCTTCCCTGGCCCCGAGGTTCTGAGCGGTTGTCTTGCCGCTGTGCGGGATACTCAGGACCTTCACCGTCGGCGCGGTTGCGGCAAGTCGCTGTGCGATCTCTTCAGTCCCGTCGGTGCATCCGTCACAGACAACAATGATCTCCTGCGGCCTCGTCGGCTTCATCTCAAGACAGTTGGAGATCTTCTGCCCGATGAACTGCTTCTCATTGTGGACACAGATGATATGACTGATTTGTTTCATGTCCCGGCGGCCGAGTGGCAAAGCCTTTGATGTGCGACGGTCAAGAAGTCGCAGGACCAGTGGGTAGACCGCATATGGATAGATATAGAGAATCCATGCGGCAGCAGCCAATGCGGTTACACTCTCCATTTCTGTCGAATGGAAGCATTATCATTCACGCAATTCAAGCCAAAAGCGTTCCCGATCGCGAAGCGCCGTTACCCTCACCAACCTATTGCTTTTGAAAGGGGACCACCACATCGTCTCAAAAATCCGCCGGTTTCCGCCGGCCGTCAGGCGGATCCGTCGGGTCACTGTATCGTACGCAGACGCGATCTGAACAATGGCGATCCCGGACTACGAGACTGCCACTGAATCTCCACCCAGGTCCGATACCCTGTAACCTTTTTCCGACAGGAAGTCATTGATTTCCTGCTCTCGACTGCCCAGACTATGAGACTCGAAAACCAGGGCTCCTGGATGAATTGTCTCAAAATCAATGGCTCGTATGATCTCATCGTCGTGTCCTTCTGCGTCGATTAGAATCAAATCGATTCTCTTGTTCTTCCAGTATTGCCTTACCAGCGAATTCACAGACATGCATTGAACGTGAAACCCTTTTATCTTGTCTTCCGTGTTACCTAACTCCTTTAAACAGGCTTCGAGGTGCTCCCTGTGAAGTGAGGATTTCCGCAAGTAGTGCAGTTGATCATCCAGTGATAGCGAGTTACAGAACTCATCTGAGCAAGACCAGATATGAATACTCTCATCACTCTTCGAAGATATGGCCGCATTGACGAATACAAGGTCTCTCCTCTTCAGATAAGCGTAATTGCTCTTCAACATGTTGAAAATCCGCGGCAATGGTTCAACCAGAATCCCGCTCCAACCATCTTCGACGACAAACCTGCGGATGGGGTCCTGCCTGAGCCCGTCATTTGCACCGATCTGGATGAAATTGACTTGTTTGTTGTTCACTTCTGAGAAACCGGCCAACCATTGTTCCAGGCCGGGTCTCAGGGGACGAAGAGAACTCAATAGATCGAACAACCGAGGTTTGGTTTTCACATAGCTCTTCAACATCTTAATCATCAGTTGAATCCATCAGCACAACATTCATTCGCTGCGTCTGCTTGCTTTCGAATACCAGACTGCAACATGTAACCCCGGCCTCGGCCTTGGCCAGTTCCGAAAGTCGGAGAGGCGCCACTTTGATGCCGGCGCGCTCGAGCCGCGCACGTGTACGTGTGAACCGCGCCGGGTAGACCACGGTTTCACCGACCAACAGTGCGCCCGCTGCCTGCGGTTCTTCCGGGTCGATATCGACCAGATCGACCTCGCGGAAGACCTCGCCTCGAACCCAATTCCGGTTGATAAGCAGAGTGCGCGGCGCGATCCGGCCTACTGCCGATTTGAGATGGAGACATGCCTCCACGGGTACGGGAGTCACGTTGTAGCCCAGTGGCTCGACAAGAGCATCCATCTGTTTGACGCCGGCCATGTTCGTGCGTCGCGACAGACCCACATACATGTCATTGCCTATGACTATGACATCACCCCCGTCCAGGGTGCCCGGTCCCACAATCCGGGCCAGACCGCGATACTGTGCCAGAGCGTCGGCCACGGCCGATGTCTCGGGGCGGCGGGATTTCGCTCCGGGACGGGTCACAATCGCGAGCTCGTCAAGCACCACTGCGCAGTCTTCGACAAAGACCGAATCGGGCAGATCCGGCTCCGCCGCGAGACTGTGTACCTCACAGCCGAGATCGGCCAGGCATTCTTCGTATTCCTGGTGCTCTTTAGCTGCGGTCTCGACGTCGATAGGTTCCCGCTCAAGATGCGTGCGTTCGCCCTGTCCGATGTTCGGACCGACCTGTCTGGTGACTGCAATCTTCATCGAATGCCTTCTTCCTGCCCGGGTGTCCCGAGCCCTCCGGTCCCGGCCAGCCAGGTGAAATCGATGTCACGCTGGCGCCATGTGCTGCGGAACATCCAGATCGCATCAATTCCCCCTGATGGTGAATCCCACCGGGCTGACATGGTTGCGCACCGGCCGCTTACTTCAGGTATTTGTCGAACCAGCGCAGCATGTGCTTGAGACGCTCGATGCGGCGGTCGGTCCGGCCTGTTCGGGAAAGGCCATGCGGCTCATCCGGAAAACGCACCATGTCGGTATCGACACCGAGCCTCTTGAGCGCTACGAATACCTGCTCGCCCTGTTCGATCGGGCAACGGAGATCCTGCTCGCTGTGAATTACGAGCGTCGGCGTTTTCACACTCCCGAAGTACTTCATCGGTGATTGCTTCCAGTAGTCTGCGAAGTTCTCCCACGGGGCCTTTCCCCGAAACCTGTACTCCAACGCCCAGTTATAGTCTCCCGAACCGTACTTGCTGGTCATGTTGCTTATGGAGCGTTGCGTGACGGCGGCACTGAACCGGTGGCTATGTCCGATGATCCAGTTGGTCATGAAGCCACCGTAGCTCCCACCGGTCACACCCATGCGCTTGCGGTCTATGTAAGGCTTCCGGGCAACGTAATCCGTCCAGGCCATGAGATCTCGATAATCGGCCGTGCCCCACTTCCCCCAGATCGCCTTGCAGTGCTTCTCCCCGTAGCCCTGGCCGCCGCGCGGGTTTGAAAAGTAAACGACGTAGCCACCGGCAGCAAGGCAATGGAACTCGTGCATGAAGAGATTCCCGTATTGGACCTGGGGGCCACCGTGAATTTCAAGGATGGACGGGTACCTGGTCTTCGGATTGAAACCGGGAGGTTTCAAGATCCATCCGTGGATGTCATACCCATCAGGCCCTTTGATCCGGACCTCCTCGGTTGTGCCAAGATCACAGCCCTTAAAGACAGACCGGTTGATCTCCGTGAGCCGCCGGGTCCCGCCCGAGCGCAGGTCTTGCACATAGAGATCGACGGGACTTTGCATATCGCCGAAGAGATAAGCGAGTCTCGTACGTGAGCCGTCCATGCCGAATTGGAGCACGGCACCTTTCTCATCAACGACGTGCTCGAGCTCCCGGGCATTGCCACAGACCTCAACCGACTGAAGGATGCCGCGTCCGTGGCGTCCGGCGGTGAAGTAGATCCTGTCGCCGTTCTCGGCCCAGACCGGGGGCCCGGGGGGCGGTTCGACCGTTAGATCGTTTATCGTAGACCTCATGGCATCGACATCGAAGTGCCCGGTAAGGTTCCTGGCCTCGCGCTTGCCGTTTGCGGGAACGACCCAGACCGACGTGTTTCGCCACCACTCACCCTTGCCCACGGCGCCGTAATAGGCAATCAGTCTGCCATCGGGGGAGAAACCGGGTGCGGACTTGTCTCCGTAGGGCGTTTTGATCTTGCGGGCCCGGCCGCCATTTGCCGGGATAGTGAACAGATCCACGTTATCAAACTCGAAATCCGGATCCTTGCTGCGGTTTGAAGCAAAGACGATCAGGCGGCTGTCGGGGGACCATGAGGGGGAAAGCTCGTCATACCTGTCACCCTCGGTGAGCTGAGTTGCCTTGCCGGTGCGCGCATCGACCGTCCAGATGTGCCAGCGTTGCTTCGGAACAAAGCCGGCTCCGTCAAACTTGAAGAACACCCGGTCTATTTGTCTTGAAACGACGCCGAGTTCCTTCTTCCTCTCGTCCTTTTCCCGCTGAACAGTCTCTTTGTCAGGCTCTCTGAAGCTCAAGACCAACCGCCGTCCGTCGGGGGCCCATACGAGACTGCCGAACCGGCCCTTGAGGTTAGTAAGCTTGTGCGCTTCACCTCCATCGAACGGGATGAGATAGACTTGAGGCTGCTCAGCGTCCTTTCGGTTGGAGACGAAGGCGATGGAGCGTCCATCAGGTGACCAGCGCGGCCGGCTGTCAGTCCAGTCGCCGTATGTAAACCGGCGCGGTCTGCCGCCGCCTGTCGATACGATCCATAGATTGGAGTATTTCTTCTCAGTTTTTCTGTCCACTCGCTCGACCGAATAGACCACCCACTTGCCGTCAGATGAGATGTGGCTGTCGGTTATCAGCTGAAACCTGTAGAGATCCTCAGCCTTGATACGCCGTGCCTTCTTCTGTTGTCTCACCGCTGTCCTTCCTGATCGGGTGTCGAGTCATCAGCGCGCTCACTGAAATAGCGCGCAGCAATCTCGTCCAGTCTTGACTTCATCTCGATCTCAGTGTACCACTTGCCGCGGACCATGACGCCGACGCGCTTGCCGACGTTCTTCACGTCATCAAGTGGGTTGGCTTCTGTGAGAATCAGATCCGCTCGACTGCCGACGGTGACGGTTCCAAACTCATCCAGCGCGTCGAAGAACTCCGCGGCGTCATGCGTGCCCGCCTTGATCGCTTCGTATGGCGTCAAACCGGCGTCTACGAAGTTCTGCAGTTCTTCGTGAATCGAAAATCCCGGGACGACCAGCGGGTTACCGCAATCGGTCCCGAGCAGAACTCGAACACCACCCTCATGCAACGATCCGGTCAGTTCCTTGCGAATCGGATTGCCCAGCGCGACGGCATCGAACATCTCAGAAGTGAACGTCTTAGTGTAATTGTTTTCAGGTTGGTGGAATTCAAGCTCGGACGGTGACAGGTATCTGAATTCCTCGCGCTTCAGCAGCGCATGCGCTTCATCCGGGGGCAGCCATTTCTCATAGACAATCAGCGTCGGGCAGTTCCAGGCATCTGCCTCGTACGTCCGGCGCACAATATCGGGAATCTTCGTCCTATCGAGGTCGGTCCAGGTCAGGACCAAAGACGCGAGACCGCTTTGCCGGACAGATGTGCAGTCGTCGGATGCCAGGGCGGTCTCGTAGCCGTCGAGGTGTTCGATGCACCGCTGACGAGCCGCCAGTACCCGGTCAAGCCCGACGGCGGTCGGAACATGACCGGCGACCGTCATGCCTTCCTCTCCGGCGGCCGCGATCAATGCATCGTAAACCTCAATCGACAGGTTGTTATAAACCTTGAGGAAGTCGTAGCCGGCCTCCTTCTGATCGGAGACGACCAGCCGCGCCTGCTCGGGGGACGTGACGACCTCACTCTCCGGGAAGACCGGTGGGTCACCATCGATGATTGCTCCTGCTGTGTAGATTGTCGGACCCAGCAATTCGCCATCGCTTACACGTTTCCGCCACTCGAGATGCTCGGGCAGACCCCACATGTTGCGGACGGTTGTCACGCCGTTGGCAACAAACAGCAACAGATGGTCCACCTCGATGACATGGGCATGCATGTCCGCAAGACCAGGCATGAGATACTTGTTTCTGCCATCGATTAGAGCCGCTCGGTCAGGGACCTTTACGGTTTGTGAGGGTCCGATCTCATGTATACGGCCATCCTGAATGATGATCGTCTGATTCGGGATTATCCTTTCAGAACTCATCGGAACGAGGTTCACATTGATGAACGCAGAGGACCCATTCGTGCTCTCCTCACTGCGTGCTGCGGGGCAAGCAACCGATAGCAGACATGCAATGAGACTTACCGTGAATGCTCTGTGCTTCAAGATCATCATTGGTTTACGTCCAATTCAAACCAATCGCTGTCTCCACCTTCCCGTCACGCCAGATGAGACTACCCGTCGAGTTGAAGAAAGCCATGATTCACACAACGTAACGACCAAATCACAGTGCCGCGATCGAACTGGAGATTCGCACACTCCTATCAGTTACCGCGCCGCGATCGAACTGGAGATTCGCATACTCCTATCAGTTACCGCAGAATCAGTGGGTTGTCAACATCATTGCCTGCTTGAGAGGATCATGCTCGTCCATCTTGATTCCGCACTCGCCCGGCGGAATCCCGCCACACCGGCCGGATCTGCGCCATGAGATCCCGACTTGAGCGGAAACCTCAGAAGAACCGCCAACGCTGGAAGGAGGTTGACAATACTTTGAGACTTAGGTAGGTAAGGAGTACGAAACGCTGAGTACCATACTGCTCTGGGTCTGTGCATGACGCCGCTATACGGATCAGCATGCGGAGCAGTCGGATAACTCGTGCCCTTGCGACGGCCACGAGAGTTGCAGAAAGCGAGGACCGACGATGCGCCCTCCTGCCGGCGCAGCACTCTTTTGTCTGCTGCTGATCTGCTCGCAGATCGGCCCATCTCGCGCCTGTACTTCCTTCTGTCTTGACACGCCCGACGGTCCTGTCTTCGCGGCCAACCTCGATCTGTTCCTTGGCGAGGGACTCGTGTTTGTGAACCGGCGCGGGATCGCGAAGGAGAACATTAGACAGAGCACGACCGGGGAAACTGCGAAGTGGGTCTCCGAGTACGGCAGCGTGACGTTCAACCTGGCCGGACGCGGTTTCGCATGGGGCGGAATGAACGAGGCCGGCCTGGTCGTAAGTTCGATGGAGCTCAGGGCCTCGGAGTATCCGGAGCCGGACGAACGGGCGCCTTTCGACAGCGGCTCCTGGATCCAGTACGTGCTGGACACCTGCGGCAGTGTCCGGGAAGCCATCCAGATAGACTCGATCGTACGACTGCACGACGATGAACATTCCCCCACTCCTTTCCTGGTCGCGGACGCGGACGGGGACTGCGCCGCGTTCGAGTACCTGGACGGCCGATTCGTGTGCTATACGGACGAGAGCCTGCCGGTCAAGGCACTGGCCAACGCTCCGTACGCGGCCGGAATCGCGTTCATGGAACAGGGTGTCATCCCGGCGGAGAACCCGGGCCGATCGGTCGAGCGTGTGGCGGCCGCCGCGAACAAGATCGAAAGTTTTCGCCCGGACCGCGGCGTCTCCCCGGTCGACTACTCGCTCGGGGTCCTGACCGAAACGGTGGTCGCGCCCAAGTCGTTCTGGAGCGACTGGTTCGACGAGCCCTACACGAGATGGAACGTCGTGTTCGACATCGGACGGCGGGAGGCCCACTTCCGAACCGTGGCAAGCCCGACCGTCAGGCGCCTCTCGCTCCGGAGCTTCGACCTCTCCTGCGAGGCTCCATTGCTGATGATGGACGTGAACGCCGAGCTTGAGGGTGATGTTCAACGGTCCTTCACGCCCTACGATCACGATGTCAACCTGGAGGTTTTCCGTACGTTCTGCGATAAGTGGGGGATCGAGGTCTCGGCGGAAGGCGCCATAGAGCTGATGCGGTTCTTCGAGAGCTTCAGGTGCGCCCGTTGAGGAGCCGCGTGAGGTGTCCAGCAAGAGATTGCATCAAGGCAGAGCGGTCTGTGCAGGTGAAGCCGGCTTTCGAGGGCCGACGCTCGGGAGGCAGCAGATACGCGACACGAATGAGACACTGGAACCATTGAAGGCGCTTTACATGATTGGAAACGTCCAATCATGAAGATGATTCGCGGCCGTTAAACAGAGTGAAACTGGAGTCGAATAATGACTTTCTGCACATCGATTCATTGTATGGATGGGAGGATACAGGAACCCATCATTGAGTATCTGAAAGAGAAATACGGCGTCGCTTATGTTGATACAATAACCGAACCAGGGCCTTGCAGGATACTCGCCGAGAATAGTGACCGGATATCCGTTGGTTCCATTGTAAAGAGGATCGAGATATCAATAAACAGACACGGATCCAGACTCATTGTTATTTCCGGACATCATGACTGCACAGGAAATCCTTGCGAAGAAGAGATACAGCGAAGACAAGTCAGGGAATCCGTAAAATACCTCAGGAGCAATTATCCTGAAGCAGAGACAATCGGACTGTGGATTGACAGTGAATGGAGCATAAACGATGTCTAACGGGTGCGTGCCCCTGACCTGGTCGGATACGAGTGGACGGTAACCTGCCTGGAGAATCGTGGGTCTACAGCAAAGACGTGACCCCAGCGGAAAAACAGTTGAGCACTCGGATGTCCTGCAGACAATCCCGGAGCGTTCAGCGAACAGTAAGACGATGTTTTGGGTAGGCGTTGTGCGCAGAATGGATCATATCTCGAATCGTGACGGGGAGGTCCGGTGATCGAGGCCAACTCTCCTGTGGGTATTGTTCTCCAGTGCGCCGCACTTGTTCTCCTCGGAGTGCTGGTTGCCCGGCTTGTTCGAGTTCTTCGTTTCCGACACCGGGTGCACACCGTTTCTGACCCGCGTGCAAGCGCCGTTTGGGCTCTCTTTGCGATTTGTATTGGGTGGATCCTCGTAACCGCACTTCTCTTTGGCCGCGCCGGTAGTGACCCAATCGGGTCTCAGAGTCCTCACGAGGTGCCGGCTGTGGGCCCGGGAGATGTGGTAGGCCAGGTGTTCGTGGCACTCATCGTAGTCGGGCCCATCCTCATTATCATGCGCCGTCGAAAAGAGTCTCCGGCATCCGCCGGAGTGTCTGCCCACAATCTCGGACGCTCGTCGGTGGTAAGCGCTTGTCTGGTTTCAGCGGCTGTTGCCTGGTGTTTCTTCGTGGCGCGGCGATGTGAAACAAACACCTTTTCGCACACCGCCGGATTCTGGGCGCTACTGCAATTTGCCGTTGTCGGCTTTGCTGAGGAGTTTGCATATCGGGGGTATCTTCAGACGCGTCTCGTCGGCTGGCTCGGTACGTATCAGGGTTGGGTTCTTGCATCAGTTCTCATGGCAATGGCGCATGTCGCCCATCGGATGCTTGCTACGCAGATGACTGCCGGGGAAGCTGTGTTCAGTTCTGCCTCGATCGTTCCCATCAGTCTGTTTCTAGGTTATGTGATGCTGCGCACTCGGAGTATCATTGCTCCTGCTCTCTTGCACACGTTCATCAACTGGTTGGGCGTGTGAAGACTGCCGGTAGATAACGCCTCCTGAGCCGGTCGAGATCCCTTCGGCAATGTCCGACCGCCGATCGCATCCGCTGATTTGCAGCTTCGGCCCTGCCGGCCCGGTGATTAACCCAGGGGGTCTGTCTGAATCCCCGGCTTATTCCTTACTTGCGGGGTATCCCCGGTGTCTCCATTCATTGAAGCCCTCGTCGAGAATCGCGGTCTTCTCGAAGCCGGCTTCGCGTAATCCATCAAGGGCCTTTCCGGACATGGCGTGGGGACAGACACAATAGGTGATAATCCATGCGTCCCTCGGCAGGTAGTCGACAGCCTTTTCAACTTCGTAGAAGGGAACCGACACAGCCCCATCAATATGACCCTTGAGGTAATCGTTGTAAGGACGGGCGTCGAGTATTACGAAAGACTTCTTCTCCTTATAGACCTTGTGAACGACGTCAGCAGGCACGTAGCGGTCCTCAAATGGCGAGAATTCGGCCAGAGGGTTCCCGGGATTCAAGAGTGCCCTCTTCAGTCTGGCCGGAGTAAAGTCGACACTACTGTCGGGGACTGCTGGAGTCTGCTCCGGGGTTGATTCCAACGTCCTGATGAAGGCCACTACATCATTCATCTCCTGCGAAGACAGACGCGACTTGAACTCCGACATCGATGTCCCGCGACGACCGTTCATTATCGCGTAGGCTATGAAGCCGTCGCTTGCGGTCTCCTTAAACACGGCGTTGTTCAGACTCAGGGCACTTGCCCCGTCACCCTTCTGTCCATGGCAGGCGGCGCACCACTGCTTGAAGATCATGCTCCCGGCTTTCATGTCTCCGTCCACCTTGACCCGACTCAGGTCAACCTGGTCTTCTGTCTGCCAGCTTCTTATGAATGCGAGTATGGCAAGCACATCGTCTGCCGCCAGTACTCCGGCCTTCTCTCTGCCCCAGGCCGACATCGGTGTTCCGGGTCTGCCTCTTACTATAGCTTCAATGATGAAGTCGTCCGTCGCACTCTTGAGAAAGTCCTGGTTTCCGAGGGCATTGGCTTCGTCTGCAAGATAACCTTCTCCCGACTTGCCGTGACAGAGGGCACAATACGTGCCGTAGAGGCCTGCTCCTTTTCTTACAGCCGTCTCAGCCGGGGACACATCCTTTGCAGGCTTCGGGGCCTCCGCCGGGGTCTGAGCTACGGTATGTAACACGAGTAAGCCGAAAATCACCAGCAACATCAGCGGAACAATAATCCCACGGTTCATCTCACTCTCCTTATTGTGGTCTGCACCCTATTTCGGATGATAATCGCAGCAAACGGTTGCCCCTGATCAGGGCTGCAAACAGTGTAAGCGAGCTGCGAAAATGGATACAAGTATGAAACCTCCAGTGGGGGACAGGGTCCTCATAGGCGAGCACGGAGACCCGGCGCCACTCTGTACGCAGAGGATCCCCATGGAACCCCCGATGATACCCGGACAATGCCGTCGGACACGGCGCCCCGGCGCTACCGGGCATCAAGAAAGGCGCGGAACCATCTAGCAGTGGTCATGGCAAGAACGTTGTGGCCGACATCGGAGAAATGCCGGTCATGGGGAGGCGGCCAGACTTTGGCGTGAAGGTCGTGTGCGGCGATGGTCCTCCGGAACTCCCACGTCGGATCGAGAAAACGAATTCCATTGCGGCTGCAAATGGCGTCAAGTCTGTCACGCGGCTCGGCGCTCCGGAACGTGAACTCTCCATCGGGGGTCGCGAACTTCTTCTCAAACGGTCCTCCGGCGACGGTGTCAAGATCCCAGGGATTGAATATCGCCGGTAGCAGCATCACGACGAGCTCGCCTCCACCTTGCTGAACATCATCCCTCAGCTCCACCACAAGCCGCTCGAACAACCGCCACTGGTAGGAATTCCTCGAAAAGTCTTCATGAATGTACGCGGAGACATGATTGATGCCCATATGCGGGGCCCAGCTCAACGAGTCCTGCGTCTTATAGATCTCCAATGGTTTCTCGTTCCAGAAGAGGAACTCCCTGTATTGCGGATCAACGCCGCTGAACCGGGCAAGATCGTGGCGCTCGTCTGATGGCCCGGGCTGTATGCTCAGACCGATCCACCGGAGCACGTAGAAGCGCTTCCAGGCCGCAATCTGAGTTTTCTGCTCATCGGCCGCCTGGACCCCACCCTCCATACGTGCGCCGAAGGTGTCGTGCAGGGTGAGGTTTGATTCCTCATCGAGCGTGAAGTAAGGCTTGAGCATAGTGGGACCGTGGTGGTGTGAGAGAATGTTTGATATGTCGTTATTAGCACAGAAGGCGAGGACGACAATGTCCGGATCCCAGGCGGCCCCCTTGGCCCTGAAAGCCAGGAGCTCCTGGTCGGTGCCCCAGGCCCCGGAGGCCAGGATAGCAATCTCGACATGCGGCCCGAGCATCTCGGAAAGGACGACGGGAAATCTGTGATCGAGATCCGATACGCCGGCACCTGCTAAGAACGAGTCACCAAGAAAGAGAATACGGGTGACGTCGGGCTTCGATCGAGCCTCTGGATCAAAATCCCGGTACTCGCGACTCGACCATCCGAGGCAGGCGTCCGTGCGTTGCGTCCAACCCAACTGAGGCATCCGCCACCTGAGAGCAATCTCGAGCACAACAAGTGGAACGAGTACGATGATGAGGACTGCCGTCAGTTTGAAGAGGCGAATTTGCCGCGTCTCATCCATTGTCGGATTCCTTCACACGTTTGTATACGTATATACCAATTGTGCCAACAATGGGCAATTGGGAATGTGTAGGGGCGGCCCGCTGCGACGGAGAGAAGGGACCCGCCGGCGGAGCCTCCGGGACACAAGCGAATGTCTTTCTTGAGCATGGTGGACCGGAGGCGAGCCGGCCGCGGTGCGGAGCCCGGACACGTCGGGCGCAGAGACCCGACGCTACAACTTGACACGGGGCCGGTGGACACATAGAATCATCGTGATCGCAATCAAAGGGGCAGAACACGGTTTGAGGGAAAAGAAGAGTGCCGCACTGGCGTCCGCGCTCGTCGCCTTGAGTGACGCCATCCTCGTTCTTGCCAGTTTTGCGCTGGCATTCTGGATCCGGTTCTATTCGGATCTGATACCGCTGTTTTACGGGCAAATCCCGGCTCTTTCAACCTACGTCCCGGGGATGGTGTTTGCCTGTCTGGTTACGCTCGGGGCGTTCAGATTCCTCGGGCTTTACAGGATGCCGAGGGCCGATTCATTTGCATCCGAGATGATCAAACTGCTAAAGGCCATGACCGGTGCATCCTTGATAGCGATGGCCACCACCTTTCTTTATAGAGGTGTCGATTATTCGAGACTGGTCTTTGTGCTGGCGTGGGCGATCGGGATCCTTGTGATCTGGCTCGAGCGCTATGCCTTACGAGAGATCCAGGCGTGGGCCTTCTCGCGCGGTCATCTGACCAAGAACGTTGCGATCGTGGGCACAGGCCCGATGCTGCCCACCGTCGTAGACCGTATCGAATCCAGACCGGGTCTGGGGTTGGTGATAAAGGGCTACATCGGTGAGGGCGAAACTCCGACCGGCATAGCGTATCTCGGCCCTATCGAGGAGACGGGCAGGTTGATCCGGCAATTGGGGCTCGATGTTGTTATCGTGGCGCTGCCTTTCTCGGAGCATGAGCGTCTGCTCGAGGTGCTTCGTCAGACCGACGGTCTGCGCGTGGAAATACGATTTGTGCCGGATCTCTTCGGACTTATAACGACGAGAACCGAAGTCCATGATCTCGACGGCATTCCCCTCATCGGTCTTAAACCGTTTCCCCTCGATCCCTGGGGCAGGTTTTTCAAGCGGCTGCTGGACATGTTCCTGTCGGCTGTGTTCCTTGTGATTTTCAGCCCGGTCGTTTCGGTTGTCTCTCTGGCCGTTGTGCTCGAGTCCCGTGGTGGGGTCTTTTACAGGCAGGAACGGATCGGCAGGGACGGCCGGCGCTTTACGATGTACAAGTTCCGGTCAATGAGGGCGGATGCCGAGAAGGATGGGCCGGTGTGGGGTAAGGGCGTGGATGATCCACGAAGTACGCGTGTGGGCTGGATCCTGAGACGAACGGGACTTGATGAGATACCACAACTGTACAATGTCCTGAGGGGAGAAATGAGCCTCATCGGGCCGAGACCTGAGCGGCCGTGTTTTGTCAGTGAGTTCGCCGGCTCGATCCCCGGGTATCTGGACAGGCATCGTGTCAAGTCGGGTGTGACGGGATGGGCGCAGGTCAATGGGCTGCGCGGCGACACATCCGTAGAGGAACGCACCGAGTATGACATCTACTATGTTGAGAACTGGTCGCTGGGCCTTGATTTCAGAATCATGCTCATGACCATCAGGTATGTTCTTACGCAGGGAACAGGGCCCGTGAGCCAGGAAATGGAGACTTAGTATGAAGAATTTTCTGATGATCATATTCAGCGTCATTCTGGGTGTGGCCGGTCAGCTCTCACTCAAGCATGGGGTTGGAATAGCCTCGGGCGAAACGTCATCCAGGATAGCCCAGTCGCTGGACGTCAGGTCGATCTTCACGTTCCTGCAGAGCGCCGTGGCCAACAAGTTTGTCCTCGCGGGCTTCCTGTGTTATCTCATCAGTGCCGCCAGCTGGCTGATTATTCTGTCGAGAGTCGACCTGAGCTATGCCTACCCGCTGATAAGCATCGGCTACATACTCATCGTCGTGCTTTCGAAGTACATCTTTGATGAACCTGTTACGGGTATGCGAATTGCAGGCACACTCCTTGTCTGCTCGGGTGTGTTTCTGCTTCTGAGGTCATGAGTATGCAAAGACCGGTGTTGATAGGCGTTGCAGGAGGTACCGGGTCGGGCAAGACCACGGTGGCCACGATAATCAAGTCGCGTTTCGAGGGTGAGAGCGTCAGAATCATGCACCACGATTCCTACTACCAGGACCGGAGCGAACTGCCGATGGAGGAGCGGGAGAAGATCAACTACGATCACCCGTCCGCTTTCGAGAACGTCCTTTTGGCGGAGCATCTCAGGGAGCTGATGGACAGGCGTGCCGTTGAGATGCCTGTATATGATTACTCGAGCCATACGAGGCTTGCGAAAACCGTGAACGTTCAGCCCGTGGAGATAATCCTGCTTGAAGGCATTCTGGTGCTTGCAGATGAACTCCTGAGGTCGCTGATGAGTATAAAGATCTATATCCAGGCCGACTCGGACGAGCGATTCATAAGGAGGCTCCTCAGGGACATGAAGGAGCGCGGGAGGGACGCGGACTCAGTGATCGAGCAGTATGTCGATACGGTCAGACCGATGCACTTGCAGTTCGTCGAGCCGACTAAACGGTATGCCGACATCATAATCCCGGAAGGCGGCCACAACGCAGTGGCCATGGACCTTCTGATCACAAAGATAAGGGACATCCTGAGGAACAGCGGCAATGGATAAGCTCGTGCTCTACATAGCATGCATGCGGCCGATGCAGTGGACCAAGAACCTCGTTCTGATGGCCGCGCTGTTGTTCTCAAGGAACATCTTCAGGTTTCAGTTGACTGTGAGGAGTATCGAGGCGCTGGGGATTTTCTGCCTGCTCTCGGGTTCGATCTATATCTTCAACGACCTGGTCGACTTCGAGCGGGACAGAGCCCATCCGGTAAAGCGTAATCGTCCGATAGCAAGCGGCCGGGTTTCGAAGCGCGGGGCGTTCCTGCTCGGTGTTCTTGCTGCCGCGGTCGGGCTCGTGCTGGCTTCCTTCCTGAATCGGGGTTTCCTTGTGGTGAGCCTGGTCTATGTCGGGATCATTATCTTCTATTCCCTCGGGCTTAAGCACATGGTTGTGCTCGATGTGCTGATCATCTCAGTGGGATTCGTCCTGAGAGCGATGGCAGGAGTCGAGGCACTCAAGGACCTCGATCCCGGTGTGATCATGTCGCCCTGGCTCCTCGTATGTACACTCTTTCTCGCGCTCTTTCTGGGCTTCAACAAACGAAGGCATGAGATCCATCTGCTTGCCGGTGATGCCGGGAGTCACAGGAAGAGTCTGGAGGATTATTCCAAGGAGTTTCTCGATGCAATGATCGCAGTCGTGACAGCTGCGACTGTGATCGCGTATGCCATCTACACGATCTGGCCCGCGACCGTCGACAAGTTCCATACGGAGCGCTTGATCTACACGGTTCCGTTTGTGGTTTTCGGACTCTTCAGATACATGTACCTGGTGATAGTGAAGAACCGGGGTGGGAGCCCTTCCGACGTGCTTGTCTCGGATCTCCCGCTCGTCATCGACATAGTCCTCTGGGTGTTTGTGGCCGGGCTGATACTCTACACATCGTGACCCGGGGTGGTATGTTTTGGAGTCGCTGAGAGTCCATTGCAACGCCAAGGTTAATCTCTATCTGAGAATCCTCGGCAAGCGAGACGACGGCTACCACGACATCGAAACCGTTTACCATTCTATCTCGCTTCATGACACGCTGACCCTGAAGCGGGCCGATTCCGGCTTCTCCATCTCTTCAGATCACCCGGATGTGCCGCTTGACATGAGCAATCTTGCCCTCAAGGCGGCGGCCAGGGTGCTTGAGGGGTCCTCGCACGGTGTGAGCCTTACACTTGAGAAGAGGATCCCAATAGGTGCCGGGCTTGGTGGAGGCAGTGCCGATGCGGCCGGAGCGCTTGTGGGAACCGACCGGCTGTTCGAGACGGACTGTTCCCGTGAGGAACTCGAGGCGATGGCCGAAGAACTCGGCCAGGACGTCAAGTTCATGCTCCGGGGGGGCTGTGCACAGGGGAAGGGCAGGGGGGATGAGCTCAGTCCGCTCCCGTGTCTTCCCGCTCTCTCGCTTGTCCTTGTAATACCTCCGGTTACGGTGCAAACCGGGTGGGCATATGATTCATTTAAAACGGGGTTGACAAGAGAGGGTACTGACCTTACTATGATAGCGAGCGCTCTCGAAAAAGGAGATGTGACCTCCCTATGTAAGCTCCTTCACAATGACTTCGAGAGCCTGATTTTTGACAGGTTTCCCTTTTTGAGGGAGGTCAAACAGGAGCTGCTCAGATCTGGGGCGGAGGGGGTATTGATGTCGGGTTCTGGGCCGGTGATATACGGGATATACGCGAAAGCAGGTGATGCTGAGCTCTTTAAGGAGCGATTTGGTAGTAGCGGCTTGATCACAGTGATAACAGAGTTTGCCGGGCGGGGCGTGACGGACCCCATGTGAAGGTGTTGCTCGGCGGAGCACCAGTGCCGCTGAAGCTGTGGAGCTGAACACCAGTCGGGTGGGAGGACGATATGCTGATCACTTCAGTAAGGGTCACGCCTATAGAAAGAGAGAAGGTACTGGCCGTGGTTACGATCACGCTATCCGACTGTTTCGTCCTGCGGGCGATGAGGTTGATGCAGGGCCGGAGCCGGGACTACGTAGCGATGCCGGTCAGGCAGACAGGCCAGGGTGGCGTGTTTGAGGTTTTTCACCCGATAAACAGACAGGCGCGGGATGTACTTGAGCAGGTGGTGACCAGGGGTTACGCAAACAGGACTGCAGATCGGGACGCGGACGTGGACATGCCGGTCCGTATCGGTTCAGAGTCACCGGATTTCGTCATAACCGGAGTCCGCGTAAAGACCTTCGAAGAGCAGAAGCTCAGAGGTTTCGCATCAATGGTGATTGACGATTGTCTTGCCGTGAACGGTATTAAGATAATCGCCGGCAAACAGAGAAGGTTTGTACAGATGCCCAATGTCAGGAGGAAGAGCGGCAAGTTCAGAGACCTGGCATTCCCAATCAAACCGGAGATCAGGCAGCTGATTGAGGAAACCGTGTTTAGGGCCTACGAAGAATCTCTCGGGGAGGATTGAGATTGGGCACGGATCAGCAGATTCTGTTGGGGCGTCGTCAAGTGGTAAGACACAGGGCTTTGGACCCTGCATCGGAGGTTCGAGTCCTCCCGCCCCAGCCACGTGATGTTCATCGTGTTCTTCACAGAGGAGGAACGGAGACGCCATGAGAGTATTCGCTGGCAGGGCCAATGCGACTCTTGCTGAGGAGATCGCCGATTATCTGGGAACGGATCTCGGGGATTGTGAGATAGAGCAGTTCTCCGATGGGGAGCTGTTCGCTAAGTACAATGAAAACGTAAGAGGCGTCGACGTTTTCATCGTTCAATCGACCTTCCCGCCGGCCGAGAATCTCATGGAGCTGCTGATACTCATCGATGCCGCACTGAGGGCATCGGCCCTCAGAATCACCGCCGTCATGCCTTACTTCGGTTATGCGCGGCAGGACAGAAAAGACCAGCCGAGGGTTCCGATCACCGCGAAGCTGGTTGCTAACATGATAACAAAAGCGGGGGCGGACAGGATCCTGACCATGGACCTTCACGCTGGTCAGATTCAGGGGTTCTTCGATATCCCTGTCGACCACCTGTTTGCATCCCCGGTGCTGATAGACTATTTCAAGAGCCTTGGTGCTGAGGATGTCACAGTCGTGGCGCCTGATATCGGGAGCGTCAGAATGGCGCGGGCGTTTGCGAAGCGGCTGAAGGCTCCGTTCGCCTTGATCGACAAGAGACGGCCCAAGCCGAATGTCTCGGAGGTAATGAATGTCATCGGTGATGTTGAAGGCAGAAACGTCATCATCATCGACGATCTGATAGATACCGGTGGAACGATCGTAAATACCGCGGATGCGCTTGCCAGGAAGGGAGCAAAGGACATCTATGTTGGTGTCACGCACGGTGTGTTATCCGGGTCCGCACTGGAGAGGATCGCAGAATCGCCGGTAAGGGAGATGGCTATAACCAACACGGTTCCTCTTGACGGCAGAGGTCCCGTCGACAAGATTAAGGTACTCTCGGTCGCCGGACTATTGGGCGAGGCCATACGCAGGATCAATGTTGGTGAGTCAGTCAGTTCACTCTTCATCTGAGGTGGGGTAGTAGACAATGGCAACAGTGGAACTCAAAGCTAAGACCAGGGAAACCAGTGGCAAGGGAAGTGCAAGGAAGGCAAGGGCGGCAGGCCTTGTGCCGGCTGTGATCTACGGTGAGGGCGAGAAGCCGCAAGCGCTCGTTATCGGCTCCAAGGACTTCAACTCGGTGATCCATACGACCGCACGGGACAACGTGATACTGGACCTGAAGGTCGAAGGAGCGAAGCAGGGCGAGTACAAGGCGATTATAAGGGAGATACAGATTCATCCGGTCAGGAGAGAAGTCCTTCACGTCGACTTCCAGCACATATCCATGACAAAGGAGATCACGGTCAACGTACCGATCAAGATCGTCGGGGAATCTGTAGGTGTAAAGACCAATGACGGCATTCTCGAGCTGATCCTGAGGGAAGTGGAGGTCGAGTGTCTGCCGGCCGACATACCCGATGGAATCGAGATGGATGTCACGGAGCTGGACATCGGCAATTCGCTCCAGGTCAAGGATCTCCATGTCGAGAACGCCAGAATCGTAAGCGACATGGACTCCACGGTGGTCACTATCGGTGCTCCTGCCGTAGTCGAAGAGCCCAAGGCCGCGGCGGTGGTGGAGGGTGAGGAAGAGAAACCGGCCGTAGTGGGTGCGGAGGAGAAGAAAGAGGAAGGGCCCGAAACCAAAGACGAGAAGTCGGAGAAGTAGAGTTTGCTGGTTGTGTTCGGTCTCGGGAACCCGGGCGACCGATATAGACAGTCAAGACATAATCTTGGCAAGGACGTGGTTTCAGCTCTTGCTCAGGAGCTCGGCCTTGCAGTGAACGCGGGAGCGGGTGAGTTCTTTTATTCCAGGGATCCCTCAAGAGACCTTTGTCTTGTGATCCCGACAACCTACGTGAATACAAGCGGTGTGAGTGCGTACCAGGCAATGGAGGCCTTCGGTGCCTATCCGGAGGACTTCCTTGTAGTCTGCGACGACTTCAGCCTCCCACTTGGGGCAATCAGGATAAGGAAGAGCGGCAGCGGTGGCGGTCACAATGGACTTGCATCGATCATCTATCAGCTGGCCACGCTGGACTTCCCGAGGCTCAGGCTCGGTGTCGGGCCGCTGCCTCCCGGGGT
>JBDRNT010000095.1:0-30000 GCA_043810925.1 Candidatus Eiseniibacteriota bacterium
CGCCCATCGCCTTCCACAACACCAATACGGGTGTTGCTTGAATGAACATCCAATCCACCGTATAATTCCATAGGGCACCTCCTTTGGTTGGTGGTAAACCAGAGCATACCAGAGAGAAATCTCTCTTGGAATACTCTGGAGGTGCCTCTTTATGATTATCAGGCTTTGAATTCTGGAATTCTGGAATTCTTGGTCTCACGGTGTCATCGCAAAATCCCGGGGGGAGCGCAGAGACCCTGCAGAATTCCAGAATTCAAAGCCTGACCCCAGTGGTGAACCAGGGTTGGCCCCACTTGACGCGCGGTGGGATTGGGTTTAGGATAAGACCATGCTTAAGCATCTTTGGCGGACACGCATTGTCATCGCATGGCTTGCCGCTACCCTCCTGCTTCAACTTGGATGCGGCAGGCACGAAAAGCCCCAGTACTTCATAGTGATTCTGATGGATGCGGTCAGACCCGACCATCTCGGCTGCTATGGCTACAAGAGAGACACAAGTCCCCGGATAGACCGCCTGGCCGCGGACGGGGTGGTTTTCGAAAACGCCATAGCCGAGGCGCCCTGGACCCTCCCTTCCATTGCCACCATTCTCTCATCCACTTTCCCGTGCCAGCACGGGGCGAAGCGTGTAGAGGGTGCGAATGTGGGAATGAAGGACAGAGAGATCACGTTTGTTGAGCTGCTTGCACAGGCCGGGTACAAGACCTGCGCGATGAGTACGGCAAAGATATTCAATCCCAATCTGGGGCTGTCACAGGGTTTTGACGAGAGCATCGTCGTGGGTAAGACGGGGAGTGTACTTGAGAAAGTCGCCGCAATCGAGCTGAGTGATGCAGCCATAACATGGCTCCGTCAGAACCGCGGCCACAAGTGCTTCCTTTTTATCCATCACTACGACACGCATTACCCTTACAAGGCCGGCGAGCAGTGTGTGAGCAAGTTCAATCCTGGCTATGAGGGCCCGTACCGTATGAGATTCGGGGACAGCTCGCTGCGCATCCTCAAGATGGCCAGAGCAGGCAGGTTGGCCGAGGCCGTCGATCTTACGGATGCCGATGTGGAGCAGATCAAGACCCTCTATGATTGCGAGATAGTCCGGACAGACAAGGCCATAGGCAACCTGGTTGACTCACTCTCGGCATGGGGCTGCCTTAAGAAGTCCATGATCCTGATATCGGCGGATCACGGAGAGGAGTTCCTCGAACGGGGAAGCCTTGATCACGGACAGACGGTCTATGATGAAAGCATAAGGGTACCGCTCGTTATCTACGGTCCGCGAGTGGTCGACGAGACAGGCAGGATCGACCAGCAGGTTGGTCTCATTGATTTCGGTCCGACCATCCTCAGTGCCGCCGGAATCGAGATACCCCCGGAATTCGAGGGAGCGAGCCTGCTACCGCATCTTTCTTCCAGGTTCAAGACACAGCAGGAACAACTCAGGCCATCCGGGCTGCCGTTTTCCTGCCTGGTGTCAGAGGCCATAGCTCACAGACCGGAGAAGAAGGCGCTCCGATGCCCGCCATGGAAGCTGATATACGATCCATTCTTCGGAGCTCGAGAGCTCTACAACCTCGAACGGGATCCCGGGGAGACCGAGAACATCATAGAGGTGGAAGCCGAGGTCGCGTCCGATCTCACCGACATCCTCCTGACGTCGCTCCAGACTTACTACTCCGGCGGCTGGTGCATCGCCTGGCGCAACCCCGAAGGCAAGGGCACCATACGGGGTAATCTCGAGTTGAACTCCGCCATGATCGAGGTCGTGGGACACAACCTCTACCCTGCGTTCGATCCTGCGGTGGATTCACTGACCATATCTCATGATCGCACGCGTCTGAGTTTCGGAAGCATGCTCGAAAAGCGCTGGGAAGGAGTCGAAGTCAGAATGCCGTCCCGCCAGAGGGCGACGATCGATATCGTCATAAGCGGCTCAGGGGGATTCGAGACCCTGGTAGGTCAGACTCCAAGAGAACTCACGTTTCCTGCCACGCTCAATCCCGAGTCCGCGGAGGTTGGTCGAGACCAGCTCCACACCCTCTTCAGGCAGGATAAGGCCGACCTCGTCATCTTCTGGATCGACCCCGGCAGCCAGCCGATGGCAAGAGATGAAAAGCAGGAAGAGCTCAGACGGAAACTCAAGGCCATAGGCTATATAGACTGAACACCGGCCCTACTATCGCACTCTTCCCACCGGCTAGTCTTTACACGTATGTGTGTCTTCTATCCCTGTACTTCCGCCTCGGCCGCCTTCTTGAGTTTGTCGTTCGCATAGATCGCGACTTCAACCCGGCGGTTCTGCTGGCGCCCATCCTCCGTATCGTTTGATCCCACGGGCTGGGACTCACCATATCCCATGATCGTGAACCGCGTGGCGTTGACCCCGACACTCGCAAGATGATTTGAGACCGACTGCGCCCGGAGACGGGAAAGATCGAGATTGTACTCATCTGAACCGGTTGCATCCGTGTGGCCCTCGAGCAGGATATTCGTGTCCTGGTACTTGTTGAGGATCACAGCCAGCTTCTCCAGATTGTCCCTGCTCGCCTGTTTCAGCGAGGCCTTGTTGACATCGAACATGATTCCGGAATCGAAGGTGATCTTGATGCCCTCTCCAACTCGCTCAACCTTTGCGCCCGCGATGTCCCGTTCGATCTCCTCCGCCTGCTTGTCCATGTAATCGCCGATATAGGCCCCCGCCGCACCACCGATGGCCGCACCGAGTATGGCTCCTAAAGCAGTGTTACCTGACTGCTTGCCGATCACACCGCCGATGATGCCGCCGGCCGCCGCCCCGGCAGCCGCTCCCTTTTGCTTCCGGCTCCAGCCGGAGCAGCTGAGGCTTCCCACAACCAGCAGACAGATCAGAGTGAGAGCGATGAATTTCCTCATTTCCATTCCCCCTTTCAGCAGATTTCGAACCTGCAAGCAGATGATAGACCTACCCGGGGTTCAGGGCAAGCGGGATTTCGCAGGTGTCAGCCGGTGGCTCAGGCAGCTGCCAGGAAGTCCGAATAGAACCCCGAGAGCGTACGGAAGTCACTGCCGCGAAGACACGTGAGCATCGCGTGGGTGGTCCGGCACAGATTCCGGGGGTCGGTCTCCCGTATCCAGCGTTTCCAGCCGAATCCTCCCGGGGTTCGCGGCAGGAGATCGCGGAAAGATCGCGGCGGTGCAGGATCGATCCTGCCCGTCGGGGAGAAGTCGTAAACATGGAACATGAAGTTGATAATCACGTCCGGTTTGAGCCTTGCCTCCAGGAGTAAGAGACGCATGAACAGCATAGTCCCGGAGTATCTGAAGGTCTCGAACGTCGGGGCCCCCAGAGGGAAGACAAGGGCGCTCGTAGGTATCTCCAGCAGAGTCTCGTTTATGAAATGCGGGGTTCGTCTCGACCAGAAATACGGATTCTCGGTGGGATATGAACTGAAGACACCAAGACGTTGGGGAGTACAGCTTGAGTCCACCTGATAGCCCAGGCAACACAACTCATCCAGGCTCTGTTCGCTGAGCCCGGACCAGCAGGGAGCTCTAAAAGAACGCGGTGGAAAACCGAAGAAGTCCTCAAAGCAGTCCCTTGACCGGGCGAGAAAACCTATGTCGCCCTCGCCATCAAGCTTCAGGGCCTCTATCTCACTTAAGTCATGGAAATGACCATGGGTCCCTGCCTCGTGCTCTCCCGATGCAAGGGCGGCGAGTGTGTGCCGGTACTTCCTGACGGTAAGCATAGATGTCGGTATCAGAAACGTCCCGGGAATTCCCGCTGCTTTGAGCCAGTGATTGCAGTACGCGATATCGCGGGGACGGTCCGTTGTATGAACATCAACGGTAACGGCGACCCTGTAGCACATGGCCGCACCCCCTTCGCACGGATCCGCCTCAATGGAACCCCACCCTACCCTACCACTCAGCATGAAACCTCGTCGCTCTCAAAGTGTACGAACACCGGCCACAGGCGTCAAGAGACGGAGTCGTATCCGCAAACGGCATCGGGCGACCCCGGATCAGCCGCGGATTGCCCAGCGCACCACCCTGCCGAGTTTGAGGGGCTGCCCCTGCATCAGGATGGCCACACGGAATATTCGCCCGGCGGCCCAGACAGCGAACACGGTGTAAGCCAACAGCCCGACGATTCCCGCTACCGGCTGCCATGCGGGGATACCGGCCTGCGAGGCCTGTCGCAGCAGCATAACCATGGGTGTGAAGGGCGGGACAAGTGACAGCCACGTGGCAAAGGTGCTGTTGGGGTACTGTATTACCGGGAGCATTACGAACATGGGTATGATTATCGGGACCATGGCCAGAGGAGTGACCGACTGGGCCTCCTTTGCATCATTGCACGCCGAACCAAGCCCGACCATCGTGGCCCCCAGCATGATCATCGCCGTCAGCATGTAGCCGAAGAACCACGGCAGGATGAAATAGGGGATGCGTTCGGCCAGTCCCATGCGTCCCAGGGCGAGAATTGCAACAACTACGTATACGGCCGATGCCGTCAGTGATACTGCGACCGCCCCGAGGATCTTGCCTGCCATCAGCTCCGACGGCGTGACCGAGCCGAGAAGCACTTCGGCGATCCTCTGGGTCTTCTCTTCCATCACGGCGCTCAACTGCGGTATGACCGCAATCAGCATCAGGATGAACATCAGCATAACCATCGCAAGTGGAACACCGAGGGCTTCAGCCTCGCTGCTTCGCTGCGCCTGTTTGATCTCACCTGTCGCGTCGTCCACCGATACAAGCCCGAGGCCTTCCACCTGCACAAAGTCAAACAGGTCTCCGACACGCGACTCCTCAATCCCTGCCTCGGCCATCCGCAACGCACGCAGCCGCTCATTTATGGGCCATCCTGCCCACTGGCGGAAATCGTCCATCACGGCGTTCTTGGCGTAGTAGGATATGCGCGCGGTCTCCGGGCTCTCCCGCGGGTGCATCACTCCCGGTCCGATTTCGATAAAGGCGTGAAGGTCACGGTCCCGCACCCGGTCGGACAACCTCAGTCGCTGGGCGTCCGTGGCTTCATCATCAGGTTCAACGACCTCAATGATGTAGGCCGGTTTGTTCTTCTTACCGGTTTCCTCATCGAATATGGCTTCGGCGTTCCGTTTCCGGGCGGCCTCAACCAGCGTCTCCGCAACCACCCCCGACCGGTCCACAACTGCTACGGTTGTGTCGGTGGTATCCACCCGGTCCTTAAGCAGCATCATGGCGAGAAGACTCCCGCCCATGAACATCGGTGCTATCAAAAGACCGATGAGGAAACCCTTGGTATGGACAGCCGCCTTGTATTCACGCCTGGCCAGTTTCAGGGTCTTACGCATCCTCCGCCCCCTCCGCCGCCGGACCGGCGATTCGCACGAAGATGTCGTGGAGTGACGGTCTGGAGACCTCGAAACTCGCGACCCGCGTGCGTGACATGATCGCGGTAACAACCTCCTGGGGATCACAGCCCTGCTTCAAACGCAACTCCTGCACCTGACCGAAGTCATTCACCTTTTCGACACCGGGAAGGTTTCTGAGGATCTCCGCACCGCCTTGCGAGCGTATGCGGACGGTATCGTGACTGTATGCCTCCTGAATCGAGGCCAGGGTGCCGTCCAGAACTTTGCGGCCCTTGAAGATCATGAAGATGAAATCACACATCCTCTCGGCGACACCCATGTCGTGGGTACTGAAGATAACGGTAGTGCCGCGGGCCTGCATCTCCAGGACGGCCTCTCTCAGCACATCAGTGTTCACCGGATCCAGACCGGCGAAGGGCTCATCAAGGATGAGCAGATCGGGGCGGGAGGCGACAGCAGCTATGAACTGGACTTTCTGGCTCATGCCCTTGCTCAGTGTCTCCACCTTGCGGTCGGCCCAGTCGGCGAGATCGAGTCTTTCCAGCCAGTGATCGACCTCCCGACGGACATTCTTGCCACCCTTGAGCTCCCCGTAAAATGTCAGGATCTCCCTCACCTTCATTCTTCTGTAGAGCCCGCGCTCTTCGGGGAGGTACCCTATGCGATCGGTCGCCGTCCCGGAAATCTTGTCACCGAAGACGCTGATCTCACCGCTATCGGGGTAGAAGATATTCATGATCATCCGCATCGTGGTGGTCTTGCCCGACCCGTTCGGCCCTATGAAACCGTAGACACTACCACGGGGCACAGTCAGCGAAAGATCACTGACGGCAGTCACACTGCCGAATGTCTTTGTGACACTACGCAACTGAACAGCTGTCACTTTCAAACCTCCAGAATAGCGAGGTTACTCGAATTCGCGTATTGCTTCAAGCAAACTTCTCTCGACCGGCCCCTCTCCCATCCAGTGCCCCCCTCCCTCGCCCTGCCTTCACCCGGTCGTAAAGGTGAGCATCCACCTGCGAAGGACATCATGCTCACGATACTCCATGTCATCAGCCAACCCGCTGAGTACCTCGCGAAGCTCCTCCTCGGTCGGAAAGTTCTTAACGACTTCGAAGACTTCGCCATCAGGGAAATCCCGTCTGTGAATAAGATTTCCGTCATCGTCGTAGTGTGAAAACCACCGGTTGAGTTCCTCACTCGGAAGCATGTCTATGACTATCACCCTCGAACGCGGACGAAGCCGGTCCTTCAAACCCGCAACGAACGACCGGAGCGCCGCCTTCGGAATGTGTGACCACCAGTCCGCGGCGAATGCTGCATCAAATGACCCATCGATCTTCCCCAGATCGTACGCGTCGGCAACCTCGAACCGGACCCGGTCGTTGTCATATGTCTTCGTGCGTGCCATCCCGATTATGGTCGAGTTGACATCTGTGGCCACGACCGACCGTGCCCGCTTTGCGAGAACCTGGGTCCAGTTACCGGTTCCGCACGCGATCTCAAGCACCTCCCTGCCCCTCACATCGGCTTCAAACCACTCGATCATGGGACCCAGCAATCTTTCCATCTCTATGTTGCCCGTGTAGCCCATGAAGTAGTCGTGCTCAGGCGCACGTTTGGCATAGTACGCATTCATGTGCCTTATGAGATCCCCGGTGTTCATCCTGCAACTCCTGTTTCATCAATCATACGCCGGATGGACGAGGTCCCGGCGGCTCAGTCATGGCGCAGGGCCTCAACGGGGTCTACGCGGGAGGCCCGAACGGCCGGATACAGACCGGCTGCGAGACTCACCACAATTGAAAACGCGATCGCCCCGAGGATCAGCCAGGCGGGGAAGTAGAACATATTGACCGAAGGCAGGTCCTCAGGCATCAGATGGGCGTTGACGACGAGATTGGCGACACGCGTTACGGCCCAACCCAGAACAAGACCGAATGCGGCACCGATGACCCCGATGGTCGCAGCCTCAACGAAAAAGATCATCCTGATCTCCCCCTCGCTCCCACCGATCGCCTTCATTATACCGATCTCACGCGTCCGCTCGAGAATCGACATCACCATGGTGTTGGCGATACCCAGAGCGGCGACCACGAGTGCAATGGTTCCGACAGCTCCAAGGATCGAATCGACGATGAGAAAAGCCCGCCTGATTTCTTTGAGCTCATCGGAAATCGAAACAACATTGAGTCCCATGCTCTCAAGTTGCTCTCTCACAGGCTTCATGTCCGCCATACGTTTGACCCGAACATAAAGTGAACTGTAGGTGCCGTCATCACCGCGACCGCGCAGAAGATCCCAGACGCTCGAGAACCCCAATCTCGGGATTCGTTCCGCCGTCTTCGTGGGGACTATCACCCCGCCTCTGAACCTGCTTTCCGAGAACTGGCTCGGTTGCTCAAGCACACCACACAGTCGAAGTTCGGTCGTTGATTCCGTGAAAGGCCTGCCGCCGGACCGAAGAAAAGTGCCCATCGGATCCGAACGCATCCTGTCGACATCGAGCACGGCGGATACTATCTCCACCTGCGAGCCGATTATGGAATCAGGATCGAGCACGGTCGTTGTTTCGGATGAGTACGCCCCGGAAGAATCAGCTGAATCCCGGTCTTCGGCCTCCCTGTTCATCCTCTGGAGAGTCTCCCAACGCAGGACCACGGCCGCTGCTGAGTCGTCTGCGAAGAACTCGCCGGCCGCTAACTCGCTGAACGGTCTATACTCTCCCATCACCGCGGGTAACGCCTCGAGCGTTGTTGCGGTTTCCTGACCGTTTATCCGGATCTTGACGGGAAAACTGATCTCGGGAAACGCGATCTCCACTCCGTCAATATTCTTGATATCCGCCAGTGTCGAATCGGTCAGTCTTGTGGCCGGCTTTTTTAATGACTCGGCAATGTTTTCAATCCCGCCGTGCGCCACCTCCTCCACGTCTATCTTCACGGCGGTTACAAAAAGACTGGTGAAAAGATCGTTCTCCTTGAAAGCTTCTGTGATGTTCTTCTGCATGCCTGTACCAAAGGACACCATCGAGGTCAGCGCACCGATCCCGATCACCACACCGAGGACGGTAAGAGCTGTCCTGAGCTTGGTCCGCCGCAGGTTGTCAAAGCCGAGTTCGAACATATCGAGTAATGTCATAGCGCTTTCCCGTGGTCCGATTTATCCGCAATCCGTCCGTCGAGCATGCGGATGATCTTGTGTGATACACTCTCGGCCATGTCCTGTTCATGGGTTACCATGAGGACCGTCAGGTCCTCACTCCGGTTGAGATGCTTGACCAGACTCATGATCTCCTCAGAGGTCGTGCTGTCCAGATTCCCGGTGGGTTCGTCGAGGAGCAGCATCGCGGGCCTGTTCGCAAGCGCACGCGCAATTGCCACCCGCTGTGCCTCGCCACCCGACATTTCGCCGGGCCTGTGGGCAAGCCTGTGGGCAAGCCCCAGACTGGTAAGCAGTTCCCTGGCCTTCGGCCCTCTCTCCTGCCGTCCTGTCCCCCCGAAGACGAGGGCCAGCATGACGTTCTCGAGCGCCGTTCTGTGGGGCACCAGATTGAAGGACTGGAACACCATGCCAACGGAAGACCGCCGGTGCACCGCGAGTTCCCCGGGTTTCATACGGGTGAGATCCCGGTCGTTGAAGACGATTGCGCCGGAGGTGGCGGTATCCAGCCCGCCGATAAGGTTCAGCAGGGTCGACTTGCCCGAACCCGACCTGCCCACAATGGACAGGAACTCTCCCTGATCCACAGTGAGCGATACATCTCTCAGTGCGGGTATTTCGAGACTGCCCTTGCGGTATATTTTCGAAAGCCCTGATACTTCAAGCATCATAATGTATACGGTTCGTCCGGTCCCAATCGTTTCCCCATCGACACCACCGGGTCCACCGAGAAGCCGATGGCCTCATAGAATCTTATCACGTCATCGTTGGATGTCCTAATCTGCAAATTGATCTTGGGACAGCCCGCGGCCTCAAGGGTGCGTTGGGCATGTTCCATCATCCTCGTTGCCAGACCGCGTCGCCGGCAGCGCGGCGAAACCGCAAGGTAGTTTATCCAGCCCCGATGACCTTCATATCCTGCCATGCAGGTGGCAACCACCCTCTCATCGATTGTGCCTACCATGAACCATTCCCCGTTCACCTTGAGTTTTCTCTCTATGTCGCGTCTCGGGTCATTGTGAGGCACAACCAGACCGCATTCCTGCCAGAGCTCGATGACCGCGGCTTTGTCCTGAGACCGGTACGGCCGAACAGTAAGATCATCCATGTTCGAAGCGCTCCCTCATTCTCACATCGTCATCGCGAGCGAAGCCTGCAGTGTCATCGCGAGCGAAGCCTATAGTGTCATCGCGAGCGAAGCGTGGCGATCCCCTTTGTGACACTCCCGCTCGTCGGATTGCCGCGTGGCGATCGCTCCACGCAATGGGCACTGCGCCCGCAATGACAGAGCCGTGTCCCAGCTCAGTCGCTCAATTCATAGGCAGCAACGCTGTTGCCCCGGAAAGTCGGTATGACTATAAGGTCTTGCCCCGGAACGTATTCAATATCGGCACAGCTTGTCCCGACTACGGATGTATCGAGCAACTTGACGATCTCACCCGCGGGGCTGATCCGGTAAACTCTCCCTTCCCAGTGGGAGACGATATAGTTGCCGCCACCGTCGACCTCCACCCCGTCGATGATACCCTGACTCAACTGCGTTACCGTCGTGACTTCGCGTGTCGCAAGATCGACGGCCTTCAGACGGTTGTCACCATTATTACCCACGAGCAATCTGTCTCCATCAACTCGAATTCCATTTGGATTCTGAATGTCATCGGACTTCAACCACTCTTTAAACCCGTCGTCCGTGTAACCGAATATGACACTGTTGCGTGAATCCGATACGTACATGGTGCCTGCGGCATCGATTGCAATGTCGTTCAGGAAACCTGCTTCCGGGATAGGATGTCGCTCTACGATCTCTCCGTTCGCAGCGTCGATCTCGACCACACCTGCCCTTTCAACAACAAAAAGTCTGTCCTCATGTACCTCCATACCCGTTGGGTTGTTAAGCCCTGTTGCCCAGTTGAGGTCCTCAATCAGGCCGTCCAGCGAAACTCTTGAGATCGCCTGAAGTCCCTGGTTGTTGCTCACGTTGTAGGCGTCATAGTTGGATACATAAAGAACGTCTCCGGCAGCATCGTACGCAACGCATTCGGGTATGGCAAAAACGTCGTCCGTTTCCCAGGCCTTCCTCACCGTCTCATGCTCGAACACGGCGTCGGCATCCTGCCACATGAAGCCCCATCCACCGAAACCTTCGGCGACAGCGATCAAGAGCTCGTTCTCCCCCTCCTCAAGCGGCAGATAGAGCGCGTCGTTTAGACCGATGATCCCGAGGAAAGAAGGATCGCGCTGGCGGTAGGCGCTGTTTGCAGAGAAGAGGATCCGGCCGTTTAGGAACACCGCTATCCAGTCACTGTACCCGAAGAGATACTCCCTTATACCAGCCTCATCGGCCATGATAGTGGTGCGCGCGAAAATACAATCGGGTTCCCTTCCCAGTCTCCCCGTATAGCGTGCGACATCCACAAGACCCGAAGGTTTGCTGGTGACATCCTGCCACGCAATACCCGTGAGGCCCTGGCTGTCGGGATGCTCTTCGAGATCGACCCGGCTCACCACAAAAGCCTGGGATATCTGCCATTCACTTATCACCCCCGGCGGCGTTTCCTGTGGTGGTGGAGGCGCGAATTCAAGATCCGCATCGGACCGGTACGTGAAGTTTGAGAAATACGCAGACCCGTCCCTCTCGCACATGAGACCTATCATGCCGCTGCTGATACCGTGCTCGAGCTCATTGATCTCAAGTGCAGGCGTGTCCATATCACCCCAGTAGACCTTCGCCTGTTTTCCGAGTACCTCTATCCTGAGACGTGTCCACTCGTTTTCCGTGACTTCGGCACCGGCCGTATAACCTTCACCACTGTAGAGTTGCCAGCCGGCAATCCGGTTGATCACCGGTGTGTACTGGATCGCATCGGGATAGAGACCGGCTCTGTGCGGCCGGACATAGAGGCGTTCGTAGTCGGCAGGTGACTGCATCCTGAAGTTGATACCGGGGTAGGCGCGCCGGCCGTCGACCGCGATGTCGACCTCTATTATTCCGTTCTCGAACTCTACACCGTTGAGATACGCCATGCCGGCCAGACTGGTTCTCCCCAGATGCTCCACGATCTCGGCATCGGCCAGCACCCACTGGTCGGATTCGAAGTCGATGAAGTCACCCTGTGCCCGGACCTCGGCCGGGACGAACAGGGTGAGAACACACAAGGCACCCACCGCTGCAGTTCCGAGAATCTTCTGTCCGTACATCTGTAACCCTCCCATCAGGGGCGATGTTGTTTTGCGCTCACGTGTGCGCTGATGCGTAGCGTCGGGGTTCCACCCCCGACTGTCCTCCGTTCACCGGTAATTAAGCTTGGTGTCACCGAAACTTCCGACAATTAAGTTTGGTGTCACCGAAATTGCCCGACAATTAAGTTTGGTGTCACCGAAATTACTTCATGAGTTTTCCTTGAACTCGGTCAGGGGGCCGGTTGTCTTTCTCAACAGTATCTCGGAGTGACCCGGGACTATGAGATCCTCAAGTTCCCCGACTGCGCTGTAGCCAAGCCGTTCATAGAGCCGCCTTGCATCGGGATTGAAGGAAGACACACAGACAAAGACATTTGCTGTCACACCGAATATACGCTCCTCGGCGAATCCCATCAGCCGGCTTCCTATTTTCTTGTTCCTCCACTCGGGCATGATGGCGATTGTCTGAACAAAACCCACAAACGCGCCGGACATGATGAGAATGATAAAGCCTACGATCTCTCCTCCTACGAGTGCGACATAGACTTCCCGCGTCGGGCTTGTGAGTATCTTGAGTGAAGTCTCGTAGTCACGGCGCAGGGTCTTCCACGGTTCAGAACCCGACATAAGCCGGGCACAGGTCTCGGCTTCATCGGGCCGGGCGAGTCTCCTTATCTCGACATTGAATTCACTCATGGTGCCTCCAGGATTCTATCGCGCCGGTCCACGCTCCGGAGCAGGACCGCAAAGACCAGGGCCGCGACACCCAGCCCCGCGAACATCAGCATGCTTGCGCTGTAAGTCTCCGTTCGCTCACGGAGCCAGCCGTTAAGCCAGGGAAACAGCATGAGCCCCACATTCTGGATAAGTGTCATCACACCGAAGGCCGTCCCCAGGCGGCCCCGCGATACAATGAGCGGCACCGCCGGCCACAGCGCGGCGGGCACCAGCACGAATGCCATACCCAGGACAACCATAACCATCGCCGGTGAGAGATGTGTGTACGCCAGGGCGAGATAGCACGGTATCATGAGAGCGGACCCGAAGATCATCATCGATGCCCGTCTGCCGATCCGGTCGACAAGCGCACCGGCGAACGGGGCGAACACCATCGACATCGCAACAAGGATCGATGTGGTCCCGGGCGCGGTCGAAAACATATACCGGAAATTCTGGAAAACGGCCGCAAAGAAACCCTCTGCCGATCCCATCGCAAGCGGCAGACCCCACTTCTCATGGAAGAAGTTGGTGGAAAGTGCGGTAAAGGGAAAGATGGCAGAATAGAAACACAGGCACAGCAGGGCGATGTACCAGTAGGATGCCCTGAACTTGAGGATATCACCCCATACGATTCGGTCGCCGGCGGTCTTTTCATCAAGCGCAAGCACCGGCTCGGCCCATCGATCCATCAGGAAGTAGATGAAGTTGGCGATCACGCTCACAGCGCACAGACCGGCCGCCACCCAGAGGGCCGCTGAGGGCCCCATCCGTTCGGCAATCAGTGCCTCGGTATTAAACGAGAACATCGTGCCCAACCGGCAGATTGTAAGTGATACCCCGAATGCGAGCGCGAGTTCCTTGCCCTTAAACCAGCGGGCCAGAATGGCGCTTTGCGCGACTATCAGGGCCTCCGATCCTGCCCCGAAAACGAAGCGCCCGATATGGATGGTCCTTACGCTTGAAGCCCAGGCGACGATGACGGCCCCGACAGTTACGGTTGCGGCAAACAACATGCTTGACCTGCGCGTCCCGATCCTGTCGATCAACCAGCCCGCGGCCAGCAGTGTGAAGATCGCACCCCAGCTGTACATGGAGTACATGAGACCGATGTCCTCTTGTCCGATCCGCATCGAATCCATGAGGAAGTCTTCGATCGCACCCACACTGTCGTATGCGAAGTAGCTCCCGTAGATCACGAAACATACGACGATGAGGATCACAAACCTGTATGGCCGTCTCGATGGATGGAGCCAGGTCACGCCGTCTCGAGGGTTCATATTAACCATGTCCTCTCTATTCTATACTAAAATACCGTGGCTTCGACACCCAGTACAGGCATCGCAACGGCATAGGTCAGCATGGTGATCAGTGCTATCCCTATCAAATTGAGCCATAGCCCCGCCTTGGACATCTGGGGCACCGTGACAAGACCCGAACCGAAAACGATGGCATTGGGCGGTGTTGCCACGGGAAGCATGAACGCACAACTGGCCGCAATCGCCGTGGGGACTATCAGCAGGTAGGGATGCATTCTCATCCCTTCGGCCAGGGATGCGAATATCGGCACAAGTGTTACCGTGGTTGCCGTGTTACTCGTAAGCTCGGTCAGAAACACCAGCATCGTGATCACGACGACAACAAGAAACACTGGATGAAACCCTGCAATGGCCCCCACACGGCTGGCGATGAACTCACCAACCCCATTGGCCTTTATCGATGCCGCCAGACTCAAGCCCCCCCCAAAGAGAACGAGTAATCCCCATGGGAGTCTGACCGCCGTATTCCAGTCCATCACGAATATCCGTTTCCTGATATCTACCGGTATCACAAACAGGGCAAGCGCCGCAATCACCGCGATTCCGGTATCGGTGAGACCGGCGAGCGGTCTTGTTCCCGCCCACACGATCCTGGTGATGAGTGGCCGGAAAGTCCAGGTGAGAGCGGTAATCAGGAAGACTGAGAAGGTAGCTCTCTCGCCCCTGGTCATCGGTCCGAGTTTCTCATAGACACCGTCCACCCCGGAACGTCCGACGGCTGAGTCCATATCGCGGATCGGGAAAATCACTCTTGTAAGAAGCAGCCATACCAACGGTAGAAAGACAACTACCAGCGGCATCCCGACTCCCATCCAGCGGATGAAACTTATCTCCACCCCGAGATTCTCTCTGACATAAGAGGCGAGAAAGAGATTGGGCGGGGTACCTATCAGGGTCCCGATGCCTCCGATGGATGCCGCATAGGCTATCCCAAGAAGCAAGCATACGGTGAATCTATCGTCCGTATTCGGTCCCGCCGTCTGCCCGGCGGCCACGCCGGCTTTCTCCCGGTTCTTCTTCAGGAAATCGATCACGCTCAGCGCGATCGGTAACATCATGATTGTCGTGGCCGTGTTGGACACCCACATGCTGAGCGCAGCTGTAGCAATCATGAAACCGCCGACCAGCCGGCGGGGTTCCGATCCGACAAGCCTGAGCACAGAGAAGGCAAACCGTCTGTGAAGTTCCCAGCGCTGCATCGAAAGCGCAATGATGAAACCACCCATGAAAAGAAAGATCAGCTCATGGCCGTAGGGCGAAGAAGCTGCTTTAACTGATGCAGCCCCGGTGAGCGGCAAGACGGCCAGGGGCAGCAGGGCTGTTGCATAAACCGGGATGGCTTCGGTCATCCACCAGGTCGCCATCCAGACGGCAAGAGCCGCCGTTATCCGGCCCGCATGCGTGAAGTCGATGATCTGGCCCTGGGTGTTTGAGAATGTCTCCGGGAGCAATGCATAGGCCAGCGCCGCAAGCGCCGGGCCCGCGATGAGTCCGGCCCACTTCACACCCGACCGCGCTGGGGACATGCGTTCCATCACAAAGGCATTACCTCACGCCCATCAGATGATAATCTTCCCGTTCTTCATCACAGGTGTTCGCCGGCCCCCGGCATCTATCAACGTCATAGTGGGGTTCTTGATCAGCCCATCGAGATGAATCAGGGCCTTTGCATCATCATCGTAGTTGCTGCCGATGGCTATGTGACAGGTCTTAAACACCTTTTCATCTTCCAGCATGTTCCCGCCGATTCTCGCCTTCTCGTTAAGACCGATACCGAGCTCACCCAGGTTGCGGATGTTCTCAATATAGCCGCCGAGCTCCCGCCGGGGTATCTTGCCTTCTGAGGCGAAGCGGTGCGTGGACTTTCTCGCCCGGTCGAGCGTGGCCTTAAGCTGGCTGGCCTCTCTCCCCCCGCGTATCCCGGTAACCAGGTTCTTACGCACGGTGATCTCGATCGGTTTCTTTATCAGGATCACACCTCTGTCGGACGATATGGATCCATCGTAGACCAGCGTCCCTTCCCCCGTGCCGAGCTCGGGAGAAATGAAAACCTCGCCTGCCGGCAGGTTGCCGCCGGAACCGGGCTTTGAGAAATCGCCGTCATCTGTTCGGGCTTTCCGTCCGCGCAGACCCAGGACAAGATCGGTCCCCAGCCTGGTCGCTATGTGGACCTCTGCGGCCCTGTCTAAGACCCGCGTGAGTTTCCCGCAGTTATCGCGGAGCTTCTTATAGTCTACAGGGATCGTGCTTTCAAACATCTTGACCGTAACCGAAGGCGACCAGAACGCCCGGGACTTCTTGCTCCCGAGGAGGTAGTTGAAGATGTGATTGAATGATCCCTTCTTGTACTTGTAGTTCTTCTTCATGGCAAAGCGGTCCTTGCCCAGTTTGTCCCGACTTATGGACACGATCATCTCGGGTTCCGACCGGAGTGCATGTATAACGGCATCGTCCGCCAGGTCCAGCTGTGACTTCACCGGTTGGAATACGAGCGTGGGCTCCGCACCGGCGTCGATGGCGGCATCGTAGAGCGCCATAGAGATCCGCCGGACATCTTCGCTCGGGTTTGTGATGATAAGAACCCGCTCGCCACGCCGGGCTCTCAGTACCTGACCGACGGCCACCTCTGCAGCGTGCCGGAGCCGCCTGGACACGGTCGTCGATGGTCCGAATCCGGTCTTGGATTCACGCGCCATAATCTCCCCCTTGGTTGGCCTCTATAAGTACAGACTCCCTACTCAATTACCACAGTGCGGGGATTACTTCAAGAGCTAGCCCGGAATTATTCAGGCTAAGTGCGGCCGGTGAACAGCCCGGCATCGATGTCACTGCCTGGCGAGCGCGGAATGACGTGAAGAAAGCTCTTCGGCAGCCCTGCGTCGAGCCCCCTGCCCTCAACGAGTATCACATGACCTTCTCTCACAACGTTTTTTTCTTCGAACACGATCTCGGGACCCGCGACACTTGTGCTGTAATCCGGTGCGGCAACACCGGCGTAGTACCGGCAATCCGTGATGAGGCAGTCTTCAAGGCGATAACACCTCTTGTTGTCCGCATCCCTCATAAAGAAGTACTCACAATTCGTGATGACATTGTGATGAAACTCCAGGTCCTCGGCGGTCTGGCACACCCAGATACACGAGGTGTAGCAACCGTCCACAATGCAATGGCGCATTACATTGCCACGGCTTGTGCCGCCCTCGGCATTCCAGAATACGACGCTGTTACGGCAGTTGTGGAAAACGCAGTGATCGACTATGAGTTCATGGCCGTGGGCAATGACCGCTACATTGGATGACGTCGTGTACCGTTCGCTGACAAAGAGGCACTGTGTGACGACGAGATCCCTGAGGTCCATGCCACCACGGAATACCGGATAGTACCACACTCCTGAAACCGGACTCCCCAGGAACTTCAGCCCGCGTATCGTGACGTGATTCATCTCCACCTGAAGACCCTTGGCCTCGACCGGCCCCTTGTGATCCTCACCGACTTCGGGCCGCTCGGTAGAGAGCACAACCGGCATCAGGTCCGGCGTCCATTCCGGATCGCCCGGCAAATACAGCGCTTCAATTGTCAGTCTTTCATTCCTGGTGTATGACTTGTTACCCTCAAAGACCGCTGCCCGATCGAGAGCATAGACCCCGGGGGCAATCCTGATTGAGACGGGACCGTCTTCGCGCCGGCCGGATATCAGATCCGCTACCCGGGTGAGTGTCTTGAGTGGCTTCGATTCGGTGCCGGCACTGCGGTCGTCGCCCTTCGAGGAGTCGACATAGATGACACAGCTGCTCATTCCTTCTCCTCTCCGTGCCGGGATTAAAGAAGAGCGGCTAATCACGCTCAGGGCAGATTACCAGGGGGATTGGGGGTGCGTGCGGGCCCCAATCGAACCGTGCCTTCACCAGAAGTCTAATCAACAATTATCGGTTTGTCAAACGTTCTGATCACTTAGTGGCGCCGGAACTCCCCATGGGTATCATCCATGCGTTACCAGCCTCCTATGCTTTCGGGCCCGGGATCGCATGGACCGAGCCGGTAACCGCGAGGGGCGTCAAGTCATTAAGGCTGCATAGTAGGATGGAAGCCGGCGGCAGGTCAGTCTACTCCGGACGAAAACTGTTTACGATGTAGTCAAACCGGCTCTTGTAGCGGGCGAACTTGGATGTCTGGGCAACACAGCTGATAAGGTAACCATTGTTATCCTCTACCAGGGCATAACCCAGGACACTTATCGGGCCGCCCTCATCTTCGAAGTCAAAGGCGATCCACTTGGCGTTTATGTCGTCAATCACGGCATCACCCCGGCCCGTCTCCCGGTACGCCGGTGTGTCCTCCGTTTGCAGATCAGAGGTAAGCTCGAAATAGCCGGCGAGATCCATATCACCTTCCAGCTCTTCAACGTCAACCGTGACGTACTCGCTGAACTCGTCGTAGTCGCTCTCCCAGGGGCTGACGGCCTCGACGTTCGCGTACTCCTCCCCGTCGCCTTCACGTATCATCCAGTCTTCCGGGAACCTGATCGAGAAGCGCTCGGCCCTGTCGTAGTAGCGACCGGGCTCGGGCGCAGAGTTGCGTGAGCACCCCGGCAGCGTAAGTCCTTCAATTGCAATGGCTATTAGCATCAGGATTATAGTCCGATTTCGCAATACAGCACCTCCGAGCTTACATAAATAAATACGGAATCGGAGGCGCCCGGCTTGAGTTTTTTAATCTCAAATCACGGCGGTCCGGGAACGACTGTCGTGCGCCATTCGAGGTTGACAGACACGCGTGGGATGCGGTATGACATACTTGTTGGAAGGCTTGTGCGGGCGGCTGCACTGCATGCAACGTGAGCATGCCGCAGTGTGGTTTCCCCCGCGCGACCGGGCCGGTAAGTTACTCATAAGGGAGGTTGGAAATGGGTACTATGAACGCGAGGTCTCTGGGCATTGCCGCATCGCTTGGCGTAATCCTCGCCTTGCTGCTGGCGGGATGCTGTGATGAGACGACGATCATCAGGGAGGTCGAAGTCGAGGTACCGGGAGAGTGTGAGGACATGGGCGAGTTTGTTGAGGTGTTTCCGCCCCTTGGAAGCATGAACTTCGTGGCAATCTGGGGAAGTTCCGAGAGCAACATCTTCGCCGTTGGAGACTATGGCAGAGTTGCCCACTTCGATGGTTCCAATTGGGAACTTATGGATTCCGGCACCATGTTCTATCTGTACGCAGTCTGGGGAAGCGGCCCAAACGATGTCTATGCCGTCGGACAGAATGGCACGGTGATCCACTATGACGGCGCAACCTGGGAGCGAATTCGACTCGCTACCGATGCCCATCTCTATTGTATCTGGGGGACTTCGTCAGATGACATCCATATAGGCAGTTCATCCTACTTCTACCATTATGACGGTAATGAGTGGACCCAAGGCCCGTATCTGGGTTCCTGGTACACCAAGTACGATATTTGGGGAAGCTCGCCGACAAATGTCTTTGCGGTGGGATACACGGGCCGGATCTTCCACTACGACGGCAACGAGTGGTCGGACATAGGTGATCAGGTTCCCACCAACCTGGTCCTGCGGAGCATATGGGGAAGCGACAGCACCAATGTCTATGTCGTCGGGGAGGACGGAACAATGCTCCACCATGATGGTGACACCTGGACCGACATAACTGATCCCATGATGGACAACTTCTGGCTTTACGAGATCGACGGCAGGAGTGCGAACGACATATACGTCTCAGCCTCAAACTCCGGGGTCTTTCACTACAACGGCTCTGCCTGGGAGCGGATCGCTGATTGGGGTGACCTCGACGGCTACCAGTACGGTATCTGGGTCGGGGCCACCAACGCGTACTCTGCCGGTGAGGACGGTGAAATCACAAGATATGACGGGGCGGAGTGGACCAGTGTTACAGGCGGCCCGTTCGACAGGCTCGAGTCGGTCTGGGCGGCCTCGGCGACAAATGCTGTGGCTGTCGGACGTGATGGCCTGATACTTCGCTACGACGGCGCCACATGGGAGAGAGAAAGCATTACCGGGCACGAGTACAGGGACTATAACGGCATAGCCGGCACGGCGGGGAATCTCTTCGTTTCGGGTGACTACGGTATTCTTCTCCACGACACCGGTTCGGGCTGGGAGGATGTCGGCAATACCGGTGTGACGAGCGACGACCTTCACGACGTGTGGAGCTCGGGAGACGTGGCCATCGCCGTAGGAGAAGGCGGTGCGGTTGTCTATTACGATGGGTCATTACTCAGCCTGATGACCAGCGGCACATCTAAAGAACTCAGGGGTGTTTGGGGTAGCTCTCCCGCCGATGTTTTCGCGGTTGGATACGGTGGCGCCCTGCTCCATTACGACGGCAATGTATCTAAGATCTGGGAGGAGACAGATCTTGGAATGCCCTACGATCTCGAGGACGTGTGGGGAACGGCCTCAAACAACGTGTATGCGTGCGGCGGATATGGCATTGTGCTCCACTATGATGGAGCCACCTGGAAGCCTGTCTGGATAGATGCCTACGAGTGGCTCTACGGTATGGGCGGAACCGGGGAAGACGACATCTACATAATTGGATATGATGATGTTTATCACTATGACGGGCACTCCTGGAGCAAGTTGACCCAGAGGGCCACTTATCAGAACCTCTATGACATAAGCTGTGGTCCGGATGGCAGCACGTTTGCGGTGGGATATGAAGGGACCATCATATACAAGCAACCTTGAAGTGAAGCTGAGTAGCCAACCAAGGAGGTTGAGAATGCGATTCGCGGGTTGGAAGTGCGCCGGTCATTTCATCTGCATTACTATTGTCCTCGCTGTCTTGCTTGCCGGATGCTGTGAAGATAAAACAATCATCGAGGAGGTCGAGGTCGAGGTGCCCGGAGGTTGCGAAGCGGGTGCGTTTGTAAACTCCTTCCCGCCGTTTGGAAACAAGGATTTCGAGGGGGTGTGGGGAAGCTCCGAGAGTAACGTCTTTGCGGTGGGTGACGACGGACGAATCGCCCACTTCGACGGCAGCAAGTGGGAATTGATGGATTCCGGAACCTTGCGGGATTTGCGTGCCGTCTGGGGAACTTCGGCAAACAACGTCTATGTCGTGGGAACGTCAGGGGTTGTACTTCGTTACGATGGTTCAGCATGGGAAGGTGTTTTTCCAAATAACTCAAACACCCTCTACACAGTATGGGGCCCGTCCGCCGACAATATCTACTGCACGGGTGGAGGCTACATACTCCACTACGACGGTAACGAGTGGACCACGGGAGACTATCTCGGTGCGTGGTACACCATCTATGAAATGTGGGGGAGTTCGCCCACCAACATTTTCGGCGTTGCGAGCAGTGGCAGGGTATACCACTTTGACGGGAGCGCGTGGACCGACATAAACGATCAGATACCCACTTCACAGACCTTGAGAGGCATGTGGGGTGCCGACAGCACCCACATCTACGCCGTCACCGACGGCGGCACTGTGCTCTTTCACGATGGTGATACCTGGACCGACGTAACCGATCCAGTGATGGAGAGCTCCTATTTCTATGACGTAACCGGCAGGAGCCCAAGCGACGTCTATATCTGCGGCGGAGGCGGAAAGGTGTTCCACTTCGACGGCTCAACCTGGGAGAACATAACCGTTAGTGCGCCGATGAATGAGTACCAGTACGGGATCTGGGCCGGGCCCAGCACCGTCTACTCGGTGGGCAATGACGGCGAGGTCAGCAGCTTCGACGGCGCTGACTGGACCGCGCTGGGCGGTTCGTATGATGCGTTTGAGTCCATCTGGGTTAGATCGAGTACCGACGCCATGGCCGTCGGATACGGTGGCCAGATCTACAGTTATGACGGTAGCACGTGGATTGAGCAAACCGGGAGTGGTGTTGAGTTTCAAGATTACTTCGGTGTCTCCGGAGAAGCAGGAAATATCTTCGTATCGGGAACCAATGGTGTTCTTCTCCACAGAACCGGCACAGGCTGGGAGTATGTCAGTGACCCGGACATAACGGAGGAGGAGCTCTATGATGTATGGAGTTCCGGCAACCAGGCCATCGCTGTTGGAGATAGGGGCGTGGCTGTCTACTACGGAGGGGCCGTTTACAGCCCGATGACAAGTGGGACGACGCTGGACTTACAAGGGGTGTGGGGCAGCTCAGTAAGCAATGTGTTCGCGGTCGGAGAAGCGGGGACCATCATCCACTACGACGGCAACCCGGCAAAGATCTGGGAGGAGATGGATTCGGGAGTGAGCCACTGGCTTGAAGATGTCTGGGGCACCGGACCCAACGACGTGTATGCGTGCGGCGGATATGGACTCTTGCTCCACTACGATGGAAGCACGTGGGAACCTGTCCCGCTTGAGGCGTACCAGTGGCTATATGCGGTCGGCGGGACCGGCGAAGATGACATCTACGTGATCGGTTATGACGATGTGTTTCACTTTGACGGCACGTCGTGGTCACAGATGGTACAGACCGCGACCGATCAAACGCTCTACGACATAACCTGCGGTCCGGACGGCTCGACGTTCGCGTGTGGAAGTGACGGCACAATCATATACAAAGCACCATAGAAGGCCGACATAGAAGGATGTTTCACGTGAGACGCCCTCAACCGAGGGCGTCTTCATTTCCGGCATCTCGACACTTCCGGGACTTCTGAGTATAGTCAGGTGCCACTGCATGATGTGGGATGCTCATGCGGTGGTAGACAGCAGAATCTCATGATTCGACGCCGAACATAGGCTTCCTTCGCAGCCTACACGGATGTGGTCAGCAACCCCTGTAGAGAGGAGCCTGTCTTGAGGTGCCCCCTCGTCAAGGCTTCCCTTGTAGCGTCGGGTTTCCATGCCCGACGTTGGATCGGGTTTCTGCGCCCGACGGCCTTTCTGTGAAATCGCAATATTCGTGTATTCGGATGTCCCTGGTGGGTCGATGTCGGTCCATCTCCCATTAACGTCGTCTGGCCTTGAGGAGGTGAAGCAATCGTCGAGGGCAGCGAGGCCGAGATGCGGTGGCACAGCGGTGGTGACGTCGGCATAAGAAACGGCGCCGTTGTGGCCTCATACAACGCTGGGCTCGCTTTGGACGGTACACTTCGCGTTGCGGGGCGTCGTCGACGCAGCGCTCGTCCGGCAGGTGCTTGCCGGGGACAATCCGATTTCCATAGCGATTATTCCGGGCTAAGGAACGACAACGCAGGGACTCGCACCCCTGCCTCTTGAGAAGAAGATGGAGATAATGGGTAATCTGCAGAAGATCGCTCGCGAGATGTCGACGATTGGAGAACGCCTCAGGAAGGAGCGTGCACCGGAGTAACCACGTGCGCCCACTGCAGGGGCCGGACCTTCACCAACCATCCATTACGTTTTCTTCCGATTCTTCTTGCGAGCAGCTTTGGCCGACCGGCGCTTCCCCTTCTTCTGCTGCTTGTCTTTGCGCGGACTTGCCCCACTTTTTGAGCTACGAGGCGGGGATGGCGTCCCCCCAAGAGACCTGATCGCCCCGGTTGGTTGATCCACCTCACGGGCGTTGAAGAACTCCGTGAAGGCAGCCGTGTCCTGATCGGTGGTCATGTCGAACCCAGCGTTCCCTCCCTGCGTAAGCAGGGATTTCCCCATCCCGAATCGCGATGGATCATTCATTATGGCCGGGAAATCCATCTCGATCTTGTGAAGATATTCGAGGACGGAACCGGAGTTGGGAAGGCTGTACTCACGTCGGAGATACTCCCAGAATGCAAGTAACTCCGGTATGGTCTCCTCAGCTTCCGCGGCTGCCGCTAAGGCTATCTTCCGTGGAAACAAATCTGTCACGATCTCCTCGACGTCCGCAACCTTGATCTCCGGCACAGGAACTCCAAGGTAGTTGTACCCATAATGCATGAAGCTCTCCACCCAGAAGCCGGCATCTGGATCGGATTCAAGCAGCGCTTTTCCTTCGGGTGAATCTAAGAACCGCTTCACCAAGGCTTCTTGGTACCCATCAAAAGCAGCCTCCGCTTCTTCGCTTCCCGGGTCAAAGCCATCCAGATAATGTATATCAAGAGATGTGTATCTCCTCTGAACGGGCTTTGCTCGACCATCGTCAGGCCGAGACCCCTTTGCACGTACGAAGTCTTTGATCAAGTCAATAGCACCCGCAGTATTCCTCCAGTAGGTGCCTTCCTCTATCCAGTAATAATAGGCCTCATCGTGACCGCCGATCGTTACACAGTCAGCCCTCAGGTCCTTGGGTTTTCGATGTCGGTCCTTGATCATCTCTTGTGCTACAAGGGGCAAGATGTCAAAAGCCATCTCCAGCGACTCCTTCGCTTCAGCAGTTCGTCCAAGCTGGTGGAGAGCGAGGACACGCCCGTAGAGGACCGCTGCCATGGCATCATCCTGGTAGAGTTCACAGATGGACAGGACGTCTTCGGGGCGCTTCAATCTGAAGTTGCAGCCTATCGCCAAGGCACGAGCCCCCTGGTTATCATTGGGGTTCATGGTCAAGAGGCAGCTAAATACCTCGAGAGCCTCGCCGACCTTGTCCCGCTCATAGTACTCAATCCCGAGCGCATGAAACGCGCGCAGGAAAGGACGGTTGTCATGAATCCCCCAGGGGAGCAGGTCTTTTCCCATGCGGAATCTTTCCGGGATAGAGTCCATTCCGATTGCCACTGCCTTCTGCCAGAGCTTGAATGCGTCTTGCTCTCTGTCACTCTCGCTAAGGAGTATGGCAAGATGATGATATGCGTCAATGAACTCGGGGTAGTCTCTAATCAGCTGCCGGTAGCTCTTCGCTGCAGCTTCGAAGTCGCCCCACTCCCAGGTCTCTATTGCCGAGTGGAATTCCTCAAAGACTTCCATCGTGAGCCTGGGATAGTCAAACGCCCAGGTGTGGTCTTCCAACTCTCTCACGATAATTGCATCAGCCCGAGCACTCATTGTCTTGCCCTCCCAGTGGTTCTTGTGAATCGAGGGTCTGTTCTCCTAATCTCGTGATCGGATTTCCTCTCACTACCAGATACGGGTGTGCGGAATGATCAGGCGATCACTTATCAGAATACTCTACGTTGTTTGACTCACACCAGTCGATGGCGATTTCTCTCAAGGCATCGTCTCTGAACTTGTACCATTTCTCAGCAATTCCAAATCGACTAATCGTGTCTTTGAATACCCGAAACGCACCTCGCCCTCTGATCGCAGTGTATAGGACCTTTGCGATCTCCTCGTCTTCAATTGAACCACAGAACCTCTCTATGATGCGATACTCATGAATGTCGAAGCTTGTGGGTAGAGGAGCGAACCTCCTCGAGTTCACATCCGCAAAGATGGCCTGCGCCACGTCGACCAAGTCCTTCTCCCAGTCGGGGAGATCTTCGATATCTGCCTCCACTTCCACCGCCCTCATCACCTCCTCAGGCATCAGGACGATTTCACCCTTCGCAATGTCGACGTAGTACGAATGCTCATCCGACTGGAAGCCGATGGCATCCACGATGTCCTTGAGTTTCACAGGCTTACCCATGTTTCAAGCCCTCTGTCTTTACCGCTGCTGGTTATCCAGGCTGCTCCCGCGTCCCTCCGACTCCTGCCGTGCTTCTCTTTCTTGTCTCGTGGCGCGACGGTGTCCCTGATCCGACCGGCATCCGGTGAATCAGTCAATCAACTCCTCAAGACCCAGTTCTCTCAATACGAAGTCAATGTTGATGTCGAGACCCTCATCCCTGTTCCTACGTTCGATTCCATGTATATGGTCTTTCATTAGATCTACCAGCAAAGGACGAGCTTCAGGCTTTCTTGAAGCTTCCCGTGGGGTCATTCCATTCAGTGCAGGAACATGATCGTCCAGGAAACTGGTGTAGTGCTGGTGAAAGAACTTCCTAGCCATCTCGGCCTTAACCTCGGGCGGGATGGACTCAGAAGCGAGATCCTTGGAATCCCTATGATTCAAATCCGGAGTTCCCTCTTCATGCTCATCAGCTATCTTTCCTGCTATCTCTGAGATTTCCTCGTTCTCGAATCGCACAGCCTTTCCGAAATAGCGTCGGATCATCTTCTTCCCGAATTCGAAGTTGCGCTTCGTGAAGGCTTCAAACACGAACTTGTCCCTGTACAACGTGAGATTCCCCAGAGAACCTATCCACTCACTTCCCGTATCGTGACGGAACGCAGATGGCATCTCCTTCTCGATCTCCTGGGACTCACCAAGCCGCCGCCAGCTATAGTACTCAACATCGGGCGGATCACCTTCATCAGGCTCGCGGTCATCCCAGGCAAAATCGGGTTTCGCCTCCAGAATCTGCCTGATACTGCTGCTCCGACCGGTGAGTGCATAGACTGCCAGACAATGATAGGAATCCATGTTCTTGAAGATTGCTGCCATCTTCTCGCCCGGCATCCTTAACAATGCCGGGAGCAGCTCGGGCAGATGCCGTGTCATGTAGCCTCTGCAGTCGGGCAGCCCGGCATCCTTCCATTCCTGTTCAGCACCCCGCCGGATCAGGTCGATAAAGTCCTGATGCACAAGTTGCGGCACCTCATGAGAAAAGTGGCCCAACTTGCTGAAATGGGGATAGTGAGTCAGCCATCCAATGATACGGGTGAACCTGGTCATGGCCCTGGCAAGACTCCGGTCCAGAAGAATGAATGGCCGGTTTTCAGGATCAAACAAGTCGACGCACTCCATTGTTTGATGATCCACCACTTTCTGGATCTCAACAATGGTAACGAATGACCTGCTTCGATACCGCATTATCGCCGCTTCATCCGGCCTCAATCCGACCCAGCCGTGATCCCGCCATTTATCAGCCAGAGTCCTGCCTTCCTCATTGGTCTCACCGAAAAGACAGTGCTGGACGGTAAGGTATAGAACCTCTTCCCGAAATCCCATAGACGATGCTCCCTCCATGGCAAACGAGTCCTCGACTGATCCCAAGTGCATCTCCCCCACCGTCGAGACGACGTGCTTCACAACCTTGTGCATTAGGGATTCATCCAGATTCAACCATGTATCATATGCTGCAATAGCGAATGGGTAGAACCGACAGTCCGAAGCGCACTTGAGATCCGTTCCGCGCTTGGAGCCACAGCAAGGCGTGCAGATGTAGGCCCGTATCGCCGGGCAATGCCGTTTGGCTCTCCTTCCGCAGAACTCACATACCGTCTTGCCGGCCATGTCACCACCAGCGTCGCCGCTCGTACCGGCGACAGGCTTCACAACTTGCGCAAGAGCAGGAACTCATATCCCTTAGACACCGCCTGCTGATAACATTCTCAAGTAGAGATTAGCACTGGTACTCGAATTTGTCAAACATCCGGCCCAGGGGCGGAGAGCCTGCAAAAAGCCTATCGTCGCCGCAGGAGCGACGACGCTACTCGGGAACCAAGGGCGTACCTCAGCAAATAGAAAAATGCGGCAGCGTCCTACTCTCCCACCCCCTCTCAAGGGCAGTACCATCGGCGCAGGAGGGCTTAACGACCGTGTTCGGAATGGGAACGGGTGTGGCCCCTCCGCCATCGCCACCGCAATTTCTTTAAGTATTCAGTTGTGAGATTGCTTCGCTGCGCTCGCAATGCCAAGCTCGCAATCACTTTCTTATAGCCTGGCAGAGAACCTAGGCACTCAGAACAGAGCCGGAGCCCCAAGATCTGAGGTGTTCCCATGCACATCCCCACCAGGCATATCAAAAACAACTGCAAAAGGGGATAAATCCGTAAACATCAACATCTGTCTAAACCGACGGGTGTCAAGCACACGCCGAAGCGGTGCCGGACTCCCTAGCTTTAGTATACAATGCAACTTGCATAGGATTGCATTGGTCAAGCCGTACGGCTTATTAGTACTGCTCGGCTAAATGTGTTGCCACACTTACACCTGCAGCCTATCAACCTTGTAGTCTCCAAGGAGCCTTCAAGTACCTTGTGGTACGGGATGTCTTGTCTTGGGGGGGGCTTCCCGCTTAGATGCCTTCAGCGGTTATCCCTTCCGAACATAGCTACCCAGCTATGCCACTGGCGTGACAACTGGTGCACCAGAGGTTCGTCCACCCGGGTCCTCTCGTACTACGGGCAGCTCCCCTCAAACATCCTACGCCCACGGCAGATAAGGACCGAACTGTCTCACGACGTTCTAAACCCAACTCACGTACCGCTTTAATGGGCGAACAGCCCAACCCTTGGGACCTTGTACAGCCCCAGGATGCGATGAGCCGACATCGAGGTGCCAAACTCCGCCGTCGATATGAACTCTCGGGCAGAATCAGCCTGTTATCCCCGGCGTACCTTTTATCCGTTAAGCGACGGCCCTTCCACACAGAACCGCCGGATCACTAAGTCCTGCTTTCGCACCTGCTCGACTTGTTAGTCTCGCAGTCAAGCTCCCTTATGCCTTTACACTCCTCGCTCGATGACCAACCGAGCTGAGGGAACCTTTGAGCGCCTCCGTTACATTTTAGGAGGCGACCGCCCCAGTCAAACTGCCCACCTGACACTGTTCCCACACCCGATTAGGGTGCTAGGTTAGAATCCCGACAGATTCAGGGTGGTATTCCAAGGTTGGCTCCACGCAGGCTAGCGCCCACGCTTCAAAGCCTCCCACCTATCCTCTACAAAACCGGCCAAAACCCAATGTCAGGCTACAGTAAAGGTGCACGGGGTCTTTCCGTCCCGCCGCGGGTAAGCGGCATCTTCACCGCTAGTACAACTTCGCCGAGCTCCCAGTCGAGACAGCGCCCAAGTCGTTACACCATTCGTGCAGGTCGGAACTTACCCGACAAGGAATTTCGCTACCTTAGGACCGTTATAGTTACGGCCGCCATTCACCGGGGCTTCAGTTTAGAGCTTCGGAGGACCGAAGTCCCCCTGACTCCGCCCTTTAACCTTCCGGCATTGGGCAGGTGTCAGTCCCTATACATCGTGTTGCCACTTTGCAGAGACCTGTGTTTTTAGTAAACAGTCGCCCAGGCCGATTCTCTGCGGCCCTGACAGGCCTTTGAACGCTAGCCTCTCAACCCATCAAGGCACCCCTTCTCCCGAAGTTACGGGGTCATTTTGCCTAGTTCCTTGACTGGGTTTCACTCGAGCGCCTTAGGATTCTCTCCTCGCCTACCTGTGTCGGTTTGCGGTACGGTCACCAGAAAAATTCGCTACGAGGCTTTTCTCGGCAGTATGATTACGACCAGTTTGTGGGTCAAAGACCCTCCCCATCGCCTCTCGGGGTAGTGGTCCTGCGGATTTGCCTACAGGACCCCCCTACCGGCTTAGACCGGCACTTCCAATCGCCGGCTGGCCTTCACTCCTGCGTCCCCCCTTCGCGTCTTGATCACCTTCCTGGTGGTACAGGAATGTTCGCCTGTTACCCATCGCCTACGCTTTTCAGCCTCGGCTTAGGGACCGACTGACCCTGAGAGGATTAACCTTCCTCAGGAAACCTTAGGCTTTCGGCGAGCGGGTTTCTCGCCCGCTTTATCGCTACTCATGCCGGCATAATCTCTTCCGTCCCGTCCAGCAGTACGGCCTTGCGGCCTACCTCACGGCCCACCTTCGACCAAAACGGAATGCTCCCCTACCAAAGTGGTAATAGAAGCCTAAGCCTCGCATACCACAGTCCACAGCTTCGGTGATAAACTTGAGTCCCGATCATTATCGGCGCAGGACCGCTTGACCAGTGAGCAATTACGCACTCTTTAAATGATGGCTGCTTCTAAGCCAACATCCTAGCTGTCTGAGCGTTCCCACATCCTTTATCACTTAGTCTATACTTGGGGACCTTAGCTTGTGGTCTGGGTTGTTTCCCTCTCGGGAATGGAGCTTATCCCCCACTCCCTCACTCCCGTGCTGAGATCTGATGGAATTCGGAGTTTGACTGGAATCGGTAGGTCGGTAAACCCCCTAGCCCAATCAGTGCTCTACCGCCATCAGTCACGTACACGAGGCTGCACCTAAATGCATTTCGGGGAGAACCAGCTATCTCCAGGTTTGATTAGCCTTTCACTCCTACCCTCAGCTCATCGCCCAACTTTTCAACGTTGGTGCGTTCGGACCTCCACGTGATTGTACTCACGCTTCATCCTGGCCAAGGGTAGATCACCTGGCTTCGGGTCTGCCACATGTGACTCATCGCCCATTTAGGACTCGCTTTCGCTCCGGCTCCACGCCGTAGGCGTTTAACCTTGCCACATACGAGCAACTCACCGGCTCATTATGCAAAAGGCACGCGGTCAGACTAGCACCGGACCCGAAGGTCTGGTATTCGTCCTCCCACTGCTTGTAAGCATACGGTTTCAGGTTCTATTTCACTCCCCGTCAGGG
>JBDRNT010000096.1:0-43434 GCA_043810925.1 Candidatus Eiseniibacteriota bacterium
GGTCGGGCACGGAATGTAGTAGTAATACTGGAGAGCGCCATCATACTGCGGCTCCATGCCAAAGTCGTCCTTCAGCTGGTAGGCCTTCTTCTCAAGGCCGAAGGCTGAGGTGGCAAGAACCAGCACCAGCGCGATTACTAAATACTTCATCTTGTTACCTCCCTCATGCAGAATTCGGTCCAAAACCAAGAACCGACAACAACACATCTTCCTAAAACCAAAACTCCGGATTGCTCACCTCTTCATGAGCGCACCTTCGCTCTGTTGAAGCTGAACACTACTTCCTTCGACCCGAACAGTATATCACAATCGTCTGAATATTGTCAACAAGAAAGATGGAATAGGTGGCAAAGGCAAATGCGATATACCACATTTGCCCCAAGAGCTCTCACCCCACCGGGGGGCGCCCCCGGGCGCCCCCCGGTGGGGCAGACCCCATAAAAAAAGGGGGTGCCGGGAGGCACCCCCTCTGCTAACAGCTATATTACCTGTAAATCCGCTTAATGTCACCCCAGCTGCTGGGCTCATTGGGTGTGGGACCTGAGCAGATCATATAGATCCTCCAGGCCAACTCAATCGGCCCGAATATTGAGCAGTCGGGTGAGGTGTCACGGCCGTCGCAGAACCACTGCGGCGGGCAGTACGCGGTCGGTGAGGTACCGAAGTAGCCCGAACGAACAGAGGTTCTGGGATAGCTCGCCGGCAGACAGCCTAAGTCATGCATTGCGCAGGCCGTTTCTATCGCCGTTGAGATGTTGTCCATACCCCACGCCGGGTAAATGCCGTTTGTACCCGTCATAGTAGCAGTGACCACTATCTTCGGAGCAGGGTTGCTCGGAGGGTCGATAGAGCACGGTGTAAGACACAGGGGCGGATCAACGACTACATAGTTCCATGCGAAACCAGTCTCTATCGGTCCGCTGTTCCAGAGTGACGGCAAGACCGGGCAACATGAGGCATCCGCACAGTATACATCGAATTCGACCGTGAATAGGCCGGGATATACTGTACCGTAGCCCGCAAAATCGAGTATCCTGAACTGTTCCAGGGTGTGGCAGTTAAGGGGATCGCAAGGATCATAACCACCGGTACCCTGGTCGCCGATATCGAAGCACATACCGACAACGTCCCCCGGATCCCAGCCGGTGTATGACCAGAACCAGGAATAGGTCGGGCACGGTATGTAGTAGTAATACTGGAGTGCACAATCATAGAGCGGCTGAGTGCCGAAGTCATCCTTCAGCTGCCAGGCCTTCTTCTCAAGACCTGATGCAGTCGAGGCTATAACCAGCACCAGCACGAGTACCAAGAGTACGTAGAACTTCATGTTTCTTCCCCCCTCCTCATTGTGAGGATTGATACGTGGTTGAATATCCTGTCGCTCGGGCCACGTCAGGCGTCCGTGCCTGCAGCCTGATCTCACCTCCTTTTCGGATTAGCTTATTTACCAAGTTTTTCACCAGCGAACACTGTAACGTCCGGCGGGATCAGTAGACCCCATCTGGAAGCTCAAACACCGCTCTTGTGTGAATATCGGAAAACAGGGCACCGACCTTGAGGCCAATCTGCATGGGGAGCGGTTCACTTGACAAGTCCGGAACAGGCATTCATAATACCCGGGAAACAGGAGACATCGGAGGTTTTGATCTGGCTTCATCGCGTTCCAAGCCGAACATTTATATCCTTCTGCTCTGCGTGTTCGGGGTGGCGATCGCTCTCAGGATCATCTATCTGAGCCACCTGAGAGGTCTTCCGTTCTTCGACCATCCGATCATGGATGCCTCCTACCATGATACATGGGCCCGGGAGATCGCCGGAGGCAGCCTGAGTCGGGGAGAACCCTTCTACAGAGCTCCGCTTTATTCATATCTTCTCGCTCTCATCTACTCTATCTCCGGAGGATCATATCTTCTTCCGAGAATTATCCAGTTCGCACTCGGCGGTCTTACAGCGGTGATCACATTCTCACTTACGCGCCGACTCATGGGCTTGACCGCCGGGGCCGTCGCGGGTTTGCTGTGTGCCGTGTATCCCGTCCTCATCTATTTCGACGGCGAATTGCTCACTGAGACCCTGTTCATCTTCCTGACAATGCTCGGGATCCTGCTGATCGACACGGCAAGATCCAAACAGAAGCTCTTGCTCTGGCTCTCAGGTGGGCTGGCACTCGGCCTGTCGCTCATCACAAGACCGACGATAGCTCTGTTCCTGCCACTGGCGGTTGCCGGCAGTCTCGTAGTCTCAAGACGCAGGATCGCGGCAGCTTTGCTGTTGATCGCCGGGATCGCAATCCCCGTGCTGCCGGTGGCAATCCACAACTACGCCGTGTCCGGTGAGTTCATACCGGTGGTATGGCAGGGCGGAATCAACCTGTATCTTGGAAACAACCCGGCGGCCGACGGATGGAGCGCCACCAGCCCGGAGATCAGGAAAGACTGGTGGGGCGGCTACAGAGATATGATTGCCATACCGCGTAGCGAGATGCAGGAGGAACCTACTTTCAACCAGGTCTCCGCGTACTGGTCGGATAAGGCGTTCGAGTACATGAGGAGGCACCCTGCCGATTGGTCAAGGCTGATGCTCAAGAAGTCCGCACTCTTCTGGGGTTCGCTTGAGTTTCCGAACAACCAGGATTACAGTTTCATGAAACTCAACTCGTGGGTGCTTCGAAACCCCATCGTCAACTTCGGAACCGTTGCGCCGCTTGCGATACTCGGAGTCTTTCTGTTGCTCGGAGCACGCAGACGTCTCCTGTTCCCCTATGCTTTTCTCCTCGCATATTTCGCGGCAACAGTCGCGTTCTTTGTCTGCTCCCGTTACAGGGCCCCGGCCCTGCCCGTGCTCTGTATCTTCGCAGGAGGCGCAGTGGCCTCGCTGGTCGATCTCTGGAAAACCCGGCGAGTGGTCACCCTGTCGGTCTGCCTGGTTGCCCTGGCCGGCCTCGCGTTACTTGTCAACACCAACCTGACGGGTGAGCGCCTACCCGATCTCGCCCAGTCTTACACGCAGGTCGGTAAGGTTTGCGTCGAAAGAGGCGATGACACGGCGGCAGCGGAGTATTTCAGCAAGGCGCTCGAAGTCAACCCGGCGTGGGGTGAGGCCTATGAACAGCTCGGACTGCTCAAGATGAAGGTCGCAGACAAGGAAGCGGCAAAGGAGCTCCTTACCAGGGCGACCCAGGTCCAGCCCGATATGGCTACCGCCTTCCGGTCACTTGCAATGCTCGAGCTCGCAACGGGAGACCCCGAAGCCGCCAGGAGAGCCATTGCCGAAGCCCTGCGGCTTGCACCCTATCTGGAGGATTCCCACAACATACTGGGCTCGATTCAGAGGCAGGAAGGCGATCTTGACGGGGCGATCATGAGCTTCGCGAGGGAGCTTGAGCTCAATCCGGACAACTGGAGAGCCCTGGCGAATCTCGGAAGTGCCCACGACGAGAACGGGGATCTTGACGCCGCAGTTGAAGCTTACTCGAGGGCTGTCGAGCTCAACCCGGAAGATGCCGACATCGCCTATGCCCTGGCCGGTCTCTACTCCAAAATGGGTGAGCATGGCCTTGCCCGGTCGGTTATCGAGGGCCTGGGTGCCCACGTACCCCAGGACGTGAATCTGAGTTACAACCGGGCCGTCATACTGCAGAGGGACGGTCACATGGAAGAGGCAGGAACGATCTATGAGAGTATCTTGAGTAAAGTACCATCTCATGAAGGGGCACTCGTCAACCTTGGGGTCGTTTACGCCAGGAGCGGTCAGGCCGAACAGGCCCGCGAACTCTGGCTTAGAGCACTCGAGGTCAACCCATCCAACGAGACAGCCAGACGTAACCTCGAGCTACTTGACAGGCCGGATTGAAGCACCTCGAATCGTCGTGGGGCGAACCCCGAAGCTGGATCTAGTCCGCAGTCAGATCCCCACTCCCCTTTCCCGGTTGCCGGGTACTCTTACGATACTCCGGCTCGGGCAGGGTGACGCGTCTCAAGAGGTCTTCGTCAATCCAGAACCCGACTTCATCCTTCTTCTGCTTCACCCAATCGGCCAGCAGCTCGTTGGCATCTGAGTTTCTTACGAAGCCCATTATCGCCTCCCGGGCTTCTTCGAAACTAAGGTGTACCGGTTCAACCAGCTCATCGAGTTTGATGATCTCGATACCCGAGGTAGTGGTGAACGGGGCGCTCACCTCTCCCAAACTCAGGCCACTTACCACGGAATCATAGTGTGCGACCATCCCGAAGTTGATCTGCGGCAGCTGCCCACCTTGCTTCGCACTGAGCTCGTCCTGGGAAATCTCAGCTGCAACCTCCGAGAAGTCCCGGCCTGCATTTATCTCCCTGAGGGCTTTGCGCGCAGCGTCATTGGAGTCCACAAGAATCCTTCTGACCTTGTAGCTCCCGGATGTTCTTATGTCGTCTTTTCGCTCCTTATAGTATTCGACCAGATCCTCTTCAGTAACCTCGACCTGGTCCCGGAAGTAGCTTTCCATCAAACCGACCAGGAACTCCTCTCGCGCATTCCTGGTGGCCCAGGTAACGCTCCGGAGACGATCGAGCCCCAGGTCATACCCGGCACGTGCTTCCAGCGCGGGGAGTATCGTTTCTATTGCGAACTCCTTCAACGCGTTGTAGTCACCCACGTAGGGCCGCGACTGCATGGGCAACGTGAAGTAGAGGTTATAGAGATCCGCAACACGCACCTCTCCCCCGTTGTATGTTGCAACCACGTAACTGATCAGCGAATCAGGCGGCCTGCCGCCCGAGAACGATATCTGAAAAGACCTCAGGCCCGCAGCCAGACCCTTCTCAGGGAACCGGACATCATAGATGCCTGCAATCTCGTTTTCTTCCTTCTCGATCAGCTTCTCTTCTTCCATAGCTTCCGCGAATCGCTGGGAGCGTACTGAGGCCAGCTCTATCCCGATCCCGAAGGGCTCGGCCTCGGCCAGATAGAATATGTGATATCCGTCGCCGCCTAGCATGACATCGCTGACTTCGCCCGTGTCCAGCCTGAACACTACGTTCGCGACTTCCCTTGAGAGCTCCTTCCAGATCACCCACCCAAAATCGTTTACCCGCACGTCATCCCGTCCGGTCATAGCGCTCGCGGCGGTTTCGAAACTCTGTCCACCCCGTAGTTCCTTCAGTGCATCCTGGGCTATCGGGTAAACAGCGAATATCATTTCTTTGAGATGGAGTTTCCGGTCCAGCTTCTCCTGCCACGGCTTCGTCTTTATTCTCGGCAGCATGATCGCGTTGTCGATCTTCCAGGCGTGGTACGCCTCTGCTACGGCGCCTGATTCGGCGTTCTTCTCCACCGCCTCCAGATCCTGATCGTATCCCAGACGCAGAGCTTCCTCGGCCAGGTAAAACCGTGCCGCTATATTGTTAACGATGGCCATCCGTGACTCAAAGGTCTCGTCGTACTTCGAATAGGGTCCGAGCTTCGACACCTCGAACCTCAGATCCTCAACCCTGAGCTCGAAATCACCACCCTTGGAAATCATCCCACCACCGCCGCAATCCGAGAGTATGGACACCAGCAGAACCGCAAGAAACAGCATCGAACCTCTTCGCATAACTCCCTCCTTAGATACAAAGCCCACAATCGTGAAACACACTGTCAAAGGGAATTTGGACCCTGTGGCGAGTTTTTACCACAATAGCGATTAGATTGCAAGGGCGATCAAGTACCTGTAGACTACCGGGCCATAACCAGCTTCTTCACCATCCTGGAATCGCCGACCATAAGATCGACGAAGTATATCCCGCTCGGCGCAAGGCTCCCGTTCGGATACGCTCCGTCCCACGTGAGCTGATCCGGCCCCGGGCTCCGGACGCCGTCTATCAGAGCAGCCACTTCCCGGCCTCTGACATCATAGATCTTCATTGTAACAGGCACGGCGCTCCCGTATTCACCCGGGACACCATATCTGACCCTGACCCTCGGGCCAAATGGATTCGGGGCCGTCTCGACAAACATCCTTGACCAGACGGGCCGATCCCCGATCCCCGACCCGCCGGTAATCGTTACGGTGTCGGATGCAAATGTAAGGTCGTAGAGACCGTAGGTGTGAAACGCCCTGGTTTCCACTACATGGGTCGTCTCCGAGAGCGCACCCGTCGTAAAGTTATAACCCTCCTTGCCCTCATCCCAGCCGCCATCGTTGGGAGTCGCATCGTACCAGGGACCACCGTCGACCCTGTACTCCACTCCCGCAATACGATTGAGAGTAATGTCATGCGGGTTGGACTTCCGTGAGTTCAGGTTGGGCAGATACTCAACCCAACTCGAGCCGGCATAAGCGGGTGTAGCTGTGGAACATGGATCGGGTGCGTACGGGTAAAGCTCCGTCTCCGGGGGGAGATCCATGATGTTGGGTATGCTGTCGCCATCATCATCCCACCAGCCGATCTGCCCTTTGGTGGAGTTGCATACGCGCGCGTTCGAAAGCGCCACGCTCCTCATTATGCAGAAGATTACGTTCGTGGCACAGCCACCCCCTCCGCTGGGGTACTCACTGTTCTGGTTCTCGACATTGAGATAACCCGATCTTGCGGTGCATCCCTCAGCACCCGAATAATACTCGTCAAGAGCGAAGAAGCTGTGGCCGAGCTCGTGCGCGATCACCGCATCCATGTTCGAGATTCCCCAGCCGTCGTTACCGTAGGTCATTACCAGCCGCGGCCCGCCCAACGACGCATAGGCGAACCTGCCGTCGCTGAACTGGTTATCCCCATCATTGCTGCTGTCCACGACAAGCGCCAGCACGCCCCACTCCGTCCCAAGGGTATTCCTCATGGCATTCGCGAAGTCCGTATCCCCGACATAGCCCAGATACGTGAGAACCTGGCCCTTCCAGAGGCTTTCCTCAGCCGAGGACCGGGTTATGGGCTCATAGCCCGTGGGTATGGAATAGTGGAACATGGTGTACCATGTCAGGTCCCGCCACTCCGCCTTGGTAACATACCAGGCAAGACCGGCTATTATCTCACTCGTGACGTTGTCCTGCTCTGTCTGTGTCCAGTTCTCCGAGTTCGGATCGATCGATCCATCGCTCTCAGGCAGGACCACCCCGAGCGCAACGCTTCCGAGCATGAATTCGCTCGTATCGTATATCTTTGCTCCCGGCGGCTTAGAGAGCAGCCCGGGACTGTCGGCCGGCACTATGTCATCGACCAGCGGCCTCCGGTCGGGAGACGGTGGAGCATCGAGACCCATCTCGCGGGACTTCCCCATATAGACATTGTTCCACGCCGTAATTATGTGGCGGGCCTCGCGACCATACCGGGTGAACTCGCCGGGATCGAGCTCGCCTGAATGGATCTCGGTGATCGACCCCGTCACAAGGAGGTCGGCTTCCGCGTCATCGGGGATATCTGCGATTATAAAGTGTGGTAATACGACAATCCTGGCTTTGCCGCCATAGGCCTCGATTGCCTCGACCGCGTCCTGGGTGACACTCCAGAACGGCTCATCAACCACCACGAGCCTGTTGGATGCGAGAGCCGGGAGACCGGCAAAAGTGCATAAAACACAAATCATCACGTATGTCTTAAGAAGATTCATATAATCCTCCCTCTTTTTGTCCTTTATAAGGTTACCACACCCGGACCGTGAAGTCAAATCAGCCGGGTTTGACCAGCGATGCTGCAGTACGCAGCCCCTGCCCGATATCACGCCACTTCATTCCGAGGACACCAAGCAGGCCGAGACTGAAACCACAGGCTGCAACGAGTCTTACGAGCCACATGCAGCGCAACCCGCCGCGATCCAGCCAGGCGACCAGACCTATTAGGGCTCCCGCCAGAATGGTCCCGCCAAGTGTGCGTGCCAGCCTGAACGGAATCCGGTAATGACGCTGCGAGAACGCAAGGATGGCGACTGCCATCACGAGATTGGTGGCAAGTGTAGCAAGCGCGGCACCCTGTTTCCCCATTCCCGGAATCAACTGGATGTTGAGCACCACATTGAGCGCAGCACAGGCGGTTACGGTCACGGCAAGTACCCTGGTCTTTCCCGCCACATAGAGCCCCGAGGAGAAGACTATCGAGAAGCCGTAGAAAACAAGCGACCCTGCCAGGAGTGGAATGACCGAGGCGGACTCCGCGTACTCGGCGCTCCCGACCAGTCCGACTATGCCCCGCGCGAAAAGCGACAGCAGGAAACCTATCTCGACCAGGAAGAAAGAGAAGTAAAGATGTGCGCGCGAGAACATGTCGTTCGCGCCGGGTTTGGAGTGGTTTGAGAATATGAATTGCGGCCACGCCAGGTTTAAGGACATGATCGGTAGCACAAGCAGCAGGCATATCTCATGGGCATACTGGTACAGGCCGACCTCCGACAGGGCCATGCCACCGCCGGTCAGCCGTCTTAAGAGATAGATGTCCGAATAAGCCAGCACCCACATCGCGAGATTCATCGGTACCAGAGGACTTCCGAACTCGATCACCGAACGGAAGATGCGTCTGGAAAACGCCGTTGCATACCGGCGCAGGAGCCGGCCATAGATCACCAACCCGATCGCGACCGGCGGGATCGCGCTCCCGATCAGCAACCCGACCGCTCCCTTCCTCAGTGCGACGACCAGGGTTATCGACAGGATAAGGGCGAGCACGCCCTTGGCCAGGGTATAAACGACGTACCTGCGCGATCTCGCGTGCGCCCGCTCGAAGGAGAGGCCTACCTGCAACAAAGCGTTGCCGAGCCCGCCGGCTATACCGATCAGAATCAGAGTCTTGTACTGCCCCGATCCCAGCAGGAACTCCGAGAGTGGACCGGCCAGCAGCACACAGCCCAGGGCTATCGCTACCGCGAGCATCGACGAAGCGACAAGAATCGTCGATACGATCCTGCACCGCCGCTCTTCGTCCGGGGCCTCATTTACAAACTTGATCAGGGAAGAACTCAGTCCCAGCTCGGATATGATCCCGAGCAGTGTTATGAAGATCAGCACGACCGAGGCTTTCCCGTATTCTTCAGCGGGGACGTAACGGGCTATGATAGGAACAAGAGCGGCACGCGCTATCCCGCCCACCATGGTGCCGACACCGTAAACCCCGGTGTGCCTGGCGAGATCACCTATCTTTGTTGACATGGCGGCGCGGATTGGGTAAGTAGTTGCCTTCTTCGTCCACCCATCCCAATTCCTTGTACATGGCGTAGATGCTCTTCACGAGTTTCTCCGGGTCATGGTATTGCTCAACGAAGCGCCTGCCCTCGGCACCCTTCCGCTTCCTGAGTTCACGGTTCAAGATCACTTCTTCCAGTCGTTCCGGCAGATTGGATGAGGTAACTGTGATGAACGGATGATCCGGCAAGAAGGCGTCAAACTCCGGGGTGAAGCTCGTCAATGTCGGAATACCCATGGAGAGCGTCTCGAGTGAATTCACACCGTAGCCCGTCCCTCCTCTGTCACCTATCTGGTCTATCGCGATGTCACATGTGGCCTTGATCCGGATCGCTTCCTCATGCGGTTTACCCTCGATGAGCACCAGCTCGACGTCGTATTCGCGTTCCATCTGCCTGCAGACCTCGATGATCCTGTTGCTGCCCTTCAAGAGCCTGCTTCTTGGAGCGTGGCAAATCCTCAACCTCTGGTTCTCATCCGTCCTGACCGGGTAGTCCGCATACTCAAACGGGAGAAAGCTGAACCTGAGGTTGGGATGGAGACTGAGATGGTCGAACTCGGTTGTGATATTCAGATCGCTGAGCATGTCGATCTCCGGTATCACACCCCTGTCCCTGAGATCCGTGCCCAGGTAGTAGCACACGATCCGCTTGCCCATCGCCTTGAGCTTCTTCACTATCCGCGAGTCCCTGAAGAAGCCGCTGCCGCTTTCAAGATGATAGATGTCGAAGCTTAAGAGATCATGACGTTCAATTACTGAGTAGATCTTCGGCGCCCAGAGCGTATCACGCAGAGCGAAAAGCAGCGTCTCCAGCCTGCTCCTCGGCTGCCAGACACGCGCACCACTTGCGTCTATTGTCTTTGGGGCTCCACCGTGAATCAGGTTGACGGCCTTCTTCACCGCCATATCGAAACGGCTGCCTTTGACAAGCGGCAGGTCCAGACAGATGTCTTCGTCGAAGTCGCTGGCACAGTGGGACAGCGTGACCAGTCTGCTGTGATTGCCCAGCTTGTTGTGGTACCTGACGAACGTGGAGGCGCTCCCAACCCAGTTCTGGTCGCACAGGTGGAGGATCTTAAGCACCTATTCCACCTCACCCAGAAGCCTCAGGATGTTACTCCCGAGCACCTTCTGTCTATCCTCAGCGGACAGCGTGAGCGCGTCAACCAGACCCAGATACATCCTGGGGTGCCCGAGCGGGAAATCGCTGCCGAAAATCACCCTGTCCGCACCAAGCTCGTCTATCGTCCTTTGAACCGCCCAGTATTCCCTGACGCCTTCTATGCCGAGATAGACATTGGCTAAAGCGCGCTCCTTGATCGCGTCGGTGGTCGCCATCTCCAGTTCGGGCGTGTCGCCGCCCATGTGGGACAAAATGAAATTGATATCCGGATACTTCCCGGCAACGTCAAGAGCCAGTCGATAACTGCTCATCTCCTGCCACCGGCCGCAGTGAATCATGACCGGTACATGCTGCCTCTCTGCAAACTCAAGAAAGGGCACCACTCGCTCATCCGTCGCCTTTATCCTGTCGCAGGAAGGGTGGAGTTTGATCCCATTGACCCCGGCCTTACGCTCCTCGACGAAGTCGAGAACGCCGGCGACACCGGGGTTGACCCATGGGACGAACCAGTACCGCTTCTTCCGTACACCTTCTATGAACTCGAGCACGAGATCGTTGCGCCGAAGATCGGTGGCCGTCAATACGGCGCCGTCGATGTCACAATCGACCAGGCAGTCCTCAAGCGCCTGAAGCGGCACCCCCCTGCCCAGAAACCGCTCGGCACTCCAGTAACCGGCATGAATGTGTCCGTCTATGATCAACTTTCGTTCCCCTCAAGATCGAAACGGTAATGTTCCCTCACATATGTCCTGGTCGCGAACTTGGATTTGAACCTGATCAGGCCCCAGTCCGGCCGGCCGCTACGTGAGACCGTGCCCAGGTCGAAATACCTGTAACCCGACTCCCTGAGTTTGCGGATTGAGTGAAAGAGTACCGTCTCGGTCACTCTCAACTTCCGCTCTTCGGGATTGACGCAGACATAGAATGAAAGACCGACCCTGTCGTTACACAGTACCACAAGCGATCCGCCTACAACTCTATCCTCCATCACCGCTTCAAGCAATACGAGTTTGTCGGGATAGAGGGTGAAGAGGGTTTCGATTTCTTCGAGCGTATGAGTAGGACTCACACCCTTGGCGGAGAGGTTCGCCGTCAAGATGCGATAGAAATCCGCCGGGTCGGTACCTGAGCGTATGAGCAGGCCTTCTCTGGCCGCCTTTCGCAGATTCCGGGCAAGCACCGACTGAAGCCCGTTCTGATCAAAAGTATCAAGGGGCACGACGGCTGTTGCCTCCCTCAAGGTCGGCCTGTAACCCAGCGAAGTCAGCACAAAACTCAGACCCTGGTGTTCGTTGCGTGAATAGCAAAGAGGAGGCAGCGCGATCTCTGCTCCGGCGAATCCCATGTCCCGCATCTTCTCGCCGAAAGCTGCAACGGCGTCCTGCATGGTCTTAAGATCGCAGTCGTCGGCGAACACGAACCCGCCGAAAGACGCTCCCGCCGGCGACCTGAAAATCCTGCCTGTGTGCTTGCCTACGGCCGCGCCGGGCACCACGCAGATCAGCCGGCCCCGGTCCCGTATCGCAAAATTGACGAAATCAAACCGTGAGACGGGATGGTACGACAGAAACTTAAGCGTATGAAATATCGTGCCGCCTGAACTCGCCCAAACGAATTCGTCCCATTCATCCGAAAAACCTTCGATGCTGAGGATCTCCATGCTTCACTTCCCCGCAATCAACCTCTGGGTGCATTCCTTAAGACTCGTCACTACCTGGCGGACCGTCTCTTCCTCCATCGAAGCATATATCGGCAGTGCCAGGGAATGTCTGAAAGCATGGTATGACGACGGGAATTTCCCGGGCTTGTGTCCGAGCATTTCTCGATAGAAGGGCTGGACATGGATCGAATAGGTCCCGATCGCAGTCTCGACCCCCTTCTTCCGCATTGAAGCTATCAAACCGTCCCTGTCTATACGCGCATCCACCATGGTCACATACGACTGGTAGGTGTGAAACATGCCATCCGGCTCGAGCGGCGCGGTGATTTCATCCAACCCGAGGAGCAGCTCATCATAAAGCGCGGCCGCGCGTCTCCTGTCCTGCACCATATCGTCGATATTCGCCATCTGGGTCACACCCAGACAGGCTTCCATCTCGTTCATTCGCATGTTGTAGCCCGCAAGCACGAATCGGGCACCGCCGTCTGAAACATCGATCCCGTGGTTGCGGAGCCTCCGGACCGTGTCGGCGGCATCGCTGCGATCTGTAAGCACCATACCGCCTTCGCCTGTGGTCACTATCTTCCTCGGGTGGAAGCTTATGGCCGATACCTCGCCGAACGAACCGCACCGCCGGCCTTTATAAGACGCGCCCAGAGCACACGCCGAGTCTTCAACAAGAAGCAATTCGCGTTCGGCACAGATTGTGGTAATGCTATCAAGGTCCGAAGGCAGTCCGAAGAGATCAACAGGCATTATCGCCCGTGTGGCCGGCGTGATTTCAGCAATGACGGATTCAGGATCGAGATTGAAAGTCACCGGGTCTATGTCCGCAAGCACAGGTGTCGCCCCCGCGCATACGACCGCGTTGGCCGTGGCGGGAAACGTGAAATCGGGAAGAACAACCTGGTCGCCTTTGCCGATCCCGATGGACATCACCGCACACTGGATCGCGGATGTACCTGAGTTCAGGGCGACCCCGCAGCCTCTACCGACGTAGGCGGCAACCGCCTGTTCGAATGACTCCACGGTCTTGCCCTGTACCAGAAGGCCTCCCTCGAGCAGGGTCTTGAGGCTTGCGTGGGCACCGGCAACGTCAGGTCTAGTCAGCCTGATCATCTGTCTTGCCCCTGTACCACTCGATGGTTCTTGAGAGCCCTTCTTCCAGATCTATCTTCGGCCAGTATCCGAGCAGGTTCTGCGCTTTCTTGATGCTCGGGATCCGCAGCTCAATGTCGACATAGTCCTTGTGGCCGTACACTACTTCGGACTTCGAGTCACACAACCTCCGGACAATCTGCGCCAGATTCGTCACCGTCACGGTGGCACGGGGATTACCGATGTTGAATACGTGACCTATCGCCTCATCTTTTTCGAGACACAGGATCGTGCCGTCGATCATGTCGTCGACATAGCACCATGCCCTGATCTGGTTTCCGCCGCCGTGGATCACCAGATCCCTGTCTTTGATCGCATCGACCACGAAAGTATGAATGGCCCCGATCCCGACCTGCTGCGGACCGTAGACATTGAACGGTCTTACCGTCACGGTCGGCAGACCGAACTCTTTGTGGTAGGAATGAGTCAGGTGTTCGGCCGCCAGCTTGGACACTGCATACGTCCATCTGGACTCACCTACGACACCCATTGCGGTGGCATTGTGTTCCTCGGCCATATAGACGTGACTCCCGAACACCTCGCTGGTGGAGAAGTCGATAAACCTTTCCACCTTCGCTTCCACGGCCGCATCGAGCGCGTTGAGCGTCCCGAGCAGATTGACCTTGATGGTCATCGTGGGCATCTCCATGACCGTGTCCACACCCGCAATGGCGGCCAGATGAATCACCACGTCACAATCCCTGGTGGCCGCGAAGAGACTGTCCCTGTCAAGCACGTCGCCCTCTACGATCTCGAGATTGGGACTCGAGCTGAGGTCGGTGTACCGCAAGGCGTTTCTGTGGAGGTTGTCGAAGATCACAACCTTGTTGTTCGCCACCAGCCGTTTCGCCAGCTGGCTCCCGATGAAACCGGCACCACCCGTAAGCAGAATTCTCTTGCCTTCGATTCTCATGTTATCTCACCTGATGATAGCCACTCTTCCTATGAACTCACTTCCATCCTCGGCATATGCATGGTAGATGTAGATGCCGGATGTAGTCTCGTTTGCCTCCATCATGTCCTCAGTCCACGCCGACGCCGCTTCTATGTCAGCCACCAGCTCACCCGCCAGTGTGTAGATCCGAACTCTTGAGCCGGGGAGAAAGCCTCTGAATCTCACGTCATCGACATACCCCGCGGGTCCGCCATCAGGGTCGTATACGAGCGCGCCCTCCACATAAGGGTTCGGGTAAACGTCGACCCATGCCTGTTCGCGGGTCTCTTCCCGGCGGAGCATGTGGATGCCTCCCCCCGCGGTGCCTATCCATAGTGCCCCATCGGCACCGAGCGCAACGGCCTTTACGTCGGTATCGGGGAGCGGACTGTTGGATCCGTCGTAGTGCTCGAGATCGTCCTGGAAATCATCCCAGCTTGTGCCGAAACCCTTCAGTGCGTAAAGACCAAGCTCGGTCGCGACCCACTTGGACCCCAACCGGTCGATCTCTATGTCCCAGACGACACCCAGCGTGGAACTCACGATGTGCCACTGGCCGTCATAGCAGCTCAGTCCTCCGGAATTCGCCAGCCACACAACACCGTAGGGATCCATCTCGATGTCGTAGGCGGATCCGGCCTTGAAGCCGTCGTCGGCCGTCCACACCCTGCAGTCATCGTCACTCTTATCCAGGCAATCGGCACCCGGATCGATCATGTGGATCTTCTCCTCGTCATAGTCGCCCAGGAAGTAGCTGCCGCCGGGTCCCGGCCCGACCGCGGTCACCACCTCGTGGGTAAGGCATTCGGGGTCCTCGGTCTCGTTGTAGTGAATGATATCGGTGCCGCCGCACAGTACCCCGAGCCCGGCTCCGAAGTAGTACTCGGCAAATGCCACCGTGCCGCTTCCGTCGATGTATATGTCGGCAATCACCCTGCTGTCCAGCATGTCCAGGTGCGAAGTCCACTCGCCGGTGTCGATGTCGTAGCGCAGGAGGTCTCCACCGCCGCCCCAGAACCCGATCCAGACCGACCGGTCCACCGGGCTTGTGTCCACGCAGAACGCCCAATTCGATGGCATGGTATTGGGCGGAGGCGTATCCTTGTTGAGTTGCTCCCAGGAGAGGCCGTCAAACCTGAGAACACCCCTGTTTGCGCCCTCACCGGCTCCCCAGCGGTTCCCGGTCATGCACCAGACTGTACCGTTGGCATCAACCTCAATGGCATCAACGTAATTCCCCGCCGGGCCGCTGGCCCTGTGAAGTACCCAGGCCGTATCCGCCAGGGCGGCGATCCCGCTGTGCGTCCCCAGCCACAGCGTGCCGTCGTTTCCCAAGAATATCGGTCGCGTGTCTCGCAGGTTCTGAGCAAGGCCCCACACGTCCGGATCACGGACCCACGAGGAGTTAGTGAAGTCATACTTGGCAGGCCCGTTGCTTCCGGCAACCCAGACGACAGAGTCCGACGCCACGATGTCGCGAAGAAGATCGGCTCTGATGAACTGCTTGGACACAAGATCCAGGTCCGTCCCGTCATAGGTATATATCGAATCATCGGTCACGATCCAGAAAAGCGCTTTCTCATCGTAGTCCAGACTGTGCGGTACCGGCCCATCCATAAGGGTTGTCCAGACCCTGTTTTCGAAACTATAGGCAAAGAGACCGCACTCGGTCCCGATCAGCATCTCATCGTCGCTCAAGGCGACATCAAGCACAGAACTGCAGTCCGGGTGATCCCAGTCGTCGCCTATGAAGAAGGTCCTGGCTTCCCCACCCTCAAAGAGCGAGACACCGCCCCCGGTCCCGACGATGGTCCTGGCTCCCCACGTGGCGATGCTCGTTATCTCATCCTTTGGAAGATCGAGGTACTGGGTGCCGTGGAATTCCCACGTGCCGTCGCTCAGCAATACCGACACACCATCGTCTTCAGTTCCTATCCAGAGTCTGTCACCCGAATCCAGGGCAACGGCGGTTATCCGGTTGGCCGTCAGCCCTCCGACCGTCTTGACTATCTTGCCGTCGGCGCCTGTTAGAGGATCGTAGATTACGACCCCGCCGGTAGAGCCCCAGTAGACGTACGAGTCGTCCGCACAGATCGACGCGACCCAGTCAGAATGCAGATGACTCTCCCACTGACCCCCGAGTGAAGCCGAGACGGCAATCCCGGTCGTAGCCACAACCACCAAGAAGTACTTCATTCCTCACCTTCCTTATCAATCGTGTCCGGTCCGGCCGCCCGAAACAAGTCCGGGAGACGTCTTAAGGTCAGAATCATGATTTCAATGTCAGTCGACACCGACCAGTTTTGCAGGTAGTACACGTCCATTCTGTCCTTCCCGACCCCGTCGACCAGCTCTCCTGCTGTAAGCCAGATCCCCGTTACGCCGGGCTTTATTCTCTCGCCGCTTATACGGTTTCTGGGGCCTACAAGGCTTCTCTTACCCGCAAGGACACGCCCCAGCCGCCCCAGCGTGCAGGTCCATGCCGAGTAGTTGCGATGGGTAAAGGACTGGACCACGAAGACCGCGGGCGCGAGTACCACGACACCCGCAAGCGCCACAACTGCGCCCAGGAAATCACCCACGCTCTTTGTTACGAGGTTTGCTCCCGACAGACTGGCGGGAGGAAACACCACCACCGGGACCCCGGCCATCTCCTCCAGCAGCGAGCCCCGAATCAGCATGTCCGTCACTTCGGATACGACCTTGACTTCCGCACCCGAACTTCTCGCGGCCACGATTATCCTGCCGATCTCATCTCTTGACAGCTGCTTGTCGCAGACAAGAACCTCGTTCACCCTTTGTTCGATGACAAGACTCCCGATCCGGTCGGTATCGCCGATGAGAGGCCTTAAGTCCGTCTTCACATCCCTCCCACCGGGGACGATGTAGCCCACAAAATCATATCCGCCGTCACCGGCCGAGACCACTGTGTCAAGCAGGTCGGCCGCATCCTTGTCCTCGCCGATGATCACGATCCGCCGAAGGTCAAAGAAACTCTGCCTGACCAACTGGTGCAGGTGCCTGATCGCCGCCCTTCCGGTTGTAACAAGCAGCGCCGACACAGGCCAGAAGACAAGCACGATTATTCTGGAGTAGGCGACCGTTCTCGTAAGATACGTCGATGCCATGATTACAAGCGAACTCAAGAGGATTGCGCGTGAGATACGGATCAGGTCTCTCACGAAACTGGTCTTTCTCGAAGACCGGTAGAGCCCCGAATACACGAAGGAAAACAGGCATACGACATTGACGAAGATCATGAACCCGCGGTATATCGAGATCGAAAACAACGGCTTTGTCATGAAGGGCATGATGGCGTACCTGAAGTAGTAGGCCAGTACGAAAGACAGGTTTATCAGAATGACATCTACCGCAACCGTTCCGACAAGCGAGAGTATCCTCCGGTCGCGCTTAAGCCCATATGCGGCCGGGCTCCATTTGTCGTAGAAGCGCAGTGTGCTGAATAGATGGCTCAGGAGTTTGCTGTCCGGCAGCAGTCTCGCGCTCTGGCGCCTGTGGTGGTGCTCCATCACGGCTGAATGCACGTAGTAGACCTTCCACCCGTGCTTCTTCATCCTGAAGCACCAGTCCACATCTTCGAAGTAAAGGAAGAACCGCTCGTCCATGCCCCCGACCGCCTGATACGCCTCCCGTCTCGCTATCATACAGGCACCGATCACCCAGTCTACCTGCCTGTCGGAGTTGTGGTCCCAATCCAGCATGAGGTGGCGCCTGACCGGGCCTGAGTTCGGAAAGACCTTGCCGAGGAATGTGCGTCTCAGAAGCACGGTGGGCACCGTATAGAAAGTGCGGCAGGACATCTGAAGCGAACCGTCGGGATTCAGGAGCTTCGCGCCCGCGATACCCGCATCGGGAGTGGCCTCCATGAATGACCAGAGGTTCTTGATCGCATCTCCGGTGGTCTCTATGTCCGGGTTGAGGATAAGACAATAGCGCCCCTTAGACCGGCGTATCCCCTGATTCACCGCACGTGCATACCCGAGATTCTCAGTGTTCTTTATCAACGTCACGTGCGGGAACTCCTGTTCGATCATATCGGTGCTTCCATCGCCGGAGCAGTTGTCGACCACGATGATCTCGCAGACTAGCCCCGATGAGTCAGCTCCAAGCGATCCGAGACATTTCCTCAGGAAATCGCTGGTGTTATAAGAGACTATTATGATCGAGATTTCTTTGTCTGTCATACCGCTCACAACTGCTTGAAAAGCGCCTTGAGTCTAAGCCACCATACCTTCCAGATGGCTTCCCTGATTATCCTGTTTGACATTTTTGACGATCCCGAATGACGATCGACGAACACGATCGGTACTTCCTTTATGCGGAAACCCCGGAGCCATGCCCTGAAGGTCATCTCAATCTGGAAGCAGTATCCGTCTGATATGATCTCCTCCATCTTTATGGCCTCCAGGACCTCACGCTTGAAACACTTAAAACCCGATGTGGCATCGTGGATCGGCATACCGATGACAATCCTCGTATAGACGTTTGCGAAATAGCTGAGCAACAGCCTGTGCATCGGCCAGTTGACGACGTTGACGCCCTTGACATAGCGAGATCCGAGAGCAAGATCAGATTCATCCATAGCTTTAAGCAAATCTTGTATATAATTGGGATCATGTGAGAAATCAGCATCCATCTGGACTATATACGTGGCCCCCCGCCGGAGCGCCTCCTTGAAACCGGTTATATAGGCGGAACCGAGACCCATCTTCTCCGGCCTCCGCAACAGCTCCACCCTGGGATTCGCAGCCGCGACGGACTCGACGTATTCTGCGGTTCCGTCAGGGGAATTGTCATCCACAACCAGGAGCCCGATATCAGGGCCGATATCCAGCAGGACGGGAACCAGCTTGCTTATGTTCTCCCTCTCGTTGTATGTCGGCACGACGATGATCGTATCAGGCACGTCTGCTTCTCCCCTTTCCTAGTTTGAGGCCGGCCAGCACGCTCAGCCCGACAAAGAGACAGGACACAAGACAGATCACTGCTCCGGTCCTGTACCAGTTGGATACATACCTCATTTCGATCGTGTGCTCCCCGGGTTCCAGATAGACCGCCCTCATCGATACGTCGCACCTGACCAGGGGAGCCTCACTGCCATCCACATGAGCCTTCCAGTACGGCAGATAGTTGCCGCTGTAGAAGAGATATCCGGGGCTCGTCACGGTGGCCTTGATGAGCACATCACCGGGCTTGTCGCGCTCGATCGTAACCGTCTCGCCCGCGGCGGCGGAGTCCCCTTCCAGGGGCTCGCCGTCGTCGAGGACTATGGTCCTTGATGGATCGAAATCCTGTTGCATCATGACTTCGACGGCCGCCGAGTCGCTTTTGGCGACCACCGCATTGTGCACAAGAAACGCTCTCGGCAGAAACCCCCTGTTCTCATAAACGAAGGCCTGCCCGAAATCGCGTCTGAGAGCCAGCTGGGGATGGTCGACCCGCTGGCCCGTCAGGATGTACTTGATGTTGGCGATCCCCATAATGTTGGTGTGGAACAGATTCTGGAAGCCCTCTCCCGACAGTGTGTCGTAATACCTTATTCTATTGTCATAGAAGCCGTTGGCCGTCTCTATGCCAAAGAGGGGAAGGTAGTTCCTGTTATAGAAGCTCGAGCCGGTCACCGGCAGCGTCCTGAATGTGTCATCGTCCTCTCTTATAAACTCAATCATCGGGTCCGTACGCTGGAATTCTCCAACACCAATATAATCAATGAAGCGCAGTGAGTGCGACAGGCTTGTCACAAGTATCCCTGCCGAGACGATCCCGATCCACATCGCCCCCCGCCACCTTCTGGCATAGGCCGTCTGGATGAGCACCAGTGCAAGCCCTCCGAACACAAGCAGGAGAGCCGCATCGATGTTCAGGGCGCGGCCTGCCACTGCCAGCGCTCCCGTCTTACCTTCCATGCCGGGATAGAAGTTCCTCCACACATCAAGCAGCGCACCTCTCCCGGCTGTGAACACTATCGTAGCGAAGACGACGAATACAATGAGCCCGGTGACAACCCGCCTCCCGGGGCCGGACATTTTCTTCGTCAAGCGCGAATCGATGAAGAACGCGGCGAGTACGCTTGCGGAGCATGAGAACATGAACATTATTATGCTGGGGGCCCTCAAGAATTTGGCACCCGGCACGCCATAGAAAATCGCCTTGAAAAGCGGCGTATGAGCGCCGAGGGCATAGATCGGACAGAAGATGAAGAGAGCCAGCCAGGGCAGCATCTCTCTCCTTCTAAGAAGGAGGATGAAGCCGCCGATCGCCAAAAGCAGCACGATCGGCCCCGGAGATTCGGCATTGAGTTTGAATGGATTTCGGCCCCAGTAGGAATCGTTGTACCCCACAAATGACGGGTAAAGCAGGGAAACGATCTCCTCGGGATGGAGCGACCAGCTGGCCGCGAAGTCGAAGTCCACACCGCCCGTCCGCGGAGAGTAGTTGGTCGTGTAGAAATAGGTCGGGAGTAGCTGTACACAACCGATTCCGATCCCGACGATGACAGCGATGAGCAAGAACCCGACACACCTGGCAAACGCGCCGTTCTTGACCAGCCGGGGGATGTTGCACACGAGGTAGATCCCCAGGCCCCAGCTTGCGAAGTACGCCATCTGGGGGTGCGCCGTCAGAAGCAGGAGGCCGATCGATCCGCCGAAGAGGGCGGAGGACATCAGTCCGGGTCGCCTCAGGAGCCGCTCCAGGAGAAGCACGCATAGCGGAAACAATGCCGTCACGAACATCTTGCCGTCATGACCCGCGTAGGTAAGCGACAGGAAGTATGGGGCGACCATGTACGCGAGGCCGCCTACCAACGACGATCGCCGTCTGAGCCCCAGCGTTCTTAAGAGGAAGTACATCGTGACCCCGGCGAGCCACACATGCAGGATCAGCTTATAACCCAGCGCCCTGTGCAGAGGCATCAACACGTATAAGGCCGAGACCGGGTAGAAGAGGTCACCGTGCATTGCATCGACAACGGGAAGACCGCAGAGTATGTAGGGGTCCCAGACGGGGATCGTCCCGTCTGCTCTCCAGGAATCGGCCACGGCCTTGCGCATCATGTAGCCCATGGGAATCATGTCCGTTCCGAAGAGCATCTTGTCCGTGAAGATGAAACCGCTGAAGATGACGACCACGATCACGGCAAGCACCCCGATCGCGATCCAGTCCCACCGGCGGTCCCTGCCCGTATCGGGGCTTGAGCGATCTACCGGTGCCGCCTCACGCGGCTCCTTCGACGCCTCACCGCTCTTTCGCTCTCGACGTACTCTCACCTTGCGGCGCTGCTTGGATTTTCCGTCTCTGTGCTCCTTCATCTTAAGCCCGGTTCCTTTCTTCGGTGTCTTTCGGACCCCTCAGAAGCAGGACGATACCGATCGTTCCCACCTCCGCCAGCGTCACCCAGATACGCGCCACCAGAGGGATCAAGACCGGGTAGGGTTTATCGACTATGCGTGAAAGCAGTATTCCCGATATCCCCTCCCGGACTCCGAGACCTGCCGGTGTCACGATGCTGACGAGCCCCGCCGACCAGGAGAGCGCGTTTATTCCTATCATGTCGGGAATGATGCGGCCTGCGCCGGCCGACTGAAGATCAGGTACCGTCACCCCGAGATCAAAGGAGGTACCTATCAGGAAGTAACCAAGGCCGTAGATGCACCAGCACCCCATGTAGAAGGCAAGGATTTTGAGCGTATCGGTATATGCAAGGTTGAAGTCCGCCGGCATCCTGCGCAGTTTTACGAGCAGAGCCCTGATGATCCTCGGATGGACGGCAATAACAATCAAGGGAACGAGCAGGAGCCCCAGGGCATACGGCCGCCCCGGCAGTGACGGGCTCAGGGCCGCGGCGATGCCGAAGACAATGATGGCGCTCCCCAGCACAAGCACGAGCTCAAGACCCGTTGCAACAGTGGCCACGGCTCGCGGTATGCCCTCGCGTTCACACAGATAAATCCTCCCCAGCGCGAACCAGACCTTACCCGGTATGTACCTGCCCGCCTGGGACAGAAACCAGACTCTCATGCTCCGGCTGAAACTTATTCCACAGCCGAACTTGCGCAGTATGTATTGCCACACCATACCGTAGACGGGAAACAGCACGGCGAGGACGGCAAACGAACCGACTACCCTCGGATAGGATATGCTGAATTCATAGGTTCCGAGTTCACCGAGTCCCGATATCAGACTCCGGACCATGAAGAACAGGATGACACCGGCTATCACGAGCCCGATGGCTTTCTTCCATCTGGAATCCACGTCCTACGCCCTCTCGATGCCTCCCAACCGCTTCAGGATTATGTCGACTATCTTCTCCGAGGTCGTGCCGTCACCGTAGGGGTTCTTTCCGACGATCATCCTGTTGTAGGCATGCTTGGAATCGAGCAGCCTCGAGCAGGCGCCGACTATCCTGGCGGTATCGGTCCCCACCAGTTTCACCGCACCGGCCTCTACGGCCTCGGGGCGCTCGGTCACCTCCCGCATCAGGAGCACGGGCTTCTTGAGTGACGGAGCTTCCTCCTGTATTCCGCCCGAGTCGGTTATTATCAGATAGCAGCTCTTGAGAAGTTGCACGAACTCCCTGTAATCCAGAGGATCGATGAGCATCACGCCCCTGGCGTCGCCGAGTATCCTCTCCACCGGTTTGCGTACATTCGGATTCGGGTGAACCGGGAAAACCACAAGCACATCATCATGTTCTCTGCCGATCTGCTTGAGGGCCTTCATCATGCTCACAAACGGTTTGCCCCAGCTCTCTCTTCTGTGGGCGGTGACGGCTACAACCCGGGTCCGGTTGAAGTCTATCGACGCAAGATCCTTGTTCCGGAACGGGTAGTCCTTGCCCGCCACGTGGAGCAGGGCGTCGATCACGGGATTGCCGACCACGAAGACCCTGTCCCGCCGCACGCCTTCCTTAAGCAGTGCCGCTTTCGCGACACGCGTGGGGGCGAAATGAAGGTCCGATGCGGCCGATGTCAGTTTCCTGTTTATCTCCTCGGGAAACGGACTGTACTTCCTGTAGGTTCTCAAGCCCGCCTCGACATGTCCCACGGGTATCCGCAGGTAGTACGAACACAGGCTTCCCATGAACGTGCTCGTCGTGTCCCCCTGGACGAGCACGATGTCCGGCCGCTCGCCGGCCAGCACCGGCTCTAGTTTCAGCGCAAGCCTGGCTGTGACCTCGAAGAGCGATTGACGGGGTTTCATAATGTCAAGGTCGTAATCAGGCTTGAGCGAGAAGACGTCGAGCACGTCATCGCACATCCTGCGGTGCTGCGCCGTCAGAATAAGCAGCGGCTTCATCTTCCGGTTCTTCTTTATCGCAATGGCTATCGGGGCCATCTTTATCGCTTCCGGCCTTGTCCCAACCACAAGTGCGACTTTGAGCACCCTATACCTCCCCCACTTGCTTGATGTAGATTTCCTCATGGATGTCTGTGACGGACCTTATGCTCCAGCTCTGCTCGACCCTCTTTCTGGCCTCACGGCCCATCCCGGTGGTATCGGGTGTGCCGGCGATCTTCTCAATAGCCCGGGCAACGGACTCCGGCGACCCCGGTTCGGTGAGAACACCCACACGGTCGTCGATGATCTCCGGAAGACCTCCCACCCTCGATGCTGCGACGACCCTTTCACAGGCCATGGCCTCGAGCGCGGCAATCGATGTCGCCTCAACAAGGGAAGGTATGACAACAAGATCGGCCGAGGAGTATATCGACGGCATTCTCACGTTTTCAACCGAACCCATGAAGACCACACGGTCCCTCACACCGACCTCCTCGGCGACGTCCTCCAGATGGCCCTTCAACGGGCCGTCTCCGGTGATATACACCTTCGCATTGACCTCCGGCGCAACATGAGCCAGTGCTCTTATGAGGAACTCCACCCCGTTCTTCTCGACGAGCCGTCTCGGGCAGACAATCAGGAATTCACCGTTTTCCTTCGCAATACCCGCCTCAACCGGTCTGAAGGTCTCTGTATCGATTCCGTTGACTATGGGAAGCGTCTCCGCCCCGGGAAGCAGCCCGCGGACCACGCCGTCGATCTCCTTGCTTGTCGAAAGCAGAACGGATGATCGTCTGAGCACGAGCCTGAGCAGCACCCTCATCGCGGCCTTCTTCGCCAGCCTGAGGAAGTGCGAGGAGTGGACGGTAACGACAAGAGGGCATCCGCGCAGGACCGATGCGATGCTCCCGCCGAGCGCGAATGCGAATGTGTGGCAGTGCACTATGTCATGATCCCGTGCCCCCGAGACAATCGAGGGCACCGAGAATACGCTGCTTAGAATCCAACCGAGGAAGTGCTTTCCAAAGGACGGCAGGCGCCTTACCCGTACCCCATCCATCACTTCATCCCGAGGAGATGATCTCTCGGTCCTGGTCGTGATCACCGTGACCCGGTGACCGCGACGGACAAGCTCTCTCGCAAGGTAGAACACGTGGCTCTCTATGCCGCCCACTCTGGGGGGAAAGTATATCGACGGCATAAGAATCCGCAGTTTGCTCCTCACCGTCCCCCCCCCGGCCCCGGCGGCGTGAATTTCAAGACCATATTGACAGGCTCCCCGGTTGCATATACGTTCTCAAGGTATGCTAACATTTCCTTAAGCACCGGTACCAGATATACTTCCGTCGTCGATGTTCCGCCCCCGAAATCCTCCAGAATGATGTAATCCGGCCGCGATTCCGCCAGGTGCTTGCGCATCACCGCCGCATCACGCGTGAAGGGGTAGGCAATCGTCTTGCGGTCGCTGAAGAGGTAGAACATGAAGGGTTTCCTGCACATAACGACCGATTGTTGCGGCGTGTATTCACGAACCCAACGCGCGGTCTCCAGGTACTCGCTCCAGCCCGGCGGATAGCCCCTGTCTCTGCGACTGAATTCGGCCAGGCTGTAAACGTTGGTAAGAACAAGTATGGAGCACAGGACCATGACCACCAGGTGCCTTGCCTCGAAGTATCTGATAATCCTCCGGCACCCCGCGAAGAGATAGATGGCCAGGAACGGGGCCACGGGTATCATGAATCTCTCACTCATCCAGACATCAGGCCATGCGAGATAGACCAGAAGGTAGATCATAAGGTAGAGGCTGATGAGGAGCGTCTTCTTCCTGAGTGTGTAACCACCGAGGACGGCGACGGCCACTATGAGCAGGGAAAGCAAAGTCCTCAAAGCCGTGCCGCCCGCTTCCGCGGCCTCCGTGACCACCGACGGCAGCACGTTGAGCGGAAGCAGGTAACCCACGTAGCCCACCAGGTTGGTCCAGGCCCGCCCGATGAGTCCCGTGAACGAAATCAGGCCCTTGTCGGGGTCGTAGGGATTGGCCGCAAGCAAGACACCCGTGTAACGGCTGCCTTCGCCGGTCATGGTGTAGTTGCGTACCGCCCAGAGCGCCGAAACAAGTACGAATCCGCCCAGAAGCAGGAGTCCATCCTTCTTCCGGCCTCTTAGCATGAGAAAAATCACTGTGGCCGCAACAAGACTGACTCCCGCGGTTCTTACGAAATAAGCCCATATGCAGATCAAGGTACCGGCGACCATCGTCCTACGCCGTCCGGACAGGCTTAAGAACAGTAAGACCACAACCAGGCTCAACATCGCGTATGGAATGTCGGAGAGCACCTGGTGAGAGTACATCACGACCGTCCACGATGTTGTCACAAGAAGGGCGGCCGTCATGCCCAGGGCGTCGCCGAGAAGTTTCCTGCCCAAAAGGAAGGTCAACGCCATGGCAGCGACATAGCAAACCATGACGTGGATCTTCATTGACAATATGGAGTTCCCGAACACCTTGATCCACCCGGCGAGCATCAGGGGAAAACCGGGTGGATACTTGGTAGCGGGCCGTGCGTCCGGGTGACTTATGTAGCGGAAGCCCTCGCCGGCGGCCAGCGCCCGGCCCAGGATCATGAACTCCGCATTGTCACCGATGGTCGATGGCAGCTTGTCGAAGGCCAGGGTCCCGGCAAGAACTGCGATTCCGCAAATCGCCACCAGCAAAACTGCGAGATTGCGTCGAGAGGACGAGCGCTTCTTCGCCTTCTTAGCTCGCTTCGGCATCTCGCGATTCCTTCACCTCGTCCCGGGAGAGTCTCTGCTTCAGGCTATACTCCTTCCTGCCCCTGTGGCCCATCCTGGTGATCAGTTCCGCCAGCAGGCCGGTCGAGATCAGCGTGAAACCCAGAATCATAAGGAGTACACCCAGAGTCAACAGCGGGTGCCTGCCCTGTATGTTGTGGTATCTCACCCACACCACCGTCAGGTAGCAGTTTATTGCAAATCCAGCCGCCGTGAAGACCACTCCGATCGTCCCGAAGAAATGAAGCGGACTCCTCGTGTAGCCGGTGACCAGTATGACCGTCAGAAGGTCGAGGAATCCATGAAGGAACCGGCCCATGCCGTACTTCGTCTTGCCGCGCGTTCGCGGATGGTGGGCGACGGGAATCTCACCCACACGAAACCCATCCTTGTGTGCAAAAACAGGCAGGAACCTGTGGAGCTCGCCATAGAGCCGTATTTGATCTATCACAGAGCGCCTGTAGGCCTTCAAACCGCAATTGATGTCATGCAGCTTCAGCCCCGTGACCCACGCCGTCACACTGTTGAATATCTTTGAGGGGACCGTTTTTGAAATCGGATCTTTACGCCGCTTCTTCCAACCCGAGACGAGATCGTAGCCCTTGTCAAGCTCCTCAAGCAGCCTCGGAATCTCCGCGGGGTCGTCCTGAAGATCGGCGTCTATGGTTATTATCACATCGCCCCGGGCTTCATCAAAGCCCACGGCAAGGGCCGCACTCTTACCGTACCTTCTCATGAAGCTCAACACGGTGATTTTCGGATCATCGCGGTAGATATCCTCGAGTATCTTAAGCGAACCGTCCCTGCTTCCGTCGTCAACGAAGACGATCTCATACAATTTGCCTGTCGTCTTCATCACATCGGAGATCTTCCCGTGAAGCTCCTTCAGGGAGCCTTCTTCATCAAACACCGGGATCACAATCGAGACATCCACCATGCCCTCACCGCCTTCTTGGATCAAGTTTGTCCTTAAGATTACGACTATTGGGATTGAGTTTCAATGCCTTCTCCCACTCGTCCCTTGCTTCCATTTCTCTGCCTCGGGAACTCAATATGTCGCCGTATATCTCATGCGACAGGGCGTCCCGCTGGGTGAGTTCAAACACCTGCTCAAGGGCGCGGGCCGCATCGTCGTTCCTACCCTGCCGGAGATCACAGATCGCGATCCCGAGCAGCGCCTCGTAGGAACCCGGCCGCAATCCCATGAAACTCTCCAAAGCGCTTCGTGCACCGTCAATCCGCCCCTCGTTCAAGAGACCCATTGCCTGCTCGAACTCGCTCGGTTTGTATGAGGAGAGCCCGTACCCGGGCCAGTTTTCGTAGCGGACTATGACCGCGTCTCTACCACACAACACGAAGTTGCGTACGGGCACCATCTTCTCGTTGAAATCGGGGTAGTTCTTGGTCAGGTACTCATACAACGTGGGGAAGCGGATCACGAAGTGCGTGATGGGGTACTTCTCAAACTCTTCCCGTTCATCATATCTTATCAGGTCCCCGTATGCAGGCAATGTTCTGAAACCGGATTCAAGCGACATCGTGGTCGAGCAATCGCCCACCAGGAATGCGCCTTCCGACAGCACGCGGTCAAGACTTCCGGCGCCATCGATTATCGAATACTTCCTGTCATCGGCATATCTGAGGAACATGACCGAATTGAAGACGACGATCCCGGCGATCAGGACCCAGAAGCCTATCTTTCTTAACCCGTAGGGCAGCGCAGCTTTCGCCGATACGATGCGGCGTCTGAAGATGAGGCTGAGTACCACGGCGGCTCCGCCGAAAATCAAGACCTTCGGCCAGACCGAAAGTCCGAATCTGTATACCGACATCTGGGCCGGTGTGAGCCCCCCACCCGCCCTGCCGGCGCTGCTCAATATCTGGTGTGTTATGTCCTGCTGGATGTGGATCAGGACCCACGCGAGCCAGATAATGAACGCATACAAGTACCAGCCGGGCTTCCTCGACGCAAACAGGGACCCGCCCCGCGCCAGTCGCCAGATGAAAGAGGCAGCAAGCAACGTCACGCTCGGTGTCAGCAGTGCAAGGTAGCGAAGCGGTCTGTAACTTAAGAAACTCAGCGCCGCCACGAGACCCGCAAACCATATTGCCGCCAGCTTCTCCCAGGGTTTTATTGAAGCCTCTTCGCGGGTAAGACCCGAAATCGCACAGATCAGCCCGGCAACTGCTGCAAGGGACATGACCGGTGCCTTTGCGAAAAGGCCCTCTCTCCCGCTGCCGAGATGGATGAATGCTCCCAGGCGCTTTTCGATAACAGCGAGGAGTGAAGCGCCGGCGTACTCGCCTTTCTGTGCAATCAGGATGTTGGAACGGAAGTACTTCGCCACAACCTCCGGGTTCACGAAGTACACGAATGCGAACCAGACCGCGAAGGCCGCCACGCAGCCCGCAAGGAACGCCGCAATCAGGTGCAGAACAGGAGTGGACCGCTCCTCGTCAGGCGGCCGGGCCAGAAGCAGATACACCAGGACCACGGGAACGAAATGCAGGGCATGCAACTTGACCATGAAAGCGGCCGAACCCACAACGAGTCCCGAGAAAAACAGGGCCCGCCTGCCACTGAGCGCCAGGTAGAAGGCGATCAGAAGCATGAGTATCAGAAGCGACTCGACCATCGGGACCCTGCTGTAGATTACGTGGACATAACACAGGGAAAGGACGGCGAGCGCAATCAGGCCGGCAATCTTGCCCTCGAGTTTGCGCATCCATACGTAGAGGAGCGATATCGATGCAAGACCCGGCAGGACACCGACGAGATTGGCCTGCGCCAACCCGACACCGCCGACTTTGAATATCACGAACGCGATCAGATTGACAAGCGGGTAGAAGAGGACTACGGGTGACCTCATATCAACTATCCAGTCCCCGAAGAGGATCTTGCTCCTCGCCCCGTCGATCGCCCGGGCGCCGTCGGTAAAGAGCGCCTGGCTCCAGGTGAAGTTCCAGGGCGGATCGGCATTGAGGAAGACCAGCCTCAGAACCACCGCCACCGCGAAGCACAGTCCGGCGACCAACCCATAGTATCTCCAGCCGTCATCCAGAACCGAAGGTACCGCCTGCGGCTTCTTGTGTCTGGTCTTCACTCCTCGGGTTTCTCCTCGGTCATCAGAGTCAGACGTTGCGCCAGCTCTTTCACCTGTTCGCTCAACTCTGAAATCCGCGTGGTCATCCACAGTGAGACGAACGCCAGAAAGATCAGGCCGCTGAAGAACAGCGTGGATACCGGGAACTTGGCCCCTATAAGTTTCGTGACGAGGACAAGAGGTTTCAGCCAGACCGAAAGCACAAAGATCGCGAGACCCGCCAGAATCCAAACTATCGAGTCGACCTCGCGGAGTTTCCTGCTTCTCACCAGCGACAGAACATATGCAACAAACAGAACGCTAACTATCAGCGACATTATCCTCACCTGCAGGTTCATCGCTCATCCTCCCCCTTCTGCGAAGACGGAATTCGCAGGATTGTCACGAAGATCGACAGAGGCATCTTAAGGGCGTATTTCAGGGACGAACTGAGTCCTGAGATCATCGACCGCCCGGCCCGGCGCTCGTGCATCTCTACGGCCACCTCTCCGACCCGGAAGCCGTGTCGTGCCACCCATATTATCGTGTCCGCATCAGGAAAATCGACAGGGTACGAGCCGAGCGCAAACATCGAAAACACATCCCGGCTCAGGGCTTGAAAACCCGAGCTCGTATCCGTTATCCTCCGGCGGGTGATCACACTGGCGATTCCACTGAAAACCCGCATACCGAGCAGCCGGATCAACGGAATCTTGTAGGTGGCCTGACCTCTGAATCTCGAGCCCACGACCAGATCGAACTCGCCGGACGCTTCCAGAAGTTTGTTGATGTACCTGGGGTCGTGCTGACCGTCGGCATCCAGCAGAATCACCAGGTCATATGGGTGACGGTACGCATACTTAAATCCTGCCTGTACCGCACCGCCATAACCGAGATTGATCGGAGCACGAAGAACGCGTGCGCCGGATTCCCTCGCGACGGCTCCGGTCCGGTCCGTCGAAGCGTCATCGATCACCAGAATGTCAAGAGCGGGATGAAGCCGCTTGACCTCCGATATGACTGAGCCGATCGACCCGGCTTCGTTTCTTGCCGGTATGATCACCAGGACCCTCTGCTCAGCCACAACCTGCAATGTCCTATCCTTCCATGCTTCGGGCCTTCTGTAGAACAACCGCGAAAACGCGGCAAGCACTATGATCGACAGTGATATTACCAGTCTGAGCGAAACCAGGTAAGGGACGATCAGGGGCTTCTCGACACCGATCTTATAGAGCAGACCCGTCCAGGACCAGTCCTGTATTCCCAGGCCTGCGGGGGTCAACGCGAAAAGAGCGGCGAACTGGGCTGTCGGTACGAACAGGAAGATCTCCCTTCCCCCTACGTTCACACCCATCGCAGCCGCGATCACCACGAAGCGTATTGCCGTGAAGAAAAACTTGACTGCGCTCAAGGCGTAAAGCGCCGGGCCCACGGACCTGAAATCACCGTCCGCGAGCAGTTTGTGCTCGGCATCGAACTCAACTCGCCTGCCTATCCACGGGATCTTGCACACGGCCTTGAAGAGGAACTGAAATATGATCGACAACACCTGCGTGGCCTCACGCTTAAAAAACAGGAAGAACACAAGACCGGCGGTCCCCGTGATCGCAAAGAGCATAACACCGGTCAGCGGCCTGATGGCGCCCGTTACATACAGAAGCGACGGGACGAGGAAGACACCTGCAATCACCAGGTCGAACGTCCGGTCGAGATAGACCGAGTAGGAAGCCTTGCCGATCGACACGCTGTGGTTGAATTTCAGTGACATCGTACGGACTCCGAAATCACTCGCGTCCATCGGAAGAACCAGCCCGACTGCACGGCCGACCATGAAGTAGTAAAGCAACGACCCGAAGTGGGTCGCGCCTTTTTCCCCAAGGGAGCGCAGTGCCAGCTTCCATTTGAGAGCGGACATGATCGCTATACCCAGGGTGCAGACGAAGCAGACCCCGACAAGGAACGGATCGAGATCCAGCACCCTGTGCAGATCGTGACGGCCCCAGTAGAGGAACGTACCCATAAGGACGGCCGCGACCACCCAGAGAAAACGTCTGTTGGCCATGCTCTTCATCAGGAGATGTAACCAAGTCCTTTCAGTCTCTGCTTGATACCGTCATCCTCTGCGGATTTCCTCTCACCCAGAGTTATCCCCGGTACATCGTCCGCCTTGCAGTATGATGGCGGTCTGGCATCCAGTGAGGCCTCGTCAAACAGGTCCTTCCGAAACTCACCATCGAGAACATCGGGTATGGGCAGGTCCATAAGATACATGAGCAGCGGAGCCACGTCGAGCACAGACATGTTCTCGACCTTGTCACCCTTCCTCATGCCCTCGCCCCTGGCAATAAAGATCCCATCCATTCTGTGCTGCGCCGAGATCGCTTCCGAGGCAGGCTCAAGCACCCTGTTCGAGGAAAACTCGAAATCGCCGAAGACCGCAAGTGTCGGGTCATGCGGCAGGAAAAGCATGTCCGGTGCTTCATCGAGGAATCTCCCACCGTATATCTCCTCGCGTCTGAACACCTGCCTTACAAGTGAGCCACCCTCCGGACGGGAGAGCCGGGTCAGAACCGCCTCCAGCCGGTTTCGCGTCTCCTCGTAGCGGTCCTGCTCGACGGCACCTTCAGGCTCACGGCCCTTGAGATTGACGTACAGACCGCCGAAAACCCCACCGCTTATGCCGTAGGCGTCGGTATTGGGCCAGTCAATGTCGGAAAACGAGAAGAAGAGCCGCCTGAGCATGTCATAGCCTTTGCTTGTCCATCTCATTCCCATGCGTAGCCGTCCGAGCCCGAGAGCGTTGCCCGCCTTGTAAACATTGAGCGGTGTCAATCCAGCTTTGAACAGGAGATACTTCATACGCGAGGCCGGGTTCTTCTTTACCTTCATAAGACCGCTCTCAAGAAGCAGGTTATTTGCGTGGATGAATCGGTGAAGAGGTCCGTGTCCGTGATCCGACACGATCACGACGGACGCCTCATCCCCGGCGGCCTCCACGAGGTTTCCGATGATTTCATCCATCAACCGGTAAAAGTCATGGATCTTCCCGGCATACCGCTCGTATTCGCTCTTCACGTGGCGTGGATGCTCCGGATCAATCACATGCCAGAGGGCATGCTGAAGGAAGTCGGTCTCGTTGAAGACCTGCATCGCGAACGTCCAGTCGGTCCGTTTGAGCATCTCCAACAGGACACGCGACTTGGAGCGGACAACCTCGGTCAGTTCCTCAAGAAAGCTATCGATCCTGCCGGGGGTGTAGGATTGGGTGGGAACGATCTTGTAGGATCGGTCGATCCCGAGTATGGTATCCAGCAGATCCGCCGGGTATGTGCACTTCCGGCTTCCCGGAGGTGTGAGCAGACCGCTCACCATTTTCCCGTTTACCTTTCTCGGAGGGAACGTCATCGGGACGTTAAACACAAGCACCGTGCCCCCGTAGGCACCCACAAGATCCCACATGGTCGGCGCTCTCAGTGAGGAAGCGTTGAGAAAAGCCAGGTTGTATGAGTCATCGGCCCGGACAATGAGATCGTAGACGCCGTGGTTGCTCGGATCCAATCCGGTCACGATCGATGACCACGCCGGTCCGGTGCCCGGAGGAACGACGGTCCGAAGTTTGCCCGAGACACCGCTCTCCATGAGTTGTTTGATTACAGGGAGTTCGCCTCTGTCCATAAGAGGGCCGAGGATGTCGAAGGTGCCGCCGTCGAGCCCGATAACGATCGCTTTTTTCATGGAGCTCTTTAAGGCCCTTCCCCCCTTGCCTGTTCTTCGAGTGTCTGCAGAAGCCTGGCAGCAGAACGGTCATCGGGGTGCAGCGCAAGCCACTTTCTCACAACATCCGCTGCCTTACCGGGTTCTCCGCCGTCCTGGTAGAAGGAAGCGAGGAGGGAGTAGCCGTCGGGATTGTCGGGGAGTGCGCCGATGAGCCGAATGAGCGTCCTTTCGGCATCATTGGGTCTGTTGGCCCTTCTGTACACGTTAAACAACTGCATATAGATGTTGGAGTTCCGGGGTTCACGTGCCATGTAGTTGAGAGCCAGGCTCTCAGCCGTGGCCACCTGCCCGGCGTATCCGTAAGCCGCAACCGCCAGGTCCCGGTACCCCTGGTAGCCCGGGGCTATCTCGTTGGCCCGTTCGAGCTCTCTCAGTGCGCTGTTGTAGTCGCGTTTCTCTATGTAGTTGATACAGAGCCTGAGATGGGCGGCCGCATAGTTGGTCACCAGCCTTCTCGTGTTGATATCCTTGTAAACATCGGTATCATACACATACTCAGTGCCGAAATCGATGTCCTCAATGCCTATCTGCTCCGGCGTGTCGGTCAGGTTCGGTGCATCGGTGAGTTCCCCCTCACCGATAGGCGTGAGCAGACCCCTGTAGCGATAGACATGGTAGAGATTGGACAGCGTCTTTTCAACGTCAACCAGATCTCTGCGCTGTTCCGGTATCAGCTTAAACGCAAGCCCCTCAAGTCTGAGCCGGGATTCATAGCCCATGTAATCAGCCACCGTGACCGCGAAATAGACCGGCCTGGTATCATCTGTCGCTTCGATTATTTCCTTCGTAGCCAGGTCCTTCACCATCACAATCTTCCCGTCCCTGTCACGGTATGGCCGCAATCTGGAGATCTCATCATCGGAATACCGGAAGGGCACCTTCGGTTCCAGATGCTTGAGCTGCCAGATGTACCACGGGGTGTTAAGCAAACTCAGGTTCAGTACACGCACGTCTTTTCGAAAACCTTTGACCTCCTGGATGAACCAGAGAGGGAAGGTATCGTTATCACCGTTCGTGAAGATGTAGCCGTCCGGCTCGACGGTCACAAGCATGTTATAGGCGTAGTCATGGGCGTTATAGTCTCCGCTACGGTTATGACTCTCGAAATTGACGTAGATCGTGGAGAGCGAGAACGCCACAAGAACCGCGGGAAGACCCAGGGACATCCACCCCGGTTTGTCGGATTTTGCCATCAGGTCGCTCAGATAAGCGAACGCCACTCCTATCCAGATGCAGAAGAAGAAAAACCCGTGTGAAAAGAAGTAGTCACGCTCCCTGACCTCATGATCGGTGAAGTTCATGTAGATTACGAGTCCCAGACTCATTATCAGGAAAAGCGTACCCACTAGAACGAACGTCCTGCGCTGCTTGAAGAAGTGTATGAAGGCCCCCACCCCACCTGCCAGCATCAGCAGGATCGTCCAGCTGCCACCGGGGCCGACCCATTGCTCCTTGAAGTAACGCCAGAACATTCCGAACTGGAACGACCACGGAGCCTGCCTGACAAAGGGCGTCATGGGCTTGTACTGCTTCCGCAGCAGACAATCCTTGAATGCATCCCACCTTTCGGGATTCGCCTCATCGATCGCGGGGTTAAGATGCGATCTTATAGGCAGGTAGAGATGGTTGGTCAGCCCGATGAGACCGACGAAAACGACAAGCATTATGAACTTAAGATCGGTGAAGAGCCTCCAGTCCACAAGCAGGGCGAATAACACGAAGGCAGGCAGGACAAGAACCGTCCCGAGGTGAAGACCCACGCTGAGTCCCAGGAGATAGCAGATAAGAACGAGGCTGTTCCTGCTGCCCTCCTCCTTAGGCCTATCGGCCCATCGGAGCATGAGCCACACCGTGAAGGCCATGATTAACGCACTCGGTGAGTAGACTTCGGCTTCGATTGAGTTGACCCAGAAACTCCCGGAGAAGCCTCCGGCCAGCGCGGCCGAGGCCGCAGAACAGTAAAGGACCGTCTTTTCCCTGAGGTTTTGTGGTACCCCTCTCCAAAGCACAAGAATCCGTATGGTTATCAAGTAGAGAAACAGACACGCACCGGCACCTGACAGCGCGGACATCAGGTTGACCCCAAGCGCCCGCTCACTGAAAGGAAGCATCGCGAAAAGCCTGCCCACCAGGACATAGAAGGGAGTGCCGGGTGGGTGCGGAACACCGAGACTGAAAGAGGTGGCTATGAACTCGCCGCTATCCCAGAACGAGACCGTCGGCGAAATGGTGACCAGATAGCAGCCAAGAACCGTAAGAAACACAAGCGCCGCCACGATCTTGTTCCACTTGCTGTGGCTGTCATCAACCTGCATCCGTAAGCCTCCCCTCTTCCAACTCTTTCTCTATCTGGCCTGGTGTTAAACCTCTGGACAAATATAGCACACCGCCCGCCAGGCTGACAACAACTCCCACAACATAAGCGACGAGTCCCATTGTGAACGCCTGTTCACTGCTCAAGCCGGGAACCGCCCTGCAAAAGAAGAAGATCCCCAGTCCTTCCCTCACACCAAGTCCACCGATGGATATGGGCAGTGCTATAAAGATCGCGATAACAGGCACAAATAGAAAGAAGTATATCACCGGAATCTCCAGTCCCATTGCCGAGGAGACCTCATAGTGTACGATGACCCTGAAGGCCTGTACGATTACTGCAACCACGAGGATCGCCGGCAGGTTCCGGACTGTCCCGCGATAGAGATGAAAGGACTCATACATCCGCTTAAAACGGTCGCGGCTTCCCCGTATCATCAGCGGACGGGCAACCCTCCCGATCGATCTGGCCAGCCTCCTGCTGAATATCACGGCCGTTGTCAGACAGAGTATCCCTGTGAATGCCATTACTATCACCAGACTCCACATTCCGAATTCACGTTCCAGACCCAGGGCTTCGTAACGAAACGCAACGTACGCGCCGGCAGGAACTGCAAGCAGGCCGAGGGCCACCATGCCGAAGAGCCTGTCTGTTACGGTCGCGGCAACGGTCTCGTCCACTTTGCCGCTCTCTCTGTAAACGTCGTAGACCCTCACGATGTCACCACCTATGTTGGCCGGCAAGAAGTTGTTGAAGAAGGCCCCGACGAAATAGAAGGACAGGGTTTTTCGAAAAGTCAGGTGAATCTTCTGAAGCGACAGCAGCATTACCCATTGAACATTGCCGAGAACAAGCGACGCGGCAAACGTGGCAAGCGCCGCCACCAGGAAATCCCATCTGACATCGACCAGGGTTGCCGCCGTTTTCGACAGGTTGAGTTTCGCAAGAAGCAGGAGGATAAGACCCGCACTGATTACGATCCGGGCGTTCCTCGTCTGGAGGAGATTCAGGATCCGGCCGGCACCCTGGCGACTCATGCCTTCTGAACCAGCTGGTCGATGACCTTGAGTATCGCGTCGGCTGAGTCGTCCCAGTTGAAACGCTTCGCCCAGTCGATCGCCTGCCGGCTCAGCGTGGTGCGGAGCGAGTGATTGGACAAAACCTGTTTGATTCTGGCTGCAAACCCGTCAATGTCTCCATAGGGTACCAGGAAGCCCGTCTCACCGTCGACTACGGCATCCCGCAGGCCGGGGACATCACTGGCTATGACAGGCGCCCCGCAGGCATTTGCTTCGATCACCGTAACACCCCAGCCTTCCTTGCTTGAGGGGTTGACAACGACATGTGACTTTCTGAGCATGTCTATCTTTTCCTGTTCGCTGACCGACCCCATGAAATCCACCCGGTCACTGATGCCGAGTTTCCCGGCCTGGGTCACGAGGGATGGGAGATAATCACCCGACCCTGCGAGCGCAAGGCGCACGTCCGGAATCGTCTTTGCGACAATCGCCAGGGCCTCAAGAAGATGGTCGACCCGCTTGTAACGTTTTATCCTGCCAACGTAGCCCACGAGCGGAACGGGGGACAGGGATGACTCAACGGGTGTATATCTCACGTGGTCGACCGCATTGTAGACGATCTCGATGTTATCACGGGGTATGCCCCGTCTTACGAGATCATCACGCGTGCTCTCGGAGACCACCACGAACCGGGTTCTCTTGTACACCGTCGGAATCAGCAACTCGCCCGCGTATACGTACAACGCAAATGGAAGTAGCGTCTCGAGGAAAATCGTCTGCGCAAACAGATGATGCGCAAGCGCGAGCAGGGGCCGCTTTACATAAACCGGTGTGAAGAAGGGGATCTTGTTTATGTCGTCAACAACTATATCGAATGGCTCACTTCTCAAAAGTCTCTTTATGGCACCGGGGACACAGAAGTTGAACGTGAACTTGCCACCACACCTGACCACCCTGATCCCGTCTATCTCTTCTTCCGCCGGCGCGCCCCTGAAGGCCGACGTCAGGTGAGTCACCTTGTGGCCTCTGGTCACGAATCGTTTGGATATCTCATGAAGGTGAACTTCGGCGCCGCCCGCCTCCGGATCCTTGATGTCCCTCCAGTTGACTATGAGAATCCTGTGCATCTCTACTCACCCCATGAAAGCCGGTTGGCGAGCACTGAAGGAAGACCGGCCTCCTTTATCTTCGTCTGCGCCTGCTCGATATCATATGCGATGCGTCTGATCGCGATCTCACCCTGCTCTTTATCGTAGATACAGAGACACGCCCTTGGGTCGCTGTCTCGGGGTTGGCCCGTGCTGCCTACGTTTACAATGTAGCGGCGGTCATCTCTTATCTTCACGTGGTCGGAGTTCATTATGATTGTCTCTTCATCCATCAGTTCAAATATGCAGGGTTGATGTGAGTGCCCGACGAAACAGATTTGCTCTGAGAAGGCCTTGAACTCGTCAATCGCCTGCTGGTGAGTAAAGATGTAGTTCCACTTGCCGGGATCCTGCGGTGTCGCATGGACGATCCGGAATTGCCCGCCTTCGACATGACTCAGGGGGAGCGCTCGCAGGAACTCAAGTCCGCTTTCATCGAGCGTCTTCGCAGTCCAGATTATCGCCTCGCGGGCATACCGGTTGAAGTACGTTATGTCCGTAAGCCCCGTCACTCCGCAATCGTGGTTACCGCAGACCGTGACCGATGCCAGCCCCCGCGTGATTTTGACACACTCGTTCGGAGACGCGCCATAGCCCACAACATCCCCCAGGCAGAGGATCTTATCGGGCCCGATCCGCTCAATCTCGGATCTGGCCGCCTCAAGGGCCTCCAGGTTGGCGTGTATGTCAGAGATTATCGCGTAAGTCACTTTTGATCCTGGCAACCTTATCAAGAATCCCATTAACAAATCTACCGGAATTCTCAGTCGAGAATTTTTTTGCTATTTCAATAGCCTCGTTTATCGTAACTTTCTCGGGCACATCGTCCATATAGAGTATCTCGGCCGTCCCGAGCCTCAGCACGTTTCTGTCTATCGCCGCCATTCTCTCGATATCCCAGTTCTCGGCCACCTGCACGATCAAATCGTCGATCGATGCGAGATGCTCCAGGGTAAGTTCGACCAGCTTCATCGCAAACTCAAGCACCTCGGGCTTCTTGCATGTCATCCTGAGCCGGTCCCTGGCCTCCTCTGCCTCAAGGCTACTCATCTCCATCTCGTAAAGCGTCTTGACGACCGCTATCCGGGCCCTCCGTTTCAGGCTGGATATCGAGACATCCTGTTTCATTTGCCTGCCTTCGGTCTCATCCTGTCAAAGAGATCTACCATCTCAAGTGCGGAAAGAGCAGCATCCCATCCCTTGTTCCCGCTCTTGCCACCCGACCGCTCCTGCGCCTGATCCAGCGAATCCGCGGTGATCACACCGAATATGACCGGTATGGCTGTATCCTCTCCCACCCTTGCTACACCTTTGGCGACCTCCGAAGCTATGAAATCGAAGTGCGGGGTCGCACCCCTTATCAGCGCCCCAAGGCATACCACGGCATCGTACGTTCCCGTTCCCACGGCCCGCCGGGCACCCGCCGGCAACTCGAATGATCCGGGCACCCAGATAACATCGATCTTCGCATCCTCGGTGTTGTGTCTGCGAAGACAGTCGAGGGCACCTTCGAGCAGGCGCGTGGAGATCGCGTCATTGAACCTGCTCACCACGATCGCGAATCTGCGTTTCCTCCCGTCAAGAATCCCCTGGAATACCTTTCCCATCTTTAGCCTCCTCTCCTATCCGTCACTCAGATGTTCTCAAAAAGGTGACCCAGCTTGGCGCGCTTCGCCGTCAGATAGTCCACGTTATGCGGCGTCGGGCTCATCTCTATAGGTATCCTCTCAACCACCTCGAGACCGTACGCCTCAAGCCCGACTATCTTGCGGGGGTTGTTTGTAAGAAGCCGGATCCTGTTCAGACCCAGGTCGGCCAGAATCTGTGCTCCTATGCCGTAGTCTCTCGGGTCGGGCGGGAAGCCCAACTCCTCGTTGGCCTCGACCGTGTCCTTTCCTCCGTCCTGGAGGGCATACGCCATGATCTTGTTGGCCAGCCCTATGCTACGTCCCTCCTGTCTCATGTACAGGAAAACACCATGCCCGTCCTGCTCGATCATTTCGAGCGCCTTCACCATCTGCTGCCCGCAGTCGCACCTCAGTGAACCGAAGATGTCGCCTGTGAGGCACTGGGAGTGAACCCTGACCAGCGGCAGCGTGCCCGCCTTCGCCGGGTCGCCTTTGACCAGGGCGATGTGATGATGACCGGTCAGCACGCTTTCATAGAGGTAGAGATGAAAGTCCCCGTACTTGCTTGGAAGATGCGTGTTCACCAGTCTCTTTATCAGAACCTCTTTCTTCCTTCTGTACTCGATCAGGTCGGCAATCGTAATGATCTTAAGCCCGTACTCCTCCGCCATCTCCATCAGCCGCGGTACCCGCGCCATGGAGCCGTCGTCGTCCATTATTTCGCAGAGAACACCCGCCGGATATAGGCCTGCAAGCTTGGAAAGATCGACGACCGCTTCCGTGTGACCGGCCCTTCTTAAGACCCCGCCCTCAAGTGCTTTGAGCGGGAAAACATGGCCCGGTCTCGCCAGATCTGCGGGTTTGGCGCCCGGATCGATGAGAACCGCCACCGTGGCCGCCCTGTCGTGGGCCGAGCTTCCCGTAGAAGTCTTGTGCAATGCATCGACCGAGATCGTAAATGGGGTACCCATTCTCGCGGTGTTCTCGACCACCATCGGGCCGAGCCCGAGCTCATCCAGCCGCTGCGCCGTCATGGGAACGCAGATAAGACCCCGGCCGTACTTGGCCATGAAGTTTATGGCCTCGGGCGTCACCTTATCCGCCGGAAGAATGAAGTCACCCTCGTTCTCCCGGTCCTCATCGTCGACCACGATTATCATCTTTCCCTGCTTGATGTCCTCTATCGCTCCCTCTACAGCATCGAACCCTTTCACTCCTTCCGACCTCCCTTCACGCGAGTCCCCGGTGCAAGGTATTTCGCCAACTGATCTACCTCCACGTTGACGGACGTACCGGTCCGCCAGGTTTCCAGAATCGTACTTTCCAACGTATGCGGAATCACGGTTACCTCAACCATCGAACCCCGAACGGCTTTGACGGTGAGACTGACGCCGTCCAGACTTATCGAACCCTTATCATGTACGTACCGGGTGAACCCATCCGGGATCTGGACAGTGAAGTCCACGTTCCGGCGACTCACGTTTCTTCGAACCCTCACAATGCCCGTGCAGTCGATATGGCCGGACACCAGGTGTCCGGAGATCCTGTCACCAAGCCTGAGCGCGGGCTCAAGGTTGACACGCGAACCCGGAGTGAGTGTTGAGAGACTTGTAAGCCGCAGGGTCTCGGCCACAGTCTCGAATGAGAAGGCATGTTGCGATACAGCGGTCACCGTCTGGCAGACTCCGTTTACCGCCACGCTATCCCCGACCGCCAGTTCCGGGGCGGTCTTGCGGGCATCGACGGAGATCGACACAGCACCGCTCTTTCCGGCCACCGATCTCACCTTCCCGACTTCAGCTATGATCCCCGTGAACATGCTGTCACCTTACCGGATAGAATATGAGCAGAACGTCTTCGCCGACACGTTGGGTATCATCCAGATCATAACGATAGCACGTGTCGAGCCCTTTTACATCAAGATTCACGAATGAGCCCAGCCCGTCCTTATCCCCCATGAGTTTGGGCGCGACAAAGACCGCAAGTTTATCAACCAGACCGGAACGCATGAAAGACGAAGCCACCGCGCTCCCGCCTTCCACGAAGGCGTGCATCACGCCCATGGAAGCCAGATCGTCCACTGCCTCGTGAAGATCAACGCGGCCGTCCGCGGTGCTTCCCATCCTCCTGACGATAACGCCCGCCTTCTCAAGCCGGAGCCGCCGGCTCTTCGAGCCACGGCAGCAATAGACGATCGTTGGTAGAGACCGGGCCGTCGTTACGAGGTCGCATTCAAGAGATATCGAAAGCCGGCTGTCAAGAACGCACCGGTAGTAGTTGCGCTTCCTTCGGGGCACCGGAAAGAGACCCGGATTGTCCTTGATCACTGTGCCCGCACCCACCACTATGGCCTGGGCATCCGCCCTCATCCGGCGTCCCATTCGTCTTGCCGGTGCGGATGTGATCCATCTCGACCGTCCATCCCGCATAGCGATCTTACCGTCAATCGTCTGTGCGGTCTTCAGTGTGACGAACGGCCTTCCATCCTTCATGAACTTGTAATAAGCTTCATTGAGTCTTACCGCAGCGTTCGCCTCGAGACCGGCCTCGACGTCTATCCCGTGCTTCCTGAGAATCTTGAGTCCCTTCCCTCTCACTGCCGGATTCGGATCGACTGTCGCTACCACGACACGCTTAATCCCACTCTCGATGATCGCATCAGTACAAGGGGGCGTCTTACCATGGGTGCAACAGGGTTCAAGCGTGACGAAGAGATCGGCCCCCTTCGCACGAGCACCTGAGCTGCGGATCGCCTCAACCTCGGCGTGAGGAAGCCCCCACCTCCGGTGAAAACCTCTGCCCACGATCCGCGTGCCCCGGGCGATGATCGCACCTACGGCCGGATTAGGGTAGGTCTGTCCCCTGCCCTTCTCCGCCTCCATAAGCGCGGCGCACATCAGTTTCTTCGCCCACTCATGCCGGTCCATACGCGATCCCTGGTCCGCACAAAAAACAAACCCGAGGTTAACCCTCGGGGCTCAATGTCACTTACGAACCTTCTCTCGTCCGGACTTTACCGTCGGCTCCGGAGTTTCACCGGATCTGCAGATCTCTCTGCTCGCGGGCTCTCACCGCCGGTGGGGACTCTCACCCCGCCCCGAAGGTCTATTTCCACCGCAATCTAACATATGCCGGCGCACCTGTCAACAAAAACGAAACCACCGGTGCCGTATCAGGCGAGGTCCTTCAGGTTCAAGTCCTGGCCGGCTCCCCGGACAAATGTCTGAAAGCGTGGTTCTGTGGGATCTCGTGTTAATCACAGCAAAGCGTATCGCCAAGGGCTATATGAGCCTGTCTCTCGCCCGCGGCGAGCGGACTGCCGCCAGAAAACCAGGCCAAGAATCTCTGGTTATGGCTGGAGCAGTTCTTGGGTGAAGATCCATTGCCCAACTCGCCCAGGGGCATCACCCTGCTGGTGCAGGCCGGCTACGAGCCGCCCCCGCCACAGGACCGACTAAGTCAGAGTCGAATGGCCATTCCACCCGTTCACTCCTCGATGAACAACCCCCCGCATCTGACAGTCACCCCTTCGGCAGCTGCAATACTGCTGACAATTCCTACAGTGACTCCTAGCTTGCCATCCAATAACAAGCTGCACTCCCGATTCATATCGGCCGAAAAGCAAGTTATCGAGATGGTCGATCCATCTTCAGTAAGCCGAAAGTACTCGCAGTCGCCGGCCTGCATTCTGATTATCCCTCCCACCTTAATCACTTTGCCGGGATAGCAAGCGTCCTTGAAGTCCACACCTGCGGGGTCTTCAACAGCCGCCAGAATGCCTGCTGGTGTTCTCATTCGCATCTTCCTATAAAGTAAGAACAGTGCTGATTCGTCATTCAGATCCTGTAGTTTCTTCAGACTGTGCAGAACAGACGTCCCGCTATCTCTCTCCAACTTTGGCAACCAGTCAGGCAAGCCCATTAGGCCGGTATGGCTGTACGTAATCTCGTGCGGGCCTTCGTAGTCGACAAGTAACGAACTCTCATCATATTCCTTGACCACCTTCTCGAACCACTTAGCCATCTTCTTCCAGACTGGTGGCCTCTCAAGCTCAGTCATCTTGATCGAAAGCCCGCGCTTCTTGACCTCTTGCACGACTTCTTGGTTCATAAAGACGAGCACAGCACTTGCCATTCTCTAAATCCTTACTAATACGGGCTCTGATTCTTGCCACAGTGATCCAAAGCACAGACACTCGTTGCGGTGAAGATGTTTAAGCTGGTCCGTGTCCAGGCCCGAAATCTGTTTCCGAACCCACTCGAGATCTTCTGCCTTAGACATCCTGAAAAGGAAGTACGAATCGATATTCAGTACGGGCGGCAGTGAACCTGGAGACGAGCTCACCAGATAAAGCCTCTGGAGATAGCTCCCACGT
>JBDRNT010000097.1:0-2558 GCA_043810925.1 Candidatus Eiseniibacteriota bacterium
GGATATAAGATTATATAAAGGAATTTAAAAAGATGCACGGGGGGGGGTAAAATGCTTTCTACTTCTTCCCCAGCAAGACCCTACCCAGTATCCGCTTTCTCAAGATCCCGAAATGATACGGTAGCGGGATCTCTTTCGGACAGAAATTGCTGCATCCCAGCATCGCCTCGCACCCGAACACCCCCGTTTCCGTAAATAACTGCTCCGCCATGTCATCAAGCGTACGTTCATCCCTCGTGTCAATAAGGAACCGGTACGCACGGTTCAATCCTGTCGGACCAAGGTATTCCGGATCATGGTGTGCCGCTCCGCACGCTTCGAGGCATATCCCGCACTCTATGCACCTTTCCGCCTGGTAAACCGGAATCCTGTTATCCTCTTTCTGCAGGTTCTCAAGTTTTTCGTTGAACGGTTTCGAAGTCTTCATCCAGCCTTCAAGCCGTCGGGTCATCGCGATGAACCATGTCCCCTTGTCAGTGGTTACATCCTTTATCAGCGGGAAGTACCTGAGCGGTTCAATAGTGATCGTGTCGGGAAGGTCTTTCGTCTGTGTCTTGCACCCGAGTTTCGGCTGGCCGTTCACATTAACAGCGCAACTTCCGCAGACATTCGACCTGCAGCAGATGTCATAGTACAGACTGCTGTCCTGCTTCTGCTGGATTTCCTCCATCGCTAGATACACAGACAGAAACGGCCGATCCTCGACTTCAAACTTGTCGAAGTGCGGTACGCTTTCAGGGTCTCCCGGGTCGTGACGGTAAATACTGAAAGCCCGCGTCCTTTTTTTGTTGTTTGCCATTAAAACAGAGCCTTTTTAATTTCCTTCATTTTCCCCATCGGCGATGGGTATGTCCCTCGCCGGTGGTGGGGCTTTTTCACCGTATCCGCGGTCGCCTGGCGGTAGAAGGGTGATGACAACTTCCTCGTATTCCAGCCTCGGCAGGTAATCAGCGTCCTGCTTGTATGCAAGTGTCCTGTTCAGCCAGTTTTCGTCATTGCGCGATGGATAATCCTCTCGATAATGCCCGCCACGGCTTTCCGTACGGTCAAGCGCTCCTTTGGCTATAACCAGGGCGAGTTCAATCATTAGCGGAATCCTCAACGCTGCTTCCAGTTCAAGCGACCGACCCCTGAATTTATGCCTGAGCCCAATTGAGTTCGCCCGATCCCTGATGTTAAGTAACTGATCGACAGCCTCTTTAAGCATTTCACCTGTCCGGAATATCCCCACCTTGTCTGTCATCAGCATTGCCATCTCTAAATGGAGTTCGTGCGGGTTGACTTCACCATCGCTGCTTATCAGTTTCCCGATCCGTTCTTCCTGAACTGCGACCTCATTCTCAATCGTCCTGGCATCTGAGGGATCTGACTGCCTCCCCGATGCATCCTCAGCCGCAGATGTACCAGAATAAAATCCTGCCGCGACAGTCTCCAGCATCGAGTTGCCACCCAGCCGATTGAAGCCGTGCATGTCCCAGCACGCGCATTCGCCTCCGGCATACAGACCTTCAACTCCCTTCACCCGACAGTCTATATCCGTCCTGACCCCTCCCATCGTGTAATGCTGCACAGGCTTGACTGGTGCCATCTCGGTGACGATATCGATCCCGGCAAAATCCCTCGCGATATCGTGAACATCGCGCAACCGTGAAATGATCTTCTCCGCGCCAAGGTGCGTTAAATCAAGCCACACGTGTGGTCCAAATGGCCCATCGACCCCCCGACCCGCCCGGATTTCGCTCATCATCGCGCGGCTGACAACATCCCTGCTGGCAAGGTTACCCTTCGTAGCCGCATAGTCCCACATGAACTCGTGGCCGTCTTTGTTCCGAAGCACGGCCCCGTCCCCACGACAGCCCTCGGTCAGCAATATCCATATTGGATAGATCCCGGTCGGATGGAACTGCACAGCTTCCATGTTGCCAAGCGGTACTTTTCCTGTGTTATAAGCAAGAAACGCACCGTCACCACGGCAGATTATTGCGCCCGAACTTTCGTGGTAAATCCTGCTTGCGCCACCTGTAGCTAAAATTACACTCTTTGCCTTAAATGAAATAAGTTCACCGGTCCGAAGGTCCAGCACGACACAACCGACCACACGATCACCGTTCAACACAAGCGAAAGCACCTGCACACGCCAGTAAATATCAATTCCAGCCTTGATCACTTCCTGGTCTATCGCGTACAGAAGCGCGTGACCGGTGAAATCCGCCGCGAATGCCGCACGCCATACCGATGTCCCCCCGAAATTCCTCTGCTCTATCTTGCCTTCCTGTGTACGATTGAACGGGCAACCGAAATACTCCATCTCCCGAACCAGAATTGGAGCGGCTTTTGTCACCCGCTCAACTACATCCTGGTCGGCACCCCAGTCACTTCCACGAACCGTATCGTCAAAATGAAGCTTCCAATCGTCTCCTGCTGAATGCTCGCCCATATTATCAAGCGAACACTGGATTCCGCCCTGGGCGGCATTAGAGTGACTCTGCCTGGGTTGTACAAGTGAAAGGATTGCGACTTTTGATCCAAGACTATGTGCCTGGACTGCGGCACGTTCA
>JBDRNT010000098.1:0-2055 GCA_043810925.1 Candidatus Eiseniibacteriota bacterium
TCGCCAGTGATCGTCAGATCCTGGCCCTTCGGCACGCTCAGGACCATCATTTTATGGCCGAAGTGGCGCTCTAGACGGGGATCTGACGACCCCCCTTGAGCAGGAAACACAAGGAGCATTTCCGTCGAGCTGCTCTAGCGCCCGGCTGGAGTGCTCAAGGCTTTTGACAATGAATCCCCCTTGCGGACGACATAGCTAGGTATGCCACTATCCGACAGCATTCCCAATAGTGCCCGGCAATTCTCCTCGGCCCCAAAGCTGTAGGCATCTACCACCACCGCCATGCCATAAATGCCTCGCCGTCTCAGTCCCCGGAGCGCTCCCACCCAAGCTGAATCCGTGGAAGAGGTGATGACCACCAGAGAAACATTTTGGCTGAGGCTGCTTCCCTCAGCCACCAAGACCTGAGATAAGGGGATGTGCCCCCGGGCCCGAATGACGGCCAGGGTTTCCAGTATCTTGGCAAACTGACGCTCTCCACGATCCGATTGGATCACCTCACGCTGCTGCCCATAAGTCACAAGACCCACCGAACGGTTCTGGGCCAGGAAATGCTGGGCCAGCGAGGCGGCTATCGTTACGGCGTACTCCTCTGTAGAGGGATCGAGGGCGAACCTGCTGCCCGCTGCTAACAGAGCAATAGGCTCTTCCTCAGCTTCTACTACCGGCTGCATCATCTCATCCGCTTGTGCCGACAAATCCATATCAAGGAAGATCCAGACATCGGCAGTGGGATCCAACTCGAATTCCTTCACGATCAGCCGCCCATTACGAGCTGTCGAAGGCCAGTGGATCCGATTAAAACTATCCCCTGGAAAGTATTCACGCACCCCGGCGACGTTCGGAGTGATGTAGTGCGTTCGGCGGTGCAGAGCCCCCCTCCCAGGCAACATGCCAACAGGTAGCACAAAGCCAGGTAATCCGACCGTAAGGGGATAAACCACAACCGTAGAAGTAGCCGGGAAAAGTCTTACGCGCCTGAACAACCCAAAAGGATCCCCGCTGATCAGACTCAATGGCCCCAGAGTGAAACGTCCCCGTCGGCGGCACGTGACTTGCGCCGTCCACCCTCGTTTCCTCCCTGATCCCAGAGATGTGATCACCTGGCTGGCGTGGTAACCGGGCAAATCGGAGTGATCGCGCACTTCCAACCAGAGTTTGGGCAGCACCCCCACATTGTGCAGCAGGAAACGCTCCTCCGCGATCTTTCCTATCTGTGTGCGCTGGGAGCGGGTCTTCCGTTCCAACTGAACCCAATTCACGTTGTACCAAGCCCAAAGGAAGGACAGGAGTATCATGGAGCCGAACAGTAACGTGAGATTGTAGAATACGCGCCGCCCCGTCGCCAGGGCCTCGGCCAGCGCGAACATGAACAGCGCCAGCACAACCCAGATTCTCTTCATCAATAAAGCCTCACGGCATCTGTGCCACCGGCTTACGCCGCCGGATTATTCCGGCGTGCACTAGCCACGCCTGCCAACCTTGACCCGCGTTCCGGGTACAGGCACCGAATGTAACAACTCATCCACGACAGCGAACGCGTCCACATTCTTAATGCGAGCTGAAGGGCTGATGATCAAGCGATGGCCAATAATCACCTGAGCCAGGTGCTTGATGTCATCGGGTATCACGTAGTCGCGTCCCCGCAAGCTAGCCAGGGTCTGCCCCGTCCGATAGAGACCCAGTGCCCCGCGAGGCGACGCCCCCAGGTAGATATCAGGATGCTTGCGAGATGCACCTACCAGAGCTACGATGTATTCCTTCAACAAGTCTCCCACATGCACAGCCTTCACCTCTTCCTGCGCGGCCAGCAACTCCTTCACATCCAGGACCTGGCCGATATCCTCAAGAGGATGACGGTATTGCTGGGAATCGAGGATACGAATCTCTTCCTCGGGGGTCGGATAGCCTAGCCTGATGCGCATCAAGAACCGGTCCAGTTGCGCCTCGGGCAACGGATAGGTCCCCTCGTACTCGATGGGGTTCTGCGTGGCCATCACGATGAAAGGTTCGGGCAGAGGATAGGTCACACCATCAACCGTGATCTGTCGTTCC
>JBDRNT010000099.1:0-52578 GCA_043810925.1 Candidatus Eiseniibacteriota bacterium
TCGAAGAAGCTATCGATGGCCCAGGTCTCACCACCATTGGGTGCCGTCACCGTGACCGCGGGGTCGGTGCCGTCGACAACCGCGAAGTCGGCATCGCTTATGTCCTCACCGTCGTTGGCTGCCCCATCGTATGCGATCACCTTGACCCGTGCCTGGGTGGTCGGTGCAACATCGACCAGCCATGGGAATATGCCGTCGTTCACCTCGCCTGTGGCAATCGTATGAGGATAGGTCGCACCACCATCACTTGAAAGCAGGATGTCTATTGATGTGACACCCACGTTGTCGGTGGCAACCCACGTGATATCAAAGAAGCTATCGATGGCCCACGTCTCACCACCATTGGGTGCCGTCACCGTGACCACAGGATCGGTGCCATCGACAACCGCGAAGTCGGCATCGCTTATGTCCTCACCGTCGTTGGCTGCCCCATCGTATGCGATCACCTTGACCCGTGCCTGGGTGGTCGGTGCAACATCGACCAGCCATGGGAATACGCCGTCGTTCACCTCGCCGGTGGCGATCGTATGAGGATAGGTCGCACCACCATCACTTGAAAGCAGGATGTCGATTGATGTGACACCCACATTGTCGGTGGCAACCCACGTAATGTCAAAGAAGCTATCGACGGCCCAGGTCTCACCACCATTGGGTGCCGTCACCGTGACCACAGGATCCTCGGTATCGGGTCCACCTGTTCCCAGCGGCGCCGATGAAACAAGCGAGTAGTCCTGAGGACTTGCGAGCGTACCCTTGTGAGTTACTGACACCAGGTACGTTCCGGCGGGAGGGGACGCAAGATAGATCTGTTCAGAGTTATCTCTGATGTTGTCTCCGGTAGATGCGGCATATGCGGGATTGGATGGATCCAGCACGTAGGGCTCATATTCAGTAGAGGTCCCAATGTGTTCCAGGCGCACATCCAGGTCATTGACAAGCATCAGTGTCGTAGGATTAAGCGATGGTGATGGAGGAGTCCCCGGAGGATCGGTCCAAGCCAATGAGATCCGGACCGGCGAAAGACCATCCAGATCGATGTAGTATTCGTCGGTCTCGCTATTCGCCAGATCTTCCTCGAGAATATGGCCAGGCTCGGTTGAGTCCAGTTCAATGAGTTCCGCCGCGTGCAGGGTATTCATCAGCCCCCAGCCATTCATGTAATCGGGTCCGGGATAAGGACCTGCCTCGTCGGCCGTCTGAATCAGTACAGCCTTCATGGTCGCGGACAGTGGAGTTGTCCCGGTATGGGTAGCCTCATAGTGTCTTACAAGCAGGTTTAGCGAGCCGGAGAGATTGGGCGAGCTCATCGACGTCCCGCTATAGGTGGCGTAATTCGAAGTGCCCGTGTTTGTGCACGAGTACAAGGATACGCCGTTCGCGACGATATCCGGCTTTATCCTTCCGTCATCGGTCGGTCCCCAAGCGCTGAACGAACTCATAACTACATCTGATGAGTCCGTCCAGCCGCCGGTAATGTCGTTGACTGCACCCACCGAGAGTATGTTCTTGGCCGTCCCGTTCCAGGATACACAATCATATCCATCACTCCCGCCGTCGGGGTCGCGGGTGTCGGTGCTCCACGTCCAACCACCGTCCCAAACGTAATGGCCGCCGCCCGCACCGGGACCGTAGTCATTCCGGTCATTACCCGCAGACTTGCAGATCGTGTAGTATGGTGCGTCATAGGCTATCTGATCCCAGGCCTCGGCCTCGGGGCTGTAAAAGCCGAACCCGTAGTCCTCGACCGTGCTGACCGATATATCGCCATACCAGTACCAGGAGCCGTTGTAATACCAGCCGGTGCCGTAACCGTAGGAGTGGTTTGATACGTTCATGCCTGCGGCAGCGGCTGAGGCCATCTCGGAGTCATCGTTGGTCCACTCATAGGCTGCCAGGGTCCCCTGGTACGACATGCCTTTGGCATTACCAACTACACCCTCGCCTATCATGGTACCTGCAACATGAGTTGAGTGATAGTGAGTGCCGCTCGGGCTATCCATCTGGGTGACACGCCCGGTGAACTCCTGATGCGTGGTCAGGACACCCCCACCGTCCCACACCGCAAGCTCCCCCAGCGTGGTCCCCGAACCTGTGAGTGAGAACCCGCCACTTCCGCCCGGCCACACATCGTCGGTGCTGATGGTCCTCGCTGCATTGATGTTTTCGAGGATGTAGACTACGGGAAGTCCTCGCTCATTTATGTACATCAACTGGGCATCGGGATCGGCATTGAGCTGCTGCTGGGCCGGCTCGTCACTTTGGAGCAGTTCATAGTATAGCGCCGGACGCCTTGCTTCCAGGCGCTCCTCCAGCATGCGGCTCAGGCTCTCGAGCTCAGCCTGCTTTGTGACCGGTGCCGCATTCAGGGTACTGCCGACGCCGATCAACATCAGAAGCGCCAATGAGCCGATAACCGACCAAAGCACAAACGTCTTCCCGGTTTTCATGCTTGCCTCCTCAAATCGTGACATCTCCCATGCTTGCTGGCCAGAGGACATAAGTTGGCCCTGGGAAACAGAGCCCCGGCATTCTGACTGCAAGGCTGTTCTTAGACTTCATGTCGCCTGTTGTGATAATGGCCTGTCTATTATACCACATCAAGTCACTATATACCACAAGGATTTAACAGTGCCGAAGCTCCGGGGTCAAGGACGTGAATTCTCGATGCCGGCGGGTACGGCCGCTCGCCTATGGCCTACCGCGAGCATGGTCAACATGATAGCGAAACAGCAAATCACGATCTCCCTTCTAACACACAGCACTCCCGGAGAGGAATAAGGCTTTGAAGGCGAGGGTGGACTAGGTTATGCTAAGAGCGGGAGGGGAGATGCTCAGGACCAACATAAGGCTCTTCAGGGTATTCGGAATTCCTATTGAGGTCAATATCTCGTGGTTCATCATCTTCGCCCTCGTATCCTGGAGCCTGGTCTCACTCTACTTCCCGACAAGGTACCCTGATCTGTCCGTTGCCTCTCACTGGGGCATGGGGCTCGTTGCGGCTCTGATGCTGTTTGCCTCTGTGATTCTCCACGAGCTGGGCCATTCGTATATGGCCAAGACCCACGGGGTCCCAATCAAACGCATAACGCTCTTTCTCTTCGGAGGTGTCTCCCAGCTTTCGAAAGAGTCCTCGGATCCAATTACTGAGATTAAGATAGCGATCGCGGGTCCCGGTGTGAGCTATGTACTCATGGTCGTCTTCTTCGGTCTCTACTTGGCGGCATCGCGGGGTAATACGCCGCAGAGCGTTGCTCCGGTTCTGAAGTACCTGGCATACGTCAATGGTATCCTCGGTACCTTCAATCTGATCCCCGGCTTTCCCCTCGATGGTGGGCGGTTGCTGAGGGCCGTAATATGGAGGCTGACGGGTGATCTCCGGCGCTCGACCTACATAGCCACGAGAGTGGGGGGCATCATCGGGATAGGCTTCATCGCTATAGGTTTTCTCTCGGTCTTCAGAGGCCTCTTCATCTTCGGTCTCTGGATGGTGATGATCGGCTTCTTCCTGAGACAGGCGGCTGAGGCGAGTTACGTCCAGGTTGTCGTGAGCAGCGCCCTCAAGGGCGTCAAGGTAGGCGACATCATGAAGACCGACGTTGTCACCGTCTCTCCCGAGCTCACGATTCAGGATCTGGTTGATTCCTACTTCTTCAAGTATCACTACGACTCGTTTCCTGTCAGTCATGAGGGAGACCTGCGGGGTCTTGTAAGTCTTAACGATCTTAAGAATCTTCCGAGGGAGCGCTGGCGGGATACCTACGTACGTGACGTGATGCAGACGGATCTCTCAACCCTGAGTGTTGGGAAGGATGAGGATGTGGCACTTGTCCTGCGACGTGCCGTCAGAGATCAGACGGGTACGCATCCAGTGGTTGAAGCAAACCAGCTTGTCGGTATCATAACTCGAAGGGACATCATGGAAGCCCTGAGGGTGTTTTCAGATCTCGGTCACTGATTACTGCTTGATATCAAGCCCGATCGTCCCGACTTCTTCAATCTCAATCCTGAAGGACCCGGCCTTGAGCGGCGGGAAGGTTACTTTGCCCTTATGCGAGTACGTGGTCTTACACGCATCCGGTGAATACAACTTGGTCTTAATACCATCGGGCCTGGTCGATGAGGCTTCCTCAACGAGTGTGAGTGTCGGTTTAAGCGTGTCCTCAGCCGGAGCCAATTCCACTGTCACAAGATAGCCCGCAAGCGACTTGGATATCCTCGGAGCAAGAGCACCGTGTTTCCGGCCTCTTACCGCAACGGTGGAAGGCTGCCGGGGCAACAGGAGATTTCCCGTTGATTTGAGTATGCGGCAGATACCGTTTCTTAAGATGACATTTATATCGAATCTCTCCTCGGTCCGGGTATGCATCGCGATTATGCTCTCCGCCCTCGCCATGGCTGCCGCGCTCGGTAGGGCTAGGCTTCCGGGCTTAACATCTATGAGTTGCTTCAATTCGGCGACGTTATGGAGGCAGAGACCGCATCTTGAGAGGTGAGCCTCGATGCTCTTACGAATCGAGGCCGTTACCAGACCATCCACATAAGAGGTGATCTCATTTTCTGTCAGGCATTTTTCAGTCATCTCTTCACCCTTATACATATGACGCCTATGGGTTCCTTTTTCGGACCATGATTTTGAGTTTTTTCATGGCCCTCGACTTCCTTGCGGAAACGGAATCGACCGTTATGCTCATCAACTTTGCTATCTCCCGCTCTTTCATGCCCTCAATGTAATACAGGTTCACGATCAACCTGTCCTTGTCCGGGAGCATATCAAGTGCTTCGTTGAGCGTCATCTCGACTTCGATATCATGCTCGAGGTCGAGGTCCTGTGCTATGACCCGTTCAAGTTCGTCTTCGCCGTTATCGATCGGGGTACTCAGCGATATCGTCGGTCTTCGTTTCTTACGCCGGAGATAATCATATGTCCTGTTCCTGGCAACGCTCACCAGCCAGGTCGAGACCTTCGACTTCCAGCTGAACTTTCTTAAGGCGGCACAGTCATTGATCAGGAGCTTCTCGATTACGTCTGCGAAGATGTCCTCGGCGATCTCGGGCTCATGTATGGAAAACTTTGCCAGGAGACCTGCCACGGATCCGTAGACCAACGGCCCGAATGACTTGAGGAACTGCCGCCAGGCTCTGTTGTCTTTGGCAATGCACGCCTGTACGAGTTGTTTATCATCCATATCAGTTAATTAAGCGAAAGCAAGACAGTGATTATGACAGACTGGATCATGGTTAATAGGACGTCGTTTCCGGGTTCTTTCTTTTGCGCTTCCTGCTCTCTCAGTATGATCTCAAGGTTATTTGCAAGAGACTGGCCGCCACCATGGATCGTCCGAACCACGTTGCCTTCTCCATCCAGCAGTGCCATCGCGGGCAGGACCTTTTGATTGAAGAGTGCTTCATAGGCCCGGCCTTCGGGGTCGATATAGACGGGTATCTCAAGGTGGAGCGCCAGAACATAAGTCCTGACGGCCTCGGGGTCGCCTATGAACAGGCATACAGGCCGGATCTTTCTGGCTTCGACTCTTCCGGCCTTGCTGTCGAAGTACACGGCGCCCTCCCTGCATGTGATCAGGCCGGGATCGCCCAGAAAAATGAGGGTTCTGCGTCCGTTGCAGATGCTCTTGAGGGTGTGGGACATGTCCCACAAGTCGGTGACAGCGGTGTCGGGGCCGCCGTAGCACATCTGCCAGGAAGCAACCGCGATGAGCACAATCGAAACGCACAACCCCAAATAGGCGACAGACGGAGCTACTCTATCTTTTCCAGGTAGGCCTGAATGACTGCTCTGGGAGTTTCCTTGACCTCTACCCATGCTTCCCATTGCTTGTATCCCTGCTTCTCGATTGTGACTCGATGGTCACCAACCGTGACCTCGGCAGTAAATGGTGTCATACCGACCTCGGTCCCGTCAATCAGTATCGTTGCATCCTCAGGTGTGGATTCAAGAAGAAGATAGCCCAGAATGACCTGATCCTGAATTCCGGGTTCATGCCTGTGCGTCTCAGTCGGGAAGAGAATAAAGGTCACGAGGATCAGCAGGGCACAGAAAGCGGCAAGACGCGAGCCCCGCCCGGCAATGGCGCGTGAGGCTTTGCCGCTGGGGATAAGGGTAAGCTGCGGGTCACCGTAGAGTGTATACGCCGCCCAGGTCGGATCGTGCGTACCGAAAGCATGGGCGACATCCAATCTTGCTTTCCTCAGAGCGTGACCGAATGTCTCGTTCCTGAGAAGATATTCATAAAGACGGGAAGCAAGAAGCGTGGCGGACTTGCTTCTCAGGTCCCAGAGTGAGGCCACGCACGCTTTTGTACCTCTACGCAACAGGGTCTCAATGAGGCCAAGGGAGCCCCTCCATGCCTCTCTTGAAGCTGCTGCGCACATGTTGAAGAAGGCAATAGTCGGGGGATCCTGGAGCCCCCGGAGTGCCATGCCGCTCAAGACGTCTCCATTTTTAAGCCTTATGCCTGTGTGACCTTCGTCCGCAGAGACTTCACCGTGCCCGCTGAAGTGGAAGACTGTAGATCCGGGCAGAGCCGAGAGGATAAACTTCATGTCCACCTCGCTGCCGGTGGCGATCCTCAGGGAAAACTCCTTGCTCTGTTTCAGCACACCCTTTATTGCATCGATCTCCTCTTCGACGTCCCGGCTTATCGACGGATCCTCCGATGGATCGCCAAGCACAACGACCCGGTAGGGTGGCGCTTTCTCAGCGTCCTTGGGTGCCTGGGCGTCCTCAGTGTAAATCGCCCTTGCCATGGCGAACCTGTGCGAAAGAAATTCCTCGCCGTCGTAGAGCATCTCGAAGGGAACGTAGGCCAGGGCCCCGTCAATCTTAAAGAGGAGATAGGTGTCTTCATCAGGCACAAGACTCTTGAGGTGGTCGCACTCATGCCTCAGTATCTCCTGAAAGAGCGCAAGCCCGAGGGATCGCAGCCGTTCGTCGGTATCCTGCCGCTGCTCCGCTGCTTCTTTCTCGGTCCCGGGCCGCGACAGCGCATCTTCCACCAGCTCGTCAAGGTCGCGCGAGATAGCTTCGACGGTGGCTTCATCCGACAGCCATCGTCTTACGACTGGCGAGACTCCGGTGTGGTAGTCTATGCTGACCGCGAGTTTTCCACCGGACACTATGGTGATCTGGATCTCAACAGGTTTCATGCTTGCCTCTCTTAGCATTGTATTGGATTGGCGGATGTGTTTCAACTTGAGAAAATCGGTGTTGCTTCAGGGATGGATCTGCGTTTAAATAGACCCAGGATGCATCTGAGTGGGAGAATCTGATTGAGCCAGACAGTTTATCATAGATACACCCGGTCAGTGGTTCCCTCCACCACGAGGGTGGTGCGCTGGCTTCTCATCTTTAATGTCGCGATCTTTGTCCTTCAGCATGTCTTCCTCAATCGGTATCTGAATGTTCTGGGTCTTGTTCCATCTGCTTTCCTGGGCAGGGGCTTCATCTGGCAGATCGTAACCTACATGTTCTTTCACGGAAGCGTCCTGCACATTCTTTTCAATATGCTCTTTCTATGGATGATGGGCTCGGAGATCGAGAGGCTCTGGGGAGGCCGGGAGTTCCTGAAGTACTACCTGATCACGGGTGGTGGTGCCGGACTGGTGAACGTGCTTGTTCAACCGAGATCGTCGATCCCGACGATCGGTGCGTCGGGGGCAATCTTCGGTTTGATAATTGCGTTCGCCATGGCATTTCCGGATAGAGAGATTCTGCTGTACTTCCTGATCAGAATAAAGGCGAAGTACTTTGCCGTTCTTGTCGGTGTGCTCGAGTTGGTCGCGCTCTTCCTGATGCCCAGTGCCCCGATCGCAAGATTCGCCCACCTTGGGGGCCTGTTAGTCGGGTTTGTGTACCTGAGGCGTACACACCTGGGGCAGCCGGTTAAGAGGAAGATTTCGCAGTGGCATCAGGAAGCTTCGGTGCTTGCACACAAACGAGAAGCGGAGGAGCAAGCGAAGAGAGAGGCTGAGGTTGACAGGATCCTTGATAAGATAAACAAGCAAGGCATTTCCTCCCTGTCGGATATAGAGAGACAGTTTCTCGAAAGCCAGAGCGGGAAGAGGTCTTGAACTACAGGAATCTCCATCCCTGGGACGTGACCACCAAGCAAGCCGGAGAAATCCAGGAGACGCTGCGGGATATGATCGAGCCCGTGTGGGATGGCAGGGTCGTGCGCACCGTGGCAGGCACCGATGTTGGATTCCCCGACAAGCAAACCGTTAAGGCCGCGGTCGTGGTCCTTACGTGGCCGGACCTTAAGGTCATCGCGACCCGCGTCATAACCCGGCGCTGTACGTTTCCATATGTTCCGGGTCTTCTGGCCTTCAGAGAGATACCGGGGCTCCTTTCAGCCCTTGATGGGATCGATGACGAACCTGACGTCGTCTTCTGCGATGCCCAGGGGATAGCCCACCGGCGGAGGATGGGGCTTGCGGCCCATCTGGGCATACTGCTCGACAGACCGGTCTTAGGGTGTGCAAAGTCCGTGCTCTACGGTAAGTTTGAAGAGCCGTCCGACAAGCGGGGTTCATATTCGCATATGCTTGACGATCGAGGTGAGATCATCGGGGCAGCGGTGAGAACGCGGCATGCCGTGAAGCCGGTTTATGTATCGATAGGTAACAGGATAGATCTTGAAACGGCAATAGACATGGTTCTCGAATGTTCGCCGAAGTACCGCATTGCCATTCCCCTGAGACTGGCCCACAAGTTGAGTGTCGGTGAGGATGTGCTGTGCGGGGGGATCGAACATGAAAAGGAGCTGATCTGACATGGCTGCCGTTGACCAGCGGTTTTTTCTGATACGGCATGGCGAGACAGAGTTCAACAGGCTCGGCATATTCAGAGGCAGGTACGAAGTAGATCTCAACGACAGGGGCCGGAGACAGGCCGGTGAGATAGGGGCGGCCCTTGCGAACGAAGGTATCGACTTCATCCTCACCAGCCCCCTCAGTCGCGCGGTTGAGACCGCCGAGATAGTGTCGCGGTCCATCGGCGTGGAATACAAGGTTGATGAGGCCTTCAACAACATATCTCTCGGCGAGTGGCAGGGCGTGGAGAAAAAGACGATACAGCATGATTATCCTGATCAGTGGAAGCTCTGGACGAGCAAGCCGGAGAATCTCGTCATTCCCGGTGGCGAGACGGTCGAACAGGTGAGACAGCGGTCCTTTTCGAGGCTCGTTGATATAACCTTAAACCGGAGATCGACTTTCGCCGTCGTCACGCACCGGTCGGTTATCAAGACGCTTGCTGCTTCCCTTCTCGAGGTGCCCCCTCCGTACTTCTGGAAGTTCTATATCGACAACGCCGCGTACAGCGTTTTCGGATATGACGAAGCTGGATTCACACTCTTAAACTGGAACAAGAACGATCATCTCAGCGAGAGTGTTACCGAGGTGTTCTAACCGAAATGACACAACGCCGGAAAGAGCCTAAGGAGGATGTCAAGAAACGGGCGAGGAAAATCATTGCGGCCTTGAGGAAGCGGTATCCGCAAGCGACGACAGCGCTTCACCACAGGACACCCTTTGAATTACTTGTAGCGACGGTGCTCTCAGCCCAGAGCACGGATAAGAAGGTCAACGAGATCACCGAGACACTCTTTCGTAAGTACCGGGGTCCTGACGATTTTGCGCAAGCCGGAATAGCAACGCTTGAGAAGGAGATAAAGCCCACGGGTTTCTTCAGGAACAAGACCAAGAGCATCATCGGGCTTTCGAAGGACATTGTCGGGAAACACGGAGGCAAGGTGCCCGACACCCTTGAGGCCCTGGTCGAGCTGAGAGGCGTGGGCAGAAAAACGGCCAATGTGGTGCTGGCAGGTGCATTCGGGCGACCCGGAATCATAGTTGACACTCACATGATAAGAATCGCAAACCGGTTGGGACTGACCGTGAATAAGGACCCCGTCAAGATAGAGTTCGATCTCATGGAAGTCCTTTCGAAGCGAGTCTGGGGGGAATTCTCCTTTATGATCGTGCTCCATGGCCGGGCGATCTGCAAGGCCAGAAAGCCTCTGTGTCACATCTGCAATATTGAGAGGCATTGCCCCGCGAGTACTCTGGGTTCTTAGGCAGGAAGTCTAAGGGCGCAGCCTATAGATCCGTCTTCTCGTTGAAACCAGGATCACGATGCCCGCTGTGACGAGAAGTACGACAAGCACCACGCTGTCCAGGCTGGCTGATTGGCTCTGTGTCGCGGCATCGATCTCTGCCAGCGCCTGGCGTTCGGCTCTTTCCTTCTTTTCCTGGTCAACCCGGCGCTGGTAATCGCTCTGCTGCATCAGCTGGGTCTTTTCGGGGGTGGATTGTGCAAGTTGGATCTCAGAGGCTACTGCCGTGCCTGTTATGATAACACAAGCAGCAATAATGAAAATCAACAGTCGTCCGTTCATTGACCAAGCCACCCCCATGCGACGGTTTTGATTCTATCAGACCTTGCACCGGTTTTCAAGGGATTTCCCATGACGGAACCGGAGCCAGAAAACTGCACCTGGGCGTCAGGTCTTGAAATGTAGCGTCGGGTCTCCGTGCCTGGCGTATGAAGAGCCGTCGGGGGCGGAACCCCGACGCTACATTTCAAGACCTGATAAGCATAAAGAGGCACCTCCGGAGCATTCCACGAGAGATAACTCTCAGTTTTGGCTATGCTCTGGGTATCAACCAAAGGAAGTGCCCCAGGGATTCTTGGATCAGACTTGTTGGAGGAGGAGGTCGATCTCCTTTTCAAACATCGTTTCCATACCTTCGCCGTAACCGATGTGTTTGAAGATTATTCTCCCGCCGGCATCGATTATGAACGTTGTCGGGGTTGCGCTCACCCCGTAGTCCTTACCTGATACGTCCTTACCATCAAGCAGAACGGGCATGGTAACGGCCGTATCGTCTATCATTTTCTGGGTCAGTTCTTTTCTGTTTGAGGCATCAACGAGTATTACCTTCACGCCTTCACCTGAGTACTTCACGTACAGCGCCTCGAGTTGCGGTAACTCCGCAACACACGGGCCTCAAGTCGGGCTCAGGAAGTTGATGATGGACACCGCGCCACCGGCAGGCTCGAATGCATATGCATCACCCTGCAGTGTCGGCAGGTCGAAAGCCTCAGCCGGTCGTGCCGCAGCCATCCGCGCTTCCCAGAGCGACCGGTCGAATGCAGCGACCTCAACGGCCGAATAGCCGCGGGCCGCCATCAATGAGTCGACATTTGCTCTGGCGTATTCGTATTCTCCCCTAACGAGAATCCGCTTGAACGTATCGAAGGCCTTGTCGCCGTCTCCCGCTCCGAGCGAAGCATAGGCCAGGTGCTCGAGTATCTCATCGGAAGGCTCCTCAGCAAGGGCTACAGATGCTTCAAGATCGGTGACGGCTTCCTTGTACATTCCCTTCCGGTAGTAGACCCAACCCCGGCTGTCGGTATAGCTTGCGCTATCACTCCGGTTTTCGGCAAGTTCGATTGCTCTATCACACAAGGCCAGGGCAATGTCCAGTTTCTCACCCCTGTCGGCAAGCCCGTAGCCTATCTCATTGTAGATCCATCCGACACCAACGGGTTTTTCAAGCAACTCCTTGCCGATGAGTGAGGCCGCCTCGACACTCGTTTCGAGTTCTACCCTGTAAAGGTAGTAATAAGCGATGGCCTTGCTTTCAGCATCATTCTCGGTTTCGATCACCTCTCTGGCGAAGTCGACGAACCTGGTGGTGTCCTTGACGGCCCTGAGGAGTTCCCTTGAGATCATCGAGTAGACCCTGGGCTTAAGCGAGCTCTCCGGGGACTCAGCTATGAATCCTTCCAGCCCTGCGAGCTTGGTTTCGGAGTCCTCGATCTGCTCGATCTCGCTCAACCGCGCCATCTCGTCGGCTTCCTCAATGGGCACCACCCTGTTTCGGAGCAGGGCGCCCACGATGATAGCGATGACTATCACTGTAACAAGAATCCACAGTCCGGATTTCATGTATTACCCCCTGCGCTTCGTCTTTTCCGAGATGGACTTTGCCTGGCTGAAAAGGAGCATATAGTCTCTCCCGCCGGCCTTTGAATCGGTACCCGATAGATTGAATCCCCCGAACGGATGAACACCAACCAGCGCGCCGGTACATTTCCTGTTGATATAGAGATTCCCGACATGGAAGATCTGCTTGGCCAGGTTTATCTTCTTGCGGTTCTTTGTGTAAACGGCACCGGTGAGCCCGTATTCCGTGTTGTTGGCAATCTCAAGGGCGTGATAGAAGTCCTTCGCTTTTATGACCGCGAGGACGGGACCGAAGATTTCCTCCTGGGAAATCCTTGCCCTGGGATGCACATCCGCTATGACAGTCGGCCGGATGAAGAAGCCCTTGCGCGGTACTCTGCGGCCTCCTGCGACGAGATTGCCCTCACTTTTTCCAATCTTGATGTAGTTGAGAATATCTCTCATCGCGCCTTCGTTGATGACGGGTCCCATGTACTTCGTGGGGTCCTGGGTCGGTCCCACCTTGATCGCTTTGACAAGCGCGATAATCTTCTCGACAAATGCTTTGTAGACGTCCTTCACGACGATCGCCCTTGAGCATGCAGAGCACTTCTGGCCCTGGAAGCCGAAGGCGGATGCGACGACACCGGCAGCCGCTTCATCCAGGTCGGTCTCGCTATCAACGATGATCGAGTCCTTGCCACCCATCTCAAGTACGGCGCGTTTGATCCATATCTGCCCCGGCTGGAGTTTGGCCGCGACCTCGTTGATTCGCAAGCCCACTTCTTTTGAGCCCGTGAAGGCAACGAAACGCGTTCGGGGATCCTGCACAAGTACCTCTCCGGCAATGCTCCCCGGGCCGCTAAGGTAGTTGACTACACCGCCCGGCACACGGGCCTCCTCGAGGATTTCCATGAACTTATACCCGATTGCGGGTGAATCACTCGAAGGTTTAAGTACCACTGTGTTCCCCGCAACCAGTGCGGCCGATGTCATCCCCACCAGGATGGCAAGGGGAAAGTTCCAGGGCGGGATCACTGCGCCTACCCCGAGCGGTATGTAGGCGAGTTCGCTCTTCTCACCCGGGATTCTCGTTAGAGGCTGATCCTCACCATATCTTATCGCCTCACGACCGTAGAACTCCAGAAAGTCGATAGCCTCGGCGACATCTCCGTCGGCTTCCGCCCAGGACTTGCCGACTTCAAAGACCATCCAGGCGGCAAGCTCGAACTTGCGTTTACGCATGATCCCGGCCATCCTGAAGAGGTAGGACGCGCGCTTGGCTGGCCTTACGAACCTCCACTCACTGAAGACCTCGAAAGCATTCTCGATAGCCTGGCGGGCAAGTTCCGCGTCAGCCTTCTGGAAGGTCCCGACCACCGTATCGGGTTCAGCCGGATTTATGGACTTGAATTCATCAGGTGCCTTCCAGCGTGTGCCTCCGATTATCAGGGGATACTTTCTGCCCAGCTCGTCCTCAACCCTGAGGAGGGCTTCTTCCATCATGGACCTGTTCCCGGGCTCGGAGAAATCCGTAAGTGCCTCGTTCTTAAACCTCTTCATCTCACTCTCCTTGACCTGCCATGCTATTTGATCACGCCGTGCTTCTTCCCGACCTTGACAAAAGCCTCGATTGCCTTGTCCAGATGCGCCTTGGTATGTGCCGCGGAGACCTGCACTCTTATTCTCGCCTGTCCCTTGGGAACGACGGGATAGCTGAAACCGATGACGTATATGCCCTCGGTAAGAAGATCCTTTGCCATGTCATGTGCAAGTTTGGCGTCACCGAGCATTATGGGTACAATGGGGTGAAGGCCCGGCTTGATGTCAAAGCCCTTCGCAGTCATCTGCTCCCTGAAGTACTTCGTATTCTCCTCGAGTGTGTCCCGGAGCTCGGTGGTCTCCCCCAGCATTCTGAAGGTCGCCAGTGCCGCGCAGGTGATCGGCGGGGGCACGGTGTTGGAGAAGAGATAGGGACGCGATCGCTGGCGGAGTGTGTCTATTATCTCCTGTCTGCCGGTCGTGAATCCACCTGACGCGCCGCCTAAGGCCTTCCCCAGCGTGCTTGTTATTACATCGACCCTTCCCATCACACCGCGGAATTCGGGAGTGCCGCGGCCGGTCTTACCGAAGAACCCGGTTGAGTGGGCGTCGTCGATCATAACGAGCGCATCGTACTTGTCTGCAAGATCACAGATCTCATCCAGCTTGGCCACGTCGCCGTCCATCGAGAAGACACCGTCCGTTGCGACCATTCGTATTCTGGCGCTCTTCGATTCCTTGAGCTTCTCCTCGAGGTCGGCCATGTCGGCATGCTTATAGATCTTGCGTTCCGCCTTGCAGAGCCTGATCCCGTCGATGATGCTCGCATGATTGAGGGCGTCGGTTATGATGATACAATCCTTATCCAGCAGCGTCTCGAAGAGCCCGCCGTTGGCATCGAAGCACGATGAGTAGAGAATCGTATCATCCGTACCCATGAAGTCGGCGATTTCCCTTTCGAGTTCCTTGTGTATGTTCTGCGTGCCGCAGATGAACCTTACCGATGACATGCCGTAGCCGTATTTCTCCAGGCCCTCTTTGGCAGCCGCGACGACTTTAGGATGGTTGGCCAGGCCGAGGTAGTTATTCGCGCAGAAGTTGATCACCTCACCCTGCTTAACCCTGATCTCTGCTCCCTGCGGGGTGAGTATCACCCACTCGTTCTTGAAGAGTCCGGCTTCCTTTATCTCGGCGAGCTGCGTCGTGAGTCCCTTCTTTACACTTGCTCCGAACATGTGACAGTCCTCCTTTTCCATTTGAATTGATGGTCTTGTCGACAGCCCTGAACTGCGACCTGCCGGTCGATTCAAGGCCCGCCAGAGGATTATAGCGGAATCGCGGTGGTCTTCAAGTGCTTTCTCAATCAGGAAAAAGGTCAGGAGAGTCGCTTCCTGATCCTGCGGAGTCTGAGAGAGTTACTGACCACATTGATCGAGCTCAGGGCCATAGCCGCTTCGGCTATGATCGGGTGGAGGAGTCCGATCCCTGCGACCGGGATAGCGATTACGTTGTAGAAGAAGGCCCAGAAGAGGTTCTGTCTTATCTTTGAGAAGATCGCTCGCGAGAGACTTACCGCCCTGACGACCCCAAAGAGGCTCCCGCCTGCTAGCGTGACATCGGAGGATTCGATCGCGATATCGGTTCCGGTGCCTATGGCGATACCGACATCCGCCTCGGCGAGGGCAGGCGCATCGTTTATGCCGTCACCTACCATCGCGACCTTGCCGTACTTCTGTCTTATCCGTCTGATCTCGTGCGCTTTTTCAGTGGGAAGCACATTCGGGATAACGACATCGATACCGCAAGCGCGCCCGACAGCCTCGGCCGTCACCCTGTTATCCCCCGTTATCATCACAATCTCAAGTCCCATGTCCTTAAGTGCCGCTATGGCATCGGCCGTATCGGGTTTGAGAGTATCCGCCACTCCGATCAGACCCATGATGTTGCCATCCTCGGCAACTGCCGCCACAGTCTGTCCCCCGGCCTCGAGGTCCTCAGCCATCCGGGAATGGTCGCCTGTGTCTATTCCTTCCTGCTTAAGAAATGGCATCTTCCCCAGTACAACGCGCCGGCCCGCGATGGTTGCCGTAAGACCCAGCCCGGGTTGTGCTGCGAAATCCTCCGGAGGTGTTATGGTTAGACCCATCGCCCGGGCTTTATCCAGGATCGCCCGGCCGATCGGGTGCTCGGAAGCGTATTCTATCGATGCCGCCAGAGCCAGCACGCGCGCTTCGTCAGTGCCCGCGGCGGGGGAGACGCTTACAACTTCGGGTTTGCCGACTGTAAGGGTGCCGGTCTTATCGAGTGCCACAACCTTTATATCTTTCATCACCTGCACGGCATCGGCGGTCCTCAGCAGGATTCCCAGTTCGGCACCGACACCGCCTCCGACCATTATGGCCGTCGGCGTTGCGAGCCCTAGGGCGCACGGGCATGAAATAACCAGCACGGCAACCGCGGCGAAGATAGCCAGCGTGAGTCTTGAGGCCTCAGCATCCACCCACGGAAGATCAGGCATACCCGGGACCAGAAGCCACACCAGGAATACGGCGGCGGCGATCGCAAGTACGGTCGGAACGAATATCGCGGTGATTCTGTCCGCGAGCTTCTGAACCGGGACACGCTGTTCCTGAAACTGAAGTACGGCTTCGGCTACCTGTGACAGGAATGTTTCCGAGCCAACCTTGGTTGCTCTCACGGTCACGGCGCCCGTCTGGTTGATCGTGGCGCCGATCACCTCGTCACCCTCCGCCTTCTCCACGGGCATGGATTCTCCTGTTGCAAGTGACTCATCCACGCTCGTGCGGCCTGATTCGACAACGCCGTCGGTTGGTATCTTCTCACCCGGTCGTATCGCAAACACGTCGCCAACCTTAAGATCACCCGCAGGTATTTCCTTTTCGCCTTCGGGTGTGACGATACGCGCCGTCTTGGCCGCCAGTTTGAGCAGTTTTTGCACGGCGCCGGAAGCCCGGCCTCTGGCCTTGGATTCGATGTGGCGTCCGGTCAGGTGGATCGCCATTATCATTGCCGCAACGGCCGCGTATGAGTCGACCCTTGAACCGGAGAGTTTCATAACACCTGTCGAGAGCGACGCAAGAGTTCCAAGGGCAATCAAAACGTCCATGTTGGGATAGCCCTTGCTGGCGCTCCGCCATGCGCTTACGTAAACGCTCCGGCCGGCATAGAAGAGAACCGGCAGGGCGAAGGCCATCATCAGGGTATCGGGCAGGACCCCGTGCCAGATACCGGTCATATGAAGGACCATGATGACAATGGTGGGGACTGCAAAGAACCACGCCTGGATCATCCGCGTCCTGGCAGTGCCGGCTTCGGACCCGGCGCCCGCGGCCACGGTGTCTCCGGTTTCAAATGCCTCGTAACCGGCCGACTTGACGGCCTGCGTCATAATCTCAGGTGTGGTCAGGGTGGAGTCGTAGGTAACGCTTGCCGTCGAACTGGCGAGATTGACAGAGACTTCCCCGATACCGGCGACCTTGCCCAGGGCAACCTCAACATTGTGGGCACACGCCGCACACCTCAGTCCCCTGAGTCCAAGCCTGATCCTTTTGTCCATATCCTTAGGATGCAGAGTTTGCCGGGTGCGGTGCGAGCTCTCGACGTGAAGCCAGCCACACTACTGATGGGTCTTGATACGCTCGACGATATCAGGCATGGGAATGAAATCCCCTGCTGCGAGCTTTGAGAAGACTACCTCGCCGTCCACAGCGACATCGAAGACCCCGTGATCGCCCTCGACAAGCTCCGCCTTCACTCCAAGACTATCTTCCACGGCGGCCGCCAGCCTGGCGGCCCGGGTATAGTAGTCTCAAGGTACACAGTATGTGATCGTGATCCTCATCAGATTCTCAGGCGATTGCTCTTTGCCGTCCTCTATGCCTGTTCGAGAATGCCGGCCGCCTTTGCAGCGTCTTCGGCAGTATCCAGGCCAAACAAGGCGACAAACCTCGCGCCACTCACGGACGCCGAGCAGCCTCTCACGGCGATCCCGGCCCCCCCGAGTTTTTCCGAAAGTGCGGCCACGATGCCACGTTTGTTCGGACCTTCGACACGCACGGAGTAGACACTGTCTGTTGTGTTGAACCCCAACTGTGCGGCTGCCGCGATCTCCACATCGCCACGCAGCGGAGTGACAAATACGACCCCTTTGCCGGGCTTGTCCGGTGCCCGCCGGGCAATTATGAAGTCGAGATCCGCACCGGCTTCACGCAGGCCTATGAGTAAGTTCGCCAGACTACCGGCTTTGTCCCTGATGGGTGCAGCCCACACATCGACACGTTCGACAATCAAGTCTGCCATGCTGGCCTCCTTCTGGTGCTAATGCCCGTGACTGTACTGATTGTCTCACCGGCACTGCTTAATGTCAAGCGCCACAAGCCGGACGGGCGTCCGGACAATCATGATCCAGTTGACAACCTGCTGAAACTGCGCTAATTGGTCGCTGTGACGCGATGGATTGCTGAGGAACACGGTGCCGGAGGGTAGTAGTCTTGAACACACGTGTACCCGGACTGCTGACCACGATCGGCGGAGCACTGATCGTCGCCAGTGGGATAGTCAGTCTTGCCGTCGCACTGACCTTTGGGGCGGTGCTCTATGAAGTGGATCCAAATGGTCTGTTCGGGCATGTGGGTATCGTTGCGGGTATAGCAGCGATGGCGATCGGGACGTTCCTGTTCTGGTTCGGCCGCCTTGAGCGCACTACACCGGGACACCTTGTTCTTGCCGGTCTCGCAACCATCGTCCTCGGACATCTGGGTGCGATTACTGGAGCGCTGTTTGTGGGGACGGCCGGAGTCCTGTGCTGCTATGTAGGCGGGATCTGGTTTCTCGTTCTGGCCGTCAAGGCCTGGAGACACCGGGACCGGAGGTCCGGTTAGCGGGTAGCGCCATTGAGCTCCCCGTAAGTGAGCCTGTCGCGGGAACCCGGCATGAGCGGATCGCCCCTCCGGCAGAGTTGCGCGGGTACGGCCCCACAGAGCTTGATTAGGACTCCCAACAGTATAAGATGTAGTCAATGTGAAGAAACCCTCGGTGTTGACACAGGACGAGATGTCGGAGATGACAGTATGAAAATCAGGATGCGTCGTTACCGCCATGAAGATGACTACGAGCGGGTTGGGCAGTTCCTGGTCAGGACCTATCAGGCCACCGGTAACCACATCAATTGGCTTCAGCCCCGCTGGGAGTACATGCACTATCATCCCCTTATACGGGACGTCGACCTTGGCCCGATCGGCATCTGGGAAGCGGAGGATGAGATCGTCGGGGTCGTTCATCCGGAGCACCGCATGGGGACGGTTTACCTGGAGGTCGATCCGGCCCATGCGATGCTAAAGGGGGAGATGGTTGAGTATGCCGGGAAGCAACTGGCCGTCGTGTCCGAAGGAGTCAGAGCCTTGAGGATCTTCGTCGACGACTCGGACAGTGAGTTCCAGCAACTGGCCGCGGGGATGGGCTATGAGAAGACCGCTGGCAGCGAGGAGATGACGCGGTTGACTGTACCGGATCCGTTCCCCGAGATTACCCTGCCGAAGGGTTTTCACCTTAAGAGCCTCGCAGATGACAACGATCTGTGGAAAGTGCACACCGTGCTCTGGCGTGGCTTTGATCACGGAGACGACCCACCCGATGAGGAACTGGACGACCGGAGGTTCATGCAGTCCGCCCCCAATTTCAGGAAGGACCTTAACATAGTGGTTGAAGCCCCCGACGGCAGGTTCGCTGCGTATTGCGGTATGTGGTATGAGCCCGTACACCGGGTCGCGTATGTGGAACCAGTGGCCACTGATCCCGACTTCCGGCGCATGGGACTGGGCAAAGCGGCTGTCATGGAAGGTGTGCGGCGATGCGGTGCTGAAGGTGCAACCGTCGCCTACGTTGGAATGGCCCTGCCGATCTATCTTTCAATCGGCTTTAAGCGGATGTACAAGCAGTCGATGTGGCAGCGAAAGTGGTGATTGCGAGTTGACAACTTGTAGATCCTGCGGTTACCAGGTGTAGCAGTCAGACCACTGCAAGCGAAGGAGGAGCGAGAGTGAACCTGATGGTCCAGCGCAGTCTCGCGGAAACGCTTGACAGGGTAGACGAGATGCTGTTCTTCGAGCGTCGAATCCCCAAGGCGGAGGCGCGGCGTGTAGCCCGATGGCTGGCCGGCCGGCAGGGCTTGCCGGACTCCTATGCGGGCATGTTCGCGCCCACGCCGCGGGACTTCGAGGCAGGCATAAGCCTCTTCACCGGTGAGCGGGTCAGTTCCGGTGCGGCCACGGGACATATACTTGGCGAGGAAACCTGTCGGACATTGCTTCTGCTGGATGCCGGGGTGCCCGAAGCCAGTGCCGCACTCAGGCGTGCCAACCGGTCAATGGATGCCAGGCTCACCGCGTCGGAGTCACACCAGGGCCGGCGCGGCTTCTTCTGATGCGGAACCTGCACGGCGTCGGTCTGGCGCCATCTCGCTGCAGGGGGTCTCTCCCGTCGCGGGGAACGATTGACGGGTGGTGTCCGCGTTCTTCAAGAGCATCGTGATGGCCGGGGCCGGTGGCGGCGCTTTCCTTACTATTACACACTGCTTGCGCTGGTCGAAGGTGGTGAGAAGACGGCTGTTCCGGAGATGCGCTATGCCGCTCCGGGGCTGGAGCGTATGTTGAAGAGGTCGGCCCGTCGAGACAGGTACGATGTCAGGCGCCGGGAATTAGCTCAGCGAGTGCTCGAACTGCTCTGATTTGCGCGTACAGGTGTACGCGGTGTTTGTGGTGTAACACGTGTGACACGGGTGGATTTCGATCATGAGTGTAGTTGTAGACATGTTCAGCATGCTGGTGTGCGTGTCAACGCTTGAAGAGAAGTATCCCGGGGGACTGCAAGGCTACATCAAGGACTACGGAGATTTCACGTTCTGTGCCGACTCTCATCTGACGCGGGTCGGCTTCATGGATACGCTTGGGATCGAAGTGAGCCTGATGGACCTTGAGAAGAAAGGCCTGAATGTGGCCGAAGACCCTGGTTGTCCGGACGTCGCCGTGGTCGATCAGGATGCCGGCCTGTTCCACCCGTGTCCATGGCTCGAGTTTGCGAAGCACCCTGAAGGATATTCCATTTGCTGGCTCAAGGGGACGGAACCAGGTGAACTCGCTGCTCCGCCGGGCTGGACGCCCAGTGACTCGAGAGGCAACAGAAGGATGAGCCATGAGGAAATGGCACGTGCGCTAGCCGACGGCAGGGCTACGATACATGTCGGTGATGAGATACAAGAGCTGCTGGCAAGAACCGAATTGGAGAGGAAACAGGAAGATGGTACTCCATCGTCATATCTTGCTTCGCGCTGGAAACGGCTCTGGGGCTATATGATCGACTACTCACTTGTGTTCATCCCGACCAGCGTTATCGCTCTCCTGTCTTCGTCCTCCATACCTTCGATATCTGGGCGCTCCCCATACCAGTGGTTTCTGAGGTTCTCCGAGACTCCAGCATTTGCGTTGGGATCTCTCATCATGATCGCCATCGCGGTCTTGCAGGTGGCACTTCTTGTCAAAAAAGGTCAGACTTTCGGGAAGTGGTGCTTGGACACCCGGATTGTCACGATGGACAATCGGCACCCGAAGTGGTGGCGGCTAGTGCTGATTCGGCCTCTGATCATCCTGATAGGAGCACTGAGACCGGACATGCAGTGGACCGATGCCGAATGGGGAACGGCGTTGCGAATGGTGTTGGGGGGGTTAGCCCTCATAAATGCTCTCCGCATAAGCTTTGAGGACCGTCGCGCGCTTCACGATATTCTCGCCGGGACCCAGGTCATAGACTTGAAGCTATTGCGATAGTGCTGCGTGGGAGCCGGCGTGGAGTCTTCTACAAGACCGGTAAGAGAAGAAGATGCCGAGGCCATGATTGATCTGCTGAATCCCATGCCCCGGGCGGGGAAGTACAAAATAACGGATGAACCGTTTTCTGTAGATGATCAGATTGACTTCATTCGGCGGTTTTCCGAACGAGGTGTGTGTGGATGAGATTCTTATGGAAAGGTTCCTCGATAGCAATTAAACCATTCAGCCATCGCGTGTGTCTAAGTCTATGGAAGGCCAAAAGGGCAATATGAGTGATCTTGGCAAGCGATTGGCAAGTGGTGACGAGGATGCCTTCGACGAGACGGTTGAGCTCTACTCCAGGAAGGTCTACGGTCTGTGCTATCGCATCCTGCGGGATCAGGGAGAGGCGGAGGATATGACCCAGGAGGTGTTTGTGAGGGTGTACACGAAGCATAAGACATTCAAGGGTAAGTCCTCACTCTACACCTGGATCTACAGGATAGCTCTTAACATGTGTTTTTCCCATCTGAAGAAGCGAAGGGCCCCGACTGTACCTTTCGAAGAGGTGGAGGGGGTGCTCACAACCAGAGCGGACGATAGCGTCGACCACCGCGAGCTCGAGCGGCTCGTGGCGGGCGCCGTAGGTCAGCTTCCTCCCAAGCAGAGGGCGGTTTTCACCATGAGGTTTTATGACAAGATGACCTTCAAGGAAATATCCGAGGCCGTGGGAACATCGGTGGGCGGTGCGAAGGCCAACCATCACTTTGCCGTTGAACGTCTGAGAGAGATCTTAAAGGAGGCTGATCCGAAGTGAGCCGGGAGTGTGACCATAAACATGAGGAACTGATCGACTTCGTGGAGGGAGATCTGGCTGCGGAGCGTGCCGATGAGATCGATGCTCATCTTAAAGTCTGCAAGGAATGTGCGGCGTATGTCGAGTCGATCAAGCGGACATTCTCGGTACTTACGGATGACACCATACCGGAGCCACCGCCGGGATACTGGGCGTACCTCCCACAGAAGGTTAGACAGCAGGCAGGCGCCAGGCGCAGACGCCACAGAGTTCTGGTGTTTGCACCGGGGATGGCGGCACTGGCAGTCGTTCTTATGCTCATCTGGTGGGGGACACGTGCACCGGTCCCGGAGATCACGACTCTGGAGATGATCACGGCCGAGCTGGCTACAGAGGATCTGCTTGAGTCGGTCTCCTCCAACGAGGTTTATGAGATTATGTTCGTGGATGCGGCAGCGGAAGAGATGACATCACTGGATCAGTACTTTAACGAGACCGAAGATATCTACGATCTCATCGGTAACTTGAGTGATGCCGAAGCGGAGGCTTTCGTGGCGGAGCTTGACAATCTCATGCGTGCCGATGAGGGTACTTCTGAGGTTATGACCGATACCCCGGGGAAGGAGTGTTGAAATTGAGAAGACCAATCATGTGTATTGCGCTCAGTTGGCTCCTGCTTGTGCCCATCTTCTTGTGTGAGGTTTGGGCGGGCGAGAGTCCCAGGGACATTATCGAGGCCTACAGGGTCTGGAAACTCACAGAGGCTCTTGATCTTTCGGAAGAACAGATGCCCGTCTTCTTCGCGAGATTGAGGGAAGTTGACGAGGCAGCCGCGGATTTCAAGCAGGAAGAACGGGAAGCCCTTGAGGAGATTGCCCATCTTCTTGATAAGAAGGATTCCGATGAAGGTGACTTAGCCAGGGCCCTCGCCAGATACGAGGATCTGAAAAGAGAACACCGCGAGGATACCGAAAGACTTCGAAGCGAGGCCGTCTCTTTGCTGAATGTCAGGCAGAGATGTCAGCATGCGGTGTTTGAGGAAAGATTCCGGTCGGAGCTGAGAGACATGATTGCCAGGGTGAGGGAGATGCGTGCGGGAAGTAGGCCGGAAGACGCAGGGAGGTTTGGAGAATCTGGCAACCCCGGCAGTCTCGGTGAGCGGGATGGGAGCGGCCGTGTGGGGGAACGTTCAGGTGGTTCAGGCAAGCGGGGTCGCTAATTCAGATTGACGATGACCACTTTTCTGACGGGCCAGACGGGATCGTTGGATTCGATCTCGATCCATCTGCCATCACTCCAGTCCGGGAGAATCTCGATATCAAGCGGGACTTCCTCCCCTCCGCCAAGCGAGGCCTGACTCCACGCGTTGAGACAACCGAAGCACCGAACCTCCTTTATCAGGAGTTCCTGCTTACCCCGGTTGGCCACAGTGAGCATGCGAAAAGGATCGGCAGACTCGGATTTGTCGAACATCAGTGGATCGGGAAGAGCCACCATGTGCGGTAGATCCCCGGGGACGACCTGGCCGGTCGCTGTAACCGACAACCTCGGGTTTGCCTTATCATCAGAGTCAACGAACAGGGTTTTGGTTGCATGATCCTTGATCGTCTCACCCGTGTATGAAAGCAGGATCGAAGTCCTCTCGCCGGGGGGTACCGTTTGAGCTTCTGCAGTTGCCGCAAGACAATCGCAGGTCGAGTGGAGCGAAATATGAAGTGTGTCGGTCCCTCTGTTCGTGACCGCGATCTCGGTGCTTACGGTTTCACCACGCTTCAGACTCCCGAACTCCCAGATCTCATCGTCAAGTGCAATTGAAGGGCCCTGCGCCTTCTTTGTTACAACGGGGGAGCAAGAGGTCGCCACAATAAGAAAAGCGGCGACCCACCGCGCTACCATATCGCCGACCTCACATAAAGTGACAGCATGGATACGTCATAGTCCGGGCTGGTATCACTGCCATTTCGGATATACCTTTCCTCAAGCGTTACGGAGGAATCCTTGCCGAACTCATAGGTCATGGTCCCCAGCCAGGTAAGTCTCTGCTTCTCGACATCAAGGGTCATCTTCCCGTCTTTGGTCCCCTCACCCGAGTAAACGGCGGCAAGTCCAAGGTTGAGACTGGGAATGACCCTGGCATAGCCCCTTGCGCTTAAGGTCGGATAGACGAGTGTCTCCGCCGGATCACCATCGTTTAAGGGGGCCGGATCGATGGTTTGCAGGTACTTGGCAAACAGTGCCACAAGAAGGTTGTCATCGCCGTACTCAAGTCTGACTCTCACTCCCTGACGATTGGGGTTGTAGGAGAGAGCGCGGAAGTACGAATCCCAGTTCGGAGAGAGATATATATAGGAAGCGTCAACCGACAGATTCCGGTCGACCTTTGCGCTCAAGGAGGCTATGGCGCCTCTGCCCTGAGTCTCAGTCCGACGACTGAGCGGTCTACCGAGGTCCTCCTTTTCCGTCCTACCCAGGGTCCACTCCCCGGTTAGTGCAAGTTCCTTAACAAGCGGCATATGCCAGGTGACGCCGTACACGACATTACTGAAGACGGTACTCCCGGGTTCAAGATCACCTTCGTCATCACTCGACTTCCTGTCGTCCTGAGACCTGACGATGACGGCTGCGACATCAAGGAAAGATGATGTTCGCTTGACGTACTTCTTGATGCCGACGCGGCCGCCGAAAGTGAGTACGGGGTACGCCTCGTCGGCGATAGTGGACCTGGCAAAAAACGCGCTGGTCCCGAACGTCTCCGAAGGTGCGGCTTCCACCTTCATCCCTTCAAACGTGATGTCCGGTGCCAACTCCTCGAGCGTCTCGCCGAGAATGGCTCCAGCTCCCCCCGGCCCGCCGCAGACGGCGCAACCGCCGCCGCCACCCTCGGGATCATCCTCAAGGTCCCATCTCATCAGGCTTAGCGGAGTGTAGCTGACCGAGTAGTAGCCGAACCTCGACATCACTGTTGGTGTCTGATACTCGATGAATGCGCTGCCGACATCGGAGGAAAGATACTCGGGTCCGGACTGAAGTACCTCTTCGTCCTCGTTGGAAACCCTTATCATACCTCCGACCCGGATGCCCTTTGCAACCGGATGAGCAACCTCAAGCACAAACCGGTGCTTCTGGGAGAACCCACGATTTAGAAACTCTCCGTAGGTGCCAGTGATTGGACCTCTCTCGCCTGAATCCACGTGTCTCAGGCGCCACCTGACATCCCCGGTGATCTCGAGATCCTCCCCGACAGCGAAGCATACTGCTGAAGCACACAGGCTAGTCAGCAAAACCAGACCCAGGACTCTCGTTTTACCATGCATTGGCAATCTCCTACTCTTACTTGGCCTCAAGTACCTCGTCGAGTTTTTTCGAAAGCATTACGGTAAGATCCGGTGGGTGATCGTACTGGACCAGTATAACCTGGCCGGCCCGGTTCAGGACGAAGATGCTGAAAGTATAGTCATAGGCCTTGTAGGCCCGTGCTGCGCGGGTCGCGCTGTCCCATAGTGTTGTGAAGTCTATTCCCTCGGCCTTAAGAAAAGCACGCACTCCCTGGGTGTTTTCTCTGTCGAAATTGATGCCGACAAACGTGATTCCCTTGGAACCATAGTCCTCATGCACCCTCTGGACATCGGTCAGGGCTTCCCTGCAATTGGGGCACGCCATGCTCCAGATCACGATTACCGTTGCGTTGCTGTTGTGCACGACCTTACCGTAGTTGAACTGCTCCATCCCGAAGATATCGGATAGCTGGAAGGCGGGCGCTTCATCACCGACCCTGATTCTGTCCTGGACAACCGACGGGCCCTTGGCGCATCCCATGATGACGGCAAGACACATGCAGGCTATGACCAATTTGGTTAACATATATCCTCCTCTTCAATTCAACCTGGCGGTATTTTAACCCCCCGGATGAATGAACGCAACTCAGCAGTTGGCGAATCGAGGAAACCGCCTTTCCCCCCGCGAATTCCGGGACGTCACTTTAGCATTGAAAAACTTACCAATATGCTCTAACAATGGGGAAAATGCATCAAGAAGGCCAACGCCACGAGGAGGGAGAAGACAATGAAGATTACGCTCACACTGGCAAAGGCGGACATCGGAAGCATTGGCGGCCATATCAAGCCGGGTGAACGGCTCATGAAGGTGGTAATCCAGTTTGTAAGCCGTCGCAGCAAGGGGCTTCTCATTGATTTCTACGTGTCCCATACAGGGGATGATATCGCCATTCTCATGACTCACAAGCGCGGGCCCTGCGATTCGAGGATCCATAGACTGGTGTGGGACGCCTTCATGTCGGGAGCTGACGATGCACACAAACAGGGACTCTATGGTGCCGGTCAGGACCTGCTCGTCGATTCCTTCTCCGGTAACATCAAGGGGATGGGACCCGCGGTGTGTGAGCTGGAGTTCGAGGAGAGACCCAATGAGCCGTTTCTCATGTTTGCGGCCGACAAAACCGATCCGGGCGCATACAATCTTCCGCTCTATCTCAGCTTCGTCGACCCCATGTACAATTCGGGTCTAATGCTGAGCCCGAGCATGTTTAAGGGGTTCAAGTTTACCATCATGGATGTCGGGCACACGAAGGGTGACCGCGTGATCGAGCTCAATACGCCCGAGGAGATCTACGACATCGCGGCGCTCCTCAGGGACAATCAGAGGTTCGTTGTTGAGAGCATCCATTCGCGTGGCAACGGTGAGCCCTGTGCCTCGGTGAGCACCACAAGACTTCACAACATAGCAGGCAAGTACACGGGCAAGGACGATCCCGTGATGATGGTGAGGGTGCAGGGTGCCTTTCCGGCGACCGGCGAGGTGCTTCAGCCGTTTAAGATCGGACATCTCGTCGCGGGTTTTATGCGTGGCAGTCACGCAGGCCCACTTATGCCTGTGAAAAACAACTCGACCATATCCTGGTTTGACGGCCCGCCCATTGTCAGTGCCACCGCTTTTTGTGTCCACAAGGGCAAGTTGACCGAACCGGCCGACGCCTTCGATCATCCGTTCTGGGATTACATAAGGGACAAGGTGAGCCGGAAGGCGCTGGATATCAGGGAACAGGGCTTCTCAGGTGCGGCGATGCTGCCATATCCGGAGCTCGAATACGGTGGTATCGTTCAGAAAATGAACGCACTTGATAAAAGGTTCCGAGTTCGCAAAGAGACGAAAGCCAAGCCGAAGTCGAAGAGGTAAGCAACCACGTGGATCTTTCAGGTATTCGGACCGGTTGGTATCACGGTCTGGCCCTGGCTATCATCAACATTGCCTCGATCGTGGCCGGGTCTGCAATTCATCGTGTGATCGGAGGACGCGACCAGGCTTCCACCCAGGGCGTGGCCGCAGCTATCATCACAATTGTAGCGTTCAATCTGTGGATCCGACTTTTGCCACGCTTGAGTTCGAGAGCCACGCGCCCGCTGGAAGCCAGAGAATTTGTGTGGGCCTACGCCTTCGCGCTGGCCTGGGGTGCCGGGGTCTTCCTACCGCTTCATTACTTCACACAGGGATATCTGACGTCATTCGGCAACATTTCTGCTCTGTGGGGTTTTCAGGTGCCGGTCAATCTGCTGGCCATGCTGATCGCCTACAGGCTTGATAATCCTTGACTGGGCAGTCCTGCCTAGTCCGTGAGGCTGGGTTGCGATCCTGATCAAGGCCGGCAGGGGGGAGCAGGTTTTATCCCGCGGTGTCGCAGGAGAATCTCCTGACTCAGCAGCAGGGTTTCTTCGGTTCGCCGCAGCAATCGCATGTGGGTTCAGTGCCTCTCACGGCGCCGACTATGATCGCTTCGGCACAGCCCACACCTGATTCCACCTCGATTGCTCCGAATTCGCAGTTGAGCGCACAAGCGCCGCATTCCATGCACGCGTCCCTGTCGGTGATCTTTGCCTTCCCATTTGTGATTTCGAAGACGGCGTGGGGGCAGACCATCTCACACATCCCGCATCCGGTGCATTTGTCCTCGTTGAGATTCAGGGTGGTCACACCCTTAAGATACTTAAGCTCACTCATGCTCAATCCTCCGGCTATACGAACCGCGCGATGATCCAGAGCGCCAATCCCACCGCAGCCGCTGCGATCTGAAGCGGCACGGCAACCCGCATCTCTTTCCTGACACCTGAGAGTGAAGTGTATGTTGAAGCGCCGGTTAAGTTCATGGCACAGAACGATGATATCGAAGTGAAAATAAGTGCCCATGCGACGGCCTCAAGCGGCATGCTGCCCACGAGTCCCGCCGTCAGGGCAATCAGGAACGCAAGCGCACCGGAAACCATCCCCTTGGATGAGAAACTTCGCCCGGGAAGCCACGGAAGCAGTGCGGGTGCCAGCGCCAACCCGGCCAAATAGGCAAGTATCAGGTTAAGGGCCGAGCGGCTCCCAACCTGTAACGTGAGTTGCGAGGAATAGCCGCTCCTGTTGAGCCCGGCCAGTATGACGAAAAGGCCCATCACGGGAAACAGATACTTCAGACCCTGCAGGATCTCGGCCGGAATCAAGCGGGCCCGGTCACGTAGGTTAAACCTAACGCGTCGCATCTCACGTGTGGCAACCATTCCGGCTTTGAGAAATGGATGTATGTCTGAGGCACGGACGGGACCGAACACTAATGAGAACCCGGATGATTTCCTGACCTCATGGGCGGCCACGCCCGTCGCACCCAGCTGGGGTGCTATGATCTTCCGGTGACTGACCACTTCTTTTAGTCTGGTCTGCTCGATGCGGTTGACCATCTCCTCGGTACCGAAGGTGCCCTTCCCGGCAGCGCACCATACGTTGATACCATTCGTATCAAGCACCATGGTCCATGCATCCAGCCCCTTGAGTTCCCGGCGGAGGGTGTCGAAGCTCAGCTTGTAATTCGCGGAAGCGAAGACCAGCGAGTCCTCACCGGGATTGCCGACGGCGTAGAGACCAGGGTCCACCGTGTAATCCATCCGGCGGATCGCCCAGGTCGCCTTAAGATCGCCCCACCTGTCCGCCCGGCTGAGTTCTGTGGATACTACGGGAACGTCTCCCGCGTTTGTGGCGACCGATCCTGTTATGTATTCCTTACCCATACCTCGAATATATCAAGTTTCAGCAGTGGACAGCTGTCTTTTTTCCCACTCGTCGGGTGGTAGCGTCGGGGTTCCAGCCCCGATGACCTTCTAAGCGCCGCCTGCGTAGACGCGGCGCTACATTTCAAGACCTGCCCCCAAGGATGTTACAGTACGTCGGGAGGTGGCTTCTCCGTTTCCGCGGGCTGCCGACAATTGCGTGCCCGGAAGGCTAGAATCAGCCAGAGTATCCCAAGTATCAGGACGCACAGACCGACCATCCAGGTGACCACTGCACCCGCTGTAAGCGGCCTGACGAGCAGTACGAGTCCAAAGATCACCGAGACCACACCGACCAGGATAGGCATCCATTCACCATGGACATCTTTCCTGAGCCTGAGCGCATTGTGGATCTCCATACCACCGTAAACGAGCGCCCACGCTGCGATCAGGTAGAAGATGACCACGGTGAAGACGGCGGGCCAGGCTATCGTTATGCCACCGATTACAATACCGATCAATCCCGGGATCAGCACCAGCAGCCATCTCTTGGACGGCGACCGGTGCATCAATGCTCCCACGGTTGCCAGTATTCCCACCACGAGCACGAAGATGCCCAGAAGCGTGACGATGAATTCCAGTATGCGATCAGGCCAGGTGATCGCGAGGATACCGAAGAGTACTGCCACCAATCCCCGGATAAGAAGCGACCACCAGGTGCGCTGGTAAAGCGATGCAAGAACGCCGGGCATGGGAAACCTCCTTGTTTGCGAATTCGGTGACAGTTTACTAATTACCGGAACACTACCGCAAACATATAATTTGGTGCCAGCTTACTAATTATCCAACCATCTCTACACTCACCTGCTGATCAGTCCTGTCTACAAGGGTGTCTTGATAATTAGTAAGCTGGCACCAAATTTGGCACCGAATTATCAGTTGCCGGTGATCCGGTCGAGTTCATCGACTGAGATACCGAGCTCCCTGGCTGCAGTGTCTTTCTGCATGTCAACATGCTTGAGGGTTCTGATGACGTGCTCTCTTATCACGTCATCGAGCTTCCTCGGAATGAAGTCTTCATCCGTCATGACCTTCTCGCGCTCGATCATGTCATGTATGAAAGGTGGGAGGGACTGGACCGTTACGGTGCTGGTCTCCGAGCTGGCCGCAGCACCTGCTATTATTGTGCGGAGCTCCTGGATGTTGTTGGGGAAGCTGTAATCCTGTAAGTACTCGACAAAGTCCGGGGAAAAGCCATCCAGCGCCCGCCCGCTTCGCATGCTCTCCTCTGCAAGGAATTCCTCTGCAATCAACGGGAGGTCTCCCATCCTGTCCCGGAGAGGGGGGACGCGGATCGAGTTGACCATCAGGTGATAAAGCAGGTCTCTTGAGAACTTGTCTTTGTATTCGGGGCTGGTGAGATCCTTCGTTGATGCCACGATCATTCGGACATCCACACGTCTGATCTGGGTGGAATTCTCCCTGTAGAATTCGCCCGTCTGGATGAAGCGCTTTAGCCTCACCTGCATGGGATTTGAAAGCGCATCTATATGATTGAGAAACAGGGTCCCTCTGTTTGCTTCCTCAAGAATGCCCGGTTGCTCTTCTCTGGAGCCGCTCCATGTCTTGTCCTGACCGAAGAAGAAGGCGGGGAAACTCTCGGGATCCTGACTGTCAGCCTCGGCGGGAACAAATGGCTTGCCGCCCCGCGGGCTCGCCTTGTGGATGGCCCTGGCCAGGGCTTCCTTACCCGTCCCGCTCTCGCCCCAGATGAAGATGCTCAAGTCCCCCGCGGCCAGTCTTTCAGCCTGGTGAAACAGGCGGATCATGCCCTGATCGTGGGTGGTGAAGTGATCGAACGCGGCTTCGTGCTGAAGATCTTTGCGCTTGAGCTCATCCGGCAGTGTTTCAAGGGTCCGGTGGAGTACACTGTGCTCCATGGCGTTATTGAGTGTCGTCAGGAGATTCTCGTCATCGACGGGCTTGATCAGATAGTCAAAGGCCCCCATCTTCATAGCTCTTACAGCAAGGTCGACATCGCTGACTCCGGTGAGCACTACGGCCGGCGTATCCAGTCCCCGGGCCCGCATGTCGTTCAGGATGTCCATGCCGCTTACGTTAGGCATGTCCATATCAAGCAGGACTATATCGAATGTCTCTCTGCCGAGCAGATCGGAGACCTCTCTGGAATCGTTCACAATGGTCGTTTCAAAGAGTCCGGTCTGCATCAGGAAGACCATGAGGTAGTTGGTCACAGCAGGGTCATCATCCACGATAAGTATCTTCTTCATCAGTTCTCCTTGGTGCTGACCTTGGTGCCCTTCGTAGCCGGAACTCTTATGGTGAACGTGGTCCCAACACCAAGTTCACTCGTGACAGAGATGTTTCCCTTGTGTTCCTCAATGATCTTAAAAGCGATGGCAAGGCCCAGACCCGTACCTCCCTTTGCGCGCTTGGTCGTAAAGAACGGGTCGAATATCTGCCTGAGTGTCTTCTCGCTCATTCCGTACCCGTTGTCCTTGACTTCGACCAGCACGTGCTCGTCCTCGGCACGGGTACTGACCGTAATCAGGCCTTTCTTGTCATCAGGCATTGCCTGGCCGGCATTTACGAGGAGATTGATCAGTACCTGCTCTATCTTCTGCGAATTGCCGATAAAGGTCGGGAGATTCCTGGTCAGGTCGAGTTTGATCTCTGCCCGTTTGTGTACTTCGTTGTGGACCAGTCTTGCACTCGCCTCAACCAGTGTATTGATGTCAACCGTATCCACGAGGAGCCCTTCATCCTTTCTCGCGAATGTCCTTAAGCTCTCCACAATCGCCTTAATACGCTCCGAGCCATGGTCCATGTCGTTGACCAGGGTCATGATGTGCTCACGGAAGAAATCATAGTTGAGCCTGGCGATTTTAAGGTCGCTGTTTGTCTGGTAGTGCCGATCCACTATGGGGAGCATGTCCTCAAGGGCTTGCTTCACGATCTTGATGTTCCCGCGAATGAACTGGTTGGGGTTGTTGATCTCATGTCCGATACCGCTCACGAGCTGCCCGAGTGAAGCGAGTTTGTCAGCCTGCTGGAGCTGCTGCTCGTAGGTCTTCTCAAGCGTAATATCCCTGTAAAACTCAAGAATACCGTCCACCTCATGGTCCTTGTTATAAACCGGCATGGCGTGGACTTGGAAGTATCTGTCATTATTCTTCAGAGACAGCATTAGAGGTGTCTTATCCTTGAGGATTCTCGCAAGGCGGCAGTCCTTGCATGGCGTGTCCCTTCCGAAGATGCCCTCATAGCAGTGCTTGCCCGGAGCGATGCCTTCACGGTTGGTCATCACTATCTTGCGGTTCTTGTCTATGAGCACCACATCGTCAGGAATCGCCTGGAACATGGTCTCCAACCGGCCCTTCGCTTCTTCCCAGCTCCCGCTTACCCGGTCGAGATAGGAATTGACCACAGCGAGTTTATCCCTGTACTCCCTGCGCTCGAGTGCGAAGTCGAGTGTTCTTCCGATCTCATTGAGCATCTTCTGTTCTTCCGGAAGGAGTTCATGCTTGTCGTTGACATATCCGACCCGGATCTCACCCTTCTCCTCGCCCCCCACTACCAGCCTGACGGAGATGTAATGATCCGACACGGGCTTTTGACCGTATTCCAAGCCTTCATAGACCGAGTATACGACTACATCGTCCGGCGAGACCATTCCCGGACTCAGGTACCTGGGCAGATCGGTGAAGAACGCTCCTATACTCGGCGATATCTCTATCCATTCCATCACCCGGTAAAGACATGCGAGTTCCTTTATCCTCTCGTCCTTCTCCGACTCGGTGCTTCTCCTCAGGCTCTCAAGGACGTGGCCGAGGAAGAGATATATTCCGCCGTCATCTGTCGTTGCATATCCGGCCTTGAGCGGGATTGAAAGCCCCTCTTCTTTTGCAGCCGAAAACCGCGCGACACCGCGGCCACCCGTACGAGCCTTAGCCATCCCCGACCGGAATGTACCCAGCGATGATTCAGTCACCAGCTCGTCAAGCGCTGTTTCCTTCCCCGTCCAGCCCTCCGGAAGATAGTCCTTCTTAAAGAGGTCGCTCGCATGAATCACATGCCGGTCTTTGTCCAGGACGAGAAAGTAGTCGAAGTTGCCTTCGAGGAATTCATAGAGATTCTTGAGCCGGATCATTTGAATCTCCTTTCCGCTGCCCTCACGTCCTCACTCTGAACCTTTCGGTTCCCACCTCTCTGATTTCCTTCTTGTACTTCTCGGCATGTGTTAGGGGAGGTTGAATCGATATCGTTCTGACTCCGGTTTCGGTCGGGACCACTCTCGCCTTATCGCGAGACACCCTTTGCTGGCCGGTATTCCAGTAGAAGCACGTCAATGGACCCAGATTGCTCTCAACCTCTGTCCTGATCCGGGTGGTCAGGTCGCTTCCCACTTCTATGCCGAACTCGACCGCCAGCTCCTCAAGCACCTCGCGTCCGGAGATACCGGCGGGCGGCCGGGTAGCAGTCGCGAACTCCATCAACCGGCCCTCGAAATTGCATCTTGTTCCCTCGGTTTCCAGATAGGTTGAACTGGGGAGTATAACATCTGCATACTGCGTGGTTTCCGTATTGGTCCAGTCCATGGCTGCCAGGAACTCGACATTCTCAAACCAGGCACCGGTCCGTCCCCAGGCCATGGGGTCTTCCCCGATAATGAGAGCTGCCCTAATCTCGCCGCTCTTGAGGAGACTCCTGAGCTCTTCATGGCTTCTGGCGCCACCGAGATCCTGACGACTCGGAATCCGTCCGGCCTCAAAGGCCGGGTCGGCTCCCATGATTTCAAGAGCCGCACTGTTTGCGATAATGCGTGGCAAGAGGATGTCCGCATGAACCCCGGTGGACCTTAAGAGAACCACGAAGTTTGCGAGCGTCTCCATATCGCCCGCGGACCGGTCCTGTGGTCGATCAGGACTGTGAATGAAAACAACTCGCTTCGCCTGCTTCACAATGTCAGCTGCTTTCCGGATTGCCTTTGGTTCTACCCCCGACGCCTCCGCCGCCTGGTCGATTCCCGCTTGCCCGGGGGCTTCAAAGAGAACCTGTATTATGCAATTCCAGAGGACCGCCGCCGTTCCGCGCATCGGATCCATGGCAACCGTAGATATCAGGCGATCGATCTTACCCAGGGCCGAGTTTGCGACGATCAACTTGGCGCCGCCCTTCACCGCCTGGATCACATCGACGGCGAGCACCTGATGGTCTGCCTCAAGAGCTGTGTTGTTGCAGATTATGAGATCGGCTTCCCGGATCGAGCTCCGGTCGGCGGTCGATGCGGTGTATCCGAAAGACTTATCAAGAGCACCGGCTTCCTTCCCCGTCCCCATGATTGAGAGGGAGGCCACGTTGTTTGTCTTAAGCCCGTCCCTTGCTATGAGTCCGGCCAGGTAGAGCTCCTCATTCGTGAGTTCGGGTGACACGAAGACACCGACTTTTTCCGGGCCGTACTTATCTCGAACCCGCTTCATCTCAGATACGATGAGTTGCTCGGCTTCGCACAGATCAGGTCTGTATCGCTCGCTTCCTCTCCGGATCGCGGCCTCTCTTATCCTCTTACGTTTTACGAAGAGCTCGTAACCGAATCTGCCATACCGGCACAGGTAGTCGCCGGGTTTCCCGGACGAAGCGATGTAGTACCGGCCTTCGCCGAACCTCTTCACCGTGATGGGACAGGCCAGCGAGCACAGTGCACAGTGTGACGAGACGTCATCCGTATGAAGCGGCGCTCTGCCCGGGAAGGCATACTTAACCGTCAAAGCCCCGGTTGGACAGGCCTCCACGCAGTTTCCGCAGCTTGTACAGCTGGTTTCGACAAGCGGATCATTAAGGGCTGGTCTCATCTCGGTTCTGAACCCCCGGCCGACAAGACCAAGGGCGGGTATGGCAAGCAGTCTTTCACACGTCCTTATGCATCTCGCGCACAGGATGCACTTGTTCGGGTCATACACTACGTAGGGGTGACGATCGTCCACCTTGTGTTTACGCACGTAACCTTTGAGTCTATTCATGTCCACGCCGTACTCTTCGGCATACAGTCTGAGTTCACAGTCATCAAAGCGGATGCACCCGCATGAAAGGCACCTGTCACACTCATGCCGGTTATCCTCATACTCAAAACCCGTAGCCACTTCATCGAAGTTGCCTCTCCGGGCTTCCACGTCGATTGTGCGTACCTCATGACGCGGACTCTCACTTATATCTCCCAGCTCCGCCTTTCCCGGTTTGCTCCAGAACTCCTTGCGCACGATGAAAGGCTTTGCGGGTGGTTCCTCATCTGTCAGGTAGGAATGCACTGCGGCCGCCGCTCGCCTTCCATCGCGGATCGCGTCGATCACGACCGTCGGGCCGTCATCGGCGGCATCGCCACCGGCGAAGATACCCTCAACAGATGTCTTCATTGTCTCGGTATCCACTACAAAGGTGTTCCACTTGGAAAGCGAGACAGGTTTATCATCAACGGATGTCAACCCATCGACGACCGGGTCCTGGCCAATGGCTGCCACGGCCATCTGGCAGGGAAGGTCGAACTCCGACCCTTCCAACGGTACCGGTCGCCTCCTCCCCGAATCATCAGGTTCACCCAGTTTCATTCTTATGCATCGCAGCGCCTTGAGTCTGCCGCCTGAGGCAACGATCCCGACAGGAGCCGCCAGTTCCATGATCTCGATTCCCTCATCGAGGCAATCGTCGATCTCCATCTCATCGGCGGGCATCTCGGCCTTCGTCCTCCGGTAAAGCACGATCACTTTGTCCGCGCCCAACCGCCAGAGGGTCCGTGCAGCATCCATCGCAGTGTTGCCACCACCGACTATCACCACCGTACCCGAGACAGGTTCGCGATTATCGACACTCTGTTTCAGGAACTCAGCTCCGGATACGACACCTTCAGTCTCAAACTCGCCCTCGACCCTCATGGGCTTTCCTGCCCATGCGCCGGAGGCAACAAACACCGCCCCGTGTTTTTTCATCAACCCGTCGAGTGTGATGTCCTTACCCACACGCGTGTTGTAGACGATCTCGCCTCCGGTCCTCAGGATGTAATCGACCTCGGCATCTATCACCTCATCAGGTAACCTGTAGGCGGGGATACCATAGCGGAGCATACCCCCGGACCGCGTCTGAGCCTCATAGATCACGACCTTGTGGCCCTTGCGTCCGAGGAACCATGCAGCCGTTAGACCGGCAGGACCGGCCCCGACTATGCCGACCGACTTACCCGTCGGGGGAGAACACTGGGGGGCCGCCTCATAGATGCCCGGCGTGTCACTCACAAAACGTTTTACCGCGTTTATACCCACCGGCTTATCGACATCGCCGCGCCGGCACACGACCTCGCACTTGCGTACACAGACCCGGCCGCATATTGCCGGAAGAGGGTTGGTCTCGCGTATAAGGTCAACCGCTTTCCTGTACTGACCCATCGCCGAAAGCGCAATATAGCCTTGAGCATCGACGCCGGCAGGGCAACCTTCGCGGCAGGGGGCAACGCAGTCTGCGAAATGATTCGAGAGCAAAAGCTCCAATGCCGTTTTCCGGGCTGCGACCACCCGGTCACTACGGGTCTGTATCTTCATGCCGGCCGCTATCCTCGTGGCACACGCGGGAAGAAGGTTCCAGCGCCCCTCGACTTCCACGACACAGAGGAAGCACGATCCGTAGGGCTCAAGCTCCGGCGAGTGACAGAGCGTCGGTATATGATCAAGCCCCTTTTCATGCACCACCTCAAGTATGGTCTTGCCCGGAGAGGCTTCGATCTCCCGGCTGTTCACACTGATCTTGATCTTGTCAGGAAGTCCATTGCTCATTTGGTGTAGACCGCCTCGAACTTGCAGCTGGAGATACACTGGCCGCATCTGACGCACTTGTCGTTGTCAATGGTATGCGGCTTCTTGCGTTCACCGGTGATGGCTTCCACCGAACACTTCTTAACACACAGCGTACAGCCCGTACACTTCTCCGGATCAATGTAGAAGTCGACCAGCGCGGTGCAACTCCCGGCCGGACAACGTTTTTCGTTTATGTGGGCTTCATACTCATCCCGGTAGTAACGGATCGTGGTCAGGGCCGGATTGGGTGCACTCTGACCCAGACCGCAGAGACTCGCCTCGCGGACCTGCTGTCCGAATTCAACGAGGCCTTCAATATCGTCGGGTCGGCCCTCACCCGTGGTGATTCGCGTGAGGACCTCAAGCATCCTTCTGGTCCCGATCCGGCAGAATGTGCACCTGCCGCAGGATTCACTCTGCGTGAAATTCAGAAAGAACTTGGCGATCTCCACCATGCACGCCGTCTCGTCGAGCACCACGAGACCGCCGGAGCCCATTATGGCACCCGTGGCAGGTATGGATTCGAAATCGACCGGTGTGTCATCCATTTCGGCAGGAATGCAACCACCCGACGGACCGCCCATCTGGACCGCCTTAAACCCCTTGCCCTGCTTAATGCCTCCACCGATCTTAAATACCAGGTCATGTATCGTGGTCCCCATCGGGACCTCAGCGAGGCCGCCACGCACCACCTTCCCTGCCAGCGCAAACACCTTGGTGCCCTTGCTTTTCTCCGTGCCGTAGGCCGCATATGCCTCCGCGCCATTAGTGATTATCCACGGTACATTGGCAAAGGTCTCGACGTTGTTGTTGTTCGTGGGCTTGCCCCAGAGTCCTTTCTCGGCAGGGAAAGGCGGCCTGATTCTCGGCATACCCCGCTTGCCTTCGATTGAAGCAAAGAGAGCTGTTTCCTCGCCGCACACAAAAGCGCCCGCCCCTTGCTTTATCTTGAGCTCGAAGTCAAACCCTGAACCTAAGATGTTCTTACCCAGGTAGCCCTTGCTTCTGGCGGCATCGATTGCAAGCGTGAGTCTGTGGATCGCCAGAGGATATTCAGCACGGCAGTAGATGTAACCGAATGACGCACCGATCGCTCTCGCGCAGATCATCATTCCCTCAAGGACCGAGTGGGGGTCGCCTTCGAGCACGGACCGGTCCATGAAGGCACCCGGGTCGCCCTCGTCGGCGTTACAGACCACATACTTGATGTCGGACTCATTCTTTGCGGCAAAAGACCACTTAAGCCCCGTGGGGAAACCGGCACCACCGCGACCCCTGAGGCCCGAGTTCTTGATTTCCTCGATGATTTCGCCGGGTTTCATCTCGAGCAGTGACTTGCGAAGCGCCTCATAACCGCCGGCGGCCTCGTATTCGTTTATTGATTCGGGATTACACGTACCGCAGTTTCTTAAGACGATTCGCTTCTGAAGGCCGAGGTAGTCCGCTTCCGACCCGCCGCAGTCTCCACTGGAATCGATGCTGTAGACGACATGTGCATCGAGCACTTCGCCACCGGCGATGTGGTGTTTGTATATCTCATCTGAAACCTCCGGAGTAACCTCGCCGTAGATCGTCCGGCAGCCGTTATCCCGGACCTCAACGAGCGGCTCGCGGTAGCACATGCCGATACATCCGGTGTGGGAGAGATCGAACGTGCCGGGGTTTTCCTTGAGGATCTCGGCGAGTCTATCGTAAACGGTCTGAGCACCCGCCGAAAGACCGCACGTACCCATACCGACAATCACTCTCTTCATTGCACCGCTCCAGAGATCACATCACTCATGCAGTTTGGTTCCCCGATGCGTCTGCGCTTCATCATCACACGTTACCACGGATTCTTCTCTCCGGATCTCCTCCTCGGCGCGTTTGTACTTCCGGATGATCTTTCTAACCGAGGCAGGATCAAGTCTGCCATGGGTTTCATCGTTTATCATGATCACGGGGGCCAGCGAGCAGCATCCGATACATGCAACAGTATTCAGCGTGAAGAGTCCGTCCTCGGTGGTGTCGCCCACCTCGATACCGAGCTCGTCTTGGACAGTCTCGATGATCATCTTGGCTCCCGACACGTGACAGGCCGTCCCGGCACACACCCGGACCAGGTACTTGCCCATGGGCTGAAGCCGGAACTGGCTATAGAAAGTTATGACACCGTAGACATCGGATTCCGGGATTCCGGTCACACTGGAGATGTAGCTTATGGCCCTGCGGGGTACGTATCCGAAATGATCCTGGGCCGACTGCAGGAGCGGGATGAGCTCACCCTGGGCGCCATCATATCTCCACAGCCGGTAGGTGAATCCATCAGTGTCTTTGGCCGCCATCTCGTGACTCCACCTGTTGCCACCGGCTGAGCCCGGCAAAACTTCGGCTGCGCCGAGAGTTTCCTGTCACGCAGCCTGGTCGTTACCCGTGTCTTAGTAGGTATACTCAGTCTTCAAGCAGTTTTATGACGGTTGCCTCGCGTACCCTGAGGACGCCATCGATCTCATTGAGTCTTTCGAGGATCGTGGACTTCCGGCCGACCCCCTCGCTGGTGATCATGCCTACCAGTTTCTTTCCATCCTCAATAACGTCGCAGAAGATCACTTCGTCGATGAAGAAGACCGTCGTGAAAATCTGCTGAATAGTATTAGGGTCGATATCAACGATGATGTAGCTCATCGTTCCGGGCTGCTTCCCCGACTTGAGCTGGGCCGGTTGTTTCATGGCCTGGGAATACACGTTGACGAACTGGTCCACATCCCGGTCCAGCTTGGGTCTCTCAACAGGGGAGAGGGATGCGATCTCAACGCCATCCATCTTGCCGATGTTGTCGAACAACGTCTTGATACCATCCTGAGAAGCGGCCTGGGCTAGAATGATTATGTCGAAGTCACCGCGGACAGCTTCGCATTTCTGCACGCCATCCATGTTGTAGAGATCGTTATAGATCTCCATGCTGCGTGAGGGTTCGGTGATTCTTATGGTCAGATAGGCACTGACGGATTCGCGCAGACCCGCATCAGCGGGCGCGGCCTCGGCAGTCGCCGCGGCTTCCTTGGTCGAGCCGGGCGAGAGATCCTCTAGGGCGGTCACTAGATCAGAAATCTCAAACGGTTTGTCGAGATACCCGGTGTTGTGCTCCGAAAGCGCAGTCATCTTGAGCGACTCGTCTCCGAAGCCGGTGATCACCAGCACCGGAAGATCGGGGTACTGGATCTTGATCACCTTGAGAATCTTAAGCCCGTCGATATCGGGCATGAAGATGTCGGTCACCAGGTAATCGTAAGCAATTCCCTTTTCCCGGGAGCTATCCAGCTCATGAATCGCTGAAATCCCATCAGGGCAGGCAACGGCACTGTAGCCTTCCTGGGTAAGTCCGACGGTCAGATTCCTTCGAATCTCCGCCTCGTCATCGATAATCAGGACACGCCCCTTCACCATCATCCTCCTGTCTGACCAGAGACCATGAAATATGCGGCCGACACTACCAAACCATCCTAAGAAGGATAGTGACTGAGCACCCCCATGTCAAACGAATTTGGGGTATCAGAATTCGGTGACAGTTTACGAGTTACTGCATCGCGCGGGCGGCGGCAAACCAGCCAAGGACGAGGAATTTCCAAACTGTCACCGAATTAGGTTCTATCTCGATACGACGACCTTACGCGTCATGGTATCCGGACCGAGGCGTAGCCTCAGGAAGTATAAACCCGTACCCACCTTGCCGTCGTTCTGCCAGTCGACCTCGTGATAACCTGCCGGGTAGTCTTCCCTCACGAGGCTTACGGCCAACCGCCCTGACACATCGTACACGTCAATTCTAACAGTGCCATCCCGCGGCAACCCGAACCTTATTACGGCATGCTCACTGAACGGGTTAGGGCTTGTACCGGTTATCACGAGGCTGGACGGTATTTCCGGTTCCGGCACCGTACCAGCGGTCGGATCATAAATCTCAAAGTCGGCATCACAGGCATCATCCCCGCTATTGCCCCCATCGTCGTACGCGATCACCTTGATGCGAGCGTTCAGTGTCGCCCCGGCACCCACGTTCCAGGTGTGGAGGCCATCATTGGTTTCACCTGTGGCTATAGTGTCAGGATAAGTCAGACCGCCGTCACCTGAGAACACGATGGTTATAGAGGCCACCGCGATGTTATCAGTCGCCGTCCAGGTGATGTCGTATGCCTGGCCGATATCCCATGTCTCGCCGCCATTGGGCTGCGTCACCGTGACGACAGGGTCCTCACCGTCAGCTATGGTGAAGTTGCCGTTGCTCACGTCCTCGCCACTGTTGGTGGCTGCATCATAGGCTATCACCTTCACCCTGGCCTGTGTTGTGGGTGACACATCCACCTGCCATGAACAGGTGCCATCGTTGGTTTCACCTGTGGCTATAGTGTGGGGATATGTCGCCCCTCCATCACTTGACAGCAGTATGTCTATCGAGGTAACACCGATGTTGTCACTCGCACTCCAGGTAATATCGAAGAAGCTGTCAATGTCCCATGTCTCGCCGCCATTGGGCTGCGTCACCGTGACGACAGGGTCCTCACCGTCAGCTATGGTGAAGTTGCCGTTGCTCACGTCCTCGCCACTGTTGGTGGCTGCATCATAGGCTATCACCTTCACCCTGGCCTGCGTTGTGGGTGACACATCCACCTGCCATGAACAGGTACCATCGTTGGTTTCACCTGTGGCTATGGTATGCGGATATGTAGCCCCTCCATCGCTTGACAGCAGTATGTCTATCGAGGTGACACCGACATCGTCGTCTGCCGTCCAGGTGATGTCGAAGAAGCTATCAATGTGCCAGATCTCTCCACCGTTAGGTTGGGTCACCGTCACGGTCGGCGGGTCCGATGAACCCGGAGTGAGTGTGACGGTCACGGTCTGGGAGGAGGTCGGAAGGATGTCGACCGCGACGTAGTAGACCGCGTACAGCCCGGAGTAATCGATCTGAAGCAGCGCTCCACCCGTAACATCCACAGTCCCGACCTCATTCGGCATCACAAATCGAAGTTGCCCGTGTTCAAACCGTTCATCGATGTCGTTGGTGATATCGGCGGTGACCGTGTAATTCGTTCCATCGTTGGCCGGTGAGTAAGCGACTTCGAGGTTGCTGCCACCCGATCCGGCAGAAACGGTGGATGTCGGGCTGAGAGATCCACTCGAAACTCGGATCAGACGATAGGACCGCGCACCGTCGCAGGCATTGTCGGTACCGATATCATAGGGGTGCGAGAAATCGTCATAATCCCTGTGGTTGTGACCCCAGAGTGCCATGTCGGCACCGAGACTGTTCAGGTTGATTTGGTCTGAGAAGTCGGAGTGGTAGAAAAGCACCTGAGCGGCACTGCCTGAAGAGGCCGTCATTTCATTATCAAGCCAGTCCATCTGACCCGGAGTGAAGCTGTCACTACCATAGATCCCCGGTCGCCAATTATCGTAATTGTTGTAGGCCTCCAACCCTATGTAGTGCACCGGCCCATAGTCGAAGCTGTAGTTCTGGGTATACCAGGGTGCACCCGGAGGGGGACTGTCACAGCGTTTCCATCCGAAGAAGCGCCACCAGGTCTGCCGGGCCGTACCATCCGGTGGTGGTGTATCGTCCCAGCCTCCGATATCGTGATTGCCCGAAGTCAGGTAAACCGGCACATCGAATTCCGTGAGCAGACGTTGGGTCCTGCTGAAATAGCGCTTGTTAAGGTAATCCTCAAGCTCGCCCTCGTTGATGAAGTCACCTGTTAAGAGCACGAACTCCGGGTTGATGATATTGACATCGTGAATTATCTCCCGCATGTCGACCACTTCGGACGAGTCGGTGTCGGCCCCATCCTCATAATAGTAAAGATGGGTCGGCATGTGGGGATCCGTGATGTGGACGAAGTAGTAGTCCTCTTTGAATGCCGGGATTACCCGCACAGCACTCCAGGTTGTGTCATCAACTCCTCCGCTCGCCGTGACTGCAAGGTCATAGAGATCATAGACAGGGACTGTCGGGACAAGTGCCTCGACCTCCCACCACAGGGTCGAAGGATCGTAGGTTGAGGAAAACACAGTCATGGAGATCTGAATCCCATCACGCTGGAGCTCGGCTGCCCAGCCGGAAGTTGCCGGACTTGCCTCACACTCGATCGTGAGCGTGTTCCCCTCCGTTACGATGGAAGGAATGTTGAGTAACGGACGCTGGATTACCGTAAGTGTATCGCCAAGCGGTATCGCACCCGCCGGACCGGCTATCACCAGCATCAGGGCCACGCCCGCCCAAAAAGCAAAAAAGACCGTATTCGGTCGATTGTGCATCGCATTCACTCCTGTTTTGCCAACGCCAAAGTTGTTGAGATTTAACATGCCAATTATACCATACATTATGAGTCCACTGCAAGCCAATTGGTTGAGGACCCGCTCGGCCGATAGGCCGCACGCATACGCATCTGGCCTATTTTGGATACAGCTGGTGGGAGGGGGAGAGCATCAAGCCGTGTCCGACACCGGTCCAGATTCTTTTGAGAGGTACTATCCCTTTATTTGATATTGGGTTATGCTTGTGATACCGGCTGGCGGAATCCTGGTACTCCGCTCTGTCTCTGTGGCATGTGCCTTGCTCTACAAAGCGGGAGGGAATAAAGTGAGGAATGACAGGACCGGATATCGTGAGGCAGTGCCCACGGGAGGAGATTTGTGAGGTTGTTGAGAATCAAGGTGCTAACGGCACTGGCCCTCGCGGTCTTCACACTCGCTGCCCATGCAATGGGACCGGATACCGGCAATCCGGCTGCATCTGCCCGGATGACGCCTAACCCCCGGTACTTCAAACATTGCTTTTCGGATGCCGGTTACATGCTCACCCGGCCGCTGTCCTGGGGTGCGTCGGACTGGCTCAAGTTCTCACTTGTAGTCGGCGTCACTGCTACGTTGGCGGATGAAGACGAGGATATTCAAGTTTGGGTTGAGACGAGGCGAAATGCCGGCACCGCACGTGTTGCCGGGGTCGCCAAGTCTTTCGGAGATGGAACATACATCGTACCCGCATTTGGTGCGCTCTACTGCTTCGGCTATCTCTCCGGCAGCGGACGTGCCCGCCGAACAGCCCTCCTGGGCCTTGAGAGCCTCGCAATTGCAGGTGTCTTCACCGAGGTCATCAAACACACGGCCCACAAGCACCGTCCTGTATACGGTGGTGTGGAGGAGGTGGCCTGGGACGGACCTAGCTTCTCGCGGGTACACCGCTCCTTTCCTTCAGGCCACTCCGCGGCAGCATTCGCCGCAGCGACCGTTGTGGCTTCGGAGTACGGGAACTACGCTTTCGTGACGCCGCTTATGTACAGTGCTGCCACTCTGTGTGCACTGTCAAGAATGCATGACGATGCGCATTGGTTATCCGACATCGTAATCGGTTCCCTCATCGGTCACCTGGTAGCCAGAACGGTCGTTGATCTCAACGGCGGCCCCTCAGGCGGAGGTTTAAGTCTCACACCGGTCATGCGTGAAAGAGGTGTAGGTGTATCGATGTCCTACAGGTTCTAAACCTCTAGTCTATTCCCCTTCGGCGTACCAGAAGCTCACACGAAGACCGGCATCACCTGTGCAGGAGTAGGAGACGATCTCCGACCAGGTCCCGCTCGCATCATGGCTCAGCCTGCGCCAAAATGCCGGGATAGCCGGGCAGACCGCGGTCCCCACCAGCTCACAAGACATGTAGGGATTGGGAACCGTGCCGGAGGTCTCGAAGAGGACACGCCCCCCAACGATGCTGTCCGTATGAACCCAGCCGGTGCTCAGCACGTTCTGAACAGCCGCACGGAAACTTACGACGTCACTCGTAGCGGGATCGATGGTGATCGAGAGACTCCCCGAGCTCGTCCCGCTACCCGGAATCGACCTGCCGCTCCAAATGGCGTTGAAGGTACTGCCATTCCAGGTGCCCTTGCCTTCCCACAATGAGTCCCACCAGTCCTCATCCCACTCGTTGTCGTTGTTGTCCCTGAAATGAACATTGAGATGGCTGGGGTTTATGCTTGCCCAGTTGTAGGGGGGTGGTTCGGTGACACTGCACCAGACCTGGGTGAGTACATCCTGATTGTAGGGTTTGTCATAGTAACTCACAGCATTGACGGCAATGATGTCATGACCCGATATGGTTAAGTCCTTGATATCTCTTACGGTTACAATGTTGCCCGAGCCGAGGAACTCGAGTTCTCCGTCCTTGGTCTTATACACCAGCAGGGTGAGATAGTCGTCGTTTACATCATACCCCTTCACTCCCAGTATCAGGCCCGCATCCTCCGAGATCAGCGGATAGTCCAGCTTAATTCGGTGAAGCCAGGCCGAGAGCTGGGGTCTGTTCTTAAAGAAGATCCGCGCGGTGTCGGAGGCGGAGCTTATCTCGAACTTGTCGGTACTCATTATCTCCGATAGCAGCAGCGAACTCTCGACCCCGTAGTACTGTCCCGTGACATAGTTGCCCACGAATTCAGGCCACCAGTTGTAGGCCGGATCGGGCAGCGCCTCCAGAAGCTCATCGATGGGGTCGGCCTCTTCAGTCTGCATGGCAATGTAGATATCTCCGATCATGCCGTAGCCGTATCTTCCCGTGAGGTACCTGAGAACCGGAGACCAGCCTCTGCCGTAGTCGGCCATTTGAAGCTCCGGTATGCCGACCGGAAGCCCCTGCAGGGTATAACTCTCGTTCCCCGCGAAACTCAAGGGCCGGACGAAGTGCCCCGGTGCGGTGAACTTTTCATCCAGCCATGAGACCACGGCGGCATTCCAGGGAAGACTGTTGCTTCTTGTCAGTGCCCCCATATCCGGTGTGGCCTGGGCCGCGAAGACCATCGCCTCTCCCAGCCTGACCCTCAGTTCAGGTAAGCCGTCATCGGTCACGGATTCGCTCTTTACGCTGACGTGGAAGCCCCGATCCTTGTCCATATAAAACCCGACAGGTTGCTTCGCGAGAGAGCTTCTGATTACAACCTGGCCGGGCCACTTCCAGACTTTCCGCTCATAGCCTATTCCTACGGTTTCAACCGTATCGAGCGCCGCCTCCATATACTCGGCGAGATCATCGACATACCCGTAGAGACTCACCGGATAAACAAACACGAAGTGCTCGGACGTACCCTTCATCTCTACGTCCTTGAGTGCGGCGAGGTAGTTCTTCCTGGAGCCAGCTTGTGCCGGCAAGATTGTAGTCCGGTTGTGAGAGACTATGCCGGTTCCCGGAATCACGGCTTCGAGGAAACCCGAGACTTCCGTCGCGGTGTGGAACTCGAAGACCGGGTCATCGTAAGTTTCAAGATCGGTATCACTGAACTCCATCATCTCGCCGACGGCCATCAGGAGGCCCTCCCCGACCGTACCCACGTAGCCCATCCTGACTGTAAGAGACTCGGCGAAGGAGGCCGGCAGGCCCTCAAGCCGGAAGAAGCGCGACACACAGTTAGCGCCGAAACCGTGATCCTCTGCGGCTTCGAAAAGCTTAAGATCGGTGTCAGAACTGAATGCACCGGCGGGAACGGTCATCACGAAGTCATCTATTTCAAGGGTTCCACCGTCCGGACCGATTGTCGCCGTTGCCTCCGGGGTTTCAACAGGGGTATCAGTCGAGGTGGGCGAATCGCCACCACACCCACAGAGTAACAGGACTACGACAACAAGAACCGGCAGGATACGTTTCATGACCTCTCCCCTCCGGAATCAGGTGTGCTTGTACAGTGTTACTTCGCTCCCCCCAGAGGGGGTGTCACACTTGAATGATAGACCGGCGCGGTCCGTAGGTCAAGAGGCCGGCCCCGTGTAGCCATAGCATCGATAAATGTAGAAAATCCTGAACACGCGACCGCCGTGGACAATCTTCAGTGGAGCAGCTTCTTCCACCAAGTCGAAAGACTCTCTTATTCTGTCGATATTTCGATATCGGTGGGCGTCGCCTGTCACGAAGATCGCGTTCCTTCCAATCAGTTCTCCTGTGTTGGTCCAATAATCGTATTGCAGGCCGTCTTCTCCAATAATCTCTCGAGAGTATGTGGGCTCGTGATCCGGCGTATGGAAAGTGATCTCGCTCGGGATTCCGTACTCATGGCTAAAAATGAAGGCGCCCTCGCCCATCTCCTGTTTGATTCGCATGACGTGAGCTGCAAGTTCCTTCCACCCCGTCCATGTATCGTCCCGGCGCATCGGAAGGATCGGAGTGACCGGCAGCAAATGCGTGAGCAGAACCATTCCGAGACCGAGAATCAACCCTGGTCTGAAACACCTTCGAAATAGACTCGACAATTTCGTTCGGGCTGAATTCAACCATACAATGCCTGCAATGATCGATGTGATATAGGCGGGAGCCAGCCAATTCATCTTCACGAGACTCGTGAGACTGGCCAGACCAAATATGACATAGACAGGGGATGCCATCCAGAATAGGAGCGAGTATTTCTCGTTATGCTCCCTGACGCTCAGCCAACCGGCCTGAAACCAGCCGATGAACGTGAAAAAGAAGACATAGGGCGTCAGCAGGCCCAATTGAGTGAGGAAGAGCTGGAAGACATGATCGAGCCCCAGGCGAGTCATATGCGAGAACCGGTTGGGGAACTGAAATACGAGGGATGCCCAGTCGTTTTGGTAGTTCCACACGATGACGGGGCTGAAGATCAAACATGCGACGGCAAGTCCCAAATACGGATGTACTGTCAACAACCACTTTCTTTGCGATCGTGACAATAGCACGTGCATGAAAATACCGGGCACAATGAGAATTGCGGAATACTTGCTCAGTAGCCCCAGTCCCACTCCAACGCCGGCAAGGTACCACCACTTGCAGTGAGCTGATTCCTGTAGCCTGACCAAGCTGTAAACACTGAGTGCCCAGAAGAACAGGAGAGGGACATCCGGTGTGATGATCACCGAGCCCACTGAGAAGATGATAGTGCAATTCATCGTCAGGACTGTGACAAGTGCCCATCTTTGATCCTTGAACAAGCGATTGGCGATTGCATATCCGAGGATCGCCAGACCCGTCGAGAAGATGACGGCCCCCAGACGAACAAAGAAAACGTTGTCTCCACCGATCCATGTGAAAAAGGCAATGGTGTAGGCCGTCAACGGAGGGTGATCAAGATAGCTCAAAGCCAGATGCTTAGCATACTTCCAGTAGTAGGCTTCCTGCGGCACCAGGGGAACCAGATTGATATAGATCAGCCTGAAGCCGGTTGTTACACCAATCAGATAGATCAGCAGTCTTCTATAATCTCGTGTAATCATCGGATGTTCAACGCCGGGGCTCAACAACCGTACTCCCGCAGAGTGTCCGGTCTGTGACTATCCTGCGGATACGTGAAACGCGGAAGCGTGCTCAAGGATCTCATAAGATCCAATCTGTTTATGGCCTGATGTTATTCCTCATTCTCTTTGCTCTCACCGGAATCCTCGAGGATTTTGCCGTCTGGAGCCACCATGACTTCGACTTCCTTCATGCCTGCGCTTTCAAGAACAATCTCGTACCCTTCCAGGGCGTCCTTGCCGTCAGCTACCAAAGTAACCTCCATGATCTCCTTGATGGTGGATTTGGGGTACTTCGCCTCCACTATCTTCTTTATGGCTTCGGGGAGGTCTTCCATCTTGATCGCTTTCTCCCAGTTGTGAATCGAGCCGTCCTCCTTGATATCCGCCTCGAGCTTCCAGCCATCTTGCTTGAATTCAATATCGTATAGGAAGATATCGTCTTCTTCCTCCCTGGTCCACTTCTGGATTTCCGCGTTGGGGAACCTGGCCGTCAGCCCATCCATTACCACTCGGGGAATCGTGTCCAACCCGAGGTCGTCCATGGCTTTCTTTTCGGCAACCACCGCTTCCTCTTGCTTCTCACAGCCGAAACCAAGACAGATCAGGAGGATTGCCGAAAAGACAAAAAATCCGTGCAATGCAGTTTTCATTCTCTTCCTCCTCTTAGCAGTGCATGACCGTTTTCGTGTAGGTAGACCTGAGGCTACCCATGTATGGCCGTGTCAGGCGGTTCTTCTGTCTTTCCAAGGCAGCGCCCCGTCCTGCTTATGGCTCGTGACTACCACAATTAGAAAGCACACATAGCCGAACACTCTCATTCCCCGACTTCCTTCTTCCGTGTACATTTTACTGCTGTGCACACCTATCCCGATAACTGCGTTACAAATGGCGGCTACTCGCGTGTGACGCCCGGTAACCGCCACCGTGAGGTTGCCATCGATCCGGCCGATTGTCAATGCCATCTCATGCATGGTGCGAGTCAGACGATTTCTGCCCAATTCCGGCCGTCGTCCGCCGGCATGCTCCGGACGGGTATCCAACGCGACAAGTCTCGCGTCTTTCTGGTGAGTCAGGACCGTGCGGAAATGACCCAGATGGTGCCTGATCTGGCGTAGCATAACCCACCCACATGCAAATATACAAAAAAGATATTGACCGTCTCGCCAGGCTGGAGTAAGACTGAATTTCAGAGCACTTGTACGTGAGCCGGCACTCTGCGATGGGAAGACCGTTGTTCGCCACGATAGACCGAGTATAGGGAGGTGCAAAGATGGGGCAGAAGAAGAAAGATGGAACAAGGAAGAAAGGAAAGAAGTTAACAACAGCATTTGGTATTCCTGTAGCGGACGATCAGAACAGCCTCACAGCAGGAGAGCGGGGACCTGTGCTTATGCAGGATGCTCACCTGCTTGAGAAACTGGGACACTTCGATCGGGAACGTATTCCGGAACGGGTCGTACATGCCAAGGGAGCCGGGGCGCACGGTTATTTCGAGGTCACGGCGGATGTGAGCAAGTATACCAGAGCCGGGTTCATTTCTGAAGTCGGCGAGCGCACCGAGGTCTTCGCACGCTTCTCCACCGTTGGGGGTGAGCGGGGTTCGGCGGATGCCGCACGGGACCCTCGTGGCTTCGCCGTGAAGTTCTACACCGAGGAAGGCAATTACGACTTTGTAGGCAACAACACACCGGTGTTCTTCATCCGGGATCCGCTCAAGTTCCCCGACTTCATCCATACCCAGAAACGAAACCCTGCAACCAACCTGCCCGATCCGGACATGTTCTGGGACTTCTTATCGCTTACACCCGAGTCCATCCATCAGGTCACGATCCTCTTTTCCGACAGAGGAACACCGGCCACCTACCGGAACATGAACGGTTATAGCAGCCACACCTACAAGTGGTATAACAAGAAGGGCGAGTACTTCTGGGTGCAGTATCATTTCAAGACCGACCAGGGCATCAAGAACCTGACCAGGCAGGAATCTACACGCCTCTGCGGCGAAGACCCGAACCACGCGACTCGCGACCTGTATGAGTCCATCGAACAGGGCAAGTATCCTTCCTGGACGCTCGAGATGCAGATTCTGACCCCCGAGAAGGCCAAGGACTTCGGCTGGGATATCTTCGACATCACCAAGGTCTGGCCGCATGGTGAGGTTCCGCCCATCAAGATCGGGAAGCTGGTATTGAACCGCAATCCTGAGAACTATTTCGCCGAAGTGGAACAGGCGGCCTTCGGTCCGGGGAACGTGGTACCGGGGATAGCCGTCTCACCCGATAAGATGCTGCAGGCCAGGGTGTTTTCGTATCATGATACCCACCTGCACAGGCTCGGGCCCAACTATCACCTGATACCGGTTAATTCACCCAAAAACGCACCTGAAACCAGCTACCAGCGCGATGGGTTCATGCGTGTCGACGATAATGCAGGTGGTGGGCCCAACTACTGGCCGAATAGCATGGGCGGCCAGGAGCCGGACCCTAAGACGGGTGAGCCTCACTTCGATCTTTCGGGCAAGGCCGGTCGCTACCCGTTCACATTTCCCAATGACGATTTCGTGCAGCCCGGCAATCTCTATCGCAAGGTCATGACGGATGAGGCCCGGGAGCACCTTGTCGGCAACATTGTTGGCCATCTGGGCAACGCACAGAAGCGGATTCAGCTGCGCCAGTGCGCCTTATTCTATAAGGCGGATAAGGATTACGGCACTCGCGTGGCCAAGGGGCTGGGACTCGATGTGAAAGAGGTGAAGCGCCTGGCGGCTATGTCGCAGGAGGACCGGGCCAAAGCTACGGCTGCATAGACTGCGGGCAGTGTGTCTTGACTGTGGGGGTCGTATTCACCTCACACTTTTTCTGCACGAATATGCCAGTTTGAATAGAACTGCTGCTCCCCGTTGTTGTCCCAATAGCCTTCGCTTCTCCAGCGTGCGATTGGTCGAAACCCGTCCAGCAGTTCATCCAGGTCAGCTTCATCAGCGAAATAGTGAATGTCGCCGGGCGTAACCGATTTTGCACATCGGTAGGTGTGTGGAGCCACCAATTCTCCGAAGCCATATTTCCCGTCTTGCCGGCTGGGACAAGTGAAGAAGAATATGCCGTTCGGCCTTAGTAGTCTGCGCACGTGTCGGATGGCCTGCGCGAAGTGGTCGCGCGAGCCGTGGCAGATCACGTTATAGCTCAGCACAACATCAAAGGTCTCACCTGGCAGGGAGTCATCCAGCACGTCACAAACCCTTGTTTCGATTGAGAGGTTTAGACTCCGTGCCCAGTCCACCACGTGCTTTATAGCCGTGGCGGAGGCATCCGTGGCTGTTGTCGAGAACCGAGCCAGGGCAAAAGCAATAGCGTGGCGGCCAAGACCACAGCCAAGGTCCAGTGCTCTTGGTCTTTCAGCAGGCGAAATGGAGCGGATAAAGTCAAGCACTTCAGGTGCAGGCTTCTTCCACCAGTCGTGGTTATCCTGACGGCTCCAATAGGCTTCCCACGCATTGAGGGTTATCTTCTCGTTCTCACTTCGATTCATGCTGCCCGAGTGCAAATCAGGGTGCGGTCTTCCAAGTGTGTTGCATCTGCCGGGTCTGCCTTCATAGGTAAAGGTCGCATGGTTCGCGCTTACAATCACTTCATGTCCCTGATGAAGCCCGGAATCGTGCGTCAGCCGAAATAGTGATGATTGACACGCCAGCCGAGATAGACGCCTATCGCGCTGCCGATGCAGCTGAGAATAAATCCTGTCATGAATCCGATTCTTGCCCCAATCCACCAGCCGACCCAGCCCACGATCGTCATACCGACAAGAATGCAGAGTCTCTTCATGATTCTGTTGTCGTCAGTGGCGAACCAAGGCTTAAGTGGTTTCCGGACGGCACTCAATCACCAATATCACACGACTATCCTGCCTTCAAACACTTTCCTGGGCCGCCCATGCGCTGCTGAGCCATATGCGGCTTCCAGATAACACGGCGCTGCTTCGGGTCAAACCGGGTCCGCGAGCGCATCGGCTGATATGTTCCGCACGCGTCCCCCAACGGGACGACTTTCGCAACTTTTTGATTAGCGAGGAGTGTGTCAGAATGTCACAGATGGCGGCGCATCTGGCATGAAAACACAGGTTTGCACTTGCCGTTAGGCACTCACCTCACCTGGATTCCGGACATAATCTTCTGCGGAGTGTCATGAATAGGCGGACAGGGCGAGCTCCTCGACATCCTGCTAAAAACAGCGCCCGATGACCTTCGCAATGGCGAAGTGCTTACCGTTGTCTTCATTCCCACCAGTCACCACC
>JBDRNT010000100.1:0-36448 GCA_043810925.1 Candidatus Eiseniibacteriota bacterium
ATCAGAACCCAGGGCAAGAAAACGGCGACCCAAGAACTACCAACTCCTTACTAAACCGCGCAGCGTCTTCAAGGAATGCCCACACAGAAATTACTATAGAAGGAGATTAAGTTAGTGCCATTCTAAACTGTCACCGAATTATGACGACTGTTTCATTCCCGACTACGGTATCTCGGGTGCGGACACGCATGAAGTAAGTACCCGATGGAAGGTCCCGGCCCCTGGAATCCTTTCCATCCCACTTGGCCCTTCCTTCACCTGCAGGTGATGTCACCACCATCTTTGACCACACATGGCGTCCGGACACCGTGTAGACGTCGACACTGACCGGTACGCCTCCCCGGGTCTCCCAGGCAATCCAGGTACTCTCCGTGGCGGGATTGGGTTGCGGCGCAAGTGTGCGCCCGATGACACGTGGGACATCTGCGACAGGTCCATCGACCGCTGACACGTCCCCAACGGAATATCCGAAGAAGCTCCGGCCGTAAGTACCGGCGATCAGGGTCCGGTCAACCTCTTTGAATACAAGTGAATTCACAACGACGTTCGGTAGATCAGCCCCCAGCATGCTCCAGGTGCTGCCGCCGTCCGTCGTCTGATAGACGCCGACATCGGTCGCAACGAAGTAGCGTCCCGAATAGGCCGGATCCACCACAAGATCGTTGGCCGGTGCCTCCGGGAGATTCCCTGAGATCGATACCCAGGTACTGCCCAGGTCCGCAGTACGAAACACATGAGCCAGGGGTTCGGCCCACCGGAAACCCGAGATGGTCACGTATGCTGTCTCCCTTGAGAGAGGATCGGTCCGTACGGATGTAACCCAGCGATCGGGAAGTCCCGCAGACACATCCGTCCAGCCGGCACCTCCGTTGGTTGTCACATGGACAAAGCCGTCGTCGCTTCCCGTCCAGATCACGTCGGCGTCGGCCGGGGACACGGCAATAGTGGTCAGTGTGCCGCGCACCTGGCCTGGATTGTCATCGTGGGGACCACCGGTCAGATCTGCGCTGATCGCTGCCCAGCTGGTGTTGGTAACACTTCTGTAAAGCTTGTTGGTTCCGAAGTACCGCCGGCTGGGGTCGGTCGGATCCTGAAGCAGAGGTGAGTTCCAGTTGTTTCTATCCGAACCGCTGATCCCGTCCATGGCGTAAGCCCAGCCGGAACCGCCATCATTCGAATAGTAAACGTTCCCGTATTGGTACTGTGCCCAGATGCGGTCAGAGTCGCCTGGATGGATTAGAGGCTGGAAACCGTCCCCTCCGAGGATCCAGGTCCAGTCGTTTGTCGCACCGCTCAGCGTGCGGACGGTGCTGTTGTCCTGCGAGCCTCCGTAGAGTGCATCCGGGTTGCTCGCGTCAAGTGCGACCCGGTAAATCTGGGTTATTGGAAGGTCATACAACTTGGCCCAGACACTTCCGCCATTCGTGGACCGGTACACGCCGCCGTCGTTGCCATTGTATATCACCGGGTTGACGCCTGATCCGAAACCGAGTCCGTGGTGATCGACGTGCATGCCTCCCGACGCATCGCTATAGGATGAACCCCCGTCTGTGCTCCGGTAGAAATCAAGCCCAAGAACATAAACCATGTCCGGATCGACGGGATGCGTCCGCACATTTCCGAACCACCATCCATACGAGGCAAACACACCGGAAAGCGATGCATCATTGGTCTGGGTCCACGTGCTACCACCGTTGGTGGACCTGTAAAGAGCATAGAAGTAGCCGGTCCTGTCGGCATAGATCGCGTGCATTACATCCGGCTGAGAGGCGCAGAGGCTCAGACCGATCCGCCCCAGGTCCCCGGACGGCGAGGGGAGCCCCCCTCCCACCGGATTCCAGCTGTCACCGCCATCAATCGTCTTGTAGACGGCGCAGGTCGCCCCTCCGTATCTATAGTATTCCGGACGCCGAATACGCTCCCACATTGCAGCAAGAAGCACATCCGGGTCATCCGGACGCATAATGAGATCGACACACCCGGTTGAGTCGCTGACGAAAAGAACACGCTCCCACGAATCACCGCCATCGGTCGTCCTGTAGACACCACGCTCGGAACTGGCTTCCCAGAGATGCCCCATCGCGGCAACAAGGATCCTGTCCGGATCGGTGGGATCTATCGTGATGCGACCGATCGAACCGGTGTTCTCAAGCCCGATAGACTCCCAGGTGCCGCCTCTGTCGGTCGAACGGAAGACTCCTGCCCCTCCGTAGGCGACGCTGCCGCCACCCGGATTGACTTCGCCGGTCCCGGCATACACCACCAGCGGGTTCACGGGATCGATGGCCAACGCCCCTATTGAGAGCGTTACCTCGTAATCAAAGACCTCGGCCCACGTCGAGCCGCCGTCGAAACTTCGGAGCACCCCACCCTCTGCCGCCCCGGCATATACGATGGCATCATCCGTGGGATCGACGGCAATGTCGGTCACGCGGCCGCCGATATTGGTCGGACCCAAAGGCGACCATGACCCGGACTTCACCGCTTTCTCTTCTCTCAGGGTTCGGGCTTCGAGCTGGGCTCTCTCCCAGTCTTTGCGGTCGATCCGGCCGAAGGGATAGGCTCGCTCAAGAAAGAACCAGGGGTTCGGTGCCCTGGGGATAAGACCGTCCCCGGGGACCTGCGAGTGCTTGCGGGCTGGTCTGATCTCGATGGCGGAATCCTCTTCTCCGGGTAGCCGCCACCTGTTCTTGTTGAAGATCGACGGTAAGACCGCGGCAGCCACGATAAGGAGCACCAGAGTCACAACGACGACTCCTGTTCGCGTCTGCCCGGACCTTGCTTCAGAACCGGACATATCACCCTCCAATGCATGTTGTCTGGCCTCTATTATACCACAGAATTCGGTAACAGCTTGGTAATTAAGGGGCGCAGGGCTGTAGCCTCGGGACGCTTGACTCACTGTCGTAGTGACCTTAAAATCAGGGTGACCATCAGGCGGTGCGCTCACCCGGCCGTCTGAAGCCGCAACAGGGATCGTCGGCAGAAAGGAGAATCACGTGAGCAGCAGATTCGAAACTTATGGAGACTTCAGTTGGTGTGAGTTACTCACCAGGGACGTGGACGGGTCCAAGAAGTTCTATGCGGATGTTCTGGGCTGGGAGATGGAAGCGATGCCGATGGAGGGTGGTTCGTATACCGTCGTCAAGGCCGGCGGAGAGGCCGTGGGCGGCATAATGACCATGCCGCCGCAGGTTCCTGCACAGGTCCCTTCCCACTGGGGAGCGTACGTAACCGTCGAGGACGTCGATGCCGTCGCCAAGAAGGCAAAGGACCTCGGCGCAACCATACTGGTTCCTCCAATGGACATTCCCAATGTCGGTCGCTTCTGCACATTCCAGGACCCGCAGGGGGCTGCTCTGTCGATCATAGCCTACATCAAGAGAAGTAAGTAGCGTCGGAGCTCTGCGCCCGACGTTGCAGCAATCTGGCAGGGGGTCAGAGCTCGAAAATTGCGCGCTCCCTACCCAAGAGACAGGCACTATCAGGCATCAAGTCGGCGTGCACTTTTTGAGCTCTGACCCCAAGAGGATTACGCGCGAGGTTTACCGGCGTTTATCCATCCAACGAGTCCAGCCAGGTGACCAGGAAGCCACGGTGCGTATCGTTGTAACCCACAATCCCGACCAACTTGCCCGCTCTCGGCCCGGCAACGATAAGACCGTGCCAGCTGTCAACAATCGCGAGGATGCTATCGTCATCGAAGGGCAAACCTTCAACATCCTGGGTCGGCGGCTCACTCGCCACGGCGATGTCCGACCATTTGAGAAGCTTCTCCCCTGACACGTCATCAGTGACAAAGACGGTCACCGTATCGGCTCCAACCCGGCAGTCGACAGTGTAGACCTTCGTCAGGAAACCGCGCCCCAGGAATGACTCGGCAAACACCTTCTCGGTATTCGGGATCCGCCCGGGTTGAGGTATGAGTGCAAACATCTCGAGCAATTCGCTGGTACCCGGCAGCAGACTGTCCACGACTGCTGCAATTGATTCAATTCCCGCGGTAATCACCTCGGACTCATCGTAACCGGTCAGGTTCACTACATACCGGCCCTTGACAAACACCAGGACGGATCCGAGCGAGAAGCCGGCGACACCGTTATTGACTGCATCGCTCGGGTAGGGTCTCAGGGTGGTAAACAGTCCGAATGCCATGTCGGGATCAGTGAAGCGGTAAAGATCGACTATGATCTCGTCGGCTTGTCTGTTGTAGTCCGCCACCTCGACGTCAACAAAGCCGTACTTGTGATACATCTCCGCCGCACCGTTGATGTACTCGAACAACGAGTCCCCGGCGAAACTTCGTATCTCCGGTGCCCGACTCCATCCGATCGAAACGATTTCAGACGGCAGGAAGTCCGCACCTGTTGCCTGAAACGCGTCTTCAGAGCCGCCGCAAGACGGCAAGAGGGCCAGCAGGACTATGCCTGCGATACTTACGCGGGCCGTAGTATTCACAACACGCTCCTGTCCAGTAGCCACTATCGACTGAATTCATCTTTTCGCACTGATAGCGCTAAGTCAAGGCAAACCCATAGCAGGTCCGGTTCCCGGTTCTATCGCAAACGTCGGCTGTCCATGGTGTGGCAACGGCAAATGACTGCCCCGGGCTTCCGTCTAACCCGTTTGTGGACGGCTCACTGCCCGCCGATCAGCACATTGCCATGCGGGACGGAAGGGACGTCACCGGCGACAGGGTAGCCCGCGGTGTTTGCTTCTGTCGAATGACGGCTGAGGGGAAGATCGCCACGTAGAAGGTGGTGTTCCCGGAGTAGCCAGTTGGAAATTTCCGGAAAGGGGAGTATGCCACGATCGCGTGCTCCCCGTCCTTCATCCAGTTGCTCCGCCCCGGGCCGGTCCCGGGAGAGTACAACCTGTTTGAAGCCATCAGCAGCATGCCCGAGGTAGACTCCGAACACCTGGTGGAAGAGCGGACCGGCCAACCCCGGTTCCTCGAGGAGCCTCCTCGCGTACTCCATGACGCGGTCGATACCGTGCCTATCCACAAGGTACTCAAGGAAATACCTGTACTCCATCGCGACGAACCCGTCTCTGGCTTTGGCGGGGATCCGCTGGATCTGATAATCTGCTCCCGGGATGTCGAAGTAGTAACTCTCATCAACCGCCAACCTCAGGAACTCCTGCCTGGTGTTGTCTTCACCCGGGCTCGCGTAGTGTGCAGGAAGACCTTCAACAAGCCACTTCGGGAGCATCGATCTCCCTGAGAATGACGTGTTCTGAAAGAGGATTGCCGATGCCAGTCCGTACCTGAGCAATCCGAGGAAGTTGCCCCCCTCTGACTGTGGCAGGGCAGATGGAAGTGCCACGACCGAACCTGTTCGTGATGCGTAAAGACCCGCTCCCCTTGTCCAGGTGAACCTCCACCTGTCACTGGTGCTGCCGGTAAGAATCACCCTGAGCGGCTTCCTGAATTCCAGGCCGTGGAACGACTCTACGTCGCGGACGATCCCATCAATATCTGCAAGGTCTTCCTCGATCATGAAACCCTTTGGTGCCACAAGCAGCACCTTGGCAAATGGGATTTCGACGTATCCGGGTTTCACCGGCGACCACGGAAACAGACGTCCATAAGGAAACTGGAGGATCGCCAGCCCGACGACGGCAAGCCAGGCCGTCATTACGAGTCGTTTACGCATCAGTTCAGTCCTTGAGTCCGGGGACAGGCCAAATCGGATCGATCTCACCTGTTATATCGGCAACCCCGCAGGATCGCTTGATGAAGCCCTGAAAGGCAGGTTTAGAAGGCGCCCTCACTCTCGAACTCGTCCTCATCATCACGTATGCGGCGTTCGGGCTTGAAGTTGTTGAAATTGTAGCTCAGGGTCAGGGTGACCACCGGAGACTCGCGGTCAAAGTAAACGGAGGTATAGAAGTCCGGTCCTTCGGATGTACTCTCAAACTTCGCCGTTCCGAAGACATCACGCACCTGCAACGTCGCAGTCAGGTTCCTATTCAGCAGGGTCTGTCTGAGCGCCGCGTCCGTCGTAGTGAAACCCTTGCGTTCTCCCTGGGAGGAGGCAGTCGGGCTGTTGTACATGCCGTTGACCTGAAGGCGAGTGGACTCTCCAATCTTGAAGGTATTGTTGAAACGTACGTTCCAGTTGAAACTCCCCTCGGAGAACGGTGCGCCGTAGAGGGTTCCCTCAACACGGTAGTCATAGAGATTTCCCATCAGGCTCAGGCTCCACCATTTCACCTGATCGACATTGACCATGAGCTCGGTACCGAAGGTATGATCTGTGCCCACGTTTTCAATCGTATGGAGTATGACGTTATCGGCGTAGACCGAGCGAACCCGCTCAACCTTGTTGTGCGTAAACCTGTAATAGGCCTCGGCGGACAGCATGGTCGCACCGAAATGCCTCTGGTATGCAAGCTCATACGAATCGATGTATTCAGGTTTGAGACCGGGATTGCCCTTCCGTACGCTGTAGGCATCCCACCAGGTGATGAACGGTTCAAGGGACCAGCTCCGCGGGCGGTCAAGCCTGCGTGTATAGCTTAAGAGCATCTGATGGCCCTTGGAATATTCGTATGAGAAGTGTGCCGTCGGGAAGTAGTCCCAGCGGTCGATGGAAAAAGTCTCAGATTGATCAAGGAGTTCTGTTCGGCGATCCGTATACTCCCCCCGTATGCCGCCCTGGCAGCCTAAGCGCCCAACTGTACCCGAACAGATCGCATAGATGGAGTGGATGTCGCGAATGTACTCACTTGTGTGGCTGTACTGCTCCTGGAATTCATACCGGAGACTATCCGGGTCATAGTCATACATTTTCGAAGCTGTGTCCGTCCGATCGAATCTGCTCTGGTAGCCGGCTTCAATCTTCCCGCCATCGCCCAGCGGCAGCGTATAGTCCAGCTTCGTCCTGAGTTGCGTTCCCGGACCCTCCTCCGTCGAGCGCTGGCCGCTCGCGAGAGTCCTGTTCATGTCCCGGAGCTCGCTGGTTGATTCCTCGTCACCGGTCCGCCGGTTGAACATCACCTGGCCGGACATCTCATGACCCCCCTCACCGAAAGTGTGGCGATAATCCGTGGTTAGCGAGTAGAAGTCACCGCTGCGCTCCGACATGCTTTCGCTGATATAAGAACGACGAACCCCATCGCTGCTCATCCACTCATCGAAATCGCGATCCGAACTCCTCTCCATCCCCCGGCTCCCGGCCCTGAACTCGAGGTTCACAGTGTCCTCGGGCCTGAGATAGAGATCGATTCCACCTCGTGCTCCATACATCGTCCGCTTCCAGATAGACTCGCCGTCCGAGCTGACGACGGTCGTATCGGTTCCCCTGTAGGTATGGCTCTCTGTCTCCATGGTCCCGGGGAATTCGCGTCTGTTATAGTCGCCGCCAATGTATGCATTGAATCCGGTCCGCTTGAAGTTGATGAGGAAATCCGCACCATACTTGTTCTTCAACCCGGCATTGAGGTTGACGGTACCACTGACTCCCTCGAGTTTGCTCTTCTTCGTTACAATGTTGATGATGCCCGAGATCCCGTCGGGATCGTATTTTGCTGATGGGTTCGTGATGATCTCAATGTTGTCGATCGTGCTTGCCGGTATCTGTTGAAGCACGTCGTTGGGGTCGAGCACAGTCGGTCGTCCGTCCAGGAGAACCGTGAAGCTCGTGCTCCCGCGCAGACTGACATTACCATCGATATCGACCGTGACCGACGGCACGTTTTCAAGGACATCGACGGCAGTGCCCGAGGTCGTGGTGTAGCGTTTGCCCACATTGATGACCTTCTTATCGATCTGGTACACGATGTCCGGCTTGTCGGCCGATACCTCGATTTCATCAAGTGCTATAACCGACCGCTGAAGGGCCACCGTGCCCACATCTACGCTCATCTGCGTTGGCGTGACCCGGATGTCCTCCACTCTCTCTGTCCGGTACCCCATGAACTTTATCTCGAGGTCGTAGCTGCCAGGCCGGACGGTAGTTAGCTCGAAGTGCCCGTCCTTGTGTGTAATGGTCCCTGTAGCCTGGGAACCACCTGACCTGTCGAACAGGATCAAGTTCGCATATTCAAGTGGAAGGCCGGTCACAACATCCACCACGCGGCCCTTGATTGTGCCTCCCGCGCCACTACCCCCTCCCCGGCCTCTCATGCCCTCAGGCTGTGCGGCAAGGTTCCCTGTGACCAGGATAAGCACTATGGAGATCAGCAGGGAGACTCGTACTTTCACTATTGGTGCTCCTTTCGAGTATATATATCACAATTGAATACATCTGAACTGATTGGGCAACCTCGCCTTATCTTCCCCGTACGTATGAGAAGTGGGCGGTTACCTCCAGATGGTCTTCAGGGAAGTTGCTCGGCAAGGGCATGAATGGCAAAGACATCTCGATGGCCCTGAGGCTCGTAAGATCCAGCGAACTGTGGGCATCGCTGGCAAGTACCACCAGGTCACGGACCTCCCCATCGGGCATGACTGTGAAGCGCACCACGTTTGTTCCGCTTACCGCGCCCATGTGCGTAAAGGCATAGGGCGGAAACAGGTGGCTCTCGACTTCCCGCTTCATCGCCAGCATGTACGGCGCGAAGTCCCAGTTATACACATTGAAACTGAGGCCGCCGCGGTTCTCGGCGCTTGAAAGGAGATTGCTCTTGCTTGTGGATCTCCTCGAGCCCCGGCTTTGTGGATCGGTTTTCATCTCCTCCAGGAAGTCAATGCTCCGGGTCCAGGCTAGATCCCCCTTGATTTCGCTCTGGATCCCGGCTTGAGACGGGCTTCGCGGGTCGGTCTGTTTTTCGGTCGCCTCCGGTCGCTCATAAGCCGCAAACCGGAGATCACCATCAGCGTATGGCTCTTTGGCGGCTTCCATGTCCCTGGGATTCATGTCGGCAGCCTTTGCACTGCGGTCCGACACAAGGCGGGTCGCTGCATCCGGCTTCTCCTGCCGGACGTCGTCCGGGACATCGATCAACTCAAAGACCGGGTTGTTCTCTTTTTGCTGTTCCCAGGCGTCCGGCTCCACGCTCTTGCTCCCCCACTTTCCCAGGCTGAGTACAAGCAATAAAGCGACGTGAAGCAGGACTGAGATTGGGAAGTATAGCCTGCTGGTTCTATGCGGTACTCTCATTGTTGCTCACGTAAGGGGCCAATGAACTCCATTGGATCGTGTACTCCTCCCTAGGGTTAGACAATCCCAAGTATACTCCAGTTCCCCGGTACGGGGAAAAACATTGATGGGAGGCTCGGGGGGGATCATTCGCTCCGGCCGGCAAACGTCATCAGGACATCACCGCTGTGGGCTCGCCGGCTTCCCCGGCTGTGCCCCACGGCGCCACTTGATTTTGGGCTTCAGATGGGCTAGGATTATAGGCTCATGGAATCACAGAAACATCACCAACCATGGTGATAGATAACTCAGGTTTAAGGCTACAGAAGGAGTACGTGATGAACAGAATGAGCGTGTACGTGCTTTTCCTCTGCGCCCCGGCCTTCCTGGCCGCAGCGCTTCCTGCGGCCGCTCAGAACATCGATGCCGCGGAGTACTGGCTTGATAACGGCATGCAGGTCCTGATGGTCGAGCGGCACGAGACCCCGACCATCATGGCCGCGATCCTGGCCAGGGTCGGTTCCTCCAACGAGGCGACCGGTATTACGGGCATCTCTCACCTCTTTGAGCACATGATGTTCAAGGGTACGGAGACGATCGGTACGACCGATATCAAACGCGACCGTGAGGTCATGGATGAGCTTGATGCACTCAAGGCGTCGATGCGCGCCGAGGAACGTAAGATGCGGGAGCAGTTGCGCCGGGGAGAGATCGGGGATATGCTGGATCCGGATGCAAAGACCCCACGCTACCGGGAACTGGAGGCCGTATTTGACAGCCTGATCCTCGAACAGCGCCGGCTGATCGTGAAGGACCAGCTCAGTGAAATCTATTCGAAGCATGGCGGCTACTTCCTCAATGCATTCACATCCGATGATATGACCGGATACTTCGTGCGCGTGCCCAGGAACAAGATCGAGCTCTACATGTGGCTCGAATCCGACCGCTTCAGTACTCCTGTCTTCAGAGAGTTCTACTCTGAGAGGGATGTGGTTCGTGAGGAGCGCCGCCTGGGCGTCGAATCGACCCCGACCGGACTGATAGATGAGGATTTCCGGGCCATGTTCTGGAAGTCATCATCTTATCACTGGGATGTGATCGGCTGGCCGTCCGATGTCGAGAACATCACCCGCGAGCAAGCCGAGCAGTATTACAGCACCTACTACGCGCCCAATAATCTCACCATGATCCTGGTGGGCGATCTTGAGCCTGATAAGATGATCGGACTCATCAGGAAGTACTTCGAGCGGATTCCGCCCGGAGAGATCGAGCCACCGGATGTGATCACTCTCGAAGAGAGCCAGTACGGGGAGAAGCGGTTGATCGCCGAAGCGGAGACCAGCCCCCGGGCCGAGGTCTGGTACCACACGGTCGCATGGAAACACCCGGATAGCTACCCGCTGGAAGTTCTGGCCGGCATTATGAACGGCAAGACCGGCCGGCTTTATAAGAAGCTTGTGGAAGAGAAGGGCATTGCCAAGAGCTCGGGTGACGCGCGCAGACGCATGTTCGGCGGCAGTCAGCTCGCCGTAAGCGCGTCACAGGACTCAAAGAAGTACGCCGGGGCTTTTCAGATCCGCGCCGAGGGTGTCTCCGGTGTGCGGGCCGAAGCGTTGGAAGAGGCCATGTACGAAGTGATCCGGGACATGAAGACCAACCCCGTGTCCGACGCGGAACTGCAGAAGGTCAAGAACCAGTTACGCGTCCAGAAGATAAGGCTCATGGACATCATGTCGGGAATGGGTATCCTGTTCTTCCTAGGTAGCGACGCGGCCATGGGTGACTGGACGGAAGCCAACAACAACCCGGACAAACTCGACCTTGTCACTGCCGAGGCGGTCCAGCGCGTGGCCAACCGGTATTTCGCCGACGATCAGCGGAACGTAATGATTGTCAACACGAAGGGCGGCCGGGAAAGTGAGGACGGGGGTGGTAAAGACCCTCGATTCGCCCAGGCTGTCCAGATGATCGAATCGATCGATGATGCCGCGCGCCTGGAGCAGATGATCGGCATGTTTTCAATGCGGCTCGATCAGGTCGAGGATCCGGAGGAACGAGCACAGATGGAGCAGTTGCTCAAGATAGCTAACGAGCACCTTAAGAAGCTCAGGGCCGCCGAGGCGGAGTAGAACCTACACCAAAGGAGATGTGAACATGAGAAGGACATTCTTGAAAGGACATAACAGGTTGGCAGTAGCATCATCCGGCCTGGTGCTGGCTGTCATGTTCATCTTTGCGTCCGCACTCACGGCTGATGAGATCGTCGATCACCCGGATGACTTGCAGTTTGAGGAACTCATATACCAACCACCCAGGCCGGAGAGCTACAGGCACACACTCGCGTGTGGAGCCCGCGCGTATGTGGCCGAGAACCCGGAACTCCCCACGTTTGAGATGACCGTTCTCATCCGCACAGGGGCCGTCTATGTGCCTATCGACAAGGCCGGGCTTGGAGATATGGCCGGATATCTCATGCGCAATGGCGGTGTCCGGGGCATGACCGCAAAAGAGGTCGACGAGCGACTAGCCTTCCTGGCAGGTGAGATATCGGTCAACATCGGCGAGACGCAGGGTGCCGCTACGCTTTTCTGCCTGTCAAAGGACATTGCCGATGGCCTGGATCTGCTCAAGAGGGTATTGCAGGCGCCAATGTTTGACCAGGAGGCCATCGACCGCTACCGCGCCGATGTCTTATCACGATTGGAGCAACGTAACGCCTCCACGGCCGCGATCGAGTCCCGCGAGTGGGAGTTTCTCATGTATGGCGACCACCCATCGACACTTCCCCACCGCGCAACCGAGCAGTCCGTCAATTCCATCACCCGGGAGGACCTGGTTGCCTTCCACGAGAAATACTTCTTTCCGAAGAACTTCATTTTCGCCGTCGCAGGCAACTTCGAAACCGACGAAATCCTGACGAGACTCAACGAAATGCTTGACGGATGGCCCGATCATGAGCTGAGTCTCCCGGAAATCCCTGATCAGATCGCCGACCCGAGGCCCGGGGTATATATGATCGCGAAGGAAGATGTCAACCAGTCACGCATCCGATTGGGGCACATCGGCGTCAAGCGGGACATACCCGATCAATATGCGCTTATGGTTATGAATGATATACTGGGTGGCGGCGGCTTCACGTCCCGGATCGTGAGACGCGTCAGATCCGATGAGGGTCTGGCCTACAACACCGGCAGCAGGTTCGAACGCCCCGTCGAATACCCCGGCACGTTCCGGGCCTGGTTCCAGACAAAGCATGCCACGGGCGCATTCGGCACCCGTCTTATCATCGATGAGATCAACCGTATCCGCACCGAGAAATGCGATCCCGAGATCATTGAAAACTCCAAGGCAAGTTTTATCAGTGACGTGGTCAATCCCTTCGGTAGCAAGGCGGACATAGTCAACACCTTCGCCGATGATGACTATACCGGCCGTCCCGACGAGTACTGGCAGACCTATACCGACAACATCAAGGCCGTGACGCCGGATGATGTCCTTGCAGCTGCGCAGAAGTATCTCCACCCCGACAGACTTGTGTTCCTGGTGGTCGGTGACCCGGAAGCTGTCGAGGCAGGGTCGGACAAACATCCCGAGCGCTTCTCCGATTTCGGTGAGATCACGATCCTGCCCCTGCGCGACCCGATGACGCTGGAGGTTGAGTAGCCGGCTACATGCCTCTGCCCTTTCCGGAATCGGTCAAGGTCAGGAGCTCCTCCGGAAACGGCTCGAAGAAGGTCTGCTTTATTAGATAGGGTTCTTCGAACCTGATTATGTGGGCTTTGAGGATGCTCGAAGGTACGCTCAGAGGTACCCTCTTGGCGCGGAACTCCTCAAACGTATCAAGCAGGAACCTTTTCTCCTTGCCCGACAGGTCTTTCGAGAAGTATCCCATCGCATGCATAAGCACATTTATGCAGGACGTGTATCGCGGTATTGTCGCAAACGCCCGATAGAGCTGCTCCTCATAGAGGTTCAAAACACGATCCACCGGCAACTTCTCCGGGTTGGCTACGATTTTCCCCATTACCCTTAAGGCTTGCTGGTTGTAGGCCATGAGCAGGAGCTTGTTGTCGCTGTGGAACTTGACGAGATGCTTCATTGCGGATTGTGTCTTCACTTTCCGAAACGAGGCGTATGCATAGATCCGGATGAGAAAGTGCTCGCGTATCCCCTGATTCGTAACTCTCCCCTCATCCTCGATTGCCGTATGCGGAAACCTGCTCAGCACTGCACCTCCAAACATACCGGCACCCCTGGAAGCCGGGGTCCCCTTGTGTATGCCCGAGTAGATCTTGACGTCCCTTGTACCACACGAAGGCGACCGGGACTTGAGCAGGAAGCCATCAACCGGTCCAAGCGAAGTGAGAAACGACTCCGCGAACTTCGTCATGGCCTTGGTGAAGTCCCGTCCGGTTGCAGGCTGCAGAAGTTTTTCGGTGCCCGTCTCTCGAACGATACGAATCGGATCTCGCGGCACCGGTAGACCGATCTGGACTTCAGGGCACACAGTGAGGAATTCAACGTGGGGTTTGAGCAGGCGTGTAAACTCACTTGAGATCACCGCCCCGTCGTATCTGCACCTGGCGAACCCCAGGCACTTGCTGACCACAACTCTTGGTTTCATAATCCGGTGACAGTTTGCTAATTATCGCCGATCGCTATCTGTTAAGAACATATAACCAACCGTTGAGAAGCGTCGCGAATGCAACCCATACCACATACGGCAAGAGCAGGATGCCCGCCGGGATCGATATGCTGTAGAAGCGCGCTATCGTAACCAGTATGGCCCCCAACAACAGGACTATAACGACCAGGCCGGCCAGAGGCGAGCGTGTGCCGAAGAAGGCAACCGACCATGCCGCGTTGAGTACCAATTGTACGGCAAATATCGTTATGGCGGCCTTCGCACCAGCACTTTCAAGACCCTTACGCCAAACCAGAAACAGCGCTATCCCCATGAGTGCATACAGAGATATCCAGACCGGTGCGAACAACCAGCCGGGCGGTGTGAAGGCGGGTTTACGCAGCGTGACGTACCATGTGGAGACCGACTTGGCCGTGAAGACCGACCCGACGACACCGGCGAGCTGGCACACAACAATGCTTACTATCAGTTTGACAATGTGCGTCCGATTCATACCCACCTCACCTGATTCGGTGACAGCTTACTGATTGGCAATCACAGTCGAAACAGTACGCCGACTTCAGGGGCATGGTCTGTTGCCTTCGAGGTTACCCCGAAACCGTTGTTGATTCGGAGGAAACCGTTATCAAACAGGCGGATCTCCAGATCCGCGATCAACTCAACCTCATCCTGCGACCCCTCTGACCCTATGTAGAACCGGAAAGACTCTGTGACCTGCTTGCGGTATTCAACAGCGTATTCTCCGATCTCTGCCTTGCTCTCCTCCACAGAGTACTCGCCGGCCAGCCGAACCGTCACAGTCCCCCAGCGGAAGCCCTTGATGAGCCCCGTGCCGAGCTTGAACTCCCAGTCCTGGGTACCGATCAGGTCCTTATCTTTCTGAAGCGGGAAGACCGTTTCGAAGTAACTGAACAGTCCCGGCCGGCTTGCGCTCTCGCCGAGCCAGCCCCAGCGAATCTGGCACTCGACGTCACCCAATCCTGACTCCTCCACCGTCTCCGGCATCGCTGACGTATCATCCTCGGCCTTATGCTGCGTTGCGGTTATCAAGGCGGCCTCAAGCTCAAGAGCCAGATTGTCCTTCACGCCATAGCCGAGGAATATCAAACCCTCGTGCGCCCGGTACTTGCCCCGATGATCTTCCAGGTCACCGTAGCCGAAGTCGGCCGGTGCGTACTCGGCATCCTCGTCGTAGTAATATTCGTAGAATGGATAGAAGATGAATTCGCCCAGCTCGATGTAGGTGCCGAACATCGACAAGGGAACGCCCGGTCCCCGATCCTCAAGATAGTATGGCAGTTCTTCCCCGGCGAAGACCACAGAGAACCCAGATGCAGTCACCACTGATATGGCGATCACGATAGCAATTAACGTCGCCCGCTTCATCAGCCGCCTCCTTTAACTCGGTGCCACTTTGTCAATTCGCCTTCAGGTTATACCCGGGCACGGCCGGGAGGCAATGCTTTTCCTCCTGTGGGAGCCGGTTTAACGTACAACCACTATCTTGTGGGTTTGTCTGAGTCCGGCAGTTTCAAATTCGAGCATGTATATGCGGGGGAGACCCGCCGAACGGTGTGGTCGGTGTCGTCGCTGTCTCCGGAGGTTTTCCGGGCCTCAGGCGCTCCAGCTCAGGTATACGAAGAGACCCAGGTTTACAAGCGAGAGGACAAGTTTGACAAACATCGCCCCGAGCTTCCCGATGAAGGCAAAGAAGCCGGTCCGGACTGCCTGGTCAAGCGACCTGTAGTAAATGTACTCAAAGAGGACAGCAAAGGCGAAAGCGCCTATGAGACCAAATAGGATGCTTCCGACAAAGGGGACGATGAACGTGCCAACGATCGCGCCCACGAGTCCGCCGAGAAAGGCCCCAAGCACGCCCCACTTCGTCGCGCCCTTATGCGCAACATAGACAAGGCCGAGAAGGGATTCAATCAGCTCGCCCACGAGGAGTACCACCGCCATCACGATCAACCACTTCCAGCCCACTGTCGAGAAGCCTGTGGCGATGTCGTAGATGAGGATCCCACCGAAGGCGATCCAGCCCCCGGGGATGCCAAGGAATATGCTCACATTGAGAGCAAAGAGAGCGACATATAAAACAACGAGGCCGATGTGCTGAAGTACATCAACCAAAGCCAGGATCCTCCTGCCTGAAAGAGTCCCGATACTCTCCGGATTGTACCCCCCTCTCATGCATTTCACAAGGAGGTACTGCCGGGGAAGGCCCTACCGCCACCCGGTAAGGTGCGGAACGCGGGCTTCGCTCTGCCACCGGTTTCAGGTTGAACTCATGCCGGTAACGGGATATAGTATAACATAAGTGAGACATGCGGCGCGCACCGATTTCCTATGGTGGTTGGTCCGCCGGCTCTCTAAGTGAGGACCTGTGTAATGCTTGAGTCGCTGCTCTATCCTGAGACTATCGCCGTTATCGGCGCCTCCCGCACACCCGCTAAGGTGGGGCATGAGATACTGGCCAATCTTATTGAAGGAGGGTTCGGTGGTTCGATCATTCCCGTAAACCCGTCCTCGGACGAGGTGCTGGGTCTTAAGTGTTACCCGGACCTCAGGACCTTCGGTCAAACCATCGATCTGAGTGTAATCGCCGTACCCACAAAACTTGTGCGCCGCGCCGTTGAGGATTCAATATCCGCCGGAGCAAAAGCTATTACCGTGATAACCGCGGGCTTCAAGGAAACAGGTCCGGAAGGCGCCGCGGAAGAGGCCGAACTCGCCAGGCTGTGCTCGGATAAAGGTGTCCGGATGCTGGGCCCCAACTGTCTGGGCCTTATCAATACCCATCACAGGATGAACGCATCTTTCGCCAAGCATATGCCGCGCACTGGCGGGATATCAGTTGTGTCCCAGTCGGGAGCGTTGTGCACGGCTATTCTCGATTGGGCAGCCGCAAGGGGCATGGGACTGGCAAAACTCATCAGCATCGGTAACAAGGCGGACTTAAACGAGAACGACTTTCTCCAGGCGTTGGCGGCCGATGAGGAAACATCCGTGATCGTATGCTACCTGGAGAGTATCGATGAAGGTAAGGAGTTCGTCAGGATTGCTGAGAAGGCCGCTGCCAAAAAACCTGTCGTCGTACTCAAGGTCGGGACGACACGGGCCGGTGTGAAAGCCGCATCATCGCATACCGGAAGTCTTGCGGGTGCTGATATCGCCTATGGCGCCGCGTTTTCGCAGGCGGGTGTCGTCCGAACCGATACCTTTGAAGCGTTGTTTGACTCCGCCACGGCCCTTGCGATGCAACCGCTGCCTAAAGGCAATCGCGTGGCGATAATCACGAATGCCGGGGGACCTGGTATCATGGCTGCCGATGCCATTGAGACGTCAGGGATGGTGGTCACCTCACTCGATTCGTTCACGGCGACTGCTCTTAAGAAGAAGTTGCCGGCTGCAGCCAGTGTCGGTAACCCCATCGATGTGCTCGGTGATGCCGACCCGGAACGGTATGCAACAGCTATCACCGCTACTCTGGATGACGAGTCTGTTGACGCGCTTATTGTCCTTCTGACACCACAGGCGATGACCCACCCGGCCGAAACCGCTCGAGCCGTCGCCGGCTGTGTGCGTGGCGATAAGCCGATTCTTGCAGCTTTTATGGGCGGCAGGGATGTTATGCCTGCCCGTGACGAGCTGGTAGCAGCCAGCCTGCCCGACTATCCCTCACCGGAACGCGCGGTCGCGGCCCTGCAGACCATGTGTGAATACGCTTTGTGGCGGCGGCGGCCGCCCCGGATCGTCGCCCGGTTCCCGGTTAACAGACGCCGTGTCGATCGGATAATAACGCGGCAAATACGTGCGGGGCTGAAGGAGTTGGGGGAAGTCGAGGCCAAGGATATCCTGCGCGCCTACGATTTCAACGTTCCGGAGGGGCGTCTTGCGACTTCCGCCGACCAGGCTGTCACAGCTGCCCAGCGGCTAGGCTATCCGGTAGCCATGAAGATCGTTTCACCTCACATCATACACAAGTCGGATCTCGGCGGCGTCAGGCTTAATCTTTCAAATGCCGAGCAGGTAAGCGATGCCTACGATCTCATGATGCTCCGGATCGGCCGCAGTGCACCCCAGGCCGATCTCGTAGGGGTCTATGTCGAAGAAATGTGCAATCGCGGGACAGAAGTCATTCTCGGTATGACTCGCGATCCACAGTTCGGGCCGATGCTCATGTTTGGGCTCGGCGGTATTTTCGTGGAGGTGATGAAGGATGTCACATTCCATCTGGCACCCATAACCGCTGAAGAGGCAATGCAGATGCTCGCAAGTACGAAGTCTTTTGCGCTTCTTAAGGGCGCGCGCGGCCGCGCCGAGGCGGACCTCTCAACCATAGCAGGGGGCTTACAAAGAATAAGCCAGCTGGTGACCGACTTCCCGCAGATTGTTGAAATGGACATAAATCCTTTTATTGTCGGCGAAGTCGGATCTGTAGCCTTCGTGGCGGACGCACGGATGACGCTTTCGGGAGATGTTCTGAAACATGAGTGATAACAATACGACGAACTACGACAGTGAGTGGCAGCATAAGTACCGCGATGCAGTGGTCTCAGCAGAGGAAGCCGTAAAGAGCATCCGGCCGGGCCAGCGCGTATTCATCGGAACGGGTTGTGCACAACCCCAGATCTTAACCGATGCACTGGTCGCTCGCGGCGCGGATCTTGCCGACACCGAGATCGTTCACCTGCTGACGCTCGGATCTGCTCCGTATGCGCAGAAAGACCTCGCGACCCACTTCTCCGTTAACAGTTTCTTCATCGCCGAGAACGTGCGAGACATCATCCAGCAAGGGCTTGGGGATTACACGCCGATTTTCCTCTCAGACATCCCACAACTGTTCAAGTCCGGCCGATTGCCGCTTGACGTGGCTTTGATCCAGGTTACCCCTCCAGACACCCGGGGGATGTGCAGTCTGGGCATCTCGGTCGATATCGTTAAGAGTGCCGTCGAAAATGCAAGCCTTGTAATTGCACAGGTCAACCCCCGGATGCCCAGAACTCATGGCGACAGTTCCATCAATGTGCTCGACATCGATTTCCTGGTTCCCGCGGATACTGATCTAATCGAAGTCCAGCCACCCGAGACCGACGATGTAACTCGCCAGATAGGCCAGTACGTGGCATCTCTTGTTGATGACGGGTCCACAATAGAGTTGGGGATCGGGCGGGTGCCACAGTCGGTGCTACAGTTTCTGGGGAGCAAGAAGGACCTCGGGATACATACCGAGATGCTCACCGACAGCGTGGTGGATCTTGTCGAATCAGGTGTCATAACCGGGGCGCACAAATCCATTGATCGGGACAAGATTGTCGCCAGTTTCTGTCTGGGTACGCGGAAACTGTATGACTATATCGATGGTAACCCGGTGTTCGCCTTCCATCCGACGGAATACGTCAACGATCCTTTTGTCATAGCGCAACAGAATAAAATGGTCGCCATAAATGTCGCTCTTGAGGTCGACCTCACAGGACAGGTGTGTGCCGATTCGCTCGGGACACACTTCTACTCAGGTATTGGAGGCCAGGTGGATTTCAACCGCGGCGCAGCGAGGGCACCCGGGGGCAAGGCCATTATAGCTTTCCCATCAACAGCCGAGGGTGGCGCAGTGTCACGAATCGTCTCAAGGCTCAGCCCCGGTGCCGGTGTCGTTACGACGCGCGGTGACGTACACTATGTCGTTACAGAATACGGTAGTGCCTACTTACACGGGAAGAATGTCCAGGAACGGGCGCTGGCGTTGATCAACATTGCGCACCCCGAATTCAGATCGAAACTGTTCAGGGAGGCCATTGAACACAAGTACATACGCGAGGAACTGGCATCTGTAGAAAAACGGATTTGCCTGGGAACGCACGAGTTTCATACCACTTATCTGCTGGATGATGGAACCCTTGTAGATTTCCGCCCCGTGCAGATGACCGATGAACCCGGCATGAAAGACCTGCTTTACGCGCTCTCGCGTGACACGCTCTATTACCGGTTCATGAGCCGTATGAAATGGGTACCCCGAAAGCAAATCCAGGATTTCGTTTTCATAGACTACCGCAGTGAAGTGTCCACTGTCGCGACCGTCCCCGAAGCACATGGTGAGCAGATTATAGCATTAGGCGGCTACTATCTTGACGCACGGACAAACCGTGCCGAGGTTGCCTTCATCGTTAAAGACACCTGGCAGGGCAAGGGGATCGGCACATCCCTGCTTAAGTACCTTACCACGATCGCGAGGCGTCACGGGATTGCCGGGTTCACCGCCGAGGTGCTTCAGGACAACAAGCGGATGCAGGCCGTCTTTGACAACAGTGAATTCAGAATCCAGACCGATCTGCATGAAGGTGTGTTGAGCTACATAATGGATTTCACGTAGCGCCTGCTGCGGTTGACTGCTCGTGGTCCCCTGACAGTTGCCTCCTGTGTAGAACACGCAGTACGCTCATTTCCCACCTTGCCAGAATAGCACACCTCGGAGCCGTTTTCAGTTGACACCGCCTTAATTGGTCCTCTGGTAGTACAGCATAGCGCCGAGCTTCGTCACGGCCATCACCAGCAGTATGCCAAGTAGATCCCACCGTATGGTACGGTTCACGAACATATCGACGCTGAAAACGCCCACCATCGCGATCATTCCGGCCATGAGTGACAGCCGCATAGCCTTGAACCTGTGCATTATGAATCGCTCGTCCAACATATGGCTATTCCTCCTCAATCTTGAACATCTGGTCGACAGAGCATTTGAAGAATTGCGCGATCTTGAGTGCAAGAGCCAGGCTGGGAACATACCTCCCGCGCTCAATGGAAATGATTGTCTGCCGGGAGACCCCCAGGGACTTCGCAAGGTCCTCCTGGGTAAGTCCGAGCTGCTTGCGGTGCTCTCGCAGACTATTCAGGACGCGCTCATTCATAACCACGCAACACGGCGTGAATGATGAGCGCGAAGACGCTCAGCGACATCGCCAGTCCAAGGAACAGACCCTCTGCGAAGATGATCCACCGGATACCCTCTCCGGCAAATCGCCCGAGCAGCATCGAGATGGTGATGCAGACCACACTGAGCGGCACTATTAGATGCTTGTGCTTCACGAGTAACATGTCTCCATTCCTTTCCCGTTTGGCCTGGACCCTGGGTCGGGTCCCGGCACCTGTAATCCTGACTACCGAAGTAAAGCTAGCTTTACATTAGAGAATATACGAACACATGGCCAAATTGTCAAGTGGACTTTACATTTGCCGGTGATAACGATAGATGTTAGCGGACTAACACAATCTTACGGGTGGCGATCTGGTCTTTGACCTGGAGAGTGCAAAAATAAATCCCCGGTGCAAGAGCATGCCCAACGGAGTCTCGCCCGTCCCAGGCAGCAATGTGAGTGCCCGGCCCCCTGGTGGCGTCGAGGAGGGTGGCCACTCTTTGACCCAGGACATTGTGCATGGCTATTGTGACCCTTGAACGTCGGCCGAGACGAAATCTGATGACGGTTCTATCCCTGAAAGGATTGGGCTCGCCCGCCGAGAGCATGAACTCAGTCCTGCCGGCAGGGTCACCGTCGATGCCGGCCAGAACAGGTTCGGTCTTCACGACGTAGATATCATAAACGCCGGCGCCGAAGGACCGGGTCGACCCAGCGACAACATACCCGCTGTCGGGCGCGGTCTGGCGGACGCAATAGCCGTCATCATACAAGGCCCCACCATATGTTCTTGTCCAGACAGGGTCGCCCTGCGTGTCTGTCTTTATCACATAAGCATCAAAGTTGCCTTCCCCGAAGGACCTTGTGGATCCCGCGATTATGTAGCCGGGTTGAGGTGATGTCTGCTGAACGGAGTACCCGTACTCCACGCTTGAGCCTCCGAACGTTCTTGTCCAGAGCGTATCACCGTCTTGATCCGTCTTCACCAGATACAGGTCGCTGTCTCCCGCACCGAATGAGTATGTATTCCCGACGATGACATAGCCGCTGTCGGGGAATGTTCGCTGAACTGAATAGCCATACTCACTTCCGGTTCCACCACAGGTTCGGGTCCACAGGGTATCTCCATCTGCATCGATCTTAATGAGGTAAACGTCATCCGCGCCGGCGCCGTAGGAGCTTGTTGTCCCGACGAGAATATAGCCGCTATCCGGAAAGGTCTGACTTATATGCCTGGCCTCATCCCAATCAGGCCCGCCGTAGGGCCTCCCCCAAAGAAAGCCGCCACGTGCGTCCGTCCTCAACACATATGCATCCCCCCCACCCGCGCCGAATGTCTCTGTGTATCCTGCGACGATATACCCGCTGTCCGGCATGGTCTGCTGGACATGCCAGGCACGGTCGTCTGCCCAACCCCCATATGTATACGCCCAGTCTACAGTCCCGCCCGAATCCGTCTTGGCAAGGAGAATATCGTAGCCGCCGGCCCCCGATGAATTCGTGTAGCCCGCCAGGATGTATCCGCCGTCAAGGGTTTGCTGAACGGAACTCCCGTGATCCGTGCCGGTCCCACCATAGGTCTTGGCCCAGTCAACCTCGCCGTCTGCATCTGTCTTGATGTAGTACAGGTCGTAGCTTCCTTCCCCGTAGGAGAAGGTGGAGCCCGTGATGATGTAGCCCCCATCCGGAAGCGTCTGTTGAATCGAATACCCGTAGTCGGAGCTGGATCCTCCATAGGTCTTCGCCCAGAGCGTGTCAGGCCCCTGGGCAGAGGAGGCCGCTGCAAGCGCCACACAAAAGAAGCAGCTAAGAACGAGTGTCAGTGACAGTCTCATCATACGTTGGCAGATCCTCGGATGCGGTGCTCGCCCTTGACCGATGCCTACACTATATCACACAATCTGCCGGTAATCAACGCCTAAAGGCAACAAGCATGGGCGCGGCCGACCAGCGGCCGACCAAAGGAAAGAGCCAGGGACCCGGTCCCTGGCTCTACCCCAATACTTGAACCGAAAGATTACTGTGTCAACAGCATCTTCACTGTCTTTTCAATGCCTCCGGCTTCAACACGGCAGAAGTACATGCCGTTTACAACGGATTTGTTACGTTGGTCTCTGCCGTTCCAGGTGATCCGATGGTCTCCACTGGGCAGCATCTCGTTTACCACTGTCTGGACACGCTTGCCCTGAACATCATAAATCACCATGGTTACATGAGTCGGTTCACTCAGGCTGAACCCGATGGTCGAAGACACTCCGGTGAATGTTTCGATGGATATCACCGGGGGAGGATCCGGGTCAGGGCCCTTATCCTTGATCAGCACACAGTCCCAACCGTAGATGGGATAACCATCGTACAGCGCACCCAACAGGCTGAGGGGCCTGATCTCGCCATCGGTAACATCACCCATTGCTTCAGTGAGGTCCGGCCTGTCGAACTTGAGCGTCAAGTCCATGTAACCGTCGGGACCTTCCTCGGAGCAGCCGCAGACATCCGTTCCGATGTATGGTGTCCCAACATCCTCGTACGACCACCTCAGAGCCGACACACCCTCAAGCGTGATCGTCGCCGGATCCACATCGTAAACGTCGAAATCGGCCGTACCAAGAATCGCAACGGGAAGCTTGCCGTTGGAATTGGTATTGTACGGATTGACACACGACCCGGGCTTGATGTCAAATGGCACTTCGAGCGGACAGACTATAGGCTCCGTAAATACCGGGCAGATGCTCTTGCAGACCCCATCGCCCACATCAGCGCCGGGGATGCTGAGGCCGTCCGTACCGTCCTGGTTCTCGACCCCGACCGTGTAGTCACCCTCATAACTCTCAGGGGTAATCACCCCGTAGCGGAGCTCGATGCAGTTCGTGCCCTCGAAGAGAATCGCCTGGAATGTGTTCGAATCTCCCGTATAGAACTGCGGAACGTTTGTCCACTGGGCGATGAAGCGGCGGTTCGGCTCCATACCCAGAGTCTGGTAGTGGACCGTGCCGCCATCATTCGGGGCAAGATCGTCCCACAGCGGGGCGATATAATCGTTCGGGTCGTAGTCGTCGGGAATATAGTCGTTCGAGAAGTCCGTGAGGTCTTCGCCGAAGGTCAAATAACCGTTGGAACAGACCCCTATATCGGCATGGATATCTCCCCAGAAGTTGAAGGTGAACCCAAGGGGAACCACCTCGCCGTCGTCATCACCGAGATACAGCTCGGTCCCGGTGCCGGAGATATCCTCAAAAGCATTGGCGCAGTCCTCAACCGCAGACCAGCCCACGAATCCGCCACCGCACACGGAGTCATCGCCCTGGTATGTGCCGCCCTGATCCTCGCACTCATACTGTGTCAAGCCATCGGCACAGGACGCATCGGGGAAGCAGCAGGCGCCGGTGGGAATACACGCCACTTCCGCTACGCAGGCCACTCCGTCCGATGAGACGTCCAGCTCGAAGTCGCCGAACGCACCACCATAACCGTGCACCAGGATCTTGTACTCCGCCATCGCCTGGGAGCACCAGGTGACCGTGCTCAGTAAGAAGCTCGCGCCGTCGTAGCACTCATCGTCGTTGCCGTCAACGCAGATAAGGTCTCCGCAATCGCCGCAGTACACCGAGAGCTTCGTGTCAAAGTCGTAGAGATCCGCACACGTCGTAGCAGTAAGCGTGGTTCCATCGCCGATAAGCGAATACCACACTCCAGGTGAGGTGATGGAGGCATACCCGCAGTCCTCGACGTCGTAGTCGGGGCTCGCACCCGCGGTACTTCCCAGGGTAACCGATGGAATGGTCACAGGGATGGCACCATCACAGAGATCGTTTTCGGGTGGGGCCGGACACGTGATGTCAGGGGTACAGCCCTCACCATCCTCGTAGACCGTGAGATCGAAGGGGCCGCTTTGCCCACCGTAGCCGTGCACCAGAACCATGTACTCGACACCATACTCTGAGCACCAGCTAAACCTGCTCTGCAAACCGCAGGCATCGTCGTTACCACCGATACAGATGGGAAGATCGCATCCACGGCAGTATACCGAAATCTTGGTATCCCATGTCGCGCCGCAAGTCTCCACAAAAATCGTGGTCCCTGTTCCGATAACCGAATACCACACTCCAGGGCTGGTGATGACTACGCCACAGTCCGGCATATCCGGCCAATCGATTCCAGCGTCCGTGGTCGTTCCGGCCGTTGCCGAAGGCACAGCCACCGGAATAGCGTCCTCACAGAGGTCGTTCGACGGCGGCTCCAGCTCCGGATTCAGCCCGCGCGGCCCCAGAACCACGGTCTTGTGGATTTGTCCTGCAAAAAGCGGGTTCTTCGGGATTTCCTCCCGTGAAGGCACCACCTCGAAGCGAGCCGAGCCATACGCTTCATGCTCTATCTCCAGGGTGACCTTGACACCCACGTCGTAGTATACATAGGTGCCTTCAGGCAACTGGTCCGCCTTCAGGTGGTCGCCCCCTGATGTTATGAAAACTACCTGTGCGTCGGTGATGAGATTGCCGTTACCATCCTCCACACGCACGATCAGATCCTGCGAGGAGTTGGCGGCACCCACCAGCATCAACATGCAGACGCAGCAAAGCGCTAGTAACCTACTCATGTCCATCCTCCCTTCCGGTCCTTCCTTTGCCGTCCACGGTCCAGGCCGAAGTTCGGCCGGGCCCCGCACGTGGACTTAAGGAACAGCACGTTCTTGAATCGGCGATCATCACCTCCCTTGCCGGGACATCCGTCCGATTGCTCTTCTCCAATCTGCCATGAAACGCAAGAAGCCGCACATACCGAACCTTCCAGGATCGGTACAGCGGCCCCTTATACAAGTCGGTCCCATTACATCAAACCTTGGGCACTGGTTCGACAGGTCACGCCCATGAGTTCTTGCTTTCTCAGCAGATCCTTGGTTCAGCGATCGGCACGCAGTCACCGACACTCATCCGCGCAGCAAGGACAATGCAGTGACCGTGGCCGGACGCTCTTCGAATGACAAATGCCTCCCGAGTCAAGACCGCTATTTTTGTGAAGGCAAGGGGCAGAATACCACACAAATCGCAGGATGTCAAGGTTTTTGGGGTTGTGCAGGCGCGAGCCGGTGGCATGCCGTGACCAGCACCGGACGGACTTGGGTTGGCAGGTGCTGAGGCTCAGGGAATCCCAGCATCACACATTCAGACATTGAGGTGGCTCCTCTGGCTAAAGCCTGAGAACGCAATTCTGTTGGATACCATGGCCGGCTGCTGGTAATCCTATCTGATCTCTCTTGCGCAGGCTACTGCCTGGAGTATTACACTACCGCGGAACGCTGTCTGGTAGAAATTTCATGATTCTAAGCACATTCTTATGAAAATGGTTGCGTACATACGAAGATTGTGTATGCTTATGTATAAAGGGTCATACCAATGTTGAGCATGACATACTACCTTAGGTGTCGAGGCCGTAAGAGCCGGTAAGTCACCCCCGGAAGCCAAGGCGGGAGAGGTCCCAATGAGTGCGCATGAGATCATGACTGTGGAAGAGGTCGCTGAATATCTTCGGGTATCGGAGCGGACGGTGTACGAGTGGGCTCAGAAGGGAGAGATTCCCTCCGGCAAGCTCGGTACCAGCTGGCGCTTCAAACGTGGTGAGATCGAACGCTGGGTAAACCAGCGGCTTACACGCGGAGGCCGGACCGCCTCCGGCCACGCCTTCGAAATCCGGGATGTACTGGACCCCGACCGCGTCGTGATCATTGACGAGACGTCAAAAGAGTCAGCGCTCAGGCTGATGACAGACGTGCTCGCCCGTTCTCCTCGCATCCACGACCGGACCGAGCTGGCCCGCGCCATATTCGAAAGAGAGCGGCTCATGAGCACCGGCATAGGTTTCGGAGTGGCGGTACCACATGTCCGGCTGGCATCGGTCAAGGAACTGGTTATGGCCCTCGGAGCAAGCCGCCGGGACATCACTGACTATGAATCGCTTGATGGTAAGCCGGTGCGTATCATCTGCATGGTGGCTGCAGGTCAGAACCAGCACTCCGAGTACTTGCGGGCCCTGGCAGCGGTCAGTGCAAGCCTGAAGGACCCGGCAGTTCGCGAGAGCGTGCTGACGGCGAAATCGGAAGCCGCAGTCTTTGAGTTACTCACAAAGTAGGTGATGAGCAGATGCATTCCTTGAACTTGGGTGTGCTCTTCATCCTGGGTCTCGCCGTATTCGGAGGGGTCCTTGGCGCCTGGCTGTTTCAGCGTATGCGCATTCCGCAGGTCGTAGGATACATCGCCATCGGGCTGCTCATAGGAGAGAGCGGGCTTAAGATCGTAACTGCGGCGGACGTGGTCGCCCTGCGCTCACTCAGTCTCTTTGCTTTAGGCGTCATAGGCTTTCTGGTAGGCGGTGAGCTCCAGGCTGAGAATTTCCGCAAGTACGGCCGGCAGTTCGCCGCGATCTTTCTCGGAGAAGGGCTCGCGGCATTCGCCATAGTCGGGACGGCAGTGGGTTTACTGGTGTATGCGGTTGCTCAGAACCTGAACGCAGCCCTGGCAGCCGGTATCGTTTTGGGGGCCATCGCCTCGGCAACAGATCCGGCATCGACCCTGGACGTCCTCTGGGAGTACCGGAGCCGCGGGGTCCTGACCACGTCCCTAATAGCCATTGTGGCGCTTGACGACGCCCTTGCCATGACCCTGTACGGGCTCGGCACCAGCATCGCTGAAATGATAACCCATGGTTCCTCATCACTCGGCGAAGCCGCCGTCAAGGTCACAGTCGAGCTGGGTGGGGCCGTTCTCGTCGGACTGGTAGCCGGTGTCGGTCTTAACTTCGTTTTGCGTTGGTCCCACCAGCGCGAACGTTCGCTTGGGATCGCGATCGGAATCCTTCTGCTGCTGATCGGTTTCGCTGCGGCCACCGGCATGGATGTGATCCTCGCAACGATGACAATGGGCGTAACATTGATCAATATGGCCCCCAGGCGAAGCAAGGAAGTCTTCGGAATCGTTCGGAGTTTTTCCGCCCCGATCTATGTGCTGTTCTTCGTACTGGTGGGCGCCGGGCTGGCTGTCGGCAAGATGCCACCGTGGATCTGGGCCCTTGCCGCCATCTACGTGGTGGGCCGCAGCCTGGGCAAGGTGGCAGGAGCTTTCTATGGGGCGAAGATATCGGGTGCAGCTGAATCTGTCAGAAAGTACGCCGGCCTGGGACTTTTTGCCCAGGGCGGAGTGGCGGTAGGCCTTTCCATAATGGCCAGCCAGCGCCTGGGAAACATCATGATCACCGAAGACCTGCCGCTGGGTGACATGGTGGTGTTCGGGGTGACGGCCACAACCTTGATCGCGCAGATCATCGGACCGTCCGCTGTCAAAATGTCCGTCCGCCTGGGCGGCGAGATCGGCCGTAACGTGACTAATGAGGACGTGATCGCGTCCTGGCATGTTCGCGATGTCATGGCGGTTGATGTCGCCCCGATCCTGGGCACGGCGCCGCTGCGGGAGGTATTCCAGTTGTTCTCGGAGCACGATTACCTGGTCTATCCGGTGGTCGGATCCGATGGCAGAATCACTGGAGTGATATCGCTTGAGAACCTGAAGCATGCAGTGATGGACCAGAACGTCTGGGAATGGGTTGTCGCCCACGATGTCATGACTCCAGTGGTCGACAAGGTAACCCCCTCGATGCCTCTGAAATCGGCGATGCACATGATGGATCAGATTCACCTCGAGCAGGTTCCGGTAGTGGACGACGAGGAAGGGCAAGTACCGATGGGACTAATGGACATGCGCACGGCGAGGATCTTGATTGAGGAGGAAGTGATCCGACGGCAGGTTCCGGGTCCGTAGTTCGAAGTGACCCAATGATCGCGGTTTCTGCCATGAGAGCTCCAGGGGCAACGAATCTGAGATAGACGCATTCAACAAGACGCACGGGGGTCAGAATCCCGAGCGTGGTACTGCGTGCAATGTCTGCCACGCCTCGGTCACTTACAGCCCCGGCAAGTGGCCGCATGCCTATGAATGGAATGACAGCAACTGACTCATTTACCGCATCCAGACCACCCCAAGCGGGACACTCCCGCCTCACACCCCCGGGGATCGCCATGCCCCCCTCCGCGGACGGGCAGGACTTGTACTCCCGTTGCCGGGACTCGTAACCCGGGCGCAACGTTAGAAACACAGGTGGAGAAACCTCCGGAGTGTCACCGTATCTTGTCGGCGCGCCGCTCTAACTCCTCCGCCTCTCCATCACGTCCCTGTGCTCGTAGCAGCGACGCAGAGCCGTCCAGGCTTTCCAGGAGTGGCGCACGGTCCGCTCCCTGGCTCGTCTCACAAATCGTGATCGTGCGGGTATACAGCGACTCTGCAACGTCGTAGTCGTGTACGGCCCGGCATAGCTCTCCAAGGCCACTCAGGGCGTAGGTGAGCTGGGGATGATCCGGTCCCAGCGCACGCTCCCAGATCGCCAGAGCCCTCTCATAAAGCGGCCGGGCGCGCCCGTACTCGCCTGTGAGCCGGAGCGTTTCCGCCAGGTTATTGAGAGTCAGTGCTACATCGGGATGGTTCGCACCCAGCAGCTCCTCGCGAATGGCCAGCGCGCGCTCATGGAGCGCAATAGCACGATCGTAGTCTCCGGTCTCGTTGGCCATGCCGGCGAGATTGCCAATGATGTCCGCCACGAGGGGATGTTTGGGCCCTACAGACTTCACATGGATCGCGAGTGCGCGCTCGAACATCGCTTGCGCACGCTCGTAGTCCCCAAGAGTCCAGTGGAGGCTAGCCAGGTTGTTCAGGGTGAATGCCACATCGGGATGGTCCCCACCCAGCGCCTTTTCCCGAATGACAAGGGCCCGCTCCATAAGCTGCCTGGCTCCCGGGTAGTCTCCCATCAGGTACAGAATGCTGCCGAGGTTGCTGAGATTGCCGGCCACGTCCGGATGCTCCGGGCCCAGCACCTTCTCCCGGATGGCCAGAGCACGCTCGTATAGATCCCGGGCGCGCTCATAGTCTCCCAAGTCCCAGAGCACGCCTGCCAGATGGGCCAGGTTCCTCGCCACTTCCGGGTGGTCCTGTCCCAGAGATCTTTCGCGGATGGCCAGTGCTCGTTCAGTCAGCATCCGCGCCCTCTCGTAGTCCGCGGTCGCTTCCAAGACAATCGCCAGGTTGTCGAGGCTGACCGCCACATCGAGGTGATCTTCCCCCAGCGTGCTCTCCCGGATCGCGAGCACCCGTTCATGGAGTGCCCGTGCCCTCTCATAGTCCCCCATATCGTTTAGGACAATCGCCAGGTTGCTCATACTCATCACCACTTGTGGATGCTCCGGACTCAGCAGTTTCTCTCTAATTGCCAGGGCGCGCTCGTGGAGCGCCTGCGCTTCTCTGAACTCTCCATTCTGATGCAACACATTGGCCAGGTTGCTCATAATGGTCGCCACCTCCACGTGCTCTTCGCCCAGGATCTCTTCCCGGATAGCAAGTGACTGTCGCGACAGCGTATCCGCCTCGTCGAAGAGTCCAAGGTACATGTAAACGATCCCGATTGCTTCCATCAAGCGTGCCTGGACCAGAGGTTGGCCACTCAGCTCACCCCGTACCCTTTCGGCACCCCTGTCCAGCACCTCCCGGGCAGTGACGGTTTCCCCGCGTGCCTCTCGCGGGTCGGAAACCTTGAACAGCCCGACCAGGAAGTCTGTTACCTGCCTTGCGGTGTCGGCTTCCCGGTTCGCCCGATCCCGCTCCCGGGTCACACGTGCGGTCTGAAATGCCATTACCACCGCAAACGCGATCAGCAGACCCAGCAATGTCGCGGCAGAAACAACTCCGAGTTTATGCCTTCGCACGAACTTCCCTACACGATACGTTGTGCTCGGTCGGCCGGCTAGTACCGGCTCATCATCGAGGTGGCGACGGATGTCCGCCGCAAGCTCGCTCGGAGAGGCATAACGCCGTGTTCGGTCTTTCTCCAGTGCCTTCATGACGATCCAGTCGAGATCGCCACGGAGCTGTCTCCTCAAAGTTGCCGGATCGGTGCGACGCTTCTCAGCGTGCTCCGTCGAGGCAGCACCTATTGTGCTGACCCGTCGGCTCGGTTTTGAAGGTTCATCCTCCCGGATCTTTCGCCGGATCTCATCATAGCCGGACTGTCGAAGCTCCGCAGGATCAAACGGAAGCATGCCGACCAGGAGTTCGTAAAGCAACATGCCCAGCGAATAGACATCCGTTCGAGTATCGACATCCAACCCGCTCATCTCCGCTTGCTCAGGACTCATGTACTCAGGAGTGCCTATCGGTTGTCCAAGTTCCGTATACACTGTCCGCTCGGTCAGGCGCTGACCGATTGCCTTGGACACGCCGAAATCTATGATCTTCGGGACCGGCTTACCGTCACACAATCCCACGAGGACGTTGGACGGCTTTATATCCCGGTGGATGATTCCTTTGTGATGGGCATGCTGGACTCCGTCGCAGACCTGGATGAATATATCAAGCCGCTCACGGGTTCCCAGCCGGTGGGTGTCGCAGTATTCCGTGATGGGCACACCCGGCACGTATTCCATCACAAAATAGGGCCGCCCTTGCTCACTGGCCCCTGCGTCGAGCACGCCGGCGATGTTCGGATGATTCATCAGTGCAAGCGCTTGTCGCTCCGACTCGAACCTTCCCACAACACTCTTCGTATCCATGCCGAGCTTGATGAGCTTCAAGGCGACCTGCCTCCGTATGGGTTCCTGCTGCTCGGCCCGGTATACTACCCCCATGCCGCCATCACCGACACGCTCAAGGATCCTGTAACGTCCGATCTGTTGGGGTTCAGCATCATGAGATGCCGAAGGAAGTGTCTTGTCGCGTTCGGACTCAGGGTGCGGATCCGGTCCATCTTCGACCATGCCTACCCCCTCTGCTGGATCGGCCATGGGTGTGCCCGACCCGTTCTTGAGACTGACAAGTCAGCCCAGAATGTAAGTGGCCGATTATCCCGTAGCTTTCCGGGATTGTAGCATCACGTGCCCTGGAACCGCAACCGAAGGTTTGGCGGAAGTCCGCGGAGCAAAGTAATCTCCGTATCTCCCGCCGCGCAAAAACATCTTCCTGGGACCTGAGGGCTGTGCTACAATGGCGCTCGAATATCCCACGAGGTAGTCAATGCGGAAGAAGATCCTCTTAGCTCTGATAATACTCACCGGAGCATGCCTGAGGCTGTACAATCTCAATTGGGGACTTCCTGAGGTCTTCGAGGAGGCAACCCCCTGGCGACAAGCATGGGGAATGTGGGGATTTGAGACTGGTAGGCTCGACTTCAATCCTCACTTCTTCAATTACCCCGCATTGACATTCTACATCCAGTGGTTCGGCCAGGCTCTGATATACCTCTCTGGCAGAGCAGCCGGTGCGTTCTCGTCTACTCAAGGCATGTTGGCGGCTTTCGAGGCTGATCCTACCCGGTTCTACTACGTGGGCCGGCTGATTACATCCTTCTTCGGTATTGCCTCCATCTATGTTCTTTACAAGCTCGGCAAGGACATCTTCTCTCGTTCCGTCGGGATGCTGGCTGCTTTCTTCTTGGCACTCAGTTTCTCCCATATCAGGCGTGGTCAGCTGATAACCACTGATACTCCGCTTGTCTTCTTCATACTGCTTGCCTTCATTCCTATATGGAAAATCGCGACGGAGGGGAGGCGAAGCCACTATATCTGGGCAGGAGTCTGCGTGGGATTGGCGACCGGAGTCAAGTACCCGGGTCTTCTGACCGCCGTCGGCGTCGTCACCGCCCACATCTACCATCATCTTACCCAGAAACACAACTTGAAGAGAATCGTGCTCAGCCCTTCTATCTGGATGAGTGCCGGACTTGCAGCCTTGGTGTTTATCGCTGTCTCACCTTACTGCTTGCTCGATTATTCCGGGTTTTACAGAGACCTTCACTTCGAACAGACTCATATGACGATCGGGCATTTCGGCGCGCCCGAGCGGCTGGTTTCGTACGGTAGATACCTGGGTTCCATTATCCCCGGTGTCATGACTGTGCCTTTGGCCGTTCTTGCGCTGGCAGGTCTCGGGTATGGTATCTGGAAGTACCGCAAGTTCAGCATACTCCTTCTCACTTTCCCACTGGTCTATTTCGCCGTCGTAGGCAGCTGGAAAACAGCAGCAGACCATTATGTCTTCCCGATTATTCCTTTCCTCCTGGTCTTTGCTGCTCTTCTGTTGTCCGACGCTTTTGATAAGATCCCGTTCTCCGGATCTCGGTTGCTTCTGTGTGTGGCGGCATGCCTGGTTGTTCTCCCATCGGCCCGGCAGATCAAAGGTCTCTACCGGGGGCCCGACACGCCGGATAATCGGACTGTTGCAAGGACCTGGATCGAGGAGAATATAGAGAAGGGTGCCGCCATAGTCAGGGAGGAGTACACACCCGATTTGAACTTACGAGAATATGCAGTCTTCGAGCTCCCGCTCTCCACTCTGCATCCACAGAGCACAGCGCCTTTCTATGACCTATCGTGGTACACCGATTTCGACTACGTCGTTATCAGCAGCGAAGTATATAAGCGGTACAAGAGCAAACCCGGGGATTATCAGGTGCACAACCTCTTCTATAGAGAACTGGACGAGCACTTCGCGCTGGTCAAGCAGTTTGATGGCCTGAGCGGTTCAGGCCCACAAATAAGGATATATCGGATCGGCGAACCTGCTGCTCATCTGCCGGATGAAGACTTCCCTCCTCATCTTTTTCCTCCTCTAATTGACTCACCGGACCGCGAGGATAACGGCAGGCTGCTCAGCAATCTGGCCAATGTGCTCTCACGGAGACAGAAGCACGCCAGGGCCATGCAACTCTACCGGGTGGCAATCACCCTTGATTCCACATTGACCAAGGCATGGTACAACATGGGTCTGACGCTTGGAATTCAGGGCAGACTTCGGGAATCTGCCGAGGCCTTCACGCAAGCCCTCCGCGTCGATTCTACCTATGCGAATTCATGGTTCGGGCTTGGTGGTCTATACAGACAGGCGGGGGATGTAGAGACTTCCATATCTGCATATGAGCGTGGACTGAAATACGATCCTTATCGACCTGATATTCTTAAGATCCTCAGTGAGCAGTACCTGGAGGAGGGAAGGGCAGACGATGCCATGGCCCTCGCACAAAGAGGCGTGGAGTTATCCGGGGATGTCCCGGAGTTCCATTTTGTCCTGGGTCGCGGCTACCTGATGAAGAAGGATTATGAGAGCGCTATCAGGTCGCTCCGAAGAGCAGTTGAACTAAGACCATCTAGTGGGGCGTATGCCTATCACCTTGCCGTTGCCTACTACTCCCAGAAGGACTTTGCGGCGGCATCGGAACTCGCCCGTAAGGCGGAGGGCCTTGGCTATGATGCTAAGGAGCTCACTCGCAAGCTTCAGAAGGTTATGCCTACCGGTTCCCGGTGAGATTCCTCGCCATCCCGTTTTGATGGAAGGACCAGCCCCGATTATCTCGGAATACCCTATACGGGCGACCGCCCGAGATTGGGCCACTATCAAAGGGAGATTCACGCTTTCAGACATTCGAGTCGCTCCCCGAGCAAACGCCTGAAAGCACCGTCTTATGGGTTATGGTGCTTACTATCAAGATGGCCAAGCATTAATGATGGTGTAGCTGCTACCTATCGGAGCACAATGATCTTCGTCTGGTCTTCGAATCTCCCCGCTTCTATGTGAATGTAGTAGACTCCGGAGCTGTGACCTGCCCCCAATAACGGTACCACTTAGCTATACAGTTTTTCAAGCACCGGAGCTGTTCGAGGCGCCCCGATCCTTACCGTCAGCAGTGATGATCGCGGACCACAAGATGGTCTGGCGCGGGCACCCGGACGATCTGACAAACCAGATACTCGATGGCCTTCTCGGCATGCCTGAAGCCGCGAATTGAAAGCCTCGATGGATAGCGGCTTCACCTCCACATAGGTCTCTCTTCCTGCGGTCAACACGAGCCAGCTGGAAAAGTCTTGCTTTTCTTTCTGGGTGGCTCCCCGGGCTGCCATCCCAAAGCGCGCTTCTGTGGGACTGTCTTGCCCTCAAGATCGAGCGAATCGCGAGAGGCCAGACAAGGCTCACTGTGTCTGCGTAAGTGGCTACTCTAACCCGGGCAAGTGTCCCGGAGCGCAGCATTGTGGGATGTGGTGTCCGTCCAGATTTGTCGCTGTGCTGCACTCCACCTTTTCTCTTGACACCTGACTACATATTGTAGTTAATTAACTACGAATTGTAGTCGATATGGCTAGGGGCAAGCGGAGGGATGTTTCGGATGAAAAAGGGTGGTTCCAAGAACAGAGACCAGAGGCGGATCGAGGGGTTACCGGGGAGATCTTCTATCTCGAGCATATTCCCCAACCAGGCTTTGCTCGACACCCTCTCGCTCTTGTTACTTCATCCGGAGGAGGAATTCTATCAACGGGAGATTGCGGAAAGGATAGGCCGAACCGTCATCGAGGTTCAAAGAGCACTTCGACGTGTCGAATCAGCGGGGTTGGCAACAAGGTCGCGGCGTGGCAACCGAGTGTACTACCTCGCGAACCGTAATCATCCTGCGTTCAGTGATCTTAAGAGCCTGCTCCTGAAGACCTGTGCCTTGGGAGATGCTCTCAGGCGCACTCTGGCAACCGTTGGAAGCAAGATCGTGGCAGCCTTCATATTCGGATCCTTTGCTGCCGGCACCGAGTCCCCGTCCAGTGACATAGATCTTCTTGCAGTGGGGACTCTGAGCTCGCGCGAGGCCTCCCGTGTACTCGGAGGTCTGGGTCGCAAGCTGGGACGTGAGTTTAACCCAATTGTCTACACAGTCGAGGAGCTGAGGAGTCGGATGAAGCGTGAGAGTCGTTTCATTGAAGAGGTGATCAGAGGACCGAAGATCTGGCTGATTGGTGATGAAGATGAGCTTGAAAGACTGGTTGCGTAAGGGGCAGCTGCGCCCTCACAAGGCCTCCAAGAAGGAGATCCGTGACATCCTGACCGTAGTTGACAGGGATCTTCAGGATGCCGCCGTCAAGGATGTATCGCCGGACCGTCGTTTTGCGACTGCTTACAATGCAATCCTGCAGCTGGCGACGATTGTCATCCGGGCCGAGGGTTACAGGGTTGCAGGTCAACATCATCATTGGCTCACTCTGCAAGTGCTGCTTCAGATCATGCCTTCGTTGGATCCAAGTCGTGTGGACTACTATGACGCATGTCGCCGGAAGCGAAACAAAGTTGACTATGATTCAGCTGAGATCATATCTGAGACGGAAGCCAAGGAAGCACTGACAGAAGCGCATGAATTCAGACTGGTGGTCACTGGCTGGCTGAAGGACTCCCACCCAAGGCTTCTGCCCAACAAGATTTAGCTAAACCAGACATGTCTCTCACCAACGCAGCCGCAAAGAGGCCCGTCCGACCGGAAGGCGATGGCTATTCTAACCCGATCAAGCAAAAAAGCTGTTGAGCCACTTGCCCTTCTGTCAAAGATCCTGCACCCGGTCCCGAGCTACTGATCCTGCGAGGTCACCGGAGCCAGCCGGGCCTCGAAAGTGCTTCATTCAGACATAGGGTGCCGGGTGGGCGGTAGTGGCTCTCCCCGTCAATGCGGATTTCGGAGTTAATTGACCGCCGATTTCGGAAATAAATGACCGGTGAATTCGGAATAAAGTGACCAGTGAATTCGGTTTTAGTTGACCACTTTTCGGGGGAAGTCCGAAACAGGCGGTCACTTTGGGCCGAAATGGGTGGTCAATAATTCCGAAATCGGTTGCTGCGACGCTGGATACGGCAAGGTTACTGTTCTCTTTTGACGCAAGTGAAAGGAGGACAGATGTCAAGGAAGGCTGT
>JBDRNT010000101.1:0-17514 GCA_043810925.1 Candidatus Eiseniibacteriota bacterium
ATCAGAACCCAGGGCAAGAAAACGGCGACCCAAGAACTACCAACTCCTTACTAAACCGCGCAGCGTCTTCAAGGAATGCCCACACAGAAATTACTATAGAAGGAGATTAAGTTAGTGCCATTCTAAACTGTCACCGAATTAGTGAATTAGGGCTGAAAGCACAGTTGACACCTGTTCCCCCGTGATAGAGAATCAAGCAGGCGAGGAGGAAGGCCCTATGGAAGTGCTGTCGATATCGATCACCCTTTTGCTGATAATGGATCCATTCGGGAACATGCCTATCTTTCTTTCCGTTCTTGAGCGGGTCCCGGCTGAAAGAAGACGCAGGGTTCTTGTGCGGGAACTCTTCCTGGCCCTGGCTCTAATCGTGGGCTTCATCTTCTCCGGCCGCTACGTCATGGGGTTTTTCAATCTCAAGCAGGAGGCGGTCAGTATCGCGGGTGGGATCATCCTGTTTCTTATCGCACTGCGTATGGTCTTCCCGACTTCCGAGGTCCGAACCGACAGAGATATTGACAGCGATCCGCTTCTGGTGCCGCTTGCCGTCCCGCTGATCGCAGGCCCGTCGCTTCTGGCGGTCCTCCTGCTCTTCGCCACGGCCGAATCCGGACGGCTCATGCTTCTCCTGCTCGCTGCATTGGTCGCGTGGCTCGCGACATTCGTTATTCTCTTAAGCTCGACATTCTTCATTCGTCTTCTGACGAAGCGAGGCCTGATAGCCATCGAGCGCTTGATGGGGATGGTTCTTGTTGCGCTATCCGTTCAGCTCTTCTTAGAGGGCATCTCGAGCTACCTGAAGTGAAACACGACCCTATTGCCAGTCCCCGAGTGCCAGGAAGCTGGCACCGGCTTGCCCAAGACCTGCGAGTGAGCGGCCTACGTCCGCGTGGTCGGGTCCCAGGGTTTCCTCTCTCACCTCCAGTGCCCGCTCGTACAAAGTCATGGCCTCAGACAGCGCCATATCAAGGACCACTCCGGCCGAATCCAGCTCGCCCGCTTGAGACAGCGAGTCGGCCCTTTCAAGAAGTGCCTGCCACGTGGCACCACTCTCCTTCCCGAACCCCACTCCGACACCAACAGCAATTATCAGAATGACCATGCAGGATCTCATCGCCAGGCCCCCAATCTCAGGCAGGTTGAAGCGGAAATGCGGACGCACTACTCGGACGAAATGAACTCACCATGGGATGATTTTACTCTGGGTACCGGTGTCACGCAAGCGCCTTATGCGGCCGGCACCATCCCGGCCGGCCAAGACTTCAGAAACTGGTGTAACGTCCCGGATTCAACCTTAGTACACTGTGTTATCTATGATTATCTCGCCGTTGTGGATTACCAGTTCAATACTGAGAAGTGACTCAAGATCATCCAGGGGATTACCGTCAACAGCAATCAGATCGGCAATCTTACCTGGTTCAATCGTCCCCAGTTCACTGTCCATGTCACATACATGAGCCGCATGTCGGGTCCCGGCAACAATGATCTCCATTGGCGTCATACCCACCGCCAGCATCAATTGCATTTCGAGGATAGGCATACCCAATTCGAACGGGATGATATAGCCATCAAAGTCTGTACCTAAAGCTACTTTGCCTCCGGCCCGGGCAAAACGACCCAGATTGTCCTTTGCAATGTCATCCCAATCCAGGTCATGGTATTCACTCACACCCTTCCAGAGTTCAAGGGTCGGCACCCAGTAGATATCCTTTTCGATCATGGCACTGATAAGTGAGTCGGGCAGAACGTCTACCACCATATGGGCCACATCGGCCACTCCACTCTTGACGGCCATATCAAGGTGGCTGGACCGGCTTACATGAGCGCTCACCTGCCGGTCCCTTGCATGGGCGGTCTGGACAATCGCCGTAATTTCTTCCAGTGACAGCATCGGCCAATTTCGACCCTGGAGATTGTCCTCAATGGCGATCTTGATGAGATCGGCTCCTGAATCTATGAGCCCGTTGACTTTCGCTCTTGCATCGACGGGTGAAGTGACTTCGTAGTTACCATAACCACCCACAGTCGTCACCATTGGCCCGGCGGCGACAAGTCTTGAATTCTCATTGTCCCTAAGAAGGGCACTTCTCCTGGAGAAGGCTTCGCCGGGAGTGTCTGTGAAATTCCCCAGGTCACGTACCGTCGTAACACCGGATTTCGCCCACTGCTTGAGGTTGTTCTCATCATATCCGCTATGCACGTGCGTGTTCATGAATCCCGGCAGGATATATGCTCCCTCGAGGTCTATTGAGCTGGCTCCGGCAGGTATTTCTATGGTAACAGGTGTTCCTACAGACTCGATGTATCCATCCTGAATGATGATTACCGCATCCGGTAAGGGCGAAGAACCGGTACCGTCTATCAGGAATCCATTCGTTACCGCGATGGTCTCGTTGGGGCTGTGGTTACTGCCACCGTCAGAAACCGGATTCCGGCACGTCTTACAAGTCACTGCGAGGGGTAGAATCGAGAACATGAGCAGTAGTGCAATCGAAAGCCTTCGCATTAGTCCTCCCGGTAGCTAACTGAACCTCATACACGTACTATACCAAAAGAACGAGGGTTGTCGCGCATGTGAGAATGACCTTGAGGCCGCTCCCGTTAAGGGGACGGTTTCTTGCTTCCGGTCCCGCTCGCTCTCGTCCTTGACAGAGCATGCCATGGTCCCCCACAATGATAAGGCTATTCAGCTGGGAGTGTCGCGACGGCATGAGACGCCGGGCATGCTTACCTGGAGGCAGAGATGAAACACACGCTTCTAGTCATGATCGCGCTCGTTTGTCTGCTACCCACATGTTCCCCGAGAAGGCAGGCGCGGGTGGACTACCCTGACTTCATCACTGCGAATGACGAGTACTATATCACCCGAATTGGCAATGTGCCGGAGGTTGTCGAGGAGGACTATGAGCTCACCATCCGGGGTCACGTCGCCGTGGCGCGTTCATTGACACTGGATGAGCTGAGATCACTCGAAATGGTGGAGATTCCTCTTACCGTTGAATGTATCGGCAACTATTCCAAAGGTCCTCTGCTTTCTACGGCCGTCTGGAAAGGATTCAGATTGCAGGACCTCCTGGATTCAATGAGTCTTGACGAAAACGCTACCGGAGTGGTCTATAGATCGGCCGACGGGTACTACGCATCCCATACCCTCCAGCAGATCCGGGATAATGGGGTCATTGGGGCGCTATACATGAACGGAGAGGTCATTCCCCCCGAGCATGGCTTTCCGCTTCGATTTGTGAACCCTGGCTACTATGGGGTTAAGCAGCCCGGATGGGTGACCGAGCTGGAGGTTCTTGACCGACCTATCAAGGACTACTGGGAAGACAGGGGCTGGGACTGCTCTCCTCCGATGGGGGTTGATGCAACCATATTCTTCCCGGGAGACGGCGTCACAATCAAGACGGGAACCTCGCTTGAGATGGGAGGCGCCGCCTTCGGAGGCACGAGAATCACCAAGGTCGAAATCACGACCAACAGCGGGGCCACCTGGCAGGACGCAGAGATTGTAAGGAGTCTTGACGCCGATAACGTGTGGGTCTTCTGGAAGGCGCGGACCGTGTTTCCTACCCCCGGTGAATTCAAGGTCAACGTGCGAGCGACCGATATCCACGGCAACCAGCAACAGGAAGACGACCCGGACAGATATAACGGGACAAATGATTGGCCTGTCCTATCGGTAAAGGTCCGGGACTGACTCAGTCCGGCGGTCTAGCATGTCAGGTGATCATTCACCTGCCTTCCGCGGTTTGACGCAGGCATGCTGTCCCTCGATTTCGGCGGCTATTGCCAATCGTCAGCGTGGGGGTCGCCCTCATAGTCCTCCGCTTCAGCCATGTCGATGATGTCGTCAAAACCTGGATCGCCGTCTTCGCTGAAATCCAGGAGATCGACCCCGTTTTCGTCCGAGCGTTCATCAGGAAGCATGTCCCGCTGGCCGCTGCGCCAGACATCCTCACCGAGATCGTCTCCGGAGACCCGGTTTTGACGCTTCCTCTTTGTCTCAGTGGTGTCCGGAAACTCGCGCGATTGACGGTTCTTTTTCTGGCTCTCTGACCGCCTTCTGCGCCTGACATCTCTTCCAAGGAGCTCGTCTCCAAACTCGCCATCCCACTTACGTCTTATCGACGCCATCTCGCCTTCTCCTTTCATGACGCCATCACCATACAGGCTCCCAAACCTCCAGGCGGCCCGATTCAGAATATCGACCGAGCCGTCCGCTGTCTTTAATCAAGAGGTACCGCATTATCAGTTCCTGTCAAGTCCTTCAATAAGGGCTTTCTTAATGCAAGGGCCATACCAGAGTCGCGGCAGCGTCCGGACTTCAACATCTCCCAGGACCAGGTTCTCCTGGATAATTCCAAAAACATCCTGGGGGTTCGTATCGCTGCACATGAAGATATCGGGCGTGGTCAGACCTGAATCAGCCGACGCTTGACCTGAGCAGTGACTCTCATCCAGCATTGAGATGGCTGCGATGCCCGCTGGAGATTCATGGCCGAATCGGCAGCCAGGTTGCGACATGACTATCGCGTCTGCCCGTTCCGCAGTTTTTGCCGTGATGCCGAGGAAAGCCTTATCGTCAAAACACATATCGCACATGACGTTCCTGCGGCCAATCAGAAGGTATTTGCCCTTGTGCAATTCATAGGACCTCCCCTGAGCGTCCGAATTCCATTACCCACTTCCCACTGAGTGTCCTTACTCAAGGGCCATCTGGGCCGGCAATCACCCTTCCATAAATGGCGGCATATGCTAACTCCGGGAACCGGAGAAGGCAAGCGGTTTTTTCGGTAGCGGCTGAGTTTTTTTCGTGTAGGCTGCGCCGGCGAGTTTATGGCCCCTCTGGACGGATTTCGATGCAGTGATGAAGCCTGCCGGACTACGACTTCAGACCTTGAAGTGGCTACCCGGGCAGGTGTCTGAAAGCGTGGCTCTGTGGCTCTGTGGGATCCGGACTACCCACCACCCTCTCCACCAATAAGTTCTCGTCTTCTGAAGACCCCGAAATCCCCACGCCTGTCTATCTCCACAAACGTCTCCTCTATCTCCGGGTATCTGAGGATATTCATCTCAAGGTATTTCGGCCAGTCGATCAGGTACTCTATATCCTTCTCCATCACGTATCTGCCGATTGTCCCGCTTCTCAACGCGCGCAAAGCCTCGAAGTTCACCTTGCCGTCAAGATTGACAGCCGAGCGCCGGAAGTATCCCAGGGTACCCGTCTGCCCGGCTCCGATTCTCGCGTGTTTGTCACTGATATTCTCTGCAACCCACCGCCATTGATCCGTGTAGAAAGGATTGTTTGCATCCGCGAAACGGTACGTAACAAAGAGGAACAGCCCTGCGGTCAGCATCGCCCCTATGACCGGAATTCCCACAACTGCCAACCGCGTTCTACCTATTCGAAGCAGACTCAGAACTCTGGTTATGATGACTGCATTGACCGGCACGGTCGCAACCAAAACGGGAGATAGATATCTGTTGATGAAATGTGAAGTGCAGAAGAAGAACGTATAGAATATGAACAACAACACGCCGAACCCATAGAGGGGCATGAGGTCCGCATACAGAATAGACTGCAGCACGCGTCTTGTCCGGTCTCTCTTTACAGTCAGAACCAGAGTGGCTGCTGTTACCAGGACCGTGACAGCTAAGGAATACCAGAGTGTACCACCGGGGAAATACCGACTGAGAAAAGCTCGGTTCGGAAGATAGGTGAACGGATACAAGAGAGTGTTCAGTGCCGGTAGGAGAGCTGCCAGGTTTCCGCACACCGAGCAGTTGAGGGTTCCACTGTGCAGGCCCTGCGCGTAACCACTGGTTGGCATCGGACTGCCGAAAAGGGCAATGTTGTATATCCACCAGGGACTGCTCACACCGATAGCAGTGGCGCCCATAATGGCGGCATCTCTGACCGCCCTATGGAACTTCCACCGATGATGCCAGATGTGCATGATGCAGAAGGTCGCAACCAGAAAGACCGCATCGATTCTTGTCAGCACGGTGAGGCCCAGTAACGCACCGAAGGCGATCACGCGCCTCACCGAAGCACGCGGGCAACGCCGCAGATTCTGGTAACACAAAAGGCACGCCAGGATAGCTGCGAAATACAGGCCCGTGTCGAGTCCATTCATCTTGTATATGAAGGTCGGAACCGTCCCCAACCAGAGCAGAACAGCGAAGAGGCTTATAACCCGTCCGGAATTCATGCTGCTCATCATGCGCGCACAGAAGCGGTAGAGCAGAGCGGCGCTTAACATCGCGAGAAACGCGTTGACCAAATGGACAAGCCGAATCTGCAGGAACAGGTCCCCACCGGACAATCTGAAGACCAGCGCATATATCAGGACGATCAGGGGTTGGAAGCCATTGGTTTCGAGGTGCCCATCAATGCTCATGCCATCGCCTCGTGCGATGTTGTCCGCAATCGTGAGAGCATAGAATGAATCGTCGTTAAGTGGCTCACTCGGAAGTGCATCCTGAGGCCGGAAGGCTAGCGAGAAGTGAAGGCAGACCAGTACGCCGCATAGAACTGCCAGCGTGCGTTCAACGCTTGCAGACATTCTCAACAGAACCTCAATAAGGCCTCGCTCACAGCCTCACTCATGGGCCACAACCCCACTCATGCACCCCAGCCCCTGAGTACCACTTCCGGATGCGGAAAACACGATACACCGCTGAAAAAATGAGATCAAGGTCATTTATAAAGATGCCTGCGCGGTTTTCCCGCGATCACAACGGGTTCGGCGACGCTGAATTCAATCGATAGGACCGATTTTTATGTTGGTTGACGCGGCGGGTAACTTGTGATATGATCAAATTCAGCAGAATTGTATTGAACATCCTATCTTTGAGTATGCTGGCGCATGGAAGTCGCTGCCGCGTTGGGCAGGGGCCTCCCGAGTGGCCGATGATCGGCGGTTGATGTCCGACCGCTCCGTCCGGCGGGCGTTGCCGTGCCCTTCATCTCAGTGCTTCTGTATGCCTGTTGAGGTAAGAGACAGTGACAGGATTCCCGGAAGAGTAAGAAGAAGACAAGGGGTAATCGATATGAAAACCATGCTCGTCACAATCGTTCTGGTCGCGGTCATCATGTCTTCCGCGCTGTCCGCAGTAGCCATGCCCCTATGGCCGAAGGCTTTGGAGAAGGCGCAGCGGGAGGGCGCGCTCCTTTCCGATGAGCTCTTCGCTCCGCCCCCGCCGCAGGTGGACAGGCCGGGCCCGATCCCACCACCCGGGCATTCGGGAGCGTACAAAGTCCTCCTCATCTGCATCGAATTCAGCGATTCGGGCAATACCTACACCACCACCTCCTTTGACAACATGGCTTTCGGCCCGTGGGCCACCGGCTCGATCGACGACTATTACACCGAGATATCCTACAACCTTCTCACGCTCTCGGGCAATGTCTACGGCTGGTACATGGCCAGCCAGAGCCGTGATTATTACGGAAACGGCCAGAAGGGCTGGGGCACCTACCCGCAGAACACCGCCAAGCTCGTTGAAGAGGCCGTGGATTTCGCCCAGGCGGGCGGCTGCGACTTCTCGCTTTACGACAATGACGGTGACGGCGAAGTGGAGTCCATGTTCATCGTACACTCGCATGAGGGTTGTGAAACCAGTCTCAACACCAATGACATTCAGAGCCACAAGAGCAGGATCACTCTCATGGGCGGCACGTCCAGATACTATGACGGTGTGACAATCGATACATATGTGTGCGTGCCGGAGCTGCAGTCGAAGTCCCCGCTCAAGCATGTGGAGATCGGCGTCTACTGCCACGAGTACGGCCACGCTATCGGCCTTCCGGACCTCTACGATGCGGGGCGCTGGTGCACGGGCACCACGGGCTGGGGCATCGGAGCCTGGGGTCTCATGGCCTTCGGCGGTTGGGGAGGCGACGTAGTGTCCCCGGACAGTCCGACCCACATGTGCGCATGGTCCAAGATGAAGATGGGCTGGATAACCAGCCCTGCCAACATTACCTCGAGCCCCGGCTACATCGGGACGCTCTGGCGCCTGGAGGATTACCCCCATGTCTTCAGAATCGGAGCCGATATGCAGAGCACAGAGTACTTCCTGGTAGAGCTGCGGGACTCGGCTTACGGCTTCGACAGGAGTCTGGTGAAGCGCGGCGTTCTCATCTATCACGTGGACGACGACCAGTACATGGAGAACGACTGTGAGAACGGCATTGGCTGTACGTCCAATTACAACTCGATGGTGGCGCTGGAGCAGCCGGACAACTCCTATCACCTGGACTGCGGAACGACCGGCAACTACGCCGACAGGAGCGACATGTATCCGTACGGGTCGGCCGAGTTCAGCCCCACGAGCAGCCCTTCGTCCTATACCAATGAGGGCTTGAGCTCGGGGGTCACGGTCAGAAGCTTCACGGTGTCTTCCACGGGCTACTTCGCTGACTTCTTCGCGGAGGGTTCCCCGCGCCACCCGCAATGCGTGTACGACGACGGCTACTACGACATCCTGTACCAGTGGGGAAGCAACAACTGCGGCTTCGCCGTGAAATGCACGCCTGCTAGATATCCCGCCGAGGTTCGCGGGTTGCGCATCATGAGTGGCAGCTCATACTATCCAAATTTCCAGTGGAGGATCTGGGACGATACAGGTGCAGGCGGCACACCGGGCAACCCGCTCACGCCGGTTCACACCACAACCGGGACGAGTGCCTATGAATGGACGTATTGCGACGCCCTCGGCGACACGGTCGTGGTTGATTCGGGAAGTTTCTGGGCGACATATATCGAATACAATAACTCCCAGATATGCTCGGACAACAGTTCCACGTGGTCGGGAAGAACCATGTATTACTATCTCGGGAACTTCAGTCCGGATAACGGCGCGAGCGGCAACTACATGATCCGTGCAGTGTATGACACGCTCTTCTGCGCCAGCATACCCAACATGCCGGCACCCGCGCTTGCAGCCTGGGTGAGTCCCAACCCGTTCAAGAACGAGGCAAGGCTCTCATTTGCTCTGGACCGGTCCGGGAGAGTAGCCATCGTGATTTACGACGTCATGGGGCGGCGCGTGAAGGATATAGCCGACGGACCGTTCGAGGCCGGCCTGCACTCCCTGGTCTGGGACGGCACCGACTCCCGTGGCACTGTCGTGAACCCGGGCATATACTTTTACAGATTCACTGGGCCAGACCGGGCCTATACGGGCAAGGTGACTCTGCTGAGATAGTCTGCCTGGAGTTCACTGCCTGACTCCCCCGGCAGTACTTGAACCGGCAGTATAGGCAAAGCGCATCCGCGCCGGCTGGTACCCGCGCACCTTTCACACCGGCATTCTCGAGTTACTACTTCGTGATCACGATCCTCTGGGATTTCTGCTCCCCGCCGGCCTGGAGCGTAACGAAGTAGACTCCGCTGGGCAAATCGCCAACAGACCACCAGGTCGTGCGGATGACCCCATCACCCCTCGCCAGATCGCCTACATGGCTGACAAGTTCGCCTTGCACGTTAAAGACGTCGAGGCTGACCGGCCCGGGATGCCTCGATGCGAAGCGCAGCAGGGTCCGGTCCCGAAGAGGATTCGGATAGGGCGGGTCCAGCATGAGGTCGATCGAGGAGCCGCTCACCACATCCACATCCGCCCCGCTCAGCGTTGGGATGTCTATTTCCCACGCGCCGCGCCCATGAGTGCCGGCAACGAGCTTCCGGGCATTCCTGCGAATCTCCAGATCCAGGACTATGGCATTCGGCAAGCCCACTTCATGGGGTATCCAGGTCACACCGCCGTTGGTGCTCGACCACACCCCCACGTCGGTGCCGATATACCACACGATCGGATCGAGAGGATCAACGATCATCGTATTGACAGGCTGCGCGGGAAGGTTTCCCGTCACATCCACCCAGCTGACGCCCATGTCCGTAGTCATGGCTATGTGCGCGACCCCCCTATCGTACCCCGAGAAGGTCACAAAGGCTGTGTTCACATCGGTCGGATGAGCATGGATCTTGGTTTCGGCACCCACGAAAAACCCATATGGAGCCGCGTTCTGCCAGGTTTCCGCATCGTCCGTCGTATACATCACACCCGATGAGTTTACCGTCCATACCACCTCGCCGTCCACCGCGCTGATGGAGATCCAGATCGCCGTTTGTGGGCCGACCGCTTCCCAGGTGCTGCCGCCGTCTGTGGTCCGGAAGATCCCGGCACTCGTTGAAGTGAAAAGACGTGCGGGCTGGTTCTGATCTTCATCTACCGGGGCGACAAATGAACCGCTGCCGGTGAGTCCGTTCATGATGGAGAACCAGCTGTCTCCGCCGTTGGTACTCTTTACATGATTCCCGTACTGCCATTCGCCATAGATCCGGTTCGCATTGTCCGGGTCGACGTTGCACACCATCCCGTCGGCATAAAGTGTCGATACTGCCCACGTCTCAGGATCTACCCGGCCGGGAATTCCGTTATCCTGGGTCCCTCCCATCATGAAGGTGGGATCCGACTGGGCAACGCAGATGTCGTAGAACTGATAGGTGACCAGCCCTTCGCGCCGGGACGACCAGGTCGCACCATCATCGGTGGACTTCCACACACCGCCGTCGCTGCAAACCCACACGTTGCTGGAGGACCCGGGTTCATAGGCAATCGCGTGGTGATCCACGTGCACAGCCGTTTCGTTTCCGAGACCGAACCCCCCGCCTGTCTCGGAGAAGTGAACTCCGCCGTCGGTTGAGCGATACAAACTCACGCCGCCTGCGATCACGGTGTTGATATCGTTCGGGTCCACCGCCAGGGTGAGGTTGTACCATCCCTGGGAGTTAACCATGTTGAGGGTAGTATTCTGCGGGATCCAGGTTTCGCCGTTGTCATCGCTTCGGTAGACACCCAGAGACTGGGCCGTTACGGAGCTGGTGTAGTTCGCATAGATCACATTCGGATCGGCGGGGGAGACGGCGATTTTCGTCTTCCCGACCTGGTCGCCCGGGGGCTGACCGGTTCCCGCCTTGTTCCACGTAAGGCCGTCGTCGGTGGAGACCTTGACATTGTTATTCCCCAGACCGAATCCCTTCGCCGCGTAAACGCGATTCGGATCGCCCGGTTTCCACTTAACGTCGTACCACCGGCCGACCGACTGTATCTGGGTCCACGTATCTCCCTCGTCCGTCGATCGAAACAGGCCGTCGCGTGCCCCGGCCAGGATTGTGCCGGTGTAAGGATTTGCCTCGATCACATTGGTCCCTACCATATCACTCAGCGGGTAAGATAAGCCGGTGGTGCTCCACGTCTCCCCTCCATCGATCGACTTAAGAATCCCCACGCCGAAGAGACCGGGGTAGGCACCGGTTCCCTCACCCGTGCCGATGAGGACGATATCCGGATCCCAGGGGAGGACACAGATGGCACCTATGGCGAGGGTGGGTAGCTCGTCGGTAGTGGTCCTCCATGTGTCGGCGCCATCATCCGATTTCCAAAGCCCACCGCTCGCCGCTCCCACGTAGACGATGTCCGGATTCGTAGGGTGAAAATCGATCGAGATGATGCGGCCGGACATATTGACCGGCCCGATGGCGAACCAGCTTGCCAGGGGCGCCTTGTCGAGCGCTGCTTCGCGGTCCGTACGGGCCTGCCACACCTCCCAGCGGGCACCCAATTCCGGGAGCCTGCCGTCCGTCATTCTCGGTTCGAGGAGCCACTTGACCCGGTTGTACGGTTTCCAACCGCTTCCCCTCTGGTCTTTGAGCTCCGGGTGTTCTTCGTAAAAGACGGCCATCTCACTTAGCCAAACGAGTCCCGGATCATCGGCCACGCGATCCTCGGCTGCGAGCGCACTCAAGTGGTGCAGGCCGATGACTCCGATGGCAAGACTCAGAAGGGCAAGATGGAAAACCGTTGGGATTGCTCTCTGCGGACCAGTGATCCTGGTCATCATGACAACCTCCTCAGTGGCCGGTGATGAACAGTGATGCGCTCTTAAACCTAATTATACCACGGCGCCCGCCTTATGGAAACCGTCGCCTTCCCTAAGCAGTGTAACGTGTTGTGCGCGGAACTTGCCGGAGGTGGTAGCATGGGGGTCTTCCAAGACCCAACCCGGGACTATCGACCTGGCTCTTTAGGCAAGTACTTGAAGGCACGATCTTAAAGGATAGGACCGTGGTGGTCTTAAAGGAGGATCCCGGGGCCATGCGGTGTGCCGGGGAGCTGCTATTCGAGCAAGATGACCGTTCTCTTATCCACCTGACCACCCGCTTCAAGCCGTAAGAAGTAAACGCCGGATGGAACTTTCATTCCTGTTCTATCGCGTCCATCCCAGGAGAATCTGTACTCACCCACCCCTTTCAGGTCATTCACAAGAACCTTTACCAGCCGTCCTGATACATCATATACCCGAAGATTCACCTCTCCCGGAGAAGAGATGGAATACGCTATAGTCGTCATGGTGTTAAACGGGTTCGGGTAGTTCTGAGACAGAGTGTTTGGTAACAGTGGCTCCGGTTTAACCCCCGCGTATGGAGATACTGCACACACGATGGTGTTGTGATTAGCCCGCAGTATGCCGCTTGTGTCTCTTTCATACAGGCGGCTCGAAAGGGCGTACGGATTACTGCCCACCTGATTGCCTGTGTCGTATGCCTCTACCCAGAAATAGGTGCAGGTCGATGTCAGCCCGACCTGCGTTTCCGTCACGGAATCCGTGAATACGGCGATCCGTTCCCATGGGCCCAATCCACTGACTACGCTCCTATAGACGAAAAAGACGTCCGCTGTGACCCCGCCGGGGATGGTGGTGTAAGGCGCCCAGTGGATCCGCAGGGTATCACCGATGATGTCGAGGCCAAGGTCCGGGTTCAGATCGGGGGCCTGCGGCGGGATTTCCGGCACGGGTATCACCATACCAGCATCGAAAAAGGCCCGGGCATCCTGGACATGATCCACCAGGGTGCCGAGGGCATAGGTTGCATGTGAATCCTCGTCATAGCCTTCACCGAGCACGTAGGCCATCCAGAAATGAGCGGTATCACCGGCCGATACATCGTACGGACCGACACCGTTAAGGATCCGGTAATCGAACTCCGTAAGCGGCGGGAACGGATTCTCCCAGATACCTGCAAGCCGGTCGTATTGGTTTTGGACGGACGATACGTCATTGTTCCAGTCCCAGTAGTTCTTCGTCACCCACAGCTGGGTCGGATCGGGATCCGCGGTGATCGGACCGCCCGCAGGGGGTGCCGCCAGCAGGTACTGGCCTACTGCATCCGGAGATAGAAAGACACTATCCTCCGTCGACGGCGCCGGCGGCTGACCGGCAAGAGGATCACAATCCCAGTCTCTCATGTAACAGAACTTGAGACTGTCATCCCAGCCTGCGTAATCATCGAAATAGAAGTTGGGTACATTGACATCACCGACATCACAGTCACTCATCCACCCCCAGTAGAAATCCTCTATGGGTTTTGAGAATTCGATTCTGACATGGACGAAGACCCAGTTGTCGTAGCTTCGAACGCCCCACTGGTGCCATTCATAGGTCACATCCAAGCCCATGTCGCCGTCAAGCGCATCCACCGGGTCGGCATCCGGGGGCGCGAGGGGCTTTGCGGCGGTGTTCACATGTACGGTCATACGCCGGTAGGGATACAGGTAGCCCAGATCCGTCTCGGTCTTGACAACTGCCTGCTCGTCCAACGTGTCGTAGTCTTCGGGATCGGAATGGTGTCCGTCCGAACCGTGATAGCGCCAGGCGTTGTTGCCGATTCCACCGCCATCATCGACGTAGCCGCCGGCCCACATACCGGACGACCAAACGGTGGTCTGGGTGCCCCCGCCGGGGTAATACGCAGAAAGGTCAGAGTAGCCCACATATCCCTTGTTCGATATGGCCGGAAACCAGAGAGCACCGATGTGGAGATCGTTGAAGAACGCATCTTCCACGGCGGCGGCAGACCCGAGATTGGGACGTTCATCCATGAACACCGTCGGGTTCTTCTCGTTTGCCGGATTGATTCGCGCATCCGCCATTCCCCAAAGAACAGCGATAAGACATATCCCGATGAACAGACATGCAAACATTTTCATGACCGCTGACCTCCTTGCCGTAGAGGGTTCACCTTCACTGCGCCACGCCATCTTCTCGGCGTCCCGAACCTCTTCAGGGTCCGGTCTTAAATTCTCTGTGCTTGCTCTTAGGGTGTACGTCGTCGAATGAGTGTGGACTTTCCTGAGCTGTTTCTAACGAGCATTGTTCCACCTCGCGCATAGATTATACAACAAGACCCCACCTGATGCAGCAACTTTCTTGTGCGATCCGGTAACAGACATTTCTTCGTATTGTCTTCTGCCTCGGGGGCACGAGCCTTGAGAGTCGGATCCTGTCTGCCGGCTGTAAGGCTTGCCATTCGGAGACCTCTGTCACCTCAGCTTCACTCAGCCCACGATTGTAGATGCGCACCTCGTCAAGGGCACCGTCATAATGGTCGAAGGAGTGATCACCGTCCCGTGCCAGTCCGTGTCCGAACTCGTTCTGGAATCCGGAAGACATCATACCATGCGTGTCGGACCTCCTGCTGACGGGATTCACATTGGCTCCCCGGGCAAATGTCTGAAAGCGTGGTTTTGTGGGATGCCGGAGCCGTCTTGATAGAAAGGATTGCGAGGGGACGCACAAGGCTATCACTTCCAGGCGCCAGAACCGCCGTACTGTACACGGCTTAGAATTCTCTCCCGAACTGGTCCAGAAGTGTGAGCATGTCCAGATGCTTGAAAAACTGTATGGCTGATACGTCGGGGGGGTAGGGGGAGACAACGATGAAATCCGGGGCGGCCAGCCCGATATGTCTGGAGATAGGGTATGACAGCCGAATTGCCCTTGCCGTTCTCACCGGCATTGAAGAGCAACGTACCGCCCGTGGGAGAAACGATTCCTCACCCTACTTCACAAGGCACATCTTACGTGTCTCAGTTCCCACCGGGGTCCCGAGTTGCACCACATAGATCCCAGGAGAGACCGGGTTCCCTGCGTTATCCTTTGAGTCCCAGAGCACATGGGAGTAGCCTTTGGGGCTCTGGCCGTCAGCCAGCAAGCGTACCTGCTGGCCGAGCACGTCATAGACCACTATCCGCACATTCTGCTTGGATGCCAGGGTGTAGCCGATTGCTGTTGTCCCTCTGAACGGGTTCGGGTGATTCTGAAGACGGACAACTCTGCTGGACTCGCTGGAGAGATGATCAAAGATGCGAATTGCGGCGTCGGTGGCAGGCCCGTAATCCTGTGCCTGGCCGCAATAGAGCAGTGCCAGGAGTACCTCGATGTAGCTTACCTCCTTGATCCCGTCAAGGAAGTCCTCCTGCCCATAACCGGTCCGTGTGTTTCCGGTCACGTCTATTTCCCCGCTCGGCTTGACGCGTGTAACTTCCCACGCTGCCCCCAGCTGGATCGCGGCATCCGACGCAGGATACGGAAAGTGGATTGCATACTGCTGGAACTGCAAGAGCGATACGCCTTGATAGCTCGAATCGTGACCGCCCAGCTCGAGGAAAACTCCGTCTGCACGCTGGGTCCCAACACCCTGTGCGGCGAATTGCCGGCCGAGTTCCATGAGCTCCTGGTTCTCAAGCAGGATACCGGAAAACCCGAAGGCACAGGCATGGAAGAAGAGACGGTTGGGTGCCTCGGAATCACCGTACGCAAGCACATCCGCACCGTCTGCAACCCACAGAGCTGAAAGCTCGATCCTGGGTAGCAGCGCATTAATCCTGCTTTCAAACGCAGGGCCGAGCTCGCTGGCCTGGAGAATCACGAGTGCATGGCACAACTTCGCAAGCCAGAAGGAGACATCGTTCAGGCTGTCGACCCGGGCAATGTCCGGCCCCATGGGGTGTCCGATGTAGAAACTCCCGTCTGGTTCTTGCCGCTGGAACGCTGCATCGATCGCACTCCATGCATGGTTGGCTCCCGCCTCATGACCCTTTACGGCAGAGAGTATAAGGTAGAGCATACCCCCGCGCTGAAGACTGACGGACCACCAGCCACCGCGGTTGTATCCGATCATGCCGTCCTGGTCGGGATGGTTGCCGTCGTCAAGCTGGTTCATTATGTACCGAGGCATGTCTCTTATCAGCTGGATCTCTGTTCGGGCCGGGGGCTGCGTTCCGAAGGCCGTCGCGTGAGACAGCAGCAGAGTAACGGTGAGTATGCCGAGCCCGAGGCGGATCGCTCTCGGCGAGCACGTCATAGCCCTACCTCCAACGCTGTCACTCTGCGATCACCTTCCATGTGCGGGCAAAGCAATCGGGTCTGAAGAATCACTACATAAGAGAAGTTGCGCATGGTCTGACTAATATAAGGGTAACTGGGGAGGCTGGAGAATGTCAAGTGTGATCCGTGGAACCCGCATTCCGCAGACCCGATTATGTCGAAATAGCCCTATACGGACGACCGCCGGAGATAGGGCCACTATCAGAGGGGGATTCACGCTTTCAGACATTGGAATGGCTCCCCGGGCTGCCATCCCAAAGCGTGGTTTTGTGGGATGTGGTTACCCTTGTGGCAAAACGGATAGCGCGGGGACTGCTAAGGTTGTCGCTTTCCTCCGAGGCCGTCGGGTTCCTGCGGTGCAGCTTAGATTATACGTCTCCTTGGCCGGATCTTCTCTTCCGGGGAGAACTTACGGCGGGTCTTACGCCTTATCTCGCGGACTACTGCTTCGGGGACTACGACTACCTTCCAAACTCATCTGCTACCTCCTTTCGCCCCTTTACGAGGCTACCAGAGTGCAGCCTAATTCAACACCTATTCGAGTACACCTTTATCTGACAGCGAGCAATGGACTACCTGGAGTTCATTGCCAGTCCACCACTCATATCGCAGACAAGGGACAGGGCCATGATCCGCTATTACGCCCTCTACTTGAATGCCCAAGGGGCAGAGAAAGGAAGGAGGTCAGGCCACATAGGTCCCGCCCATCCCCCTCCACAACACCAACACGGGTGTTGCTTGAATGGACATCCAATCCACCGTATAATCCCATGGGCACCTCCTTGGGTGATGGTTCATACCGAGCATTACAGCGACAACCTTCGCTTGAAATGCTCGGGAGGTGGCTCTCTATGATTATCAGGTCAGTTGATCTCGGAAAAAGTGACCCGGCCATCATAGCGATGACTGGCTTCCAATACAAGCAGTTGACACCATCATTGAATTTACTTACCATCGTGGAACGAAAAGAGACCCGTTTACATTATTGGATCTTTTAAGATTATGCCGAAAAAGAAGATAACTAGCGAACCCTTTGAGATCAAGGACTGCGCCCTTGCGGCAGTCGCGACCGGGCACAAGGCTCAGAACCTCAAGGATCTGCGTGATAGCATCGAGACTGTCGTGCCCGGCAGCATCGACTATCATTTCTGGGCCGGGAAACTGAGGCCCCGTTTCGACGACCCGGAGTTTAACAACGACTTTGCGGCCTGGTCGAGACACGCTCTCCACGACAAGGTCCTTGCCGAGCGGCTCGGGATGATCGATCCCACCTCGTTCGA
>JBDRNT010000102.1:0-3410 GCA_043810925.1 Candidatus Eiseniibacteriota bacterium
CTCATCCTTGAAGCTCCTGGGCTTAAGCAGATACACCTCTTCACCCGGGTGAGTCCTTGTGATTTCGGTAAAGCTAATACCGCTTCCAGCCAGTCTCCCGACTGCCTGCTCGTCACCCGAAACGAGATACGCATCCGGCAGCCGGGAGAGGTAGTGGAACCCGAGCGAGCCCAAAACCTCGGCCTCCGCCGGATCTTCAACCCTGAGGATAAGCATCTCTTCATCCGCGTAGGTCAATCCCGCCAGCAGGACCACTGCAAGTGCATAAAAAAACAACGACTTCAACATATCGGTCTTCTCCCTGTTGATGCCTTCGAGTTCACTCTCTATATGCCATATATACTATGATATCCTAAATAGCACACGTATTCAATGCCTATTCCTACTGGTTCGATGCCAGAGTGGATGCTTGCGGTGCACCGCGTAGACTCAGGCTGCATACCCGGCCGGACCCTCTTGAGGCTGGTCGAATGCAAATGAGGTGCTGTAGTCCGGCAGTGGAGGGGTTTCGCCAATCCGGCTGAAAAGGCTTTCGGTGAGTCCTATATGGCGGAGGATAATTCCCGCTCAGGATAGCTGTTCCGTCTCACTTCCCTCAGCGGGAAACTCTGTCTCGATCATCTCTTCATAGTAGCTTTGAAGCCGGAATCCCGTGACGCGCCCAAGTATCTTGCCGTCCTCGAACACTACCACCGTGGGTGTTCCCCGGATTTCCATACGACGAGCCAAAGCGGGGGACTTGCCGGCGTCCAGCTCACACACCTTGACCTGGTCCTTATACTTGGTCGCTAACGCTGCAATTGTGGGAGCCAGCTTCGCGCAGTGTGTACACGCGTGGGTCCAAACATCCACAAGGCAAGGCCCCTTGTGTTTGAGAACCTCTTGATCGAAATTCGCCTCATCGAGTGATACTGGAACGACACGAGGCTTCTTCTCTCCGAATAACCGGCTCAGAAATCCCAATTGAAGCTCCTTATCGACTTGTCTGACCATTCTATCACGGTTTGGTGATTGAGACAATAATCCCAGTCAGGATATGGGACTTTCGAGCTCTGACCCCATGGGATTGTGGGAGCCTGCTTCGCCGTGGTGAGACAGGGTGAGATGACAGCGGCCGGAAAAGTCATCCTACAGCGTTAGAAACGGCACAGCTGTTCAGGCACGCCGGTCAGACCGATTATGAGCCGTGTACCCGGGAATTCTGATCGGAGTCAGAGTCGGCTCCGGTCGATGTCAGGGCATCTCTCACAGCACAAAGCAGGTCCGGCAGTTTGAAAGGTTTGTGCAGGAACGGGAACCCACGCTCACGTGCGACGGACCACTGAGACTTGTCGCCGATATAGCCACTGCTGAGCAGAATCCTCATTTTGGGGCACGTAGCCAGCAGACGGTCTACTAATTCAAGACCGCTTTCATCGGGCAAAACAACGTCGCATAAGACCAGGTCGAATCTCGCTTCTTGGCGCTCAAAGACGCTGTGCGCTGTTTTTGCGGTCGAAGCCCCAAATGCGAGATACCCGTTTTCGGTGAGCATTCGTGTGAGCAGCTTGAGAACCGGCTCATCATCCTCAACCACCAGAACCCGCTCGCCGCGGCCCTGGCACTCCTCGATCGATATCGTTGCAGTCTGCTGCTCTTCAAGATCGCGGGCATCCGCAGGGAGGTAGACCCTGAATGCGGAACCCTCTCCCGGTATACTGTCAAGGCTTATCCAGCCATCGAGCTGCTTGACGATACCACTTACGACTGCCAGACCCAGTCCCGTGCCCTTGCCTTCCTGCTTGGTACTGAAGAAAGGTTCGAAGATGTGCTGGACCGTCTCCCGATCCATTCCCGATCCTGTATCCGTGACCGACAGACATACGAATTCCCCCGGTCTGGCACCGGACATCTGTTCTGACTGCTCGATCGTGATAACCGTGTTCTCGGTTTTCACGCTGAGGCGACCGCCTTCAGGCATGGCGTCCCTGGCATTCACGGCGAGGTTCATTACTATCTGATCGATGCCTGCCGGGTCCGCCTGGATGATCGGGAGATCCGGCGCAAGATCGGCGGCGACGGTGATATTCTCACCGATAATCCTGCTGAGTATTTTGAGCATCGAATCGATCGCGCCGTTGAGGTCTGTGGGCGCGATTTCCACCGGATGTCCCCGGCTGAAGAGAAGTAACTGCCGAGTGAGGTTAGCTGCACGAACGGCTGCATCACTGACCTCGGTGAGATCCTCGCGCATATGGGTCCCCTCGTCAACTCTCCGCAACACGAGATCCGTGTATCCCTGGATGGTAGAGAGGAGGTTATTGAAGTCGTGAGCGATACCACTGGCCAGCATTCCGATCGCCCCCATCTTCTGGGCCTGGAGAAGCTGGGAGCGCATCATGTGCTTTTCTGTCTCGGCGCGCGCCCGCTGAATGATTCCCGCAGCAACGTCGGCCACCGCACGGAGAACCGCCTCTTCTGCTCCGCTGCGAATGTGGTGTTCCTGTACGTAGAGGTTGATTACCCCCAGCACTTCGTCGTCGGACAGAATGGGTACGCAGTAGTGACCGTGCGCGGAGATGCCGTCGTAGCGGACATCGTGCTGATCGTCGACATGGTCGGCAAACACGATATCGCGGGAGAGCGCCGCACGCCCGCACAGACAATAGCCGAACCTGATATGCGCACATTGTTTCAGGAGCGGTTCGGGCAAGCCGTGATTGGCTCTCATCACCAGCACTTCGGGCTCATCCTCCACCAGGAACACTGAGCCTTTGGGTTCGAGGTTGAGCCACGGGATGGAGAACAACTGCTCGAGGAAAAGGCTTAGCTGCTCCTCCAGCGGCACATTCAAGAGTGAAATGCGGAGCACCGAGCTCAGAACGCTCTGGATCCTGTAATTGAGCTCAATCTTCTCTTCCGCCTGCTTCCTCGCGGTGATGTCACGTGCCATATGGATGAAGATCGCGCGACCCTCCGGGGTCTTGTATCCCGTCGGGTAGATTGCGGAACTGACCCAACCATCGGTGGCGGGATCGAATACCTCGCGTTCAACGGCCTGTCCCTTCTCCACAGCTTCTTCGAGGGGACAGCCCGGAAACGTTCCATCAACCCCATGGATGACCTTCGGGCAGAACTTCCCGACGATCTCCTCCGGGTCGAGCCCCGTGCGCTGCCTGACGGCCTCATTGGCCATCAGGATGTGGTGGTGGTCATCCACCAGCAGGACATAGAACGGAAGGGAGTCCACCATGCTCTGGATGTCCGGAGTCAGGAGAGAGGTTTCCGGCCGGGTGTGCTGGGGGGATTCACGTAGGTCACTACGTACCTGGTTCGTCATTCGGTCATCCTCCAAGGTCATCGAGTCGCGATCTCAGCAGTCCTTGCAGGGCATGGTAGACGCAAGGCCGGATGGATTTCCGGCACCGCTC
>JBDRNT010000103.1:0-29787 GCA_043810925.1 Candidatus Eiseniibacteriota bacterium
GAGGCCCTGCTCGTTGGCCGGGAACCACCTCAGCGCGGTGCGTCCCGTGATTGAGAGCACACTGAATCCGGCCATGCGTCTTCCGGCGCGGATTGGATTAGACTCGGTCTCGAAGACCACTTTGTCGGGCGTATGGAGCAACTGGGGCATTATGCCCGCGCTCCACCCCATCGGCCAGGCGACCGGTTCGATGACGGTACCTTCGAGCGGCTCGAACTCGATCGAATAGACTGCTTCCCAGCAGGAATCAAACACCTCGATCTCAAAGTCGTAACGCTCGCCGCCGTATATGCGAGTACACCGCACACATGATATTCTTGCGGCGGCGGCAGGTATAATCTCTCGTCCTCCGTCTTCGTACGGGACGGTCTTTGACCCACCGGCGAGCGATATAGCATTTGACAAAGCGGGCTCAGTGACTAACATGAATAGAGGAATGCCAATGAGGCCTAAGAAAACTTTCGCATATATGCGCACAAATCTACCCCTGCCGTACGTAAAATGTCCTTCCTTGGAGATATATCGGCACGTAGCCCTGGAGCTTTACCTCACAACCTTCCCATATAGAATATACGCAACAATGCGGGATTTGCCAATACCATGACTGGATTAATAACGGGCCGTATCCATGCCGCCGACCTGGATCTCGAGACATCAATGGGATGCGGGCAGATATTCGGCTGGGACCGCCGCGGGCAGGTCTACTTCGGTATGATCGGGCCGGTGGCCGTCGGCATACAGCAGGAGGGCGACAGGATAGGCTTCGTGAGCGAAAGCAGCCTTGATCGCTCAAGGATCATCAGCTACCTCGGGCTTGACGTGGATCTGGGAGAGATCCTCAAATCGATAACCCGCGATCCGTTCATGAAGCGGGTCGTGGACTCGGTAAGGGGCCTGAGGCTACTCAAGCAGGACCCCTGGCCGTGCCTGTGTTCGTACATAATCTCCGCGAACAACCGGGTGGAGCGTATCGATACGATAGTCAAACAGATCAGCCGTGAGCTTGGAACCAGACACGTAGTGGACGGAGAAGAAGTCTATCGTCTGCCCGGACCCGAAGTCCTCGCCGGCTGTGCGGAATCTGGATTGCGGTCCTGTGGGACGGGCTTTCGTGCACCCTACCTGCTGAGCGCGGCGGCAATGGTATCGGACGGCACCATAGACTTTGATGCGATCGACGGGATGCCGACCGCCGAGGCGAGAGACCTGCTTAAGATCATACCCGGTGTGGGGGATAAGATAGCGGATTGCGTTTTGCTCTTCGCATTCTCAAGATATGAGACGTTTCCCGTGGATGTGTGGATAAAGCGCGCTGTTCAGATCAAGTATTTTGACTCTGAGGAGGTCAAAGCGGAGGAGATACGTCGTTTCGGTCGTGAGTATTTCGGCGAGTACGCGGGCTACGCGCAAGAGTACATCTACCACTATGCACGGGAGTACGGGCTTGAATGATGACGGCAGGGGGGCGAAAAGCCCCCTCGCCGGAATATGCTATTCGATAGTTATGGCCTCTGAGGGACAGTCCTCAGCGGCTTGCTGTGCGCTTTCTTCGGCATCGGCAGGCACGACATCACCTTTGACCTTGGCGATGTCGTCTTCCATTTCGAATACCTCAGGACAGGTTTCGGCACAAAGAGTGCACCCAGTGCACTCATCCTCATCGACGATGGCTCTCATTGCTTCACCTCCTCCCTATTAGGTTGTGTCCTTCTGGTCATCCTTCTTCTCGCCCTCAGCGGGCGGCATGAGGCCGGTCAGTTCACCGCCCTCTTGTCGTCCCATAAGCTTGAAGAATGAGTCGATTATCTTGCGCTCGATCTCATCGCGCTCGCTCTCGCTTCTACCGGAGCAATCCACCTGGCCGCCCGCGAGCATATCATGCCCGCCTGCCGTATTGCCCGCACCTACCACCCGGCGTGCAACCGTCCCGGCCCGGCCCTTGGCCCTGGTCGTACGGATCGATATGAGGATGGTGTCCTTGTACCTCCCGGTGCAGAGGGTCCAGCTTATCCGTCTGAGATCAAGCAGCATCTCGGCCACCTCAGCCACTATGTCGGCATATGTGACGCGTCCAAGACTGGTCGCCAGGGCGTTCTTGTATCTGACCGCGCTGGCGATGGCCTTTGCCACATAGGCGAAGTGCATCTTCTCAAGTGCCGGTCTTCTTATCTTCGAGAGGATCTTCCAGTTGGTCTTGGCTCCGAGGGCCAGATAGGCTCTTCTGTCGGCCTCGGAAGCATCCCGGCCCAGGTCTTGTGTCTCCGAAGCGATACCATAGAAGAGCGCCGTTGCCAGGTTGGTGGGGACATCCAGACCGCTTGCGAACAGATACTCAGTGAGAATCGTAGCGCCTGCCCCGTAGTCGGGCCGGATGTCAAGAAATCTGCCACGGGTCGATCTTCGCTGGGGATGATGATCGATCACACCCACCACGGGGACATCCGCGGGCAGGGAATTATTGCCGGTCATGGGCTGAGTATCAATCAGGATAACCGACTTGGATCTTCTGATGGTGGATTCAGACAACTTCGTGGTGGGGATCTTAAGCAGCCTCAACATCGCCCGGTTCTCGGCTCTGCCGACAATACCACCATATCCGATCTTGGTTCTGATGCCTAGCCGCTTGGAAACAATGTATTTAAGACATGATGCTGCGGAAATTGCATCGGGGTCGGGATTATCATGCGTGAGGATCAGGAGGGATCGCGAGCCACTGATCGTTTCAAGCAGCTCTTCGAGCTTGGCCTGAGAGGCAAACGTGGATACGGCGGCTGCGTTGACCACGTTGTGCTCACTCCCCTTCCAGACCGAATTCAGGTTCCATCAGGTGGCCAGCTTCCTGAAGTCTATCTGCTGCCAGGTCTTGCGTTCCTCGTCCCACTTGTAGAGCACGACCCTGTGGGACTTCTCGGTATCGGAATACACGTATTTCTCTTGTGACTCGCCGCCAATACGCCTGGAGAACTTGACCTGCCGGTCCATGACCACGGCCCGGGTAGTCCGCTCGAGTTTCATGCGCCCGCCGACACCCTTGAATATTGCCGTCTCGACAACCAGACGCTTCTCCGGGACTTCCTCCTTGTTATTCTCATCGATCCCGAATTTTTCGTCTATCGTTTCAAGCAGATAATACCACTTCTCGTCGTTCAAAAGCCGGACCTCCTTCTGCCCGAAACCTATCACAGGATGCTCCACTTTTCAACAGAGCACTGCATGATAATCGAAACAACCCGGGTTGACAAGGTAATTCTGCTTTTAGGCTTGACTGGAGGCCGTCTGCGTGTCAAATTTAAGCGGAATCGCATAAAAGTGGGGTGACGGACAGATGTATAGTGAAAAGGTGATGGATCACTTCATGAACCCCCGGAACGTGGGTGAGATCAAGGATCCTGATGGGGTGGGGACGGTCGGCAACCCTGTCTGCGGCGACATGATGACCTTTTTTCATCAAGGTGAACGACGGGAAGCTTGACGATGTCAAGTTCAAGACATTCGGTTGTGGGGCCGCGATCGCCGTATCGAGCATGATCAGCGAGATGGCCAAGGGTAAGACCCTGGATGAGGCCATGAACATCAGTAACAAGGATGTTGCCGACGAACTCGACGGTCTCCCGGCGAACAAGATGCACTGCTCGAACTTGGGGGCCGATGCCCTTCAGAAGGCGATAGAAAACTACCGTGAGAAGGCCGGGACCGGGGAGGAGGAGAAGCCACGTGGGAAGTGAGGGAAAAACCCAGAACGGTAAGGGCGAAGGCACGAAACATTGCTCATGCCCCTTCTGCGATGCTCCTGTTGAAAAGGTCTATCCATTCTGCGAGGACTGCGGGAAGGAGCTGGACCACTGCAGCAAGTGTGGCAAGCCCTTGCCACCGGGCAGGAAACTGTGCCCTGATTGCAGCAAGTGACGTTGTGAATGGATGCCGGGCCTGACCGAACGCTTGATCTACGCATCCATCTGAGGAAACCCTGACATGCCGGAGAGGATCGGCTTCACCGGTGCCGCAGTCTACCTGGGCGGTGGTGAGGTTATCGAAGAGGGCTATGTCACAGTCAAAGGTCCCATAATCGAGGCTGTCGGCCCCTCCTGTGATTTGAAGAAGACCCCCGATTTTGAGGTGGTCGATCTTGCCGGTGGACTCATGCTGGCGGGGCTCACCGACTGCCACGTCCATCTTGTTTCGTATGCTCTCGGACTCATCGGTCTGGATCTTGCCGGGACGACCTGCCTTGAGGAAGGTCTCCGGATGATCGAACGTCATCTTAAGCATGTCCCTGAGGGGGGATGGCTTTCCGGGCGTGGTTGGGACAAGCAACGCTGGGGGTTGTCGGGCTTTCCTACAAGGGAGATGCTTGATGCGATCTCCGGTGACCATCCGGTCGCACTTACAAGCAGGGACGGCCACCTGATGTGGGTCAATTCCGTGGTGCTCGCCAAGCTCGGGCTTGACGGTAAGGCTTTTCACATCGATGGTGGAGAGATAGAGACCGACGAGAACGGTAGGCCCACCGGCATACTCAAGGAAAACGCGGCGGGACTGGTCGAGAGCAGGGCCGGCGGCGAGGAAAAAAAGCGGGCAACGGCTGCGATCGAGGCGGCTTCCCGCAAACTTGTGGGTCTGGGTCTTACGTGTGTTCATACGATCGAGGACGAGCGGGATGCCGAGGTCACCGACCTTGCCCGGGAGCGCGGGTTTGTCGGTCTCGACCTCGTCAGGCTGCGCGAGATTAAGACTGTGGAAGACGTCGAGCGGCTTTCACCCTCACCCCGGGCCGCTTTTGTGAAGATCTATGCCGACGGAGCCCTTGGATCCCAGACTGCATGTATGCTTAAGTCCTATAGCTGCGGGCCTGATAACACGGGTATATCTGTGACCTCCAAGGGCGACCTGACCGATCTCGTCACACTGTGCGTGGAGAAGGGCCTCTCCGTTGCGGTTCATGCCATCGGTGACAAAGCCAACAGGGATGTCCTTGATGTCTATGAAGCGGTGCGCAAGGCACTCCCGGCCGGGGACACGATACTTCGTGTTGAGCACGCTCAGATTCTCCGGAGTGAGGACATTGCGCGCTTCGGCCGGTTGGGTGTTATCGCATCGATGCAGCCTGTCCACATCGTAGCCGACATGCGGGTTGCGGAAGCCTATTGGGGCGCACGGTGCCGGAATGCTTACGCATGGAAGAGTATCTTGCTTGCGGGTGGCACCCTCGCGTTCGGATCCGATGCCCCCATAGAGGATCCGGACCCCCTGAAAGGCATACACGCTGCCGTAACGCGGCGGAATCCGGACGAGCCGGGGTCACCCTCCTGGTACGGTGATGAGCGGCTCACCGTTGCCGAGGCCATAGACTGTTATACACGGGGGGCGGCCGCTGCGGGTGGTGAGGGTGTTGGTTCCGGCAGAATTGAGGCCGGGGCCCGGGCCAATCTCACAGTGCTTGATAAAGACATCCTGGCTTCGGAGGATCCCGATACAATACTCGATACATCCGTCGAGATGACGGTAATCGGTGGGAAGGTCTACGCCAGCAGGTAGGCTGGCACAACGGATGCATTACTCGGGATACAGCAAGACAGATAGACCGGAAACGGGCACCGTAGCGATAACCCATGAAGGGTGGGAGTGCAAAGTGAGAGTGGCAAAGCGTGGCAACGTGGCAAAAAGCAACTCAAGCGGTCAAGGCATGGCCGGATCTGCGCGGCGGATCGGGTTTGCCGTCTGTGCAATACTTGCCATTCTTGCCACCCATGGTTTTGCCGGGACCTACACTCACCTGGTGACCGTATCACCCGATGATCTCCAATTCTCATCCCGTGGGGGCTACGACCTTGTCTCTATAGGTGGGGCGAGGTGGCTCAACCACCCCGGTGAGCCGCGGCTTCCACTCCTTCCGGTGCGTCTTGCGCTGCCGGCCGGTTGTGAAGTCGTAGGTCTGACAGTCGCCTATAGCGACAGCACGGTGCTTCCGGGGGACTTCCTTATCTGGCCCGCTCAGCCGCCACAGAGTCTTTCCTGGAACGATCCGATCGAGTTTGTTGGGCCTGCCGAGGAGATTTATGCGGAGACGACGGCATATCCCCGGCGTGCGGCCGAGCTGGCCGGCTGGGGCAGGCTCGGCGGTGCGACCATATGCGAACTGGTGGTGTTCCCGCTGAGATACGTCCCGTTTGAACACAAACTGATCCTGCACAAAGAAGTGTCCCTGGAGATCGAGTACCGGTGGCAAGCATCGATGCCGGGTAGTGGCGCAGATATCTCCGACCTCGGGATCATAGAGAGCATCGTGTCCAATGCCCGCGAACTCCGGGACATGAGACCGCAGCAAATGCATGATGCTTCCCCGATTCCGCTGGGTGGAGATCCCGTAACTTACCTGATCATCACGGCTGACAGCCTGCGTGGCTACTTCGAACCGCTCCGGATCTGGAAAACGAGAAAAGGGCTGGCCGCCCGCACGGTGAGCGTCGAGACGATCACCTACTCTTACCCGGGCCGAGATCTCGCGGAGAAGATACGGAACTGCATCAAGGACTTCCATTCCGAGTCGGGAACGGATTGGGTGCTGCTCGGCGGTGACACTCAGATAATTCCCGACCGTAAGGCATATGTGCCACTTTCGGACAAACCATATTTGCCTTGCGATCTCTACTACTCCGATCTCGACGGTACCTGGAACGATGACGGCGACCTCTACTGGGGCGAAGTCTATGCTGATAACATCGATATGTATGCAGATGTCTACCTGGGCAGGGCACCGGTCTCAAGCGGTCCTGAAGTTACGACCTTCGTCGATAAGGTGCTCGCCTACGAGGCATACTCCGAGGTCCCGCAGGGCCACGAACTGGACATGCTCTTCATAGGTGAAATCCTGTGGGGAGACCCCAAGAACCCGCTCGATCCCGATTATACGGACGCAGGAGTCGCCAAGGATCTCATCGATGCCGCCTATGTGCCGGCGCGCTTCACGATAGAGAAACTTTATGAATCAAACGGCAACCTCAACTACGGTACGACCATGGCCGCGCTCAACCAGGGCAAGAACATAATCAATATCCTCTGCCACGGTCAGTACACATCGGTTTCCATCGGTGAGGATCGTGTCGATGACACCGATTTCGAGTCGCTTGTCAACGGCCCGAGCTATGGACTCATGTACTCCGCCAGTTGTCTTTCCGGTGGGTTCGATCAGAACGACTGCCTCGGTGAGACCTGGGTACTCACCCGGGATGGAGGCGGATTCTTCATCGGCAATTCACGCTATGGTTTCAATTCACCCGCTTTCCCGGGTGAAGGCCCTTCAGACTACTATGACCAGTCGTTTTTCGAATCGATCTTTGTAACCGGTTTCACCAACCTCGGCAAAGCGCATGCGGATGCCAAGCACGAGTTCGTCGCCGAATCGCGCTCCGATGAGTACATGCGCTACATAATGTACGGGCTCAACCTGTTCGGTGATCCGGAAATGAGGTTGTGGACGGATACCCCCGCCGCGTTGGAGGTGACCTTCGCACCCGAGATCGGTCTCGATCCTCAGACCTATTCCGTGAGTGTCTCAAGCGGAGGGAGCCCCGTCGAGAACGCCACGGTGTGCCTCTACAAGCTCGATGACGTGTACTGCGTGGATGAGACCGATGGGGCCGGCGAGGTCGACGTGTTCATAGACCCGATTGCCTACGGAACGCTGTTTGTCACGGTCACGAAAGCCGATTTCGTGCCGTTCACAGCCGAGGCCTCCGTGACGGACGGTTCTCCCCCGGCCAGGCCTGAGAACGTCATTGCGGAGGAGGAAACAGGGCCGTCGGTGGAACTCACATGGTCCGGTGTGAGTGATCAGGATCTTCATTACTACAAGGTGTACAGGAACACAGTCATGCTGCCGGAGAGTCTGGCGGCCGTTCCCCCCGAAGATACCATCTACATCGATATGGATGTCTCGGAGGGCACCGTATATTACTACTGGGTTACAAGCATCGACTCCACAGGCAGTGAGAGCAGTCTTGCCGAGCCATGCTCGGTGCTTGTCCGGGGTGTTACTTCGGTCCCGCCGATGTGGGATGAGCCCGACCGGGGTATCATCGTGAACCCGAATCCGTTCACCCACTCGGTCAACTTTGCGTTACACGCGGAGGCTCAGTCCGTTGTGCGGATCGATATCTACGACACCACCGGTAGATGGGTTACCGACATACCTGCGGTCAAGACCGGCGGTGGTACATGGCATGGCTCCTGGGACGGCCGTGACGAGTCAGGCAGGAAGCTATCACCAGGAATCTACGCAGTGAGATTCTCAACTGCGGGCGAGACCTCCACCCACAAAGTCATCCTCCTCAACTAACAGCTGGGGTCAACTACTGGGGTCAGGCTTTGAATTCTGGAATTAGAAGTGCAGGGTCGAGCAATTTCATGGGGTCATGTCATGGGGTCAGATCTCAAAAATCGCGCCGGCGGTTCCACCGTGTGCGATTTTTGAGCTCCGACCTCGTGTGCCTTGCGCTGGCAGGAGCCTAATTCCAGAATTCAAAGCCTGACCCCAGCAGCTACTGGAGGCTGAGGATCTTGGTTGTGAGGATGGATCCGGAAGTCTCCAGCCGGAGGAAGTAGATACCGGGGGCCGCATGGCTTCCCGTACCGGATGTCCCATGCCAGTCTGCCGTGTGCAAACCGGCGTCGAATTCGGCGTCGGCCAGTGTGCGCACGAGTCTCCCCTGGACCGAGTAGACCTGGAGTCTTACAGCCGCACGCCTGGGAATGAAGAAGGATATCCTCGCCGTCTGGCTGAAGGGATTCGGACTGACAGAGACAATCTGGGCTCTGAGACTGAATCCCGACAGGGTTTCCTGGGTCTCGATATACCGGTCCGTTCCCGCGACCAGCACCATGTCTTTGCTTCCGTCAAGCATGAAGCGGTGCGGGAGGGTGGAGGAGGTCAGTCTTATACCCGTGTCGATATCATATACGGCTATTGTCCAGTTGTCGGGAAGCTCGATAACCGGGTCGGCATCAAGAGACACCGCAGTGGGCTTTGATGCCTCTACCTTGAGGTCCCAGATGGCACCGTCACCGTTGGCAGCCCTGATATCGCACATATATGTGCCGGCGTGTCTTCCCCAGGTATCCCGCTTGAAGACCGCCCTGACATAGTCACCCATCACGGGTGGCTCGCGGTGATCCAGCGCGTCCCAGCCGTCCCTGGCCAACCGGCTTGTGCCCGCAAGACTTGTCCTCTGTCCGGACTCATCCCATCTGACCGTCACTCCGATGAGGGCGGTCATCTGGCCTGCGTTATACGGTGAGGCCGCAAGCATGGACGCTGATATCTCAGGGTGGAAGCGCAACTGCACGTCCTGGGTGCTCGAGTTATGGATCCAGTAGCCTTCCCACGGCTCGAGCTCCGGTTCAAAACCGTGATAGGATCCGTCGTAGGAAATCAGGTTGTCCTCAACGAAAATCGTGTCCGACCCGACGATGTGCTCATCCCCAACCGTGTAGATCCCACCATCGAAGAGGATGTCGGCGGACGGCCAGTCGGTTGTGAAAGCGAAGGGTGTGCCTATCTGGTTCCACCCCTTTTCAAGATCAATGGCGAAAGGTCTGGTTATGTCGGTCGATACTCCGCCGGCGTCAAAGTTGGTGGTCTTGCTCGATATCAGCCAGAAACCTCTACCGGGACTGAAGTCGTCTATCGAGGGGTATTCATCGTAGCAGTATTCTCCGCAGTCGCCGCCCGAGGCATTCCACCGCCCGAGTCGCCAGGTCGTCTTATCGTATGCTCCCAGGTCATCGACCAGGATGCTGTCGGGGTCTCCGCTGGTGGAGCCCGGAAGTGATATCATCCTGTACCCGCCCGCCGGGAGCGCAGTCGTCGACACGAGGTCGTCGTACCATACTCTCAGACTGATGACGCTGTCCGGGGCTGTGGGTGGGTACTGTGAGAGGTTTCCAGCGCCGTCACTGGCCTGGATATAGTAGACAAGTCCCCGCTCCCTTACCGATGATGCCGGGATGGATCCGCGGTAGACGTCTCCTGCAACCAGCTCCATCTGTCTGCTCCGGAACGCCGGAAACCCACCCTCGTGGTAGAAGAGGGTGACGGTATCCACACCTGTCTTGGTGTCACTCACGGATACCTCGATATCCACAGGCATGTGCTCCTTGACCAGGAGCGTCGGTGCGTGTGAGAGCAAGGGGCCTGTAATGTCTGAGGCTCCCGAAATCGTGTATATAACCCCCGAGGCCAGCGCGTAGGTCGATGCGACCGAGACCCCCACGGGGGCTCCCTGTCCCGTTGTGAAGAAGATCTCGTACCGGCCGTCGGAACTCGTGCCTCCGCCCTCAGTAAACGCATCGCTCTTCAGGGTGTAAGTTGCGAAAGCGGGGGCAGAACAGGTTATGATGGTCAGAATCACCAGGATTGACGCTGCGCTCAGCCGGGCTTTCATTGGTCTATCGTCCCTCACGCGTCTCACCCGTACTGCGGAGCAAAGCACTACCGAAGCTCTCCGAATCATAGGGGAAGTAGACTGCTGTAAGCGATGCTTTCTCAAGAACGTTGCGAGCTCCAACGTCTACTGCCAGAGTGATTCTGGTCAAGAAGTACACTGTGTGGCTTCCCGCTGACACGGGCACCACCGTTGATCCCGCAATGGAGTTGGATGGCACGTGATCTGCGAACCAATAGGTGGTATCCAGCATACTGCTTGTAACGGAGTACTCTAAAGCGCCCGGGGTATCCACGGACACACCATATTCGGCGAAATACCGCTTGGGAACCTCCACCGGTGGCGGGCCTTCTTCCGCAACGTGAAGCCTCTGGGTTCCCGAGAACGATATGTAGAGGAAGCCATCTCCGGGTACGTCTATTGACAAAGCCGCGATACTATCGAGGGCGGTTTCCGTCGAGTCGTAGGAGGTCTTAAAAACATGTGCCACAACCGGAGGATAATGGTGCGCAAATGGCATCGTCGTTGCATCCGTGGCATGCGAAAGCACCACGTCTCCATAGATGCCGCCACCTGAGAGCCCCTCACCGGTTGCCACGGATTCGATATCACCGGTTTCCACATGTGTATGAACGGATGTCGTATCGCCCCCGGTAAGAGCGGTCTTGTCGGCGACCGTGAGCAGCCTCGGATCGGAGTTCACAACCGCCGTGCCGGAGACCCGCTGTGGGGCCATCACACCGCTCGTTATGGACGAAGCATCGTGGTCGTGGAGCATGGTGACAAAGCCACTGGTGAGCTCGTTCTTCTGGGTGACCGAAAGCAACCTGGGATCACTGTCGATGATGGCAGTTCCTTCGATGCGTTGAGGTGCCATCACGCCTGAGGTAATTGCCGACGCGTCGGTCGTGATATTGTCATTTCCATCGGCGAAGTCACTCGGTACGCCGCCGAGGACGTTCCAGTGGACGAGGTTGCTGCCCGTGTTAGGCGGGTTGCCGTCACTCGTCTTGAGCGTGTCCTTCATTGCATACTGTGGATGGTCGTTATCAAGCAGACCCGTCAGGTCACCGTGATCTGTGGGGCCGGTTTCCCCCGTGTTGTCAATCCCGTCTGAGAATCCCGCGGGCATACCGGTGAGGATGTTCCAGTGAATGAGATTGGATCCCTGGTTGGGCGGGCTCCCGTCCGATGTATTCAGCTGTGTCTGGGTATAGTACTTCGAATCATGGCTGTGAACTGAGCCCGCGAATTCCGATGAGTCATAGCCGTCCAGCTCATCAGCACTACCTGCTAAGTCGGCATAGCCGGATGTCCCCGACTCCCCGGCGCTGTCGGCGTAAGCGGCCGAGGCTGATGCGTTTGAGAAGAACGCATAACCTGTACTGACGATCTCACCGCGCGGAACGACCTCCGGTCCGCCATCGATTGATACGGAGAGCCATCTACGTGAGCCGTCGAATACCGTCGGCGGAATCGCATCAGTGCTTCCCAGAAGGACGTTGAAGACCCCCTCGAAGAATGACACACTCTGAGTCTCTTCCCAGAGATACAGTCCACCCCCGGCACTGTCGTAGATTCTGAATCTCACACTCCTGGTTCCATCCACAGGCATGCCGTCGTCAACCAGCACCCCCTGATAGTTGATCATCCCCGGTATGGCAAACAGGCTGCCGGCCATGAGCAATATTCCCGGGACAATAATCAATATCGCAAGATTAGACAGGGTCTTCATGCACCCACACCTCCTCGTTATCAATCCGGCGGCCCGGGGAAACCAGGAAGATCCTTCCCGGAGTCGTCCTCATCCGTCCCACCTGCGCCTGCCAGGATTGCCGCTGCCGTTCCGATTACAAGTACCGCTATGGTCCAGAACCACCACCTTTTGTAAACCGGTGGAGGCTGTCCAGGTTGGTTTTCACTCGCGAGGGGCCCGTCCGCTACTGAAAGGGGAGGCACATCGCCGCTCGGCTTGCCGGCCTCAGGCTCAGTCCTTCTCCAGTGCGTAGCATCCGGTGTGTCCGGTGCTTCCCTACCGGGCAGAAGCCAGATCCGGTTCGAATCGCTCCTTCTGCGGTCACCCGTCCGGTCACCCACCCCGGTGGATGATGCGGATGATGATGTCTCACTGCTTGGCCGGAGCGTGCCCAACCCGTCACGACCGGGAAGCAGCACGAAACGAATCCTTCCGGGTCGTACGGAGTCCGTCTTCATCGAGATGCCCGTGGTATCCGACTGTGCGAGTTGGACGTAAGGCTTGTCGAGGGTCACTAAGGATTCGCCCGGATCTTCCCCTGTCACCGTCGCAGCGGTTGCAGGCCCGGCACCACTGCTTTGCCCCAACACTATCTCATAAGTGCAGGCATTTGCCGCCAGCGCTATGCATACCCATGATGCAGTCTTGAAGAAACGTGATCTTCGTATCATGTTTCCGTCACACCCCCGATCTGCAAATATTTCCACATCATCCGGCCAATGTCAAGCCCGCCCTTTAGCGGGTGCGGTATTGCACCTCGACCTCGCCCGGCCAAACCCGTCACACGAGGTGGAAGTCGTTGACTTTCCACAATTTTTCTGATATTATGGAAACGTATCTTTTGTGAGATTGTGAACCTTTTGCGGAGGGGGAGAATATGCGTTTTGGCGCAAATGTGGCAGTTCTTGCAGTTGCTGTTGTTCTGGTAGCTACATCCGGCTGGGCGTTCAATCCTGTCCAGGAGAATTCCCAGTGGGAGATCCCCAGGGCCGGCGCCCCGACACAGGCGGTGTGGGAGACCCGCCATGTTGAGGAGCTGAGGGCGATGGCTCCCGTGGCCGTGGAAGCATTCGCCGACCGCTATGGTGGGGACTGGTACTATCAGCTCAACCGGTCTACCGGGACCTATCACCACGTCTATGGTAGTGGTATCGATCTCGAGGTGACGCTGAACTCCAGGCAGGCGGCGGAGACAATCGCCAGGGATTTCATCCGCGAGAATCAATCCCTCTTTGCGATAGATGAAAAGGACCTCGATGTGATGCGCAACGCCGAGGGGCTCGGCAAGCGCTCTGTGATTTTCCAGCAGTTGCACCAGGGTCTCAAGGTGTGGGGCGGACGAGTCCACCTGGTGTTCACGGATTCAGGACGGCTCTTCGAGATGGGATCCGATGCCTATACCGGGATCGAGATCTCACCTGTGCCGGGTCTTTCAGAGTCTGATGCTTTAGGCATTGCCAAGAGCACTATCGGATTCCAGGAAGGTTATGACGAGGTAACACGTTCGGAGCTTATGGTTCTTCCCCTGGAGATAGGTGAGGAAGCCCTGGAATACAGGCTGGCCTACCGTTTCGATCTTAAGATGGACGATCCCTTCGGAATCTGGGCAACATGGGTTGATGGCAACACGGGAGAGATCCTGTGGCGCGAAAACCATATTCGTTTCATTGACCTCACCGGTCATTCCCAGGGAGATGTTGAATGGGAGAGCTACTGTGACGGGTATACGGTCGATTATCCGCTTATGAATATGCAGATTGACATAACCGGGGTTGGCACTGTCTACACCGGCGCCAACGGTGACTTTACTCTGTCTTACGGCGGTTCGGACCCCAAGTCGATCTCGGCCGAATTCATAAGTCCATGGGTGAATATCGATCGCTACACGGGGACCGACGCGAGTCACAGCGGTACGATCACGCCGGGAGTCCCGTACACGATTGACTGGAACTCATCAAATTCGCTCGACGCCGAGCGTGACGTTTTTGCTTATGTCAACAAGGAGCACGACTGGCTCAAAGCGATCGATCCCACCTTCACGGGTTGCGACTACGAGATGACGGGCTCGATCGAGCGGACCGACGGCTACTGTCCCGGCAACGCGTGGTGGGATGGAGTCTCGATCAACCTGTGCGCCCAGGGCTCCGGTTACGGCAACACCGGCCGGATGGCCGATGTGGTCTACCATGAGTACGGCCATGGCGTTACGGACTTCCTTTATGGTCTGTATGATCCTCCGAGTGATATGCACGAAGGCAACTCGGACATTATCGCAAACTACCTCACCCGCGAGAGCATCATGGGGCTGGGCTACTACCTCGATGACTGCGTGACGGGCATCCGGAACTCGGATAACACCATGCAGTATCCTTGCAGCGGAACCGGACATTACTGCGGTCAGTTGATCGCCGGATTCCACTGGGATGCATGGATGGAACTGCTGGCTGTGTACCCGCAGGCCTATGCCGACAGTGTCGCGAAGTACACGTGGCACCACGGCCGTTCGCTCGGGCTGCCGCAGAACCAACCGGATCAGGTTCACTGGACCTTCGTTGCCGATGATAACGATGGGAACCTTACCAACGGTACCCCGCACTATGATGAGCTTTGTGTGGGAGCGACGAATCACAATTTTACCTGTCCGACGATTACCGTTGGAGTCTTCATCACGCATACGCCGCTCGGCAATACGAGCAACACATCGACACCGTACCCGGTGACCGCTGTGATGACCTCTACCGAAGGTGCAATCGATGTCGCCGATTGCCGCGTGACCTTCCGGGTGGACGGCGGCGCGTTTGTGGATTCAGGTATGACGGCAACCGGGAACCCGGATGAGTACGTCGGCTATATTGCTGCTCAGCCGGCATGTTCTCAGGTGGAATACTACATATACGCTGAAGATGTGTATGCGAACAGCGTCACCGACCCCTCAGCAGCACCGGCGACGCTCCATCCGTTCCTCGTCGGCTATACCATCGTAATTGATGACGATTTTGAAACTGACCAGGGCTGGACGGCGGGCCTGCCAGGGGACGATGCCACGACGGGTATGTGGCAGCGCTGTGATCCCGAGGGAACCGAGGCGCAGGCCGAGAACGACCATACCGCATCCGGTGTCAATGCTTACATCACGCACTGCGCGGCCGGCGCGAGCCAGGGAATCTATGATGTCGACGGCGGTACGACCACACTGCTTTCCCCCGTTTTCGACCTCACCGCTCAGGCGCAGGCCACGGTCAATTACTATCGCTGGTACTCCAACGATACAGGTGCCGAGCCGGGTCAGGACTTCTGGGTCGTCGATGTCACCGATGACAATGGTGCGAGCTGGGTCAACCTTGAGAACACGAATGTCAGTGACCGCAGCTGGGCGCTCCAGTCGTTCGATATCGGCACGTATGTCGATCTCACCGACAGTGTCCGGTTCCGGTTCCTCGCAAGCGACTTGGATCCGGGTTCACTGGTCGAAGCCGGTGTCGATGACTTCTCGATAGTCGGTTGCGTGGGTGGTGCCGACACCGAAGACCCGGTGGTGACGGTCGTTGATCCTAACGGCGGTGAAGTGATCGTAGGCGGCGGAGGGTCCCAGTATCCGATCGAGTGGACATCATCCGACAATGTCGGTGTCACTGTGACTCACATTCTGCTTTCGACCGATGGCGGCGCGACTTATCCGGATACAGTGGTTTCCGGCGCGCTGGTCTCGCCGTATGACTGGACTGTTCCTGCTCTGGATGAGCCGGACTGCCGGATCAAGGTCGTCTGTCTCGATGCCGCTCTTAACGATGGCGAGGATATATCCGACGCCGATTTCGCGATCATCGATATTGCGGGCACACCCTTGCGGCCGACGATGCCGGCGGATGTGGTGCTCTTCCAGAACCGGCCGACCCCGTTCAGGGATGTGACCGAGATCGAATTCGGTCTGCCGGCCTCGCAGATGGTGTCGCTCGATGTCTATAGTGTCGAGGGCCGACTGGTCGCGACCCTGGCCCGCGGGACGTACCCGGGTGGCTACCACACGGTGGCCTGGCATGGGACGGATACGCGGGGTGCTGAGGTCGCAGGCGGGATGTACTTCTACCGTCTGGAGACCGAGCAGAGGTCGCTCACCTGCAAGATGATGATGCTTAAATAGTAAAGCCGACAAGGGGGCACCCACCCGGGTGCCCCCACCATCTTTGTCCTGATGACCTTCGTGGGATCGTTGCCGAACGATCCTTTTTCGCTCAGACTGAGCATTTCGGGAATCCTCACATGTTCTCCCTGAAATCGTGAACTCGGGCTTCGCCCTCAGACATGCACGATTTCTTAACGGTCGACCACATGAGGATTCTCTCTCCTCATGCTCAGATTCGCTGCAAAGGAGTTCGGCAACGATCTCAGGACTGCCCCCGATGATGAGGAAGAGATGGGTGCCCGGTTCTTGCGGGTCTAAGAAGAGGGAGGCGGGGACACAGCCTCACTTGGGTGGTGCGCCGTGTCCCCTTGTTCTGGCACTCTCGTACTATCAGAGTTTGATGCAGCACTCCTTGGCTGTCGGACAGCATTCCTTTGAAGAAACGCCGCACTCTGAATCGTGCTGAACCTTTAAGATCTTAATACACGTGGTTCCGTCGCACTGACCGGCTTGCTCACAAGCGCCCCTGGCTTCTACGCCATCCTCGATCACAATGCAGGCGGATGGTTCGCAAACCACCTCCTCAGTTACGACGGTGTACCCACCCGGACCGCAGCTCAACGCATCAACATCCTGACAGCATACAGCTCCTGCCGATGCCCCGGTCGCGATGCCGAGTAACACTATGAATATGAACAGAATCATTATCTCTGTTCGGGTTCGAGTCAACTTCATCACCACAAACTCCTCTCTCAGGGCTGATCTCCTATCGTTCTTACTTCCTCTAACACACCGACCACACAAAATGTTCCGGGCTATTTATGCCCGTGGAGTCCGGCAGGGGAGAGGGAGCTGCGGCCGCACTGGCAGAACCCTTATCCTGCATCCTCGATGCCGTGAGCGATCGACATCCGCCCGCGGCTGCCGGGGGCTCTACCATACACTCCCACCCCTGCGCCAGGTGCGAGCCTACTTACCTTCAAGCTCCTGGATGCGTTCCTTTACCCCTGCCAACTCCTTTTCCAGCTGGCCTTTGTATTCCTCCATGCACTCTCGCTTCTCTTTCGAAGTTATGAAGCGCCTGAAGGACGGACCCCCTTCACAACACTCGGGACCGCATGCCCAGACCGCGAAGGTCTTTCGGCCCGGCTTGGATTCACAGCACATATCTCACCACCTCCTTTCCTGCGCCCGGTTCATGAATGATCCGGGCTGAAGATTCCTCGCAATCCCGGCGCAAAGAGCGCGGGGAGCGAGTAAAGCACTTAAGTAATTAAGTTTACACTTAACTATTTGCATAAAAAAACTACTCACTTCTTCTGGTCCTTCCGGTCGATCTCATCGATCCTCTCGGTAACAGCCTTAAGCTCGGCCTCAAGCCATTCCTTGCGCTTCCGAAGTTCCACCGCACCCATACGGCGGGACCGTCTCACCATTATCCTGGCCGGTCTGTTGGGTTCGCACGTACAGACCTCGATCAGGCCGCTGCAACAGTCTTCAAGACCCTTGGCGTCCACCCGGTACGGTATGAAATAGCCTTTACGCTCGCTATTGACGAGACCAGCCTGCTTGAGGACTCTAAGATGCTGGGACACTGCCGCCGGGGTCACGCCAACGATCTGAGATATCCGCTTAGAACCGAGCGGCCCCTTTGTCTTGAGGAGCTCTATTATCTTCACACGCGTTCCCACGCCGAGCACCTTGAACATGTTGGAGCGGTTTTGTCTCATGCTTCTCGTCTCCGATTCATTCAACTATTTTAGCAACTACTTAAGTATACGGCACCCGGACCCCATAAGTCAAGCGATTTCTTTCTTAAACTGCTGGTAGCCCATGATTGGGAGGAGCGAGGCCATAGTCAGATCTTGTCAATCACGCGGATCGTGGTTAGAGTCACTGGGGCGAAGCAGGTCTGTGGTGCAGAGGAGGATGAACCCATGAAATGCCTCAGTCCACTTTTGACTTCAATCATCACCCTGGCGGCGATACTCCCGTGTGTAGCAGCGGGGGCCGGCACGAAAGAGCCAATCATTTTTGCCACCTTCGCCGAAGATAGCGGCGCAGTGTCCAATGTGCTGCTCCTGGCCGAGAGCATCCGGACGTTCGGCGGCAAGTACAAGGACGCCCCTATCCTGGTTTACATGCCGGCAGATCTCGCGAAGCAGGAGTCGGAGAGCGCTGAGCGATTCAAGAATCTTCACGTTGAGGTGAGATCAAGCGATGCGCCTGAGGAGGCCGCCTGGTTTCTCTTTGCCGGAAAAGTATTTGCATCTGCCGAAGCGGAAGTCGCTGCGAAGGAGACTGCCGATATCCTGGCCTGGCTTGATGAAGACACGATTGTCCTCCGGGAGCCCGGTGAGTTCTCGCTGCCGGAAGGCAAAACCCTGGGCTACAGGCCCGTGATGCACAAGAATGTGGGGTTGCTTCGCACAGAACCCCTGGATGAGTTCTGGGGGAGGGCCTTTGAGTTACTTTCGGTTGCCGAGACCGCGCTTTTTCCCATGGTAACACCGGCCGACGGGGATACGATAAAACCCTACTTCAATGCCGGGTGTATGGTCATACGACCCGAACGGGGTCTTATGGCGAAGTGGGTCGATTGTTTCACCACTCTCTATGAGGACTCGCTTCTCACCGAAATGTGCAAGGCCGACTTCAGAAAGCGGATCTTCATCCACCAGGTGGCGCTCGCCGGGGCGATCCTCACACATCTTGAGAGGGATGATCTGATGGAGTTCTCATCCCGGATCAACTATCCCATCTTCTTTGAGCAGATGTTCGGTGCCAGGCGTGTATTCGACGACATAACGGACGTGGTGACATTTCGCCACGAGTCGTACTTCAGGAAGCCCGCTCCCGACTGGGATAAGAAACTCAAAGGGCCCGCCGACAGGAATAGACTGGATCAGGAAACATCTGGCTACGCGGGCCCGCTGAAGGCTTGAAGTACATCGCCGATAGTCGTATGATCCCCCCAAAGTGATCATCTATGGGTAAACTACCGGTCAAACACAATCCTTATCTGCATGATCTCATCTGGGATCTGCTTAAAGACCTGCCGCGGGGTGCGCTTCTCGACATACCCTCGGGGCCGGGCTATTTCGCCAGACATGCCGCCGAGAATGGTTTCAGCCCGGTTGCGGCCGAGATCGATCAGTCGCTCCACGTTTTCCCGGAAGTCGATTACAGGAGGGCCGACATGTCGCGGGTCCTGCCCTTTGATGACGGGAGTTTCGACTATGTTGTATCAATCGAAGGCATCGAGCATGTTGAAAACCAATCCTCGTTTCTCAGGGAGTGTTTCCGGGTTCTTAAGAGTGGTGGCAGACTCTTGCTCACGACACCGAACACGTCATCCCTTGAAAACAGGTTCACCTTCTTCCTGACCGGTATCCACGAGACACCCACAAAGCCGATACGGGATGACTTACCCAATGCCTTCATGGAACACACCAACCTGATCCCGTTTTATCGTCTCGAGACTTACCTGCGGTTTGCCGGCTTCAAGATAGAAACGCTTACGACCTACCGATACCGCAAAGGGAGCCGGTTCATGTATCCGTTCATCTATCCCTTCGCGTGGCTCAGACTCCGCAATACCTTCGCCAGGTACTTCAAGGATGAGCCCGAAAGCGACAAGTACCGCGAGATACTCAGGATGTACTTATCAAGAGAGGTCCTCTGCGGAAGCCACGTTGTGGTGGTCGCCACAAAAGTCCGGTGATACGGCTATCGGCGGAGTCTCCCGATGATAAGGAAGAGGACGGCGAATATGACCGCACCATAGGTCTTGTCCATCTCAAACCAGCCCATCCTGCCCGCGATCAAACACACAAACACAGCCGCAGTGCCGCCGATGAAGGCCAATTTGACACTGAACTCATCGACCCAACCGCGCGCATAGATCCCAAGCAGGATCACTATCGCTCCGATAGCCCTTATGGCATATGATACGTAGGCGGCGTCGAGTATCGCACCCTTCATGAAGGCAGCCAAGGGCACGGTCACGATGCTCACAAGAACCACCAGTCTCCGCGCCGTACGCAGGATCTCCCTGTCACCGGCACCTCGTCTCAAGATGCCCTGGTAAATGTCCTTGGTTGCGATCGTTACCAGGGCGAAATTGACGGGTCCGACCGTAGAAAGGACTGCGGCGAGGATGCCTGCGAGAGCGAGCCCGCCCAGCGCGGGAGGGATGAGCTCGGGAGTCGTGAAAAGCCTGGGCAGGATCATCTTTGCGTCGGATACGCTGGCGGGATCGAAAAAAGCCCCTGATCTTCCGATGAGACCCAGAAGTCCGACCACTATGCCGAAGGGTGCGATAATAAGAGCGGAGACGAGTGCTGCACGCTTCGCCACCTCAGGATTCTTGGCAGCGAAGATCGGCTGGATACTGGCCTGCCCGGCCATCCCGCCCAGGATTCCCCCTAGAAGCAGGCTGAATGCATAGCCCAGGTCGCCACTAAACGGGTTAAACTCACCCTGAAGCTCACCCAGACCGCCTATCCTGGTGAGACCGATGGCGAGCGCCAAGCCGACCCCGACAAACATCACTACTACATGGATCACGCCGACGAGTGCGATCGCGTGCATGCCTCCGACATACATGTAGACGGTGATGATCCCGGCTGAGATCAGCACCGCACTCAGCCACCCTATATCGAAAAGCGGGGATATAATGCTCGCACAGGTTTGGAGTTGCACGTAAGAAAGCGTGACATAAGCTATGAGGAACGCTATCGCAGAGACCCGGCGCGCTTGGGTTCCAAACAGGACCTCCAGCATTTCGCTTACAGTGTGTACGTGCTTCTCGCGATAGTGTCTAGCGACGGTGAATCCGATTATCACCATACCGGCGGCAGTGGCGATGTTGTAGAGTGCGGGTTGAAGTGTTCCGGTTGAAAATGCCTTCTCGCTGACCCCGACGGTGCTCATACCTCCCAGCCACTCCGCGGCAACCACGACGGCACATACCAGCGTGCCGAGATTGCGCCCGGCGATGAGAAAATCCGCAGCCGATCGGCCGGCCAGTCTCCTCGTGAAAAGTGAGATGAGGACGATCACACCGAAGTAAACCAGGACCACAACCGCATAAGGGCTCATGCCCCCTGTATACACGACACCCGGACCAATGGCGAGCGATAATTAGGTGCCAGCTTGGTAATTTCCCCGGCCGAATTAGTACGCTGTCATCGAATTCGCTTTTGCATTGGAGGCTGTCTAATTAGTAAACTGTCACCGGATTCTTTGTCACCGAATTATTCTGAGGAGGTAGTGGGATGGGCAATGTAGCCGAGTTTGCGGATAAGAACGCCGCGATCATCGAGAAGGTCTTCGCGAGAGTCGATGGAATGCATGCTACCCTCACCGCACGTATCCGGGAAATCTCTGAGATTCCTTCCCCGACATTTGATGAGACAAGAAGGACCGAATACCTGATGAGAGTCCTTCCGAAAATCGGGCTTAAGGACGTAACCCGGCTTCCAAAGGGGAGTGTGGTCGCGTTCACTGAGTCGAAAGATCGTGACGACACGCTGCTCCTCGCTGCACACATAGATACGGTCTTCCCGGTCGAGACCGATCTCACAACACGCATAGAGGGTTCGGTCCTCCACGGCCCCGGTACCGGCGACAACGCAGCCAACCTCGCTGCCATAGTGACCCTGGCGGAGATCCTTAAGGATGAGGGGGTAAGCCTCAAGCGCAACCTGGCATTCTGCGGAAACGTGTGCGAGGAGGGGATAGGTAACCTCGCCGGGATGGCAGAGGTGCTGGAGTTCATGGGGGAGCGGCTCGGTACGGTGATCGCCGTCGATGGCCGGATGGCCAATATACTGAACCAGTCGCTTGCCGTCCGTCGTTATGCCGTTACAGCCCGCGGCCCCGGGGGCCATTCGTGGATGGACTTCGGTGTACCCAGCGCGCTCCATGAGCTCGCCCGTGTGGTTGCGGAGGTGTCACGGATCGAGGTTCCGGCGCAGCCCAAGACAACTTTCAACGTGGGCACTATCCACGGTGGGAAGACGGTAAATGCCATAGCTCAGGACTGTACGGCTGAAGTGGATCTCCGATCGCTCGAGCACGATCAGCTTGAGTCGCTTGAGCAGGAGTTCCTGAGAATCGTGGAGGAGGTCCCGGCAGCCGGTGTGACAACCCAGGCCACGATCATAGGTGAACGTCCGGCAGGTTCAGAGCCTCCGGAAGGTCCGCTTGTAAAGACCGCGTGGGAAGCCGCCACCCATCTCGGTCTTGAACCCGAGCTGGGTGCAGCCTCAACTGATGCCGCACTCCCTGCATCCCGCGGCATCCCCGGTATAGCCATGGGCACTTACAGAGGAGATGGGGTGCACACGGTCGAGGAATATGTCGAACTCGAATCCCTCACCACGGGACTTAAGTGGCTCATCCTCACCGTCCTCACCCTCACCGGAATCCGGTGAATCTGGTGACAGTTTGGTAATTTCCTGCTTCGCAGGTTCAAGTCCTGCCCGGGGACCCAGTTGTCTGGGACGAAACCTGGCAGACACTATGGGGCCGGGTCCCCCCGATACGTGCTTTGCCTGACAGACAATCTTGCGCATTGATCTCCACTGAGGCAATCAGCGTCCGATCCCAGGAGTAGCGACGATTTCGGTTGAATCAACGCGGCACCCATGCTATAATATTCACCGTATACGCCTAAGACAATACATGTGAGTGATGACGGCGCGGGATTCCTTAAGAAGAGTTGGGTCATGAAACGATTCCTGTTCTTGATCTTCGTGTCCTGTGCACTGACTGGGGGAAGTGCATCTGCTGAGATCTGGACAGTGCTCCCTGATGGCAGCGGTGATGCGCCGACCATCCAGGCAGGCATAGACTCTGCGAGTGCCGGTGACACGGTTCGGGTGTTTGCGGGGACGTACTACGAATACGATATCATTCTTAAGTCCGGAATCTACCTTACCAGCGAGACAGGTTCGATGGATTGCGTTGTGATTGATGCGAATAGCCTGGGGAGGGGCCTTTACTGCGACGGTGTAGACAGCACCAGCATCATCGGATTCGGCATCGTCCATGGTATGGCGCGGGAGGATAGCGGTGGGGCAATGCTCTGCGTGGATTCCGATCTGAGGGTGACCAACTGTGCCTTCCGGCACAGTTTTGCCGACTATGGTGGAGGTGGTGTCTACATAGGTAAGAACTTGCCCTCCTTTACCGGCGGCGGCTCGCCCGTCTTTACCAACTGCGACTTCTCCTACAACAGGCAGTTGTATGAATACAGGGGGGGTGGAGGGGTCTGGAGCTCTGCGGGTTCGCCGGTCTTCGTCGGTTGCACGTTCTTGTACAACGAGTCAGAATTTGGAGCCGGCGGCGGCTTCGGCTGTACATCTTCATGCAGGCCAACCTTCGAAGGTTGTACCTTCGCATGGAACAGAGGTAGTGGGGCTGGAGTGGCATTCACAGGTACTGGCTTCGCGCAGCTGATCAACTGTACATTCGCGAATAACAGGTCGCTGGGGGGTGGGGGGGCGGTGTACTTCATGCCGGCAGCGTCGGGCTCGCTGGATCACTGTATCATGGCTCACACCGTTGGTGGGAATGGAGTAAACTGTGAGGGATTGGTGGCTTCGCTGACCTGTTGTGATATCTATGGAAACAACTGGGGCGACTGGGTGAATGCGATTGCGGATCAGTATGGCGTAAATGGGAACATATCCGAGGATCCCCTGTTCTGCGACCCAGAGGAGGACGATTTCCGGCTCAGCTGCGCTTCACCGTGCTTGGATTCAGCTTCCTGCGGCACTATGGGGGCATATGGATCGGGGTGCTGCTTCGAGATCGTTTCTATAGCTGATGTCCAGTGTGATGATGGTGGTCATGTGAGCCTTACCTGGAACCGCATATGGCATGACTACGCAGGGAGCGATACCGTAGTTGACTACTACTCCCTATGGAGAAGAGTGGGGGCGACGTCGTCACCAGGAATGCTGGCCAACCCTCCTGGCACATGGGAATACGTCGACAGCATGGAGGCTAGCGCACAGGGCACATATACCATCGTCTGTCCCACAGCATGTGATTCCGGCGGGCCTGGCATTTGCTGGTCTGTCTTTTGTGTCCGGGCGCACTTCTCGGTGCCACTGCTCGAGATGGATTCCGCGCCTGACAGTGGATACTCGGTTGACGATACCGGGGAGGTTGCCTGGACCGATGTTACGACACCGGTTCTGTGTGATTCAAACTGGGCACAGGGGATTTCCTGGGTGGATTATGACAATGATGATGATCTGGATATCTTCATCACAAACAGACTTACCGAGAACAGACTCTTCCGCAACGATGACCTGACTCCTGGTGGGTTTGTTGAAGCCACACCGCCGATCCTTGCGGACGCATCTGACAGTAAGGGCTGTGCGTGGGGAGATTACGACAATGACGGCGACCTAGACCTCTATGTCACCAATGATGGGCTCAACCGGCTATACAGGAATGATGGTAGCGGGACTTTCGTTGATGTCACGCCAACCCCTCTTTTCAACTCAAGCCCGGGGCAGGCCGCCTCGTGGGTCGATTATGACAATGACGGTGATGTAGATCTTTACCTTGTCAATGCTGGGGCGAACAAACTCTTCAGAAACGATGGTGGGGGTGCTTTCACAGATGCAACGTTCCCTCCCCTAGGGAACAGTGGCAAGGGACGTGGCTGTGGATGGGCTGACTACGATGACGACGGGGACATGGATGTCTATATAGCAAACAGAAACGGGGCGAATGCGCTTCTTGAGAATCAGGGCGGCGGGATGTTCGTTGATGCGACAACGCCAGTAACGGAGTTCACCTGCAATAGTACCGGTGTGGCTTGGGGCGACTATGACAATGATGGCGATCTCGATCTATATGTCACGAATGACGGGGCCAACGCCTTGCTGCAGAATAACGGAGGCAGCTTCTCTGATGTGACTAACCCTCCAGTTGACGACGCCGGCCAGGGTCGAAGTGCTGCCTGGGGCGACTACGATCTCGATGGCGACCTCGATCTCTATCTGGTTAATGAGGAGACACCTAACAAGTTGTTTCAGAATGACGGCGGTGGCAGCTTCGTTGTGCGCTCGAGTTGCGAATTCCTTCCCGTTGAAGACAGTGGCTTGAACTTCAGCTCGGCCTGGGCTGATTTCGACAAAGATGGCGATCTGGACATGTATCTCGTCAGCAACGGTACGAACAGACTGCTCCGCAACGAACTCGATACTACTCATCACTGGTTAGAAGTGAGCCTTGTAGGCATGATCTCAAACTCGTTTGGTCTGGGCGCACGTGTTCGCGTGGTTGCCGGAGGGGTATCGCAGATACGCGAGATCGCAGGGGCATCCGGGTATTTATCCCAGGGGCCGTTGACCGCGTGGTTTGGACTCGACGACGTATGCACGGTAGACACGGTTGAAGTGACCTGGCCCGCGAGTGGAATAGTGCGGTTGATAACGGCCGTCACTTGTGATCAGACCCTTGAAGTTGAGGAAGACCCACTTGCACGGGTTCCGGATGAAGAGAAGACACCGACCGTCTTCATGTTATACCCGAATCGTCCGAACCCGTTCGCGGGCAAGACAGTGATCAGGTACGATTTACCGGAGCGTAGCCAGGTGGACCTTGCGATCTACGATGCTTCAGGGCGGTTTGTGTGCATGCTCATTAGCGGTGAGTACCAGCAGCCGGGTCGGCACCAGGCGCATTGGGATGGCCGGAACTCAGAGGGCAAGCCGGCAGCGCCCGGCATATACTTCTGCAGGTTCACCGCCGGCCACCATATTCAGAACCAGAGACTGGTGCTGTTGAAGTAGCTGCAGCCAACGCAGCGGTCCGTTTTGACACAATGCGCGCTGTATCCCACAAAACCACGCTTTGTGACATTTGCCCGGGGAGCCGCTTTCCTTCCAAGGCAGAAGCGTAAGGCGGTCGGTTCCCTCACCTTCTCCCGCCATCAATAACTACACGATCATCTCTTTGACCTCTTGGTCCGCCCGGTAGTACAATGAGGGCAGGGTGAACTAGAGTCCACAGGAGCAGCGTAAGGAGGAAATGGCATGTCCACCATGAAGACAGCGGTTGTGATCAGTTGTGCCCTATTGGCTTTGATCCTCGTAGTCACGGGTTCCTCTTCAGCAGAGATCCCCAAGAAGATCAACTATCAGGGGAGGTTGACTGATAGTGCCAGCGGGAGCCCCCTGGCGGGTTCCCACAACATGACCTTCCGGATCTATGATGATCCGGGCGCCGGGAGCCTGCTGTGGTCTGAATCCCAGGTGCTTTCAGCCGACTCGGCGGGTGTCTTCTCGGCAATTCTCGGTAGACTCACTCCGATCGACGTCTCTTTCGATGGCCCCGTGTGGCTTGAGGTGGAGGTAGGTGGAGAGATACTCACCCCACGCAGAGAGCTCGTGAGTGTCCCCTTCGCTTTCCGGGCAGGTGTGGCAGAGCGTACCCTGAACGCGGACAGCCTCGGTGGGCATGCGGCCGACGGTTTTGTGCGCGAAGGGGAGATCTCGGTCATCACCAGCGAGATGATCATAGACGGCACGGGCAGTGGCCTGGATGCGGATATGGTGGATGGGCTTAATGCAGATGCCTTTGCCGACACAAGCCATGACCATGATGATAGGTACTACACACAGGATTCCCTGACCACTCCTGGAACGGCGAACGCGGGGTCCAATCCTGTTGACTGGACCAAGCTTAAGGGCATACCGGGTGGCTTCGCCGATGGAGTGGATGATGCAGGCGGATCAGGCGACGGCCATTCCCTGGATGCGGCTGATGGATCCCCTGTCGATGCGGTCTACGTGGACAACGAAGGTAACGTAGGCATCGGGACCCAGAGTCCTGCTCAGAAGCTCCACCTGTCGGGTTCGAGTCCAGGTATCCTGGTGGAGACAAGTAGTTCAAATCCGGAGATTACACTGGCGAGTGAGGTTGATGCTCCTTCTGAGCGGTGGAAGATCTACCGGGATGTGGGATTAGGTGACCTCCGCTTCAGCCAGGGTGGGGACCGAATGAGGATCATGTTTGGCACGGGCAACGTCAGCATAGGATCTGGAGTGGCGGCCGAGCGGCTCGATGTCGATGGCAGCATCAATCTGACGGAGCACCTGAAGATCGGAGATATCACCGTATTGTCGGTTGATGGTACTTCAACCACACTTGTTGGAACATATGCCGGCGCGAACAACACCGGAGGCAGCAATACTTTCATCGGAAGCGGTGCCGGGTATTCTAACGGTTTGGGATTTGGCAATGTCTTCGTGGGAGATAGTACGGGCCTCGGCAACACCCAGGGCTTCCACAACTTGTTTGCGGGACACATCGCGGGCTATGCCAACACCCTCGGGCAAGACAATACGTTCGCAGGCGCCCGCGCGGGCCACTCGAATGAAGAGGGGAACTGGAATACCTTCGTAGGATCGAGCGCGGGCCGCAACAACAGAGATGCCACGAGCAACACCTTCGTGGGAGCCGGTGCCGGAGAGGTGAATGTAAGCGGGTCGTATAATATGTGTGTGGGTCATGGAGCGGGCGGCAGCAATTCGACCGGGAGCACGAACACCTGCATCGGCACGTTCACCGGGCCAACCGGGAATGGGAGTGGAAACGTCTTCCTCGGGTTCATGGCCGGCCTCAATGAAACGGGCTCTGACAATCTCTATATCGCTAACGGTATTGATCCTAGCAATGTCTTGATCTACGGAGATTTCTCCACGGGCAACCTGGGGATCGGCACGCTTGATCCGGATAGACGCCTGCATATAGCCAGCCCGACTTCTAGTTTCGGAATGATGTTGTTAGAGAATTCGAATACGGGATCTAATGAGGTCTCAATAGGCTTCAAGCCCGGCAGCGACGCCACGGGGGCCGACATGTGGGTTGCCGGCGTCGGCGCATGGGATAAGTTCGACGATTTCGTGATCGGCAAGGAAGAACCCAAAATGGTGATCAGTCACGATGGGAGGGTCGGAATCGGGACGGCGGATCCATACAATGCACTCCAAGTAGAGCGGCAATCGATCTGCTGGATTAGCTCTATTGCTCATGGCAGCGAAGGAATTGCCGGCCTAGGCCTTATCAATGATGACGCGGGCTGGGAAATCGATGTGAGGGGTGATCTGTCCGATATCTTCGCCATCAGCAACACCGACTTCCCGTGGGCACCATACCTTGTCATTGAACATGACGGCAATGTCGGCATCGGGACCGAGATGCCGGAGCGGAAGCTCCATATCAAAGGTACCGGTCCACGAGTGCTCATTGAATCTACTTCGGGGTCTCCCGAGGTGAATTTCAAGGATACGGGTGACGCCTCGTCAGATGTTTGGGCGATCTATAAGGAGGGGACCACGGATGACCTGCGCTTCTATCAGGGCGGCGACAAGATCTGGATCAAGGGCGGCACCGGGAACGTCGGTATCGGGGGTAGCCCGGGTACGAACAAGCTCTATGTAAACGGGAGCGGCTGCTATACAGGTTCCTGGGGGGGCTGCTCGGACCTCAAGTTTAAGCGGGACATTCAAGATGTAACCGACGCCGTGGACAAGGTGATGAACCTGCGCGGGGTGTCCTTCTTGTGGCGGAGCGACGAGTATGAGGCGAAGAACTTCGATTCGGGCCGGCATTATGGTGTTATCGCGCAGGAAACAGAGGAGGTATTGCCGGAGGTTGTGGTGGAGGGTGTGGACGGTGAGAAGGCTGTGGCCTATACCGAGATCGTGCCGATCCTTATAGAAGCCATCAAAGGTCAACAGGAGCAGATAGAGACTCTCAAGCGCGAGATCGAGGACCTGAAGGGTCACCTGCGCCCCGAGTGATAACCACCGGCCCCTCACTTGGTTCACGTTTCTATAGGGACAACCCATGGGCTTCTGGGGGGGAATCCGCCCACGCGATCCCACAAGACCGCGCTTTCAGACATTTGTCCGGGGAGCCACTGCTTTCCTGAGTAGCCGAACATCCGGAAACCTTATCCGTAGCGGAAGAGCGAGGTACAAACCAGCTTGGAAGTGCTTTAGCTAGGCTTCCTTCAACGGTACGGGGCTGCACAGGTTATCTGCTTCATTTGCGCTACGACCACAACATCTGCATATGTACTTGGGATTATTGGCTAGCTCGATCACCTTAGCCAGATCAAACCTCCCGACTGGTTGTGTCATCTTGCATATGTGGTGGTCAGGTATGCTATCCCAGCACTTGGAGTCCGGGCCGCAGCATGAGTCACTCATCGATTTCTCCTTGTCTATACTGTCACGAGGAAATAGAACCCCACCCCAAGCATCACCAAACCCCCTACAACCTTCACTACGGGCATTATCCTGGTCGCTTTCAGCACCCAACTTCCGAGACCGGCCCCCAGAAGCACCGCAACCATTGGAATGCTGAAGCCTAAGCCAAACACTGCCATCACCAGCGCCCCCTTAGCTGCCTGCCCTCGAAGAGCTATCACC
>JBDRNT010000104.1:0-86636 GCA_043810925.1 Candidatus Eiseniibacteriota bacterium
TGGCGAGATGTCAGCGGGTCAGCAGCAGGTAACCTGGGACGGTAGTGACATGGCGGGTAACACAGCAGCACGCGGTGTCTACTTCTGTCGTATGGCCACTGAAGAGTTTACAGCTACAACAAAGGTCCTGAGGATGCAGTAGGGCTTTGCGGTAGAGCGTTAGTTACCGCACAGGCAGACAGCGGGCGCGCCCTTTTGCTCCGCAAGCGAATGCCTTTTTTGAGCAGGCGGACCGAAAGGCGCAACCGCGTCCGATTCAACCAGGTCGGCACGGAGACCCTGCTCTACAGGAATTTCCCCTTGACATCTCTTACAGGCGTGACTACTAGAATTGTGTCAAAGTGAGGTGACGCGATGAGGCGACTCTTCTGGATTATCCCGGTGCTCTCCCTGTTGGCCGGCTGCTCCCGGCCTATGATTGCGGCCTTCGGGTCCAATAGTGAGATCGTAATCGTAACGAGTCCGAGGTGCATTGACCAGGCGACGGTGCTAAAGTCGATACTCGAGCGCGACATCCTCACCGTCCAGCACGAGCAGGCCTTCGAGGTCAGACTGGCGACGACCGCCGATATTCGTCCCGAACGTTCGAGGAAGAACATCATTCTTCTGGACTTCCTCAGACCCGAAAGCCTTATCACCGACGCCATCTTAAGCGTTGCGGGACGGGACAAGGACGCCTTTCTTGAGGGTCGCTTGAACAGGAAGGAGATGCATGACAGGTGGGCCAGGGGACAGGTTCTGCTCGTGATTGCGACCGAGACCCAGCGTGACCTCGAAGATCTTCTGGCCAGGGAATCCGATGCGATCTTCAGTTTCGTCAGCGACGCCGTCCAGAGACGTCTCAACCGGTCCCTGTTCAACGCGGGCGAGCAGAAAGAGGTGTCACAGCGTCTTTCCGACAGTTACGGGTGGGAGTTGCGACTGCCGCCCCGTTACAAGGTTGATGAATCGCACGCGGCCGAGCGGGTGATCAAGATCCAGGCCGACCGGCCTGCCAGGATGATCACGGTCTACTGGGAGGACGGCAGCTGGGACGACATGGCCGGTACATGTCTTGAACGCAAGAAGATGCTGGCGTGGGAGTTCTGGGACCAGGACGAGCTGGTTGAAGAAAGCCTGAATGTCGGAGAGGGCCGCTTCGGTGAGCGCGATTGCATCGTCCTGAGCGGCACCTGGGACAATAAGAAGTACACGATCGGCGGGGTGTTTGCGACTTACTGTTTCACCTGTTCAGCCTGCAATCGCACCTATCTTGTTGATGCTTCGGTTTTTGCTCCCGGGCTTGAGAAACTTCCGCTCGTAAGGGAGCTGAGAGCCATTCTGGCCACCTTCCGATGTTGCAGTCCGCAGCAGCGGTAGAGCCTCATAATTCTTGACATCACCTCAGACCTCTGTTAGATTCAGCCCGCATTGTTATAGCAAGGGGGTTCCTTCTGTGAGCAGACTTGACAATCTCTATAAAGACCTGAAAGCCAGGCAGATCGACAAGTTCCTGGTCTCGAATATATCCAGTGTGAGATATCTTTCGGGTTTCTCCGGCTCGACGGCGGCGATGCTGGTCGGGCCCGACGGAGCCACCCTGGTTACGGATTTCAGGTACAGGGAGCAGGCGGAGGATGAGGTCTATGGCGGTATCCGGGTTGAGATAGATACCCGTGACGCGCTGGCGGCAATCACCGGCATGCTGAGCGACTTCGAGGGCAGACTTGGCTTCGAGTCCGCCTCTATCACCTATGCCATCTTTGAGAAGATCCGGGACAACCTTAAAGCAAGCCTCGTACCCGTTGAGGCTTCGGTCGAGTTACTAAGGCAGGTAAAGGACGAGAGCGAGTTGGCCAGCATAGCCAAGGCTGTTGATATCTCAGATGAGGTTTTTGCCGAGGTAGTCGGGGAGATAAAGCCGGGGATGACCGAGGTCGATATTGCCGCAAGGATCGACTTCCTGCTCAGGAAGAAATCTTCCCGGACTCCGGCCTTTGAGACTATTGTGGCTTCGGGTGAGCACTCCTCGTTGCCGCACGCCCAACCGACGACGAGGGTGATTCGTAAAGGTGACCTTGTCAAAATGGACTTTGGTGCGGTATGGGACGGATATTGCGCCGACATCACAAGGACGGTCGTCCTCGGAAAGGCGTCCAAGCGGGTCCATGAGATATATGACATCGTGCTTGCCGCAAACGAGAAGGCGATTTCCGGGGTAAGGGCGGGAGTCAAGGGAAGCGACGTGGATGGAATCGCGAGAGGATACATCACGGAAAAGGGTTATGGCGAAGAGTTCGGGCATGGGTTGGGTCACGGCGTCGGTCTCGATATTCATGAAGGACCACGTTTCTCGCGCAAAGACGATACGGTGCTCCGGTCGGGCATGGTTGCGACGGTCGAACCGGGGATATACATACCGGGGTGGGGTGGGGTGAGAATCGAGGACATCGTGGTAGTTGAGGACGACGGCTGCAGGGTCTTGACGTCCTCTGAGAAGACGCTGATGGAAGTGGGTACGTAGCATGGCGACAACGAATGACTTGAGAAACGGCATGGCGATCGAGTTCGAGGGCACACTGTACTCCGTGGTGGAATTCCAGCATGTCAAACCCGGCAAGGGCGGTGCCTTCGTAAGGACAAAACTCAAGAACATGAGTACGGGCCGGGTGATCGATAAGACCTTCAATGCCGGTGAGAAGATCACGAGTGTCAGAATTGATAGGGTTGAAATGCAGTACCTCTACGGTTCGGGGGATGTGTACAATTTCATGAACAATGAGACATACGATCAGATAGCGCTGCCGAGGGCCATGGTTGAGGACATTGCACCGATGATGAAGGAGAACACCGTTGTTTCCGTGCAAATGCGCGACGGGCAGCCTATCGCTCTGGAACTACCCAATTTCGTGGATCTCGAGATAGTTGAAACCGCGCCGGGTGTCAAGGGAGATACTGTCTCCGGAGGGACCAAGCCGGCTACGCTCGAGACAGGTAAGGTCATCCAGGTCCCGCTCTTTGTCGAGCAGGGAACCGTGGTCCGTGTGGATACCCGGTCCGGGGAGTACGTTTCGAGGGTATAGCCATGAAGATATCTTTCCTCAAGAAGTTGATTCAGATTGTCGAATCAAGTGAGATAGAGGAGCTAGAGGTAAGAAGGTGGTGGACAAAGGTAAGAATTACCAAGTCCAGGCCAAGGACAGGCACCACCAATACCGGTAGCCCGGTGGAAACTCGGGTTGATGGCAAGTTGCTCGATGGGGAGGTGCAGACGGAGTCAGCCCCGCGCGATGAGAAGCTTGCCGAGATCAAATCGCCCATGGTTGGAACGTTCTACAGGTCAGCGAGCCCCGGTGTCGAGCCCTATGTTGAAGTGGGGCAAGAGGTGCAGACGGGCCAAGTGGTCTGCATCATCGAGGCCATGAAGCTGATGAACGAGATCGAGTCTGACGTGTCAGGCAACATCGCCAGGATTCTTGTGGAGAACGGCCAACCGGTGGAATTCGGGCAGACCCTGTTCCTGGTCTCACCTTCATAGGAGTCGGACAATGGATATCAAGTCGCTGCTTGAGGAAATCGTAAGAAAGCGAGCCTCAGACCTCCATGTGAAAGTCGGAACATCCCCGACTGCCAGAATAGACGGCATACTTGAACCGCTCGATGCGGAGCCACCGACATATGATGAGGTGGATGCCGCATGTTCGGAGATACTCACACCAAGACAGAGAGAGCTCTTTGACGAGACCTGTGAGGTCGACTTCGCGTTCGGAGTGCCCGGGCTTGCAAGGTTCAGAGCGAACTTTTACAAGCAGCGCGGCACCTCAGCAATGGTGTTCAGGCTGATTCCGTTCGACCCCCCGCGGATTGAGGAACTCAATCTTCCGGATACGATCAGAGATCTTGCGCTGCGACCCAGAGGGCTGGTCCTCGTGACCGGTACGGTCGGATCCGGTAAGTCCACGACCCTCGCTGCGATGGTGAGGGTGATAAACGAGACGCTTCGTAAGAACGTGATAACCGTCGAAGATCCGATCGAGTTCCTTCACAGGGACAGCAAGAGCATCATAAGCCAGAGAGAGGTGGGGAGCGATACCGACACCTTTGCGGCCGCCCTGAGACACATTCTCCGGCAGGATCCGGATGTGATCCTTATCGGTGAAATCAGAGACCAGACTACGATGTCCATCGCGCTTACCGCGGCCAATACGGGGCACCTTGTTTTCAGTACTCTCCACACTGTGGATGCGGCGCAGGCCGTAAACCGTACAATCTCGTTTTTCCCACCTCATCAGCACCAGGAGATAAGGTTCCTTCTGTCAAACTGCTTGCAGGCCATCGTATCACAACGGCTGGTACAGAGAGCAGATACCGAGGGACGAGTGCCCGCGATTGAAGTTATGATTGTAACCGAGACCATTAAGGAGTATCTTGTCGACGCGACGCGAACGCAACTAATCAAGAGCACGATAGAGGAGAGCACGACGGAGTATGGTATGCAGTCGTTTGATCAGTCGCTTCTATCATGGTACAATAAGGGAGTTATAACCCTTGAGGAGGCACTGCGTCACGCTTCGAGCCCGACGGCACTTCAGATCAAGGCGAAGGGAATTCAGACGGGTTCGGATGTCTCGTGGACACCGCTTGTGCCTGAGTAGGCATGTTTGATAAAATCCTTATTGCCAATCGGGGAGAGATTGCTCTCCGGGTCATCCGAGCCTGCAAGGAGATGGGCGTACGCACCGTCGCCGTCTACTCCGAGGCCGATCGTGACTCACTCCATGTGAGATTCGCGGATGAAATCGTCTGCATCGGCCCTCCCAGAGCGAGCGATAGCTATCTCAATGTTCCCAGAATAATCAGTGCCGCCGAGGTAACAGGTGCTGAAGCAATACACCCCGGATATGGTTTCCTGGCGGAGAACGCTGATTTCGCGGAAGCCTGTGAGTCCTGCGGTCTTAAGTTCATCGGACCGGGCGCTGATATCATATCCAGGATGGGGGATAAGGCGGCTGCGAGGGAAGCCATGCTTAAGGCGGGCGTCCCGGTTGTCCCCGGAAGTCTCGGGGCTGTCGACAGCGCCGGGGATGCGCTCTCGGTCGCCAGGGAAATCGGGTATCCGGTGATGATCAAGGCATCGGGTGGAGGCGGGGGCAAGGGTATGCGCCTGGCCAATGATGACGCGGAGCTCGGCAAAGCGTTTGATGCGGCGGCCGGCGAGGCCGAAGCGAGTTTTGGAAACAGGGAAGTCTATCTGGAAAAACTGATCCAGTCACCGAGGCATATCGAGATGCAGGTGTTGTGTGATTCGATGGGTGGCGCCGTTTATCTTGGAGAGAGGGATTGCTCCGTTCAGAGGAAGCACCAGAAGCTGATAGAGGAGGCACCCTCCCCGGCGGTTGATGAGGGGCTCCGGCTTAAACTGGGCGAAGCTGCGATCCGGGGCGCCGTCTCGGTCGGGTATGAGAATGCCGGAACCGTGGAGTTTCTCATGGACTCGGGCGGCAGCTTCTATTTCATCGAGATGAATACCAGAATCCAGGTCGAGCACTGCGTAACGGAGATGATCACCGGTATCGACATCGTGCGTGAACAGATAGAGATAGCGGCCGGAGAGCCGCTGTCTGTTACGCAGAAGGACGTTGTCATAAAGGGTCATGCAATAGAGTGCAGGATAAACGCCGAGGATCCCGACAGGGATTTCGCCCCATCACCTGGTACCATTGATGCGATCAACATACCCGGCGGACCCGGTATAAGAGTCGATACGCATGCCTACGCCCAGTACGTCATCCCCGCTTTCTACGACTCCCTGATTGCGAAGGTTGTCGCCTACGGGCCCGATCGCAACCGTGCGGTCGAGCGCATGATGCGTGCGCTTGATGAGTTCATCATAGAAGGTGTGAACACCACAATCGGGTTTCACCGGAAGGCCGTAGGGAGTGACCTCTTCAGGTCCGGCAATTTCGACACCGGGTTTGTTGACCTGCTTATGAATCCGGGGGCCTCTCGAAAGACCTCGGAGAAGAAGAATCTGTCAGGAGTGCACACCTGAGATGAGGATAGAAAGCCTTTTCACACCCGGTGAGATCGACGAGTCTACGGTCAAAGGCAGGACGGTTGCGCTGATCGATGTGCTGCGTGCCTGTACGACGGCGGTGTATGCGATGTCGGGTGGGTGTGAGAGGATCATCCCGGTCGCGACGGTTGAGGCGGCAACCAACCTGGCTGCTTCTCTGGATAAGAAAGTCACACTGCTCGGCGGCGAGCGTGAGGGAAAGCGCATAGACGGGTTTGACCTTGGAAATTCACCCCTTGAGTATACGTCCGATGTTGTGAATAAGAAGACCATAATCCTGGCAACAACCAACGGTACAAGGACCATCTCCATGAGCCAGGGCGCCAAGGAGATACTGATAGCCTCCTTCGTGAACATGCGTGCGGTTGTCGACTATGCATCCGGTCTCGACGAAGACCTGCTTACTGTGATCTGCGCCGGGCAGGACGACAGATTCGCTCTTGAGGATGCGGTTTGTGCGGGGATGCTGATAGATAGACTCTGCAAGGACAATGATGTTGATCTCAGCGACGGAGCTCACGCGGCCCGTCTGCTTTACCGTCAGAACGAGCAGGCCATACCGTCACTGCTCAAGGACTGCGAGCACGGAAGATATCTTGAGAGCCTTGGTTTCGGAGAGGATCTCGAGGCCTGCGCCAGAGTCGACAGCCTGAGGGTTCTGCCGATCGTCAAGGAAGGCAGAATAAACAGGGCAAAGCGGCCGAGACGGAAATAGGCAGACATTCCTTCCATTCTGCGTTATACTCTCCCGGGGGTAGAAGATGATCGACAAGGACGCTCTACGTATAATCGACGCCAACGGCAATCGTTCGAGGGAAGCGCTCAGAGTGATAGAAGACATCGTCAGGTTCCGGAACGAGGATGGCCGCATGTCCTTGAAGCTGAAGAAGGAAAGACATGTTATTGCAAAGCATTGTGACCGTCTCTTAAGGCAAGGCATGAAGGGTTTCAAGGCCAGAGACACCCATGGCGACCCGGGCCGGGACTCGATGACCCGCGGTGAGGCCTCGCGAGGCGATTGGGCGGATGTGTTGATCTCGAATTTCAGGAGAGCCGAGGAAGGCCTGAGGGTACTTGAAGAGGTCAGTAAGCTCATCGATGTTGCTCTGAGCAGGCAGTTTAAGCGGTCGAGGTTCAGGGTCTACAACCTTGAGAAAGCATGCCTATCCGGAACGGAGGACGGGTATGAGAGCGATTGACCTGTCCCTCTACGCAATTGTTGACAGGGATGTGGGGGAGACGCTCACGATTGAGGAGTTCACCGAGGGGATAATCGCGGGCGGAACCACATGTCTGCAAGTTCGTCTGAAGACCGACACAACCCGCAGCTTCATAGACTTCACCCGCAGAGTCCTTGCCGTGGCCGCGGTGACCGGGACACCCGTCATTGTCAATGACCGCGTCGATGTGGCCCTCGCCACAGGCACTGATGGTATCCATCTCGGCGATGACGACATGACCGTGGCCGATGCAAGAAGGATATGCGGGAAAGCACTGGTGATCGGCGCATCGGTCCGCGACCTTGAGTCGGCCAGGGCGATGAGTGATGCCGGCGCCGACTACCTAGGTGTCGGCCCTGTCTTTGCGACACCGGTCAAACCTGACCTGGCGCCGATCGCGCCTGGTACACTCCGGTCGATCCGCAGTGAAATTAGCTTGCCAATAGTTGCAATAGGTGGCATAAATGAAAAGAATGTGGCCACACCGCTCGGCGAGGGAGCCGACGGTGTAGCCGTCATATCTGCCCTGCGTCGGTGTCAAAGCCCCAAGGAGGCGGCATCGCGGCTGAGAACAGCCATAGACCACGCAAAGAAGAGGTGACGAGACGATGGCCATAGGACGCAGGGAAAGCCTGTGCTCGGTCTCCGGCATTGTGCTGATATGCCTCAGCATTCTGACCGTTGTCGGCCTTGTGGGCGGCCCCGAAGCCCTGGGCAAACTCAGTTTCCATCTTAAGACCAATATAGTCCCCTATTTCAGCGTTCTGGCATGGCTCATGCCGGTGCTGGGTGTCTACTGGGGATGGAAGTTGATTGTCGGCGGCCCCTACATGAGAGGTATCTCCTTTTCCGCGTTCGTCCTTATGGCTTACTTCACGCTTTCGACATTTTCCTATGTTGCACTGCCGGCCGATGCGGCGGGAAGCGAGAACTTGGGTGGTAAGCTTGGCCATCTGTGTGCGGGGTATCTCGTTGAGTTTTTTGGCCCGGTCGGCGGCGGGATCGCAGTGGTGGCCGGTCTGGTGGTTCTGTTTCTCGTGATGACCGGCTTAAGCGTACGCAGTGGGGCGTTATGGCTCGAGGAGGGTCTGAGGGGGCTTGCAGGTCGCTTCTCCTCCGGGTCCGAGACGCCGCCGAAGCGGTCCAGGCCGAAAGTGGCCAGACAGCCGGCTTCCCGTCGACCTGAGAGTCCGCGTGCCGAGGATCGGGAGGAGCCGGTGGAAGAGAAGATCATAACTCCGCCTTCGCCGAAGGTGCTTTCGAGACCCGCGGAACCGCAACCCTCGCTCGGTTTGCACGCACCGCAACGGACCACCGATGGGTCGGACTACAAGTGTCCGCCTCTGGCAATCTTTGAGGAAAGCAAGTCGGATGTCGTAGTGCCCGAGGAGGAGCTGAGGGACCTCGCAAGTTATCTTGAGGAGAAGCTCTCCAGGTTCGACATCGAAGCACATGTCGTTGAGATTCACCCGGGACCGGTGATTACGAGGTTTGAAATAGAACCCGGGGTTTCCACGAAGGTGCACCAGGTTGTCAATCTGGCCGACGACCTCGCGCTTGCGCTTAAGGCAAAGAGTCTCAGGATCATTGCTCCTATTCCCGGCAAGGGGACGATAGGCATAGAAGTCCCGAACAAGCATCCGAGCACCGTCTCGATCAAGGAGATACTGTCCTCGGACCGCTTTGCGGGTTCGCCGTCGAAACTTGAACTGGCTCTCGGCAAAGATGTTGCGGGAAACCCGTACACGGCAGATCTTGAAGTCATGCCGCATCTGCTCATAGCCGGCGCGACCGGCTCCGGCAAGAGCGTGTGCATAAACACGATCATCACGAGTCTTGTTTACAAGAACTCGCCACAAGATGTTCAGCTTCTCCTGATCGATCCGAAAAGGCTGGAGCTGAACCAGTATGAGGGCATACCGCACCTGGTTTGCGAGGTCGTGACCGAGGCCAAGAAGGCCGTGAGGGCGCTCAGCTGGGTTGTCGAAGAGATGGACATGAGGTATCAGATTCTGGCCAAACGTGGCGTGAGGAACATCCAGGCATACGGTGAGGGTCTGCCATATATCGTTGTCGTGATCGATGAGCTTGCGGACCTAATGCTGATGGTTCCCCAGGAGATAGAAACCGCGGTGACCAAACTCGCCCAGATGGCCAGAGCTGTTGGAATCCACCTGGTTGTCGCCACACAGCGCCCGTTGGTAGATGTGATCACGGGTGTTATCAAAGCCAACTTCCCGTGCCGTTTCGCGTTCAAGGTCGCATCCAAGACGGACTCGCGGACGATAATCGATGCTAACGGCGCGCAGCAGCTGCTAGGTAAGGGTGACATGCTGCTCCTGCCACCGGGTTCGTCTGAACCGATCAGAGTTCATGGTGCGTTCGTGTCATCCAAGGAGACCAAGAGGATGGTGGAGTTCCTCAAGGAACAGTCACACCTCGCGTGTCCGGCCTTCTCGCTGGACACCGTAGAACATCGTGAGGTTCCCGTCGACCAGAGGGACGATCTCTTTGAGGATGCCGCGCGCATCGTGATCACTCACCAGCAGGGATCCGTCTCACTGCTCCAGCGAAGACTCAAGGTGGGATACTCGCGTGCCGCCAGGCTGATTGACTTTCTTGAAGAGGCCGGCATAGTCGGGCCGTTTGAGGGCAGCAAAGCCAGACAGGTTCTGGTCGATGAATCGTATCTTGAGAATCTGTCCGGCAAACTGTAGATCGTGCCATGGAGCAGGTCAGAGTCTATCTTCATCCCGTCGGATGTCCCAAGGCCAATGTCGATCTCGAGAAGGCAAGCAGGGGACTTGAGGACAAGGGCTTCAAGATCGTCGATACTCCGGCCGGCGCACAGGTCGGCATATTGTTCGGGTGCGCCTTCATCGATGACGCCAAACGTGAATCCATAGATGCTATCCTCGAGCTGGGCGTGCTCAAGCGGGAGGGTGATCTTAAGTACCTGGTGGTTACAGGTTGCCTGCCCGAGAAGTACGCGGAGAGCGTGTCCCCGTCCCTGCCTGAAGTCGATGCTTTTATCGGCAACTCTCACCTTGACTCCCTGGCGACCATAGTGAGGGATCTTTGCCGGGGCAGACTCCGAACGAAGCACTGGGTCGGTGGTGCCTTCAAGCGGGGGCGGGACGAGCCACGGTCCGCTGCCCGGTCGTCTCCCTGGACGAGAACAGTAATGATCTCGGACGGTTGTGATAACGCCTGCACCTATTGCTCGATTCCACACATGAGAGGTGGCTTGAGGAGTCGCGGGGTTTCCGAGATTCTCAGTGAGATCGGTCTTGTGGTGGATCAAGGAGCAAAGGAAGTGGTCCTTGCAGGCCAGGACACGGCATCTTACGGCAGGGATACCGGGCAGAGCGATCTTACACGGCTCCTTGCGGAGGTGGCGGAACGCTTTCCCTCACAGTGGATAAGACTGTCGTATGTCAATCCCGACAACATGGATCCCGGTCTGGGATCCGTGATCAGATGCCACGCAAATGTGTGTGACTACGTCGACATGCCTGTACAGCACGCCTCACCGAGGATCCTGGCGGCGATGGGGCGGAGGGACGATCCCAGGGCGGTCGTATCGAGAATAGATGCTCTAAGGCGGGCCGTTCCCGACATCGCTTTACGCACGAGCGTGATAGTCGGTTTTCCCGGCGAAACGGAAGACGATATAGATCTCCTGCTCGACTTCCTGCGTAAGATCAAGTTTGATCTTGCAGGTGTGTTTGCGTTTTCGCCGCAGGAGGGGACACCGGCCGCCACACTCAAGAGCCGGGTACCCGGAGATGTCACCCAGGCCCGACTGGTAGAGGTCATATGCGTCCAGGAGGAGATCGCGCGCAAGAGGATGGAGGCATTCGTCGGCCGCAAACTCGAAGTCATAATCGAAGAAGCGGCGGGAACCGGTCAGGCTGTGGGCCGGTCTCAATACGACATGGCCGAGATCGACCGTGTGATCCGCATCGCGGACTGCGCCGCACAGCCCGGTGATGTCGTCACAGCCACAATCGACGGAATTGCCGCTCCCTACGAGTGGAGTGGCACCTGCCGAAGCGACCTTCCGCGTTCAGGCTGATCGTTTCAGGTGACCGAAAGCTGGTGCAGGCTTTGGAACGCCGGCGAATGCCTTCTCTGAGCAGGGCGGGCCTTTTCCGAGCCGGCGTCTACATCCGAGACCTTCATCATACCGGGATCCCCGGTCCCGATAACCAGCACCTCGGGTTCGGCCGTGAGTATGTCATCGATGTCGGGGGGAAGCAGCATGTGGCCTTCAATACGCCACCAGTCGGGTACGACTTTGCCGGCTATGATTCTCAGATCCTTCGTAAATATCCGACCGTCGACGGTTATTGTGCCGAAATCGTATGCTTCGATTCGCATCATATCACCCGCGAACATTGTACAATTTCACTTGACAAGGTTTCAAGTCCTCGCTAAGGTGTGCATGAACCTATCAATCTGGAGGGCGTGATCCCGCAATGGCAAAGCTCCTCCTCGTCGAAGATGAGCCCGCCCAGCTTGACTTCTACAGATGTCTATTGGCAGAGGACGGTCATGAGATCGAGGAAGCCAAGTGCGGCAGGGAAGCGATTGAAGTTGCGAAGCGGTTCTGTCCCTCAATCGTAGTGATCGACCTCGTGCTACCCGACATGGACGGCACCGAGACCATCTCAAGACTGCTCAAGGAGTGCGGCCGCCCGAAGATCATAATAAACACTGGTTACAGCTCATACAGGTTCGACTTCCGCTGCTGGGGGGCAGATGCCTTCGTGGTCAAGTCATCGGATCCCAGTGAGCTAAGGGCGAAGGTCAGGCAGGTACTTTCTGCGGGACCTGGAGGGGAAAAGGCGGGGCGCGAGTCGCGCAACTGAACGGGAAGGCGCTTTCAGGGGGGAATACCTCTTTGGGAGTGCCTAGTTTTTTAGGGTGAAAAGCATGGCGAAACTTCTACTCGTCGATGGACCGGCGGTCGCATACAGGTCGCACTACGCCCTGGCCAAGTGGGACCTCACAGGCTCGTCGGGCGAGAGCACGGCGGCAACGTTCGGCTACATAAGTACACTGCTCAAACTCTTAAGAGAGCAGAACCCGGAGTATGTCTGCGTAGCCTTTGACACCAAGGAACCAACTTTCCGTCACGAGATGTATGAGGATTATAAGGCCGGCCGCCCGGAAACGCCTGAGGATCTTGCAGGACAGTTCGAGCAGATCATGGACCTGACGGAGGCCATGGGCATTCGCGTGGTGGGGATTGACGGCTATGAGGCGGATGACATAATCGGCACCCTGGCGCACATGGCCGGTGAAGCGGGTATCTCGACGGTCATCGCGACCGGTGACAAGGATATGCTGCAACTGGTCAATACCGGCACAAGGGTCATCATGTTCAGTGGTTCGGGACGCGACACTAAGATAATCGATGAGAAAGGCGTGGTGGCGAAATACGGGATAACTCCCGCACTGCTGCCTGACTTCTTTGCCCTGATGGGCGACGCCGTCGACAACATACCCGGGGTACCCGGTATCGGCCCTAAGACCGCCGGGGTGCTGGTCAAGGAGCATGGGGGTCTCGAGCTCATATATGAGAATCTCGAAAACGTCTCCGCAAAGCGCGCGCGGACGGTGCTGGCCGAGAACAGGGAAGCCGCATTTTCGAGCAGGGATCTTGTGCGGATCGATACAAAGGTACCCGTCGGTCTGGCGATGGAGGATTTCAGACGTGGAGCGGTGAACGAAGGGAGAATCAAGACCGCGTTCATTGAGCTCGGGTTCCGGTCTTTGCTCAGACAGATCTGCGGAGAGCGGGACACGATAGAGGTTGACCCGGAGATCTGGCAGGATGGCCTGCTGGGAAGCAGCACGGGGGAGTTGAAATGCGACCGCGGTGTGGGAATCGAGGTCAATCTGGAAGGGACGACTGCATCGACATCCCCGATCCTGGGTGTGGCGGTGTGCTGTGAGGGTGGAGGTGAGTACTACTTCCCGCTCAACCATCGCGAACCCGTGAATGTCAGTGATGAGTCCTTCCGCTCGGCAGCGGCCGGGTTACTGTCGGATGCCGGTGCCCCGAAAGTCGTTCACGATGCGAAGAAGGTGACGATAGCACTTGAGAGGCTCGGGATCAAGGTCGGAGGGATTGAATTCGATACACTGCTGGCAGGCTACCTCCTCAACCCCGGCCGGCGTAACCTGGACGTGGTGGCCATTGCTGCGGAGTACCTTGGCAAGTTCCTTGACGATGGGGTGACGACCGGATCCGGTAACTCGCTGGTGACGCTCAAACATGCCTCCGAGAGATGCTGCACAAGTGCCAAGATCGGTCTCGACGCACGCGGGGCGATGGAGGAAGACCTCAAGAAGAGAGGTCTCTGGGATCTGTTCATCGGTACGGAGATGCCGCTGACCGAAGTACTTGCCGGCATGGAACTCAGAGGCGTCAAGATCGACAGGGCCCGCCTCGGACGGCTGTCCACGGACATCGACAAACGACTGGCAGGAATCGAGAAGGACGCGTTCGCGCTGGCGGGCAGGCAGTTTAACCTGAACTCACCAAAGGACATCTCGCAGCTCCTGTTCGATGAGATGGGGCTTAAGCCCCGCAGAAAAACCAAGACCGGGTACTCTACCGATACGTCGGTCCTGACTGAACTGAGTTGCGAACACGAGCTGCCCGGTAAGATCCTGGAGCACAGACAATTGGCCAAGATCAAGTCGACCTATGTGGATCAGCTCCTCCACTTCGCCGATCCGTCGACGGACAGAATTCACGCCAACTTCAACCAGACTGTCACGGCGACGGGTAGACTGAGCTCGAGCGATCCCAATCTTCAGAACATACCGATCAGGAGCGACCTCGGTGCAGAGATGAGGAAGGCCTTCATCCCGGGACGTCCCGACTGGATGTTTGTGTCGGCTGACTACTCACAGATAGAACTCCGCATACTCGCGCATCTTTCCGGCGACGAGGCGCTTACCGAGGCCTTCAGCCGGGGAGACGATATCCATACGAGCACTGCATGTTTCATATTCAAGGTCGACCCTCCGGCGGTCACCACGGCCATGAGGTCTATCGCGAAGAGCGTGAATTTCGGCATCGTCTACGGTATGGGAGTGCAGGGGCTTGCGAGGGCCGCGGGCTTAAGCCTTGAGGAGGCCGAGGGTTTCCTTGCGGAGCACAGGCGGAATTACCCGGGGGTGTATGCCTACATCGACGGGATGCTTAAGACGGCACGCGAGAACGGTTATGTCGAGACTATCCTGGGACGGAAACGGTTCCTTCCCAACCTCGCAAGCAGCGAGCCATCACTCAGATCCGCGGCCGAGAGGATGGCGGTCAACACACCGGTCCAGGGATCGGCGGCCGACATAATCAAGGTGGCCATGCTCGGTGTATGTGACGAGATCGAAACGCGACGGCTCGAAGGCGGTATCGTGATACAGGTTCACGATGAGATCCTCATCGATTGCCCCGAAACCGAGCGGGAGCAGTTCGAGGAAATTCTTTCTGACAGGATGAGTGGCGCTTATATTCTCCGGGTACCACTGAAGGTTGACGTAAGCAGCGGGCGGAACTGGTATGAAGCGCACTGACAAGAAGAACATTGTCGTCGGCGTCAGCGGTATCATGGGCTCAGGAAAGACAACGGTCGCAAGGGTCTTTGAAGAGTTGGGGGCCAGGCGGATTGATGCGGATGAGATCGGAAAGGAGCTCCTCAAGGAGCCCGGTATCCGCGAGGCACTAATCAATGCTTTCGGTGATGGTGTCAAAGGCACCCGAGGCGGCATTGATACGGCGAGGCTCGCGGCTGCCGCCTTCAAGACGGAGAAACACGTGAGGATGCTCAATGAAATAACCCGGGATGCGCTGATTTCGCGTATCAAAACGAAGATCGAACAGTTTGCCGATGCCGCCGATATCACCGTGGTGGATGCGGCGCTTCTGCCCGAGTGGGACTCCAAGGAGTGGCTTGATGTTCTCATTGTGGTCGATTCGTGCGAGGACGCCTCTGTTCGCCGCTCGTGTTCTGATTCCCGGTTCAAGCCGGCAAACGTGCGGGCACGGATGAAGCACCAGTTCTCACGCCGGGAGAAAACGGATTGTGCTGACATTATAATACCGAACTACGGATCCCTGGAGGACCTGCGGGAAAGGGCCGCCAAGGTCTTCTCGACCCTGATGGGGATCGCACGAAAGGGGTGATTCAACAATGTTGCAGCAGGAACGGGAGCACCTGGCAGATCTCAAGGAGAGAATCGAAATGCTGGGTGCGCATCTTTGACGTAACGTCAAAGATGAAGAGGATACATAACCTCGAAGTCGAGATGGCAAAGTCGGAGTTCTGGCAGGACTCCCAGAAGGCCAAGGCTGTAATGCAGGAGGCCTCCTCCCACAGGAACGACGTAGAACGGTGGCAGAACTTCCAGAAGGAGCTGACGGACCTTGAGGACCTGATCGGTCTGTGTGACGAAGCACAGGACTCCGATCTATCGGCCGACATAGCCGAATCCCTAGTTGATCTGACAAGGGAAGTGGAGGCGATGGAGATGGAGTCGCTCATGGCCGGCGCGGATGACGAGAAGGATGCAATCCTTGCGATCCATCCCGGAGCCGGTGGAACCGAATCCCAGGATTGGGCACAGATGCTGATGCGTATGTATGTGCGGTGGGCGGAGCGACATGGCTTCGAAACCAATGTGATGGACATACTTGCCGGTGAGGAAGCGGGTATCAAGAGCGCGACCATAGAGATGAAAGGCCGGTATGCCTACGGATACCTCAAGGCGGAAACCGGTGTTCACAGACTGGTGCGTATATCCCCGTTCGATGCTAATCACAGGCGGCATACTTCGTTTGCCTCGGTGTTCGTGTATTCCGTCGCGGATGAAGATCTTGAGGTTGAGATAAGCGAGTCCGACCTGAGGGTGGACACCTACAGGGCAAGCGGGGCGGGAGGCCAGCACGTGAACAAGACCGATTCTGCGGTGCGGATCACGCACGTGCCGACCAAGATAGTGGTACAGTGTCAGAGCGAGCGGTCGCAGCGCCGTAACAGGGAAAACGCGATGAAGATTCTCAAGGCAAAACTCCATGCCCACCACCTCGAGGAGGAGAAGAAGAAAATGGAGGAGATCGAAAAGAATAAGATGGAGATTGCCTGGGGAAGTCAAATACGGTCTTATATACTCCAGCCTTATACACTTGTTAAGGACCATCGGACCGGTGTCGAGACGGGCAATGTCGTCAACGTACTCGACGGAGGCATAGATGAGTTCATAGATAAGTTCTTGAGATCCTTGGAACGGGAACCAAAGGGGTAAGAGGGATGAGACCACTAATTGAACAGAGGATCGCGAAACTTGAAGAGATCGCCCGGCGGGGGGCGAGTCCCTATCCCTACAGTTTCGAGGTCAGCCATCACTCCGCCGAGATCACAGAAAGGTTTGAGGACCTCTCCGCAAGCAACGAGAAAGTCTCCGTCGCCGGGAGGCTTATGTCAATGCGACCTCACGGTAAGTCCGCCTTTGGCCATCTCAGGGATCTGCCCGGCGACATTCAGGTCTACTTCAAGTTCGATGACCTCGGCAAAGAGAAATTCGAGTTTCTGGATCTCATTGACATCGGAGACACCGTAGGGGTTGTGGGCACGGTCTTTAAGACCCGGACCGGGGAGATAACAATAAGGGTGAGCGACTACGAGTTGCTTGCCAAATCGATAAGACCCCTGCCGGAAAAATGGCACGGTCTGAAAGACAGGGAGACAAGGTACCGGCAGCGCTATGTGGACCTTTCCTTCAATCTGGAGATCCGGGAGCTCTTTCGCAAGCGAACGTCGATCATACGATCCATGCGGGCCTTTCTTGATGAGAGAGGCTTTATCGAGGTCGAGACCCCGGTGCTCCAACCACTCTACGGTGGTGGAAACGCCGAACCCTTTACAACCCATCACAGCGCGCTGGATATGAAGCTCTATCTGCGGATCGCCGATGAGCTCTATCTCAAGAGGTTGCTTGTGGGCGGGCTCGAAAAGGTTTACGAGTTATCAAAGGACTTCCGAAATGAGGGGATTGATAGAACCCATAGCCCCGAGTTCACACAGCTTGAGATCTATCAAGCTTACACAGACTACCACGGCATGATGGATCTCTTTGAAGGGATGCTGGAGAGGGTCTGTCTCGACCTCCAGGGTAGTACCCGGTTCACCTACCAGGGACAGAAGGTTGACTTCAAGCGGCCGTGGAGAAGGATAAGCATTGAGGCAGCGCTCAAGGAATACGCCGGTGTCGATCTTGCCACGGTCACAGATGATGCTCTGCGCGAGGCCTGTTCGGAGATAGGGGATCAAGACTGGGCCGCAATGCCGCGTGGGGCATTGATAGACGAGATAGTCGGCCACTTTGTGGAGCCCAGACTCGTGGAGCCCACGCTGCTCTATGACTACCCCGTGGAGACGTCACCCCTGGCCAAGATATCGAGAAAGGACCGGAGGTTTGCCGAGAGATTCGAGCCCTTCGCATTCGGCATGGAGCTGGGCAATGCCTTCTCGGAGCTCAATGACCCGCTCGACCAGCGCAACCGATTCGAGAGTCAGCGTGAGACCGGCCAGGCCGAGGGGCAGGAGATCGACCTTGACTTCATTCGCGCCCTTGAATACGGTATGCCGCCCGCCGGAGGACTGGGCGTGGGAGTAGACCGTCTGGTGATGCTCCTGACCGACAGCCATTCGATAAGAGATGTGATTCTGTTTCAGCAGATGAGGCATGAGGCCGATCTGGAAGAGGAATTCGATGGGATATAGCCTTCTTGTCGCCAGGAAGTACATCGGTGCAGGCAGGAGAAGCGCGTTTATAACCGCTATCACGGTGATATCCGTCGCCGGCGTTGCCCTGGGGGTGCTCGCGCTCATCATCGTTCTCGCAGTGATGAACGGCTTTGAAAGCGAGGTGATCGATCGGATCATAGGCACCAATGCCCACGTCATCGTCCGGAACCATGCGGGCATAGAGGACTTCGAGGAGGTGGCGAAGAGGCTGCGCGGGATGCCCAGGGTGACCGGTGTGTCGCCCTTTGTCTTCTCGAAGGCCATGGTGATCTCGCGGGAGGCTACGGATGCGCTCTTTGTCAGGGGCATTGATCTTGAGCGCGAAGCCGAGGTCACGGATATCTCGAGCTATATCCGGCCGGCTGGCTTTGAGTTCGCGCGGGCGGGGACCGATGTTCCTGAGATCGTGATCGGCAAGGAAGTCGCCTATAGCCTCAAGACGGCGATCGGAGACACGCTTCTGCTTGCAAGGGGAGACATACAGGAGGGTTCACCGTTTGGAATCGAGCCACTGTTCAAGCGGTTCGTTGTTGCGGGCTACTTCGACTCGGGCATGTATGATTACGATGCATCCTTCGGGTTCATAGGCCTTGAGGATGCCCAGGCTTTCTATGCGTTGGATGAGAGGGTGTCCGGACTGAGTGTCCGGATTGAAGATATGTACGAAGCGCCGGCCATAGGCCAGGCGATCTCGCTTCTCCTGGGAAACGGCTATGTGGTCAGTGACTGGATCCATCTCAACAGGAACCTCTTTACCTGGATGAAAATGGAGAAGAAGGTGATGTTCATAATCCTCAACCTGATAATCCTGGTGGCGGCCTTCAATATCGCCAGCACGCTGATCATGGTGGTCATGCAGCGAACCAGGGACATAGGCATACTCAAGTCGATGGGTGCCACGTCGAAGGCCGTGATGCGCATTTTCATGCTCCAGGGGTTGATCATCGGTGTGATCGGGACCGCGTTCGGCACTGCGGGAGGTATCATCCTGGCTCGCATTCTCGATAGATACGAACTCATAAAACTCCCCGGCGATGTCTATTTCATAGAGACGGTACCGGTTCTACTTCGTGCGGCCGACATATCCGCGGTCGCGGCGGTTGCAGTGCTGGTATGTTTTGCGGCCACGCTCTACCCGGCATGGCAGGCCGCCCGGTTGGTTCCGGTGGAGGCGATAAGGTATGAATGAGTCACACGGGGAGATCGTGCTGGAGGGCCGGGAAATAACCAAGTCCTACGTCTCCGGCTCGGAGACCCTCCATGTACTCAAGGGTGCGAACATCACGATTCACAAGGGTGAGATCGTTGCCATCATCGGCCCTTCAGGAATCGGTAAGAGCACGCTTCTTCATATGCTCGGAGCCCTCGACAGGCCGGATTCAGGGAGCGTTATCGTCAACGGGGTTGATGTGTTCTCGCTTAAGGATGATGAGATCGCCGGATTGAGGAACAGGGCGTTCGGCTTTGTATTCCAGTTCCACCACCTCCTGCCGGAGCTTACGGCGGCCGAGAACGTGATGATGCCCTGTGTGATAGCCGGCATGGACGTCTCCGAGGCCGAGGCAAGGGCCGAGCAGGTCCTGAGCGAGGAAGTGGGGCTTAAGACCGGACTCACGCATCGTCCGAGGGAACTCTCAGGGGGTGAACAGCAGAGGGTCGCCGTGGCCAGGGCCCTGGTGATGAACCCTTCGGTGGTTCTTGCCGATGAGCCCTCGGGCAATCTCGATCCGGAGAGCAGTGAGTTACTTCACCAGTTGATCTGGAAACTCAGGGACCGTCACGGCCAGAGTTACGTTGTTGTAACCCATAACATCGAACTGGCAAGGAAGGCCGACCGCGTATTAAAACTATTTGACGGCGTCGTCCAGGACGTTAAGATATAGTTGGGTAACGGAGGAGAATTAGGATGCTATGTGACAACTGTGGCAAGGATCCTGCAAAGATCCACTACAAGGAAGTCAAGGACAACGAGGTGACCGAGTTTCACCTCTGTGAGAAGTGTGCCATGGAAAAGGGAATCCAGGTGCCGCATAAGAAGCAGCCGTTCTCCATATCGAATATCTTTGCCGGGATGGCGGAGGAGGCCGTTTCAGGCCTTGAAAGCTGCAAGGGGTGTGGTTTGAGTTACAAGGAGTTCCGTGACACCGGCAGACTCGGGTGCTCCGAGTGCTACCAGGCATTCAGGGAGCAGCTGAAGCCGCTTTTGAGGAGAATTCACGGCTCCAATGCCCACATCGGCAAGAGCCCCCGGATGAGCCAGGGCGTCTATGAGAAGAGACGGGAAATAGAGGATCTCAAGGTTCAGCTGGGTCTGGCAATCGAGACCGAGGACTTCGAGAAGGCTGCGGAGTTACGTGACAGGATAAAGGAACTCGAGACGGAGCCGGAGGACATCTCATCATGACGATCGAGCAGATGGCGGAAATTGCGAGCCCCTGGCTTGACGGCCAGGACAACCATGCTGAATCGGTGGTCAGCAGCAGGGTCCGTCTTGCACGAAATCTATCCGGTGTTCCTTTTTCGCACAGGGCACGGTCCGAGGACCTCGAACGCGCCCTCTCGATGGGCAGACAGGCCCTGTGTGGGTCAAACACGCTCAGGACAGGCACGTTCATGCTTATGAGCGAGCTCGATGAGCTCGATCGGCAGTTTCTTGTCGAACGTCACTTGATAAGCCAGGAGCATTCCGAGAAGTCGTCCGCGCGGGCGGTAATCGTCGGTGACCGTGAGATGATAAGCGCGATGGTCAATGAGGAGGATCATCTGAGACTGCAGTCGATACAAGCGGGCTTTCAGGTGATGGAAGCCTGGAGACTGGTCGACAGACTGGACGGTGAGATCGATCAGAGTCTCGATTACGCCTTCTCGTATGAGTGGGGCTATCTCTCCGCCTGCCCGACCAATACAGGCACGGGGCTTCGAGCATCCATGCTTGTTCATCTTCCTGCGCTCGTGCTGACCGGCCAGATAGACAAGATTATTCACAGCATAAGCCAGATGGGCCTTGCTGTCAGAGGTTTTTATGGTGAGGGCAGTGATGTGATGGGCAATCTATTCCAGGTGTCCAACAGGACCGCCCTGGGCACCTCAGAGATCGATATCATACAGAGTCTCGAGAAGGTCGTCACCCAGGTACTTGATTATGAGGCACGGGCACGCGAGATTCTGCTAAGGGATGCACGCTCTCAGATCGAAGATAAGGTATGGAGGGCATATGGCATTCTGAAGTACTGTAGGAGGGTGACATCAAAGGATGTGATGTCATTTGTCTCCGCAGTAAGGCTGGGGCTGTGCCTGAAGATGACTGACAACATATCCGTGGCCGGATTGAACAGGATGACTTTTATGAGCCAACCTGCCCACCTGCAGAAGCGTTTCGGAAAGGAGATGGGACCGACCGAGCGCGATGCAGTCAGAGCCGAGATGGTGAGAGGCATTCTGGCGGAAGAAGAAGCCAGAGCCAGTGCTGGGTAGGTAGCTCTTGCAAGGGAGACAATCTGATGCAGGACAAGTTCACTGACAGAGTGAGACGTGTGATGTTCCTGGCTAGGGAAGAAGCGGCAAGACTTCATCACGACTATATCGGGACGGAGCACTTGCTTCTCGGAATAATCAGGGAGGGTGAGGGATTGGCCGCAACGATTCTTACGAATCTCGGCCTGGACCTCGACGTGATCAGGCGGACAATTGAGAACATGGTGCCCGCCTCGAGCGGGAGCGTGACCATCGGCGAGATTCCGTTCACACCCAGGGCCAAGCATGTTCTCGAGCTTTCGGTCGACGAGGCGAAACTGCTGGGTCACAGCTACGTCGGAACGGAGCATTTGCTGCTGGGTCTGATCAGAGAAGGTGATGGGATAGCGGCAAGGGTGCTGGTGGAGTTCGGTGCCGACAAGCGGCGTGTCAGGGAAGAGACGTTGAGGCTGCTTGGGAATACAAGCCGCGGCCAGAAGGGCAAGCACGAAGCAAAGACCGAGACGCCTGCACTCGATCAGTTCGGTAGGGATCTGACCGAGCTTGCGAGACAGGGAAAGCTGGATCCTGTGATCGGACGTGAGGTGGAAATTGAGCGCGTGGTGCAGGTGTTATGCCGGCGTAAGAAGAACAACCCGGTCATGATCGGTGAGCCGGGCGTCGGAAAGACAGCGATCGTAGAGAGCCTCGCAACAAAGATCGTTGAAAGCAAGGTCCCCGAGATTCTCAGGCACATGAGAGTCGTGGCGCTCGATCTCGCTGCAATCGTTGCCGGTACCAAGTACAGGGGACAGTTCGAGGAGCGACTCAAATCGATCATAAACGAGATACGGGATTCACATAGCATCATCATTTTCATAGACGAGCTGCACACCATCGTCGGTGCGGGCGGGGCGGAGGGCGCTATAGATGCGTCCAATATGCTTAAACCCGCCCTCGCAAGGGGAGAACTCCAGTGCATCGGAGCGACCACACTTGATGAATACCGCAAGCACATCGAGAAGGACGGTGCTCTTGAGAGACGCTTCCAGCCGATAATGGTCTCCCCGCCGACGGTTGAGGAGACCATAGAGATAATCAAAGGTCTGCGTGACAAGTACGAGGCGCATCACCGCGTCCGCATCACCGACGGAGCGATCATTGAAGCAGCGCGGCTTTCCGACAGGTATGTCAAGGACAGGTATCTGCCGGATAAGGCAATCGACGTAATCGACGAGGCCGGTGCGAGAGCCAGGCTGTCCGTTTCGGCAATACCGCCTGATATCAGGGAGATGGAAAAGAAGATCGACAAACTCGTCTCCGAAAAAGAGAGCTTCATAAGAAAGCAAGACTTCGAGAATGCGGCGCGTATCCGGGACAGGGAACGGGAACTCCGGGCGAAACTGGAAGAGATAAAAGGTAACTGGAAACAGGCCGCCGACGGTGCAGACGTTGGGGTCGATGCGGATGACGTGGCGTATATCGTCTCACGTATGACCGGTATACCTATGATGAAACTTGAGGAAGAGGAATCCAAGAAGCTCCTGAGGATGGAGGATGAGCTGCGTAAGCGGATCATCGGACAGGATGTGGCCCTTACAGCGGTATCAAAGGCGACCCGAAGAGGAAGGGCCGGGCTTAAGGACCCGAGACGGCCCATCGGTTCGTTCTTCTTCCTGGGCCCGACCGGTGTTGGTAAGACGGAGCTGGCACGGGCGCTTGCGGAATTCCTGTTCGGCGACGAAAACTCGATGGTCAGGATCGATATGTCGGAGTACATGGAGAAATTCGCCGTATCGCGTCTCGTCGGTGCACCTCCCGGCTATGTCGGCTATGAAGAGGGGGGCCAGCTCACCGAGAAGGTGAGGAGGAGGCCTTATTCAGTGGTACTTCTTGACGAGATTGAGAAGGCGCATCCCGACGTCTTTAACATATTGCTCCAGGTGCTGGAGGACGGGCAGCTTACGGACAGTTTCGGAAGGGTTGTTGACTTCAAGAACTGTGTTGTGATAATGACATCGAATGTGGGAACGAGACGCATCAAGGGAGGTACGTCACTCGGGTTCCAGCGGGAAGACGCCGAAGACACACACGGACGGATGAGGGACAAGGTCCTTGATGAACTGAAGCGGACCTTCAATCCCGAGTTCCTCAACCGCGTTGACGAGATCATCGTCTTCCACTCGCTCGGCATACCCGAGATAGAGAAGATCGTCGAAATCCTGCTGAAGGAGGTCGAAGGCCGGCTGTCCAACTATGGACTCTCACTGGTCATGACCCCCGAGGCAAAACAGCTTCTGATCGAGAAAGGGTACGATCCTGCGCTCGGGGCCAGACCGCTGAGAAGGACGATACAGAGGCTGCTCGAAGACCCGCTCGCCGAGGAAATGTTGCGGGGTACCTACAAAGCTGGTACCCTGATCAAGGCGTGCAGGAAAAAGGACGTACTGAGCTTCGATTGCAGATCAACGGACAAAAAGGAAAAGGTGTCCTGCACCAAGTCTAAGGAGAAGGAGCTTGAAAAGAAGGAGCTTGGAGAGAAGGAGCTCCAGTAGCTTATGTTCGGCCGGGCATGACTTCTTATCATTAAACTCCCCTGTGGAGTCAGGCTTTGCAATCGCCGCCGTCTTTCTGGCGGTTGTCTTCGTCATATCCACTCCAGGATGGTCGGCACCCCAGGAAATTCTGGTTGAGTCGATCACCGTCACCGGTGCCGAGCGGACATCCGAGTCCGCGATCACGAATACCTTCGGCATAGTCGAGGGCCGGACCTACGCCTACGAAGACATCAGGAAAGGTCTCAGCCGTGTGTATGGAATGGGCTTCTTCAGTGACGTGAGGCTCCACACCGGGGATGTTGCGGGGGGGCAGAGGCTGAGCATCGAGGTGGTGGAGAGTCCTGTCATAGGTACGATAAGGATCAACGCCGGCAGGAAGATCGATAAGGGTGACATCAGAGAGAAACTCGAGCTCGGGGTCGGATCCTCACTGAATGAGCGGCTTCTCTTCCGCAGCCTGATGGCCGTGAGAGCTCTCTACCGGGAGAAGGGCTACTACATCGCCAAGGTCGACTACGAGATAGCGCCTATCGGTGAGGGGCTCGTCGACCTGATTTTCAACATCGATGAGGGTGTGAAGGTCAAGGTCGGGAAGATCAGTATCGACGGCAACAAGTCCCTGTCTGATAAGGCCATAAGGAAGAAGATGGAAACGAAGGAGAAGGGATGGCTGAAGCGCAAGGACTATAATCCCACCATCTTCGAAGAGGACATGGACAGGATCGTGGAGTTCTACAAGGATGAGGGTTTCATGCAGGCAGAGGTGATCTCTCATGAGGTCAAACTCACGGGGGATAATAAACTCGCTGACTTGAATGTAAATATCAAGGAGGGATCCCGTATTTACGTCAGGGCAATCGATATAGAATTGATGGGTGACGAGGAGTCCGAGAAGGTGCTGTCTAAGGAGGGCCTTGCCAGGCGAGTCAATCTCCGGAACGGCGATGCATACAGCCAGGCCGCCTACAGGAGAACACTCGAGAACCTCTACTCGGCTCTCGGCGATCAGGGCTATGTTTACGCCCGGATTGATCCGGTTGAATCGATCGACGGCGACAGCGTCAGCCTGACCCTCAAGGTGGTGCCGGAGCGGGCCGTCCGTGTGAACAAAATAGTGATCGAGGGCAATGAGACGACCCTGGAGAAGGTGATAAGACGGGAAATGGTCATAAGACCCGGAGACATTCTCAGGCGTTCAATGATCGAGAGGAGTCACAGGGAGATCTTCAATCTGGGGTATTTTGAGGACGTGCAGGTGGGATCCCAGGTGGCCAACGACATCGGTGACATCGACCTGGTGTTCAGGATCAAGGAACGCCAGACTGGTATCGGCAACGTGGGCGCCGGATACAGCGAAGAATTCGGCCTGACGGGATTCCTGGAGTTCTCCCACAACAACGTCGGATGGTATAATAAGTTCCCGTACCTGGGTCTGGGAAAGGGACAGAGTATCAATCTCCGGTGGGAATTCGGGAAGCTGACCCAGATAGACCTCAGTTTCAGAGACCCGTGGTTCAGGGACAGACCGATTCTGGTTGGATTCGACCTGTATGACACCAAGCGGGAATATGACTCCTACACCGACAAGCGGGACGGCTTCGGTCTTGTCGTAGGCAGGAGACTGCCGTACATAGACTACTCGAAGGTGTACTGGAGGTACCGGCTCGAACGCAGGCAGATCGAGCCGGACGAGAACAGGGCCAGCGCTCTGGTGAAGAGCCAGGCCGGTACGAGAACCACATCGAGCACGGTGATTACCTTTCTGAGGAACAGCGTCGACAACCCGTTCTTTCCCAGGTCGGGGTCGAAGACGTCACTGACCTGTGAATGGGCCGGTGGCCTGCTGGGCGGAACCACGGCCTACCAGAGCTACATACTGGACAATTCAGGCTTTCTTGCGATGCCCTGGCTGGACGCCGCCGTGGTGTTCAAGGTGAGGACAGGTGTGGTTGACGGGCTCGGCAGCAAAGGTTACATTCCGGTCTATGAAAGGTTCCGGCTTGGCGGGACGACGACCGACGGGGTTAGAGGTTATTCCGAGCGGGAGATCGTACCCGACGGGAATGCAAGCGACGATGGCGGTAGATTCATGATGCTGGGTACTATCGAGTACAGGATTCCGGTCATCAAGAACCGCGCCCACCTGCTGGCATTCCTGGATGCCGGCAACACCTGGAACAGCGTGAGGTCCTCCAGGCCCGGGTTCCTGAGACGGTCGGCGGGGGTCGGATTCCGGATCGAGATACCGATGATGGGACAGATGGGTCTTGATCTCGGCTATGGCTTCGACCGTGAGGACCGTTACGGTGGACCAAGCTGGGAGACGCATTTCCAGTTCGGGACGGCTGGATACTAGATTCCGAGGGAGGGTCAGGCCTGATGAAGAACCTGAGTTTGGTAATGCTTGCAGTACTGATGCTGGTCCCGTTCTGTGCAAACGGGGAGGGACAGAAGATCGGTTTTGTGAACGCCAGCGTCCTGTTCCAGCAGTATTCGGTGGCTCGAGAGGCTGAGGAGGCCTACGGGAAGGAGCTCGAGGAGATCAACAAGCAGGTGGCCGAGATGGAAATTGTGCTGCGCTCTCTGGCCGATACACTTGAGGCGAGGAAGTACCTCTTCAGCGAAGAGCGTCTCAAGGAGAAGACCAAGGAACTGGAAAGGAAGCAGCAGGAGTACGTAAAATTCAGACAGGATGCCGAGATGACCGCGGCGAGGCGCAATGACGAGCTGTCGGGTCCCATAGTGGCGGCCATCGAAGAGGCGACCAAGCGGGTGGCGGAAAAGGAGGGTTTCGACTTAGTTCTGGACGCGGGGCCGGGAATTGTGGTTTACTCGAAACCTGAACTGGACATTACCGATGAGGTGCTCGAGGATCTTGAGGTAAGCAGGGGATCGACCGAGTAGGGGTCGCATAGGGTGGCCTGTCATGCAAATCACGCTCAGCGAGCTTGCCGATGTCGTCGGCGGCCGGATCTCCGGTGACGGCTCGGTGCTGATAAGTGGCGTAGCCGGTATAAAAGAGGCGAGGCAAGGTGATGTAACCTTCCTTGCGAACCCCCGTTATGGCAAGTTTCTCGAGACGACGGCTGCATCTGCGGTGATAGCCCCCACGGACACTGTGAGCCCGGACAGGGCCCTGATCCTTTGCGAAAACCCCTATCTCAGTTTTGTTAAGGCCGTTGAGTACTTCGTGCCCAACAAGAACATCTATCCCCGGACGATACACCCGTCAGCCGTGGTCGCGCCCGGTGTAAAGATGGGAAACGCCGTCGGGATAGGAGCTTGCGCGGTCATCGAGGACGGCGTCACGGTGGGGGACGACAGCTTGATCCTGGCTGGAGCCTTTGTGGGCCGTGGCAGCACAATAGGCAACCAGTGTCTTGTCTACCAGAATGTGACGATTCGCGAGGAAGTCACGTTAGGGGACAGGGTTATAGTCCACTGCGGGGCCGTCATTGGAAGCGATGGCTTCGGCTTTGCCCGGGATGGGGAGATCTACAGGAAGATCCCTCAGATCGGGAACGTGGTCATCGAGAGTGATGTCGAGATAGGTGCGAATGTGACCATTGACAGGGCTACAACCGGAACCACCCGCGTGGGAAAGGGGACCAAGATAGACAATCTGGTCCAGATAGCCCACAATGTCGTGATAGGTGAAAACAGCGTACTGGTAGCCCAGGTCGGGATCGGCGGCAGTACAGAGATAGGCAAAGGCGTGAGTTTCGCAGGCCAGTCGGGCACCGTCGGCCACATCAAGATCGGTGATGGAGCCATGATTGGGGCGCAGACCGGTGTCACCCAATCGGTGCCGGCGAACACCATGGTTTCGGGTTATCCCGCAAGGGAGCACGGCCTTGCGAAACGGATCTATGCGAGTCTCAAGAAACTCCCCGATCTCTTGAAAAAAGTGTCGGATCTGGCTGAAAGGGTGGCCAGGCTGGAAGAAGGACGAAAGGAATGACCGAGAACCAGAGAACCCTCGGCTCCGAAGTTACTTTCTCGGGTATCGGGTTGCACAGCGGCGCGAAGGTTACGCTGGTATTTAAGCCTGCGCCTGCCGATTCAGGTATCAAGTTTGTGAGGACCGATCTCGAGGGCAGACCTGAGATCAAGGCGGATGTCAAGAACGCGGTGCCGACCGGGGACCATGTAAGAAGGACTGTCCTGGGCAGCGGTGACGTGACGATCAGCACGGTCGAACACGTGCTCGCCGCCATTCGCGGGCTGGGTATAGACAACGTGGTCATCGAGCTGGATACGTCCGAGCCTGCCGAGCCGGATGGATCAAGCGCCCCGTTTGTGGAGATCCTCAAGCAAGGAGGCGTGCTGGAGCAGGACTCCCCCCGGCGTTACATGGAAGTCAAGTCTCCGGTGGCGCTGAGTGAGGACGGTGTGGAAATGGTGGCGCTGCCTCACCCGGGATTGAGAATCAGTTTCACCATCGACTACGACCATCCGTTGATAGGCACGCAGTACGCGTCGTTCGATATCTCCGAAGATGTGTTCATCAAAGAAGTTGCGCCGGCCAGGACATTCTCGCTTCTTAAGGACGTCGAGGATCTTCGCGGGAGAGGTCTGATAAAGGGCGGAAGCCTTGAGAATTCAATCGTGATCGGGGAAGAGCGGATCCTCAACGAACAGCCGCTGAGATTCCCTGATGAGTTTGTACGCCACAAGATCCTTGATCTATTCGGCGATCTGTGCCTGCTGGGTGCTCCTATCAGGACCCACATAATATCGGTGAGAAGCGGGCATGCGACCAATCTGAAACTCGTGAGGCTTCTCCAGGAGCAATGCCGGCTGCCGAGCAGGAATTTCATAGGACGGCACGTGAGGGATGTTCCGGCGAGTCTGTCGATCGGCCAGATCCAGGAGATAATGCCTCACAGATATCCGTTTCTGCTCGTGGACAAGATCCTCTCGCTCGAAGAAGGTAAGCGGGTCGTCGGCATAAAGAATGTTACGATAAACGAGCCCTTCTTCCAGGGTCATTTCCCGGGACACCCGATCATGCCGGCGGTGCTGATAGTCGAGGCGATGGCCCAGGTCGGCGGGGTTCTCCTTCTAAGCATGGTTGAACGCCCCAGGACGAAGCTTGTCTATTTTATGGGTATCGATAAAGCCAGGTTCAGGAAACCTGTTCTTCCCGGGGACCAGGTCAGGTTTGAGCTTGAGTTGCTCAAAATGCGAATGAATGCCTGCAAGATGAAGGGAAACGCCTACGTGGGCAGTGACCTAGTGGCCGAAGCCGAGCTGTTGTCGGTCCTCAGGGATAGACAGGAAAGCGAGAACAGGAGCATAGATCAGTGATTCGAAATACACCAGGATCTCCCGCTGACGCCACGGGTGTCCATGCGGCCGCATTCGTCGATCCGGGAGCCCGTTTAGGCTCAGGCGTGTCGGTAGGGCCAAATACCGTTATTGGTCCGGACGTCGTGATAGGTGACGACACCTGGATCGGCGCGAACTGTCTGATTGAAGGCTGGACATCGGTAGGCTCCAGGTGCCGGATATGTCATTGTGCGGTCATTGGATCCGATCCTCAGGATTTCAAGTACCGGGGAGAGAAGGCCTACGTGAGGATCGGGGATGATAACACAATACGTGAATTTGCGACAGTACATCGGGCGACCGGAGAGGGCGCCGAAACTGTGATCGGTGATCGCAACTTCATGATGGCATATGCCCACATCGCCCATAACTGCCGGGTCGGCAATGATACGGTGCTTGCCAACGGGGTCAACATGGGTGGACATGTGACTATCGAGGATCATGCCTCGGTCAGTGGGCTCACGGTGATACACCAGTTCGTGCGGATCGGCAAGTACTCCTACACCGGAGGCGGGTCGAGGATTCCCATGGACATAGTGCCTTACGTCAAGGCCGCCGGGAATCCTCCGGTCATCAACGGGCTCAACACTGTAGGCCTTCAGCGGCAGGGTTTCACGGCGGAGACAATCCGTGTTCTCAAGAAGGCATACACACTCATATTCCGTTCGAACCTGAACGTTTCGCAGGCCCTCGAGCGGATCAAGTCGGATTTACCGGGTACACCCGAGATCCAGCATCTGGTCGAGTTTATCGAGACGTCGGAGAGGGGAATCAGACTCTAGATATCCCCGACCGCGTGAACGCTAAAGCCGCCCGCCGTTGGGGCGGCGTTTTGCTGAAAAGGGGATAGGCAATGGAACGGCTGCCATGTGGTGTCGTTGGTGTTGGACACCTGGGCCAACACCATGTCCGGATTTACAGAGAGCTCCCGCAGGCGGAACTCGTCGGCATTTATGACGTGGATAGCGAGCGGATGAAGGAGATTGCCGGCGCCCACGGCACCAGAGCATATCAGTCGCTCGAGAGTCTTCTTGACGATGTCCAGGCCGTGAGTCTCGTCGTACCGACAAGCCTCCACTACGAGATCGGTAAGATAGTCCTTGGCGCAGGCAGGCATGTTCTGATTGAGAAACCGATCACCGAGGAGGTCGAACACGGCTGGGAACTTGTCGAGATGGCGCGGGCCAAGGGCGTAACGCTTTACGCAGGGCACACGGAGAGGTTTTCTCCTCCCTTGCGGAGTGCGCTCAAGTGGATCCGCAAACCCAGATTCATAGAAGCCCTGAGACTGGCTGGATTCGGTGTTCGAGGGACGGATGTTTCGGTCGTCCATGACCTCATGATCCATGACATAGATCTTGTCCTCAGCACCACCGAGTCGGAGATCGAAAAAGTCGAAGCTATCGGCGTCCCTGTTTTGACACCGAATGTCGATATAGCGAACGCGAGGTTGTCCTTCAGCGATGGGACGATCGCCTCACTGACCGCGAGCAGGGTCTCCATAGAGAGGTTGAGAAAGCTCAGACTCTTCCAGCAGGACACGTACATATCCATAGACTTCCTCAAACGGGATGCAAAGATATATCACAGGAAAATGGACGTCAAGGATCTGCCACCGGGCCCGACATCGAATCTGGACATGCAGGATCTGGTCGAAATGGTGATGCCGCCTGTTAAGGATGAAGAGCCTTTGATGCTTGAAATATCTGATTTCATTGCCAGTGCACGGGGGGAGAAACAACCCGAGGTCCCGGGTGAAACCGGTGTGAGGGCTCTGGAGATAGCGACACAGATCGTCCGGGACATAGAGAGGCGCCTGGCGATGTGGAGATAGCAGATGGCAAGAACCATGATGATGATAACCGGTGAGGTATCCGGTGACCTTTACGGCTCTCTGCTTGCCGCCGAGATAACCTCCGTCGATGCGGATGTCCGGATCAGCGGGATAGGCGGGGACAGGATGAGGGAAGCCGGGGTGGAGACCTTCCTGGACAGCAATGACCTGTCGGTCGTCGGCTTCTGGGAGGCCATCGTGCGTCTCAGGAAACTTCGCAGCGCGCTCAGCCAGGCGAAAGAGACCATCAGGCAGCGAAAACCGGACGTACTGATCCTGATAGACTACCCGGGTATGAACCTGCGTCTGGCGGGATTCGCGAAGGAGAGAGGCATCAAGGTGTTGTACTATGTTTCGCCTCAAGTCTGGGCCTGGGGTCGAAACCGGCTCAAAGCGATCAGGAAGAACGTTGACAAGATGGCCGTCATTCTTCCCTTTGAGGTCGATCTGTACGAGAAGGAGGGGATCGATGTCACCTACGTCGGCCATCCCCTGATAGACATCGTCAAGACCGGTCTTGATCAGGAAGCGTTCTTGAGCAAAATGGGATTGGGCGGGAACGGTAACCTGGTGGCTCTCATGCCGGGCAGCCGTACCCAGGAGATAAAACAACACATCCAGCCGTTGATAAGAACGGCGTCACTGCTCAGGGAGCAGTTGCCTTCCGTCAGATTCATCCTTGTGAGCCTGCCGACCTTCCGCGAGATGCTCGAAAAGGAGATTGAGAAGGCCGGCGTGCCGATCTCGGTCACGACCGACTACAGGTACGAGGCATTGCGGTACAGCCGGCTTGCGATTGCCTGCTCGGGCACGGCGACGCTTGAGGCCGCGTTGCTTGGGACGCCGATGATAGTGATATACAGGCTTGCGCTGTTCTCATGGCTGCTTGGCAAGTTGATCGTCGATGTTCCCTTTATCTCGCTTGCGAATCTCGTTGCTGGTGAGGAGGTTGTGCCCGAGTTTGTCCAGAGTGCGGTCAACCCGAAGACGCTTGCGGACGAGGCGGTGAAGATGCTGACGGATGACGTGAGACGCCGGAAGATAATAAGACAGCTCGAAACTGTCAGACAGAGTCTTGGGCCCGGCGGGGCAACGGCCAGGACCGCCCGGCTGGCCCTGTCGCTGATGTCACGGTAAGGCGATGTCGCTGGGATCTCGATTTGGGAAACGCATTCTCGAATTACTGGCCCGGTGGGTGGGACCCCTGCTTATGAGATTGTTGGGGCTCACGCTCAGGATAGAAAAGTCGGGTGTTGAGAACATCGCGAAAGCGAGGTTGCTTTCCGGCAACCTGATATATGCGGTCTGGCACGGAAGGCTGTTGCTTCTGACGTACGTACACCGAAACGAGGGAATTGATGTCCTCGTGAGCACTCATCAGGACGGGGAGTACATCGCAAGGGTGATTACCGGACTGGGGTTCGGAACGGTGCGGGGATCCTCAACAAGGGGAGGTACAGGGGCCGTGTTTAGACTGACCGGCGCAGGAGCGGGAAGGCATGACATCGGTATTACGCCGGATGGGCCCGGTGGACCGAGGGAGGTCTGCCAGCCGGGCGTGGTCTATCTCGCCAAGCGAAACCGGATGCCGGTGGTCCCCATCGGGGCTTCGCACAGGCCGAGCGTGCTCTTGTCCAGCTGGGACCGGTTCATGGTGCCGCTGCCTTTTGCCAGGTGCGCAGTCGTTTATGGTGAGCCCGTCCTGTATGATTCTTCCATGTCCGAGGAATCCATCGAGGATGCCACGCGAGATCTTGAGAAACGGATCAGGACGGTAACGCAAGAGGCAGACAATGGCTGTGGAAGAACCACAGAATAAGCGGTCCTGGCTTTCCCGGCTTCTCTTCGGGATCTACAGGTACGTGCCGCTCGGTGTCTACTTCGTTATTCTTGCGATCTACCATGTGTTTCCGCCTGCAAGAGCAAGACTGGCCGAACGGCTCGCAATGCGCCGCCCCTCAGACAGGGGAAGGCCCGTGATATGGTTTCACGCCTCGTCGATGGGTGAAATCTCAACGATAGCCCCCGTGGTTGCCGAGATCAGGAGGAAGCGTGAGGACTGCGCGGTTGTGGTGAGCACAATGACTGTCAGCGGTGGACGGAGAGCACGCGAGATTCTCAATCTGCATGATGTCTTTCTGCTGCCGATCGATTTCTACCCGTGTATGAAGAGACTGATTCGGGGTTTGAAGCCCGCGACACTGATCATCGGTGAAACCGAGATCTGGCCCAACATGATCTCTGAGGCCCGTAAACAGGGTGTCCGGATCGTCCTGCTGAACGGAAGGATATCGAGGAAGTCGTTTCCACGGTACCGATTGATCCGGCCACTCATCAAAGACGTGCTCTCCGGTTTCGATCTTCTTCTGATGCGTACGCAGACCGACGCGATACGAATAACCCACCTCGGCGCCGACCCCGGCCGGGTCGAGGTCGCGGGGAATACGAAATACGACATACTGCCGGGCCCGTCAAGCCCGGCGCACCGGAAGGACACGCGGCGCGGCCTGAAGATCCCTGAGGGACAGAAGGTGATCACGCTTGGGTCGGCCAGAGAAGGCGAGTGTGAAATCGTGCTGGGTGCGCTGGCGGAGGCCGGAATCGAGCCTCCCCCGATGCTGGTGATCGCCCCCCGCCATCTGGTGATGGTCGACCAGATCGAGCAGATCTGCCGGGACTTCGGCCGGCGTTACAGGACGCTGTCGGGTGGAGGAGTCCCGGAGCGTGATGACGCCGCCGGCGCGAATGTAATCATAATAGCTGAAATGGGACGCCTCCTTGATATGTATGCGATATCGGACATCGCCATAGTGGGGGGGACGTACAGACCCTTTGGCGGCCATAACCCCCTTGAGTCCGCATCTCAGGGAGTTGTAACGATTGTCGGTCCGCACACACAGAACATAGAGGACGACATCGAGTACCTCCGGTCAAGAGAGTGTGCCTTTATAGCGGGTGAGCACGATCTCGGACCGTTACTCCTGAAGATACTGTCGGATGATGCCAGGCGTGATCGAATGGGTCGGGACGCCGCAGAAGCTGTTGAGGCCATGAAGGGCATCGCGAAGAAGTGTGTGGAGATCATGGCACGGAAGAAACTGCTCCCCTAGGCGGCGACATGGACATCATAGACCTCAGAAGAATCAAACCTCCGGATGAAATCGGTGCTCTCAAGAAAGGGGTTCTGTTCCCGGTACTCGCACCGCTTTCGGGTCTGTACGCCCTGGCTGCACGTGTGTGGCGCAGCACGACTCCGAAGGTAACCGATCCCGGCGTGCCGGTCATAAGCATAGGCAGCATATCCGTCGGAGGCACCGGCAAGACACCGCTGTGCATGTATGTTGCGCGCAAGTTCGCGGACAGGGGGACGCGCGTGTGTATTCTTTCAAGAGGCTACAGACGCAGGAGCAGGCGATCGCCGCTTGCCGTCAGTGACGGTGACCGTCTGCTGGCAACCGTCGAAGAGGCAGGAGACGAACCTTTCATGATGGCCCGACGTCTGCCCGGTGTCGCGGTGATGGTCGGCAAGAACCGGGTCGAGGGCGCGCTTGCCGCAAGGGACCTTTTCAGCCCGGAGCTCCTGGTGCTTGACGATGGGTTCCAGCAGAGACGTATCGCGAAGTCTGCTGAAGTCGTGTGTCTCGACCTGGCCTCGCTTAAGCCCGGTGCCGCGCTGTTGCCTCTCGGCCCGTTGCGTGAGAGGCTGTCATCGATCAGGGAGGACCACATTGTTGTGATCCTTCTCCGGCACGGGGACACGAGACCCCCGCCCGGGGACCTCAAGCGGCTCCCATCGCGTAATATCTTCTATGCCGCGCGTTCGAGGCCTGTATTTGTGGATGGTGGCGGCAAGACCCTCGATACCGGGATTCCGGCCGCTGACCGGGTCGCTATCGTGAGCGGCCTTGCGAGACCGGCCGGTTTTGAGAAAGCATGCATTGCGGCGGGTGTTAATGCAGTGGTAAGTATCCGCTTCGAGGATCACCACTGGTATCGGCGCGAAGACATCGATAAGATAAAGTCGGTGATGGACGCCGGTGATTGCAGCAGCATCGCCACAACTGAGAAGGATATCTATAAGATGCCTGCGGAGCTTGCGGCGATGGCGGTTGTGATACGGGCAGATACCGAGATCGAGCAGGCCCAGAGTTTCTGGAACGTGCTTGAAGATAAGGTGAGGGGTTGACCGATGAACACAAACGGATCGGATTTCCTGGTAGTCGGAAGCGGTATCGCCGGCCTCCTGGCAGCGATCAAGCTCTCCCGCTCGGGCAGCGTCACCCTCGTGACAAAGAAGAAACGGAGCGACTCAAATACCAATTACGCCCAGGGAGGCATCGCGGTCCCCGTCGGCGAGCAGGATTCCGTGGCCCTTCATATCGAGGATACCCTGACCGCCGGGTGCGGGTTGGGTCACCGCGAGGTAGTTGAATTCGTTGTCAAGCATGGAAAGCCGTGTCTTGAGGAACTGATTGAAATGGGAGTGACATTCACTGCCGATGAGGACACCGGAAGGACCGGTCTGGCTCTCGGACGGGAAGGCGGTCACACGGCGAGCAGGATAGTCCATTCAAGAGACCATACGGGACGTGAGATTGAAACAGTGCTGCTCGATAAGGTTCGTACCATACCGGGTATCACGCTTCTGGAGAATCACATTGCCGTTGACCTCATTCTCGAGTCGAAACGCAGGGGATGCAAGGTCACACCAGACAGGTGCTGGGGGGCATACGTCATGGATGTGATTGAGGGGAGTATCGAGCTGTTCCTGGCGCGTGTTACTATCCTCGCAAGTGGTGGTGCAGGTAAGGTCTATCTTTATACGTCGAATCCCGATATCGCCACCGGGGACGGGATTGCGATGGCATACCGGGCGGGGGCCCGGTGTGCGAACCTGGAATTCGTGCAGTTTCATCCTACGTGTCTGTACCATCCGCGTGCCAAGAGTTTTCTCATATCCGAGGCTGTCCGTGGAGAGGGTGCCATCTTGAGAACGCTTGAGGGCGAGGCCTTCATGGAAGGGTACGATCCGCGGGGTGAACTCGCCCCCCGGGATGTTGTCGCCAGGGCGGTCGATTCCGAGATGAAGCGCAAAGGTGACAAACACGTACTGCTTGACCTGAGCGCGATCGACGGGACACGTATAAGGAAGAGATTCCCGAACATCTACAGGACATGTCTGGACTTCGGAATCGACATAACGAGGCAGCCGATCCCCGTGGTCCCGGCGGCTCACTACATGTGCGGTGGCGTCGTCACCGACCTTGCGGCGAGAACAGACATAGAAGGACTGCTTTGTGCGGGCGAGGTCGCCGCCACAGGTCTCCATGGGGCCAACCGCCTGGCCTCCAACTCACTTCTGGAGGCATTGGTGTTCGCCAGTGTATCCGCCTCGACGGCTGCAGGTATCAGGGACGAAATCGGGTCGCAGCTGCCGCGGATCGAACCCTGGCAGGACGAGGGCACGGCAGAGCTTGAGGAAGTGGTGTTCCTGGATCATGATTGGGATCAGGTGAGGACGCTGATGTGGGACTATGTCGGGATAGTACGGTCCGACCAGAGGCTGAAGATCGCCAAGAAGCGGATCCGCCTCTTGAGAGAACAGATCGAGACCTACTACTGGAACTATCGACTGACTCCCGATCTGGTGGAACTCAGAAACATCGCACTTGTGGGTGAGCTGATAATCAGATGCGCGATGATGCGGAGGGAGAGCAGGGGGCTGCACTACAACATAGATTGCCCGGATACCGACGACTCCACGTGGAAACGAGATACCCTGCTGTAGTCCGGATTGCCCGCATACCTCAAGATCGAATTGCTTTCCGGGCGGTTCCGGGATATGATATTGACCATGAAGACTCGGATTCGGATCCTGAGATGTCCAATGATTGTTTACCTTCTGGTTGTGATCCCTTTCGTGGCGTGTTCAACGGGAGGGAATTCCCATGAGGGGGGGAGTGCTGAGATGGAGCCATCAGGAAAAGTCCGCGAACCGGCGGTCGCAGGCGCCTTCTATCCGGGAACTGAGGAAGCGTTGCGCGGTGCTGTCTTAAATATGCTTGCCGCGGTTGAGCCCGCGGAGATCAAGGGTGAAGTTGTAGGCCTGATATCGCCGCACGCGGGCTACGTTTACTCCGGCGATGTCGCCGCCCACGGCTACAAACTTGTGGAAGGCAAAAGTTTCGACGCGGTCATCGTGGTTGCCCCGAGTCACCACGCTTACTTCGAGGGCAGCTCCGTATACACTCTCGGTCCTTACAGAACACCTCTCGGTCTTGTGGACATCCACAAGGAACTCGCGGAGGCGATCGTCGATTCGGATAAGTCAATCGGGTTCCATGCCCCGGCACACCAGCAAGAGCACTCACTGGAAGTACAACTGCCGTTCCTCCAGGTGGCCACTGCCGACCTGAGGGTGGTCCCCATAGTAATGGGCGATCAGTCACTGGCCAATTGCATACGGCTGGGACAGGCGATCGCGTCCAGTGCCAAGAACATGGACGTCCTCCTCGTGGCGAGCAGCGATCTTTCGCATTTCCATCCGTATGACGAAGCTGTCGGGCTTGACAGGAGAATAATCGATCGGATCGAGCAGTACGACTACGAGGGTCTTGCAAGTGATCTCAAGGCGCGGAGGTCCGAGGCCTGCGGCGGTGGTCCGATGATCACGGTTATGATTGCTTCGAAGGAGCTGGGGGCGTCCGATGCCGTTGTGCTCAAGTATGCCAACTCGGGTGATGTCACGAACGACAAGTCGGGTGTGGTCGGCTATCTTGCAGTTGCGCTCGTCAAGAAAACATCGGTCGGTGTGGATCTGGGGATAGGGCGGAGTGAAAAAGTGGAGTTACTGAACCTCGCGAGACGCACAATTGAGGCTAAGATCCTGGGCAAGCCGCTGCCCCCGTCGGACAGCGATTCGCCGTTACTGAACGAGAAGATGGGTGCCTTTGTTACGATCACCAAACACGGGCAGCTCAGAGGATGTATCGGTCACCTGAGGGGGACCGAACCGCTTCACAGTACAATCTCAAAGATGGCAGTCGCCGCGGCGACTGAGGACCCGAGGTTCCCACCGCTCAGTGTCGGTGAGATTGAGGACATATCGCTTGAGATCTCGGTGCTGACGCCTTTCCGGAAGATTGTCAGTCCTGATGAAATCGAAGTCGGACGTGACGGCATCTATATCGAGAAGGGTCATAACCATGGCCTGCTTCTGCCCCAGGTGGCCACGGAGTACGGATGGGACAGAGATGAGTTCCTCAAGCACACATGCGGCAAAGCCGGCCTGCCGGGAGATGCCTGGCGCGAGGGGGCTGATATCTATATCTTCTCTGCCCAGGTTTTCAATGAGAAGGAGCTCTCAGAAGAAGCTTCCTCCCAAGCAGAATCGCAATGAGTGCAATCCCGTTGAAGATCGTCACGGTGTAAGCCGACCGGGCAAGCCCCAGCGACGGTATGATAAGAAGGCCTGTCGTGAAGCCTGCGACGCAGGCTCCGGTCAGGTCCAGTGAATAGGAAATCGCCCCGGCATCGCTTGCTTTTCGGCCGGTTGATGACAGAGACTTTGAAGCGACCGCAAAGATAGTCCCGGCAAGTCCCCCGGTGATAAACGCCATTACCGCGAATATGACATCCGGCGCATGCTGCCAGGCCCCGGGGCCCGTGGTTCTGAGCACGTTGAGAACCGCCACCACCACGAGCGGCATAATCAAGAGACCGCAGTGCACGATGGGCAGCACCCGGGGCGCGAAGAGCCCCCCGGCTCGCGTCCCGGCCAGGCTTGATGCCAGACCCATGCCCAGCATGAACGCAGCAACAATCATGGCGATACCGACGTAGATGTAGCCGCTCACAATCTGAAACCCCAGTACTATCAGGATCTCGGTGAACATAGCGGTTAGCCCCATGGAGTAGATGGCCACGGCCGCAGAGAGACCGGACCTGGAGGCCGCAAATGCACGCATGTGCGTGGCGGTTATCACCACCCCGGTCAGGACGAGCAGGAGCAGGCAGCTCTTCATGTTCAACCGGGAGACCATGAATGAGATTATCTTCCCGCTTCTGAAGTGCTTGGCCCATAGTGAAATCGAATATGAGAAGGAGATCGGCATCACATCCGTGTTGATTTTGCCGGTGTCGTGCGCGGCGATCACGCTGTCCAGGCGCGCCGCCCGGATCGGTGAGAGGCGGTCCCGGAGCACGTACTCCGTTGTGTATGATGTATCCAGGGCACGACGGGAAAGAGTCTCGAGAAGGAGATCTGTCCTTCCACCGATATCGAGCCCGGGAGAGGCCAGGAGATGGATGTACTCCCCGGGTACAAGCCCGACGAATTCGAATACCCGGCGGCAACTGTTTACGAGAGCCGAGAGCAGGGAGGCGAGTTCGGGGCCAAGGTAAGCTCCCTCGGAGGGGATCTTGAGTGCCATGACGCCGTTAGGGCCGACAACCGACTTCACACATTGGAAGAACTGAACGGTGTAATACCTGTTCAGTTGAAGAGTTACAGGTGTGCCTACATTGATTATGACCACGTCGTAGTGTCGGGGAGTCACTGCCATAAAGCGTCTTCCGTCGCCGTAGACAGGTGTCACAGTGATCCCATCACCTTCAAGCCAGCCCTCAGGTGCGAGAGGCGCCAGGATTTCCAGACCGGTCGAGTCGAGCTCGACATAGTCCAGCCGCACGACCGACGGGTGTTTCGCGACCTCCAGGACGATTCCTGAACCGGTTGCCCCGATCACAAGAACGCTCTTCGGGTTTGGATGATGGAGGAGCGGGATGTGGACACACTCCTCGGCATACATCGGGTCGGGAATAGTGAATGCGAGAACGCCGCTTTCGAAGAAGTCATACGCACCCGCCCGGTCGGTAACGACGATGTTGCCGTACCTGGTGTCGACTGTCTCGATGACCTTGAGAGGGGCCCACTGTGATTGCCGTGTGGCGAGATCAAGCCGGGGGCTGACTGCGAGCCCGAGCACGAGCAATGCGAGAATCACGGCGCCTGTTATGAGGCCGCGGCGCCGCCCGGACGGAGTGGTGCTCAAGAGCAGGTAGAGGCCGCTCAACATGCTCGTGATTCCCGCCAGCATGATGATTGCTACGGGATTTAAAGCCTCAAGCAGACGGAAACTCAGAAGCAGGCCGCCGGTACCCGAACCAAGTGCTTCTACCCCATAGACAATCGATATGGGCGCCCCTATTTGAGAGCGCTCCGCCAGGCCTACCATCGTCACAAATAGACCGCCGAGGCAAAGCGCACAGGGCACGATTCCGACAGCCGAGAGCACGAGTATCATGGCGGGCCCCGGAATTTCACCGAGAGTGACAAGAAGAGGATGCAGCAGTCTGATCAGGACCACCTGGGCCGGAGCGGTAACTGCAGCCATGACAAAGAGGACGCCCGCCGCGGACTGAGCCCTCGAGGATCCCACATGTCGCTTGAACACAAGACAACCGGCGGCAACAGCCAACAGCCACAGGGCCAGCGATGTGGCTATCGTCAACTCGTTTCCGGTGAAGGCAACGAGCAGCTCCCTGATTATCATGACCTGGGTGAAGATGCTGACCAGACCAAGACACCAGGAAAGTAGTAAGAATCCTCTTTTAGAAGGCATGATCGAATTATCTTCCTTGATTTGTAGGCCATCTTAGCATAGTCTATAGGTGGATTCAAGTGGACCCTGACCGCAGAGGGAGCGACATGGGGCAAAGTGACTTGATGAGTGATCTGGAGGTACTGGCAGCCGACGATGCCCGGTACAAACTGGAATCGTATATCTTTGTGATCAATGCAGTTGAGTTCACCATGCGGAGCTTGAGACGCAGGGGACACGTCAGCGGGCGTGAGCTGCTGGAAGGAATCAAAGGCCTGGCGAAGAGGGAATTCGGGCCGATGGCGAAGACGGTCTTTGAGAGTTGGGGTGTGGCCAAAACCGAGGACTTCGGCGAGATAGTCTTCAAACTGATCGGGGCCGGCATACTGGGCAAGACCGACAAGGACTCCCGGGAAGACTTCACCAACGTATTCGACTTCAACGATGTCTTCGAAAAGCAGTACGATTGGAACATCGAGGGAGCGTTATGACCTGGGGGGCGAGTGATGCATCCGCAGGATGACGATATTATCAGGGATATCAGGCACCTTCAGGAGACCATGGAACGTTTGCTGTCGGATTTCTCAAGACTGCACACGCCCCTGTTGCTCGGTAAGGAATCGGTGTGGCGACCGCTGACCGATGTCTACGAGACCGACAAAGAGTACGTGATCAGGATGGAGATTGCAGGCATGGACCCGGATGATTTCAGCGTGACGCTGCACAACCGGGTTTTCAGGATCAAGGGTGTGAGACGCGATCCACCGCCCGCCGGGCAGAGGCGTTTTCACAAAATGGAGATAAGTGTGGGACCGTTCGAGGGCAACGTGGAGATCCCGTCCAACGTGAGGACATCCTCCATGGAGGCCCACTACGACAACGGCTACCTTCTCATAAGGATCAGCAAGGGCGCAGACAATCTGAAGGGCGGAGAAAGGACAATCCCCGTAGAGAGAGGTTTGTAGATTGCCCACCTGGACAACCAAGGCACTGACTGACGTCGCGAGCAGACTCTTCGGCGGCAAGAGGGTGAACCAGCCTTTCTCGCTCGCCAAGCTCGCCCAGAGTGCCAGACGTGTGCTCATAGTCCCTCCGGATGGCATAGCCGAAATGCTGGTTCTCTACCCGGCACTCACCATGCTGAGATCCGCATTACCGGAATCGAGGATCATCTGTCTCGTGCAGAATGGGCAGGCGGAGATCTTCAGGGATCGGAGCGTGGTCGACGATCTGGTCGAGTTTCCGAAGCTCACCGGGGCTGGAGCGGTCTGGGGATACCGGTCATTTGTGAGCGAGATCAGAGAGCGCATGGTCGAAGCGGTGTTCTACTTCGATTACAGGCATGACTTTTATAGAGTGATACTGCCGCTCCTTAGCGGCGCACGTCTTAGACTCAAGGTCCGGGGTGAAATCGGTTATCCTCTCTTCAACATCGAGGTGGTGCCCGGCAGCAACGCAACGTACTTCCGTGATGTCAATCTGTGTCTTGTGAAGTTCCTCTCCTCCGGGGGAGGCAAATGGTCGGGATGGACGTTCCCTGAGAACGAAGCGAAGATCGCCAAGGAGATCATTGGGTTCAGGAAGCCTAACGCCTCGGATCTCCTGATCGGCGTCGATCTGAGTTACACAAAAGCGGGAGGGAGGCCGCCCTTCGATGCCGCGATCAGGCTGGCAAGAAGTTTCGCGGCACTCAAGCCCAGCAGGATTGCGCTCTTGTCCGACCCCAACCCGGCGATCAAGGCTGATGAGATAAAGCGCCTTGGACCGTACGACTGGCTGGATATACCCGGGAAGAGTTTCCGGGATACCCTGGGAATCCTGTCGCAATGCGATCTCTTTATAAGCGGAAACACCGATCTCTTCCATTTCGCGGTCTCGATGGGAATACCTTCATATGTGCTGTTCTCTGATGCGGACGACAGAAGGTGGATACCCAGCGACGGGATGTTCTGCCTGGTTGAGGAAGATACCTGGAAGACCACCCCACCCGCAAAGCTGGCGATGCAGATGCGTGATTTCGTCAGCGCCCCCTCAAGGATCTGATCATGGGTTCCTCCAGGCTGTACTTCAGACTGATCTCATTCATGAAGCCCTACTGGAAGCGACTGACGTGTGCAGTGCTTCTTATGGTAATGGTAGCGATCTTCAGCGGCATCTCGATCGGTATGATCCTCCCCTTTGTCAATGTGATATTCTCAGGTGGGAAGCTGGATCTGCCGGACACGACGCACGGTGAAACGGGCGGGATCATGGGTGTGGCGCCGCAGAGCCTCTCCTCGGCTCAGGAAACCGTGAGGCAGAAGGTGCTTACCTTCTATGCCTCGGATTCGCCGGTAGTCACCCTTGAGCGGATCTGTATTTCCATCCTCCTCATATACTTCCTCAAAGGACTGTTTACCTATCTCCTTGCGGTCGTCAGCGCGTCCCTTGAGCAAAGGGTGATCCGTGACGTCCGGAACAATCTCTATGCGCATCTCCACAGGTTGACGCTATCGTTCTTTCACGCCAGCAGGACCGGACAGGTGATATCGAGGGTCACGAATGACGTGACTCTTATAAGGATGAGCCTTTCAGCCGGGTTCCTTGGCGCAATGCGCGATCTGCTTTTCGTGGCTGTTTACGCCTCGATCGTGATCTTGATCAGCTGGCGACTGGCTCTGGTCGCCTTCCTTGTGATTCCGCCGATAACTTTCGGCGTCACCAAGATCGGACACAAACTCCGGAGATACAGCACAAAAGCCCAGGAAAAGATGGCCGACATCACGAGCGTCCTGCAGGAGACCATATCCGGAATAAGAGTCGTCAAGGCGTTTGGGATGGAAGATTTCGAGACAAGCAAGTTCTACAGTCATACGAGAGGCTTCTTCTCCGCTTTCATGACGCAACAGCGTGCAGCGTCACTGGCTCCGCCCATGACCGAGTTCCTTGGAGCTGCAGGAGCACTGATCGTGCTGTGGTACGGTGGAACTCAGGTGCTTGAAGGACATCTCCTGACCCCCGACTGGTTTCTGATCTTCCTGGCAGCAATGCTTTCAATAATACACCCCGCAAAGAACCTGACCCATGCCAACGCGAAAATACAGGAGGGAGTGGCTGCTGCACGGCGGATATTCGAATTACTGGATACGGTTCCGGAAATAACCGACGGCAAGGACGCTGTGGACATCGACACAATCAATGAATGGCTCGAGTTTGAGAACGTCAGTTTCACCTATGGTGAACAGGAATGCGTTTTACGAGACATCACTTTCAAGGTCAAGAAAGGGCAGGTTGTGGCAATCGTAGGCCCCAGCGGCGCAGGCAAGTCCACGCTGGTGGATCTGATCCCACGCTTCTACGACCCCACCTCCGGGAGCGTGAAGATCGATGGTAAGGATATCAGGAAGGCCACCATCCGCTCACTGCGGAACCTGATGGGAATAGTCACCCAGGAGACAATACTCTTCAACGACACAGTGAGAAACAACATAGCGTATGGTATGGGGGATATACCGCTGTCCAAGGTCACCGAGGCCGCCACGGCGGCAAACGCCCATGATTTCATAAGTAACCTGCCGGAGGGATATGATACCGTCATCGGTGACAGGGGAGTGAGACTGTCCGGCGGTGAACGCCAGAGGATCGCGATTGCCAGGGCCATACTTAAGAATCCGCAGATCCTGATCTTCGATGAGGCGACCTCTTCGCTTGATTCTGAATCGGAGAAACTCGTCCAGGATGCCATTGAGCATTTGATTTCGAAACGGACCAACTTTGTGATTGCTCACAGGCTGTCGACCGTAACGAATGCAGATTTGATTCTCGTTCTGGATGATGGAAGAATAGTCGAGTCCGGTCGTCATGAAGAGCTGCTTGCGGCCGGACAGGTCTATAGAAAACTCTATGACCTGCAGTTCAGGGATTATCCGCAGGCCGTCCGGGAAGGCTAGCACGTGTGACAAACCTGTTGATCGTCAGGCTCAGCTCTTTCGGAGATATTGTTCTCACCGAACCTGTCACCCGGGCTGTGAAGCAGCAGTATCAGGACGCGAGACTGTGGTTCGTCACTTCCGCCCAGTACAGCGAGATACCGCTGCTTTTCTCATCGGTCGACTCTGTTATACCGTACTCAAAGGGCGGCACCAATCCCCAACTGGACGCGGTCGCAAGGGAGACGCAATTCGATGCGGTTATCGATCTCCAGGGTAGCCTGCGGTCCCGGCGTATCACCGGCGAACTGAGAAGCGGGAAGACGGTCAGACACCGCAGGCCGCGGTTTCGCCGCTTCCTGAGCGTGTACATGCCCTGGCTCTGGAAGGGGTACCTCGACCACACCGTCCAGTCATACGCGGATGCGGCCCGCCGGGCCGGGATCGAGTCTCACGATCTTGTGCCAAGAGTGACACCGCCTGAGGTGGACCTCAAGAAGGCCAGGGAGAGGTTCGGAGCCGGACCCTTTATCGGCGTCTGCCCGGGAGGCAGCAGCCCGCACAAGAGATGGAGTGAGGACCGCTTCGCGGAACTCGTACGTTGCCTGGTAGGCGACGGGAGGCAGGTCCTTATTATAGGCTCGGATGCGGACAGGGCCGTGGCAGAGTCCGTCGTCGGCGGTCTCAGTGGTGAGGAAGCTGGGCTCTACATCAGCAACAACATCGCCATGATTGCCGCCCTTCTTTCGTTGTGCGCCGCGACGGTCACGAATGACTCCGGTTTGATGCATCTGGCCGGTGCCGTGGGTTCAAGGGTAGTTTCGATCTTCGGACCGACGTCACCATTGCTCGGATTCGCTCCGATGGCCGAAGGGGCTGTCGTCGTAACGCGCGGCCTTTCATGCAGCCCGTGCTGTTTCCACGGCAACAGGCCTTGCAAGTATGAAACGAGGGAATGTCTGGAGGAGACCGATCCGGGAGAGGTGGCCGGGATTGTCGCTGATACGCTCCGTGAAGGATAGTCACAAACCGGGTGCTAAGAAGGTCAGTTTGGGGGTGAGAGCTCCCAACTGGCTTGGAGACGCGATTCTTGCCCTCCCTGCGGTCCAGGGGCTTGTCGAGTGCTCGCGCCGCGCACGTGTCATCGTCCTGGCATCGACGGCATCCTACGAAGTGTTTTCGAGGGTACGCGGCACACTCGTTTTCCCCATACGGCGCCCGGGTGCGGGTCCGGTGGATTCAATGAGAGCGACCTTTAAGGGAGCCTCGATTCTCCGCACGTTCAGGCCGGTCATCACCTTCAGCTTCACCAGGTCGTTTACGTCAGCGGCCATGTTCCTTGTCGGAGGATCAACCCGGAGGGTCGGCTTTTCCGACAGCTCATTTTCGTCTTTCTACACCGACCGGGTGGATGCTCCGGGGCGCGATCGCGAACATCTTACCGATACATACTGCAGGCTGGTTGAAAGCATGGGCATCAAGGTCATGAGCCGGATCCCCGAACTCAAGGCGGCTCAAGCCGACTTACGGGCGGGTCGCCGGGTGTTGGAGCATCAGGGCCTTGGCACGGAGGGTTACGTATGTGTGTTTCCGGGGGCGCGTTACGGTCCGGCCAAGCGCTGGGATACGGAACGATTCGCTTCGCTGGGAGACATCCTGGTTGATAGATTCAGCCTCAGGGTCTTGCTGCTCGGCACGACGGCCGACGAAGCCGCGTGCACGGCAGTCGAGGAGAGGATGACGAAGGAAAGCATAAACCTGTGCGGCCGGCTCGATTTCTCTGAGCTCGTGGGTCTGCTCAGCGGGTCCAGTGCCGTCGTTTCAAACGACAGTGGCGGCATGCATCTTGCAGCCTCGCTTGGTGTTCCCACCGTGGGGCTCTTCTTCTCCACAGACCCCCGGTGGACACGCCCGCTGTCTCCAGGGTCCATTGCTCTTTATAACAGGATGAAGTGCTCCCCTTGTTTTGCAAGGGATTGCAGGCGGGGCACTCCGTGCACTCGGACCATCACAGTTGATGAGGTGACCGGCGCGCTTGCGAAGATCGGAGGGATACCGACTTGAAAAGAGCGATCTTTTTTGACAGGGACGGCACTCTTCTTGTAGAACTGGGCTACCTTGCCCATCCTTCACGAGTGGCCCCATATCACTTCGCGGCGGAAGCCCTGAGAAGGGCAAGGGAACACGGATACCTTCTGATAGGAATCACGAATCAGTCCGCAATTGCCAGAGGCTATCTCAGCGAAGCCGATCTGTCGGTGATTCACCGGAGAATGCAGGACGTGTTCAAGCAGACGCATGCGGAGCTCGACGCCATGTACTATTGTCCTCACCATCCGGATGGCACCGTCGAAACTTACAGAAAGAAGTGCAACTGCAGAAAGCCCGGGACCGAGCTGGGAGAGCAGGCGGCCCGGAGATTCGATATCGATCTTAAGAGGTCCTTCCTCGTCGGGGACAAGGAAACGGATCTGCTTTTCGGCAGCCGTCTCGGTATGACTGCATGTTTGGTCCGCACGGGATTGGGTGCATCTGAGGAAGAGCGCCTGGGCAGTGAGGGCTTGAAAGACTCGATGGTTTTCGATAATGTGCTTGAAGCGGTGAACTGGATCACCGGGGAGGCTGGTCATTTAAGATGAGAAGAACTTCGGTCGTTGCCGTCGTAGCCCTCTTGCTGTTCAGTGCCGCTGCCACGGCACTGCCGTTTAAAACCGGAGAGAAACTGACATTCGCCGTACGTTACGAGTTCATCAAGGCAGGTGTCGCCACAATGGAGGTTGCCGGGCGGGTGAAATGTGAAGGAGGGGAGTGTTTCCGGGTCGTCTCTGTCGCACGGTCGACGATGCCGTTTTCGCTCTTTTTCGAGGTGGAAGACCGGGTCGAATCCCTCCTGGACGCCGAAGAGCTCTATACGTGGCGTTATGAGAAGAACCTGAAGGAAGGGAACTACCTGCAGAGGGAGGTGGTAGTCTTCGACCAGCGGGGGCACACTGCCACCTACCCTGACGGCAGAGTGGTACCGGTGCCGGAGAAGGTCCAGGATGTCCTGACGTCACTGTATTACATCAGGACTCTGGATCTGGAGGTAGGGGGCAGCGTCTTCATCGAGAACCATGCAGATGAGAAGAACTACCCGCTTGAGGTCAAGGTGCTCGGGATCGAGAAGATCAAGGTCCCTGCGGGTACATATGAATGCTTCGTCCTCGAACCGATTCTGAAGGCCTCGGGTATATTTCAGCACAAGGGTCGTCTGACCGTATGGATGTCCACCGACCCAGCTCACATTCCAGTGATGATGAAGAGCAAGGTTGCAATCGGTGCCATCAATGTGGTTCTGGTGGAGGCTGAAGCGGGTAAATGAACAGGAGACCGGCAAATGGGCAGCAAAGATAATCCGGGGAGCACCCCCGGCAACAAGGGCAAGAAGATATCGATAGAGCACCGGACGAGCAAGGTCGACATCACCGACTTCGCAAGCCTACCCGATGGTTTCTCCTGGTATGAGAGCTTCAGGAAGATGATCCCGCGAATCCTGAGGGGAAAGGACCTCGAGGATCTGAGTGAAAGAGTGGTGCGTGCGAGACGCCGTAACCGGCCGGTCATTATCATGATGGGCGCGCATGTGGTCAAGTGCGGTCTTGGCGGTCTCATTTGTGAATTGATGAGGAAGGGTGTGGTGACGGCGCTTGCGATGAATGGAGCCTGCGCCATCCACGATGTGGAGATCGCGATGTGGGGTAGGACATCCGAGGATGTGGAAGCCGGTCTCGAGGACGGGACTTTCGGGACGACCGAAGAAACCAGCGTGCTGTTCAATGATGCCGCTTCAGGTTGTCTCGGTGAGGAGATCGGGCTGGGGAACGCCATCGGAGAGCGGCTCTGTCGGGCCCAGCCCCGCAATCCGGAGGTCAGTGTGATTGCAACGGCGCACAAACTGGGCATCCCTGTGACTGTGCATGTGGCCATCGGCACCGACGTCGTACACCAGCACGACGAGGCCGACGGGAAGGCAATCGGATCGGGCACTATGCGGGACTTCCGCACGTTTGCTTCGATGATAGCGAATCTCAGCGGAGGAGTGATCCTCAATCTCGGCTCGGCTGTCATAATGCCCGAGGTGTTCCTCAAGGCCCTGGCGAAGGCGCGCAGTGCCGGTTCCGTTCTCGGGGAGTTCACGACGGCCAATTTCGATATGTTTTCTCTATACAGGCCCACGACCAGTGTTGTCAGGCGGCCGAAATCAATGGGAGCAACCACCTTCAATTTCCTAGGTCACCACGAGATTCTCCTGCCTGTATTAGTCGCTTCAGTGCTGTCCAAAACACGCATCTGAGTGGCACGCAAATTGCCCTGTTTTGAGTATATACGGGCCTTGACACATGCGTCCGTAGACAGTTGACGTGGAGGAGTGTGCTTTAGTGACCCCCTGTGTGACAGCGGGATTGGCGGCTATTGCAATATGCAAACACGAGTTGCAATCTGCAGCATTGTTGTTGCTTGACTTAGCAGAACATATGTGCTATACTACAAAAGCAATTAGGAATGGAAGGAGTGATTTAAGAGGTAAGCTTGCTACAGACAGATTATTGAGATTGGTTGGAACCGGATTGTCTGACAGGTGTCTGAAAGCAGGTTTACCGTGCACAGAAACAGATCAACACTCTTACGGGATGATGCTCATGCGTCGTTCCGCTTTTTTTTGATCAGGAGGCCTGCAGTGAAACAATCGATTGCCATCTTACTCGCCTGCCTGGCACTGGCCGCCGGCTGCGGTGGATCCAAACCTGAGCCTGTCCTGGATGCGCCGGTTGAGCGGGCTGAAATCGAAGTGGGAGTATTGGAGCGCGAGCCTTACACTATCGTGGCCGGTGATGTTCTTACCCTGAGGTTTTTCTATTACCCGCAGCACAATGTCGAAGTCATGGTGCGACCGGACGGGATAGTCACGATTCCCCTCGTGGGAGAAGTGATGGCTGAGGGTATGAAGCCACTGGAGATCGAGGCCATCGTCAGAGCTCGCTACGCCGAGATTCTGGCGGAGCCGGAGGTGACGGTACTGGTTTCCGAGTTCGCAGATCAGACCGTTTTTGTATTGGGCGAGGTCTCAAAGCCGGGGGCATATCCCCTCAAAGGCAGTATGACCCTGGTTGACGCAATTGCAAGAGCCGGCGGTTTCACCGTGAACGGGAAGGCCGGAAGCGTGATCCTTATGAGAAGGAACGGGTCCGGGGAGTACAGCGGCCGGAAAGTGGATCTGAACTCGGTTATAAGCGCCGAAGGCACTGAGCGGATCCACCTTATGGCGAGAGACGTGGTCTTCGTACCTATGACGGCGATTGCCAAAGTCGATCTTTTCGTGGAGCAGTACTTCAAGAAGTTGTCTCCGGCACTGCTGTTCTATTTGTACGGGTACGATGTGTGGGCGAGAAAAGGCGGTGTGATCGTCAGGGATTAGCGGCCAACGCAGCAATCAAACATGGAGTGACGTCATGACAGGAAACGGTGCAGGTGGGAGTCAGATTTCGGCACGAGAGATACTTACCGTCATCTTCAGACGGAAGATCCCTATCATTCTCTGTGCAGTCGTGGTGGCGGCGGCCGCGCTCAGCGCGGCATCTCGCACAACATCCGTCTATCAGGCAACAGCCAAGGTGTTGCTGAGAAGGACCGGTGCGCACCCGCTCGCGACCACATGGACACCGTTCTACGGACTCGAGGAGGAGATGAACACCGAGGTCGAGTTGGTCAACACCACAACCGTGCTGGAGCGTGCCCTGGAGATCCTCAGTGAAAGAAAGGTATATCTGCATGTAGCGGTAGGTGACAGCCAGATTGCGAAGGCCCCGACTGTGGGCGATCTCCGGGCCGGTATCGCCGCCTACCCTGTCGAGATGTCAAACGTGATGCTGATCCGTTACACGGGAGCCGACCCGGACTTCGTCGGCGAGGCAGCCAACGCGATTGCCAGCGCGTACGTCGAGTATCGCGTACATGTGAGGAAATCGGGCGACATGAAAGACTTCTTTGAGGACCAGCTGGCCCTGGTTCAAGCCAGGCTTATGGACCTTACAGAAAACGAGCTCGCGCTGAGGAAACAGGGGGGGATCTACGACCTTGAGTGGCAGTACCAGACTGCGATTGCCCGGAGCAGTGAACTTAAGGAGACGTGGGCCGGGGTTAAGAGCCAGAGGATCGCCGAGGAGCAGAAACTCCGTCTGATAAGGGACCGACTCAAGAAAGAACCGGATCTCATGGTGCCGTTTTCCGACATTCTCAAGACCGGGTTTGGCGTACAGATGATGTCGGAGTACTGGGGACTGATGAGACAGCGTGACGAGAAAGCCACATATCTGACCGAGTCAAACCCTGAGGTTAAGATGCTGGACACCCGGATTGCGAAGATGAGAGAAAGGTTCCGGGAGGAGGTCGAACGCAGGATCAAGGAGAAGGAGTTCCTGGTAGAGGATCTCAAGGCTGAGGAAAAGGGATTTGAAGCATCCGTACAGGAGATCGACGACGCGCTGAGACAGACTCCCAACGAGGTTGTCCAGATTCAACACCTGGAAAAGGAGATACATTTCACCTACACCCACTACGACAAAGTCCTCGACAAGATGTTGGACGCAGTAGCTGCCGAGGCCGACGACATAAGAACTTCCACTGCGAAGGTCATAAGTCCTGCGATTGCCCAGTCCACCAGGGCCGGCCAGATGCAGGGCGTATACGTTGCATTCTCGATCATGCTCGGGATAACGCTGGGCATAGGTTTCGGGTTCCTGCTTGAGAACCTCGATCACTCGGTGAAGTCAGCAGCCGACGTGGAAGACAACATCGGGGTCCCGCTTCTGGGTTCAATACCCCAGAGCAGGAAGATGGCCGGGTTGACGAACAGGGTCGACAGGACATTTCGACGGAACTCGTAACGAGGAATCCAAATGGGAGACGGGAAGAAGAAAAGAGTTACACCGGACAAGAGGTCGGAGGAAGCGGCCGGCCGGATCTTGTCGACGGAGGCTTTCTCCTATTACAGGGGACTGATCGGACAGATCGAAATCGCACTGCCCCGGCAGTCCTCGCGGGTCTTGCTCGTTTCGAGCTCGATCGCAGGTGAGGGAACCACGGAGACGGTAGTCGGTCTGGGTCTTACGCTTGCCGTGGTGCTGGGCAGGAAGACAGCCATAGTCGACTGCAATTCTCATCATCCGGACCTGCACACGAGGTTCGGGACGCCGAAAGAGGGGCTGAACGAGTACCTCCAGGGTGAGATCCCTATCGAACGGGCTCTGGTGAATACAACCGTCCCCAACCTGCATGTAATGCCGCTCGGCGAGAACTTCGACACTCTCACTTCATATGACGAAGGAGATCTTGAGAAATTCGTCACAGCACTTCGGGAGAAGTTCGACTATGTGCTCGTGGATTCCGCCCCGGTGGGCGTCAACCCAGAGTCGGTTGCTCTGTGCGACAAAGTCGATGCAGTAGTCCTGGTCGTCAAACACGGCAAAACCAGACGTGAAGTGGTCATGAGAACCAGAGAGATAATCGAGAGGGCCGGCGGCAAACTGCTCGGAGTAGTGTTCAACAAGAGGACTTTTCCCATACCGGATTTCGTGTACCGAAGACTATAGCTGTGCTCCTGCAGGGGGGGGAGGGGCATTTCTTGATACATGGATTGAGTCATAGGAGCGTTGAGGCACCCCTGAAAGTGTTTCTGGCTGCGTCCGTTGTGATCGGCGTGGTGTTGCGCTACGTGCACTTGGGAGGGCAGAGTCTCTGGGTCGATGAGATGCTGACAATTGTGAACTCACACATTGGGACGGCGATGTCCGCGTCGGATGTGTTCCGGAATCTTCAGGGTCCCCTGATTTCCCTGATGATGCACGTTTGGGGCGCAATAGGGTCCGGCGAAGCGTTCCTGCGCCTGCCTTTCGCACTGGCCGGCGGTCTCACCGTCGTGGCGGTATTTTACCTGGCCAGGTATCTCACAGGCACCTGGGCGGCCCTGCACACAACATTCTTCGTAGCGATCTCGCCCATGCTGCTGTGGTATTCGCAGGAGGTGAGAGGCTACGTGTTCGTGGTTCTCTTCGGCGTATTGATGACATACTTCCTTGTCAGATGGATGGCCAGACCGTCGGCAAGAGATATTGTTCTCTACGGAGTTTTCCTGTTTGCAGCACTCGTCTCGAACCTGAGCGCGGCTTTCATTGCGTTTGCTCACTTCCTCTACCTCTTGCTGGCACCGTCGAGGAGGAGGCTGCTTGGCAAGTGGATAGTTGCGATCTTCGTCGTACTGCTTGTCTTCTCGCCGTGGGTTCGTGAGATAATGGTAAGGGTGCATCCCGAAAAGGTAGTCACCGGTGATACGGGAACACCTTTGAGGGGGGGGGCCGAGCTTTCCGCCATGGCTGTGCCGTACTCCTTCTTCGCATACAGCGTAGGTTATTCCCTCGGCCCGTCACTCAGGGATCTCAAGACGAGAAGAGCCGAAGCCGTCAGGGAGAACGTCCACTGGATCGTACTGGCCGCTGCCGTGTTTGCCGTACCGGGAATCGCAGGTTTCAGAAGCATGCTGCGCGCCAGGCCGAATCTCCTGCTGCTGCTTGTTCTGTGGCTGGTTGTGCCGTTTCTGGCTGTGATCGCCCTGGTGGCCGGGAACGTTAAGGTTTTTACCCCGCGCTATGCGCTTGTGGCTTTCCCCGCATACGCTCTTATCATAGGGCAGGGGCTTTCCGTCATCTCAAGGAGTCGGTTTTGGGTCATCACCGTGGTCCTGGCCGGTCTCTTGAGCATATCGATATACAACTATTTCTCTTCACCCGCATACGGTAAGGATGACGCGAGGTCGGCGGCGCAGTTTATCGCCGAGGATCTGAGGGAGAAGGATGTGGTCGCAGGCGTATACACCGCGGAGCCGCTGGCACACTATCTTGAAGGTACGGTTGAGGTGGAGACTTTTGGTGCGGGTGATGTGAGTTCTCCTGAGAACATGGCCGCACGCTGCCGTTCGATTTCCGAAGGTGCCGGCCGGGTCTGGCTCAGCCTGTGCGGTGAGTGGCTTGTCGACCCGGGGGGGAACATCAGGCGCTGGTTCGATGTCAACATGGATCTCGTGGCATTACATGAGTTCCCGGGTATTCAAGTCTGTCTTTATGAAACACGGAGTGAGTAGGAATTGAGAGCGTTAGCACAGAGAGCAGAGGCCTTCAAGGCGCCGGGGATGTTTGTGGTCCTTGCGGTGCTTTCGGTGGTCATAGGCGTGACGGCCGGCTCTCGTGCGAGTTTTGACTTCAAGACCTTCTTTTACACCGTGGTGCTCTCCAACGTACTCGTGATTGCTTATCTACTACTGATCAAGAACATGGCGTACGGGGTACTTATATACCTCTATTCGCTGGTCTTCCTGAACTACTACTGGCGGATCGTGATTCCGGGTATCTGGCCCGACATAGACATCCCGCGGCTGGTATTTGTTTTTATCTGGATTATCTTCCTGCTTGAGGTCGGGGTGGGGGGTAGGCGTTTGCTGCCCCGAACCAGGATCGAACCGGCGATGATGGCCATGTTGGCCGCAATACTGATCTCGATGAACACCAACGGTCAGGTCTTCATCAGGCAGATGTTGAACGGGTTCGCCGTTCCTTATGCGATGTTCATAATCGCCAAGAACGTGTTTGTCAGCCAGGATGGGCTGATCAAGTTCATTCGCTGGCTTGCCATCCCGTTGTCAATATACTTCCCCGTCAATCATATGTTCGAACACTACAGAATCACACAGCTGGTCTTTCCCAAGTTCATTCTCAATCCGGCGATTGCCGGCCGTGAGGTGTTCTGGGGCGAAAGGACCATGGGTGTTTTCCTTCAGCCCTCCGTGACAGGGATGGTGATGGTTTCGATGTTTGTCCTCAGCCTCTACAGCCTTTCAAAAATAAGGGGTACCCTGTCGAAGCTTCTGTCATGGTTTCTGACCGGGCTGACACCAGTCGCCGTCTTCTTCAGCTATACGAGATCGGTTTACCTTGGTTTCTTCCTGGCTATGATGACGCTCCTGATCTTCTCGCGAAAACTGAAGATCTACGCACTTGTCATACTTGTGGGCATGGCGCTGGGTATCATGGGTAACTGGTCGAATGTTACCAGTGAGGATCGAAGCGCCGGAGGCGTCGGGACAAAGTCTACCGCTGTGGGCAGACTCACGCTTCTCCAGGCATCCATGTCGATGTTTGTCGATCGCCCGCTTTTCGGCGTGGGATTTCAGAACTTCAGGAAGTACGCGGAGCCGTATGTCCGGCAGGTGCGGACAACGCTTCTCGGGTACCGCGAAACATGGATCGGCAAAGATGTCAGCCAGCACAATCACTTCTTGCATATTCTGACTGAGACGGGATTGATGGGCTTCATCCCGCTGATACTGGTCTGGTTCTTCGTGTTGCGGGCCATAATACGCGCACGATCGGTAGCCGCAAGCCTCTACGATTCCGACTTCGTCGTGGTGGTCTGGGCGGTGTTCGCGCAGTATCTCACCAACTCCATGTTCATGGAGCCGAGATGGTTTGAGTTTATGAATGCTCTACCATATCTTCTTGCCGGCATCGTGGTCGGCGGATACCAGAGAGCAACGCTGCCCGGACTTAACGGCAGCATGGCAGTTGAAAGGAGTGTACCACGTGAAGGTCCCGTTCGTTGACCTCAAGGCGCAGTATGCGGCCATGAAAGAGGAAGTCAACGCGTCGATCATGGAGGTTGTCGAAAACACGGCATTTGTGGGCGGCAAGTACGTTGATCAGTTTGAGAAAGAGTTCGCGGCGTTTTGCGGGCGTAAGTACGCCGTCGGCATGAGCTCGGGTACCACAGCCCTGCAGCTTGCGCTTCTCGGGTTGGGTGTAGAACCCGGTGACGAGGTAATAACCGCGGCCAATACGTTCATAGCCACAACGGAAGCCATAACCCATGCAAGGTGTTCCGTCAGGCTTGTTGATGCCGATGCACGGAGCTTCAATATCGATCCGACATTGATTGAGGCCGCTATCACTGAGCGGACCAGGGTTCTTATCCCGGTTCACCTGTACGGTCAGACAGCGGATATGGATGCAATCATGGAGATCGCAAAGAGACACGACCTCCTGGTGTTGGAGGACGCAGCCCAGGCCCAGGGTGCCGGGTACAAGGGTAAGATGGCGGGCTCGCTGGGGGATGCCGGTTCGTTCAGCTTCTACCCGGCCAAAAACCTGGGTGCCTACGGCGATGCGGGCATCGTGGTCACCGACGATAAGGCGGTTGCGGACCGGATACGGCTGCTGTCCAATCACGGCAGACGGAGTGCCACAGATCACTCGGTCGAGGGTTTCAATGAGCGGCTTGACGGAATCCAGGCGGCGGTCTTGAGCACCAAGCTGCCCAGGCTCAAGAAGTGGAACGACATGAGACGGGAGGCTGCGGGGCGTTACAACAAGCTCCTGAGCGATCTTGACGTCGTCACTCCTGAGGAGATGCCTTATGCAAAGCATATTTACCACCTCTATGTGATCAGAGTCCGTGAGCGAGACAGGGTGAGGGAGGCCATGGCCGAGAAGGGAGTAGGCTGCGGCATGCACTACCCCATACCCATACACCTGCTTGATGCATACAAGCGCCTCGGTAAGGGCGCGGGTTCATATCCTGTGACCGAGAAGGTTGCCTCTGAGATCCTCTCGCTGCCGATGTTCCCTGAGATTACGGCGGAGCAGCAGGAGTATGTTGCACAGTCGTTGGCTGAGGTACTTAAGAAGGTAGGATAGATGCACGTAATCCAGAACAGAAACACCGGCCCGAAGAGCACCCGGAGCGCTGCGCCTTCGCAGCCGGGCCGGCGTAGCATCCTTACCAGGGGTTACTTCCTGTGGATGCTTGATGTTGGTTGCCTGTGTCTTTCCCTTTACCTGGCGTACTGGGTGAGGATCGGTTCGGGTCTGTTCGGGGCCAGGGGCGACTTCGATGTCGATCAGGGACTTGCCCTCATCGTGATCAACCTGGCCTGGACCGCCATATTCGCCGTAGAGGGTCTCTACAGACGTGCAAAGTTGATAGCCGGTCTCGACCAGGTGATCTCGATCGGGAAGAGCATCACACTCGGGTTCCTGCTCCTTCTGGCGCTTTCTTTTGTCTGGAAGCGCTATTACTTCGTAGAAACACGCTTGATCCTTGCCGTTGGGTGGGGGCTGAGCATAGCTCTCCTCACGCTTGTCAGGGTGGGCATAGTCAGAGGTTTTCTGCGGACACGGATGAGACACGCCGATGGTGTGAGAAGAGCGGCCGTGGTCGGAGCTATCCCTTTTGCCAGGAGATTCATAGGCAAGAACATGTCCCCCGACAACGGCTACCGGGTTGTGGGGTTCGTGGAAACCCATGACGGCGAGATCTCCTCGGATCTTGGCCCGGAACACGTCCTCGGCAGAATAAGTGCTCTGGACGATATCGTCAACGAGCATGAGATCGAGGAGATATTCCTGCCCATTGCGCTGCTTGAGAACAGGTACTGTTTCGACATAGTCTCCAAGTGTTCCAGAACCGGATTGCCGGTCAGACTGGTCTCAGACATCTTCGAGATCCTGATGCCGGAGGAACCCAAGGAAAAGGTCGACGGCGTCCCGAGAACCGGCTTCGGCGAACCTGCCCTTAAGGGGGCAGGGGTAGTTACCAAGAGGATCATGGATCTCGGCATGTCGCTGCTGGCGCTGGTGGTTTTCCTGCCGCTCTTCGTCCTGATCGCATTCCTGGTCAAGGCGTTCTCCCCCGGACCTGTTCTCTTCAGACAGATCAGAGCGGGTAAGGACGGACGCCCCTTCACATTCTACAAGTTCAGGACAATGCGGCATGACATCGACGATACACTTCACAGGGAATATGCAACCAACTTTATAGGCGGCAAGGAACTGCGCCTGAGAGATGAGGCAAGCGACAAGAAGATTTACAAGATGCCTGATGATCCTCGTATCACGACTATTGGGAAGATCCTCAGGAAGACAAGTCTTGACGAGATGCCCCAGGTGTTTAACGTTATAAGAGGTGATATGAGCCTCGTCGGCCCAAGACCGCCCATTGCGTATGAGTTGACGATATACAAGGAGTGGCATAAGCGGAGATTGCGTGCTAAGCCCGGGATCACCGGCTTATGGCAGGTTAGCGGCAGGTCCAGCGTTCCGTTTCATGACATGGTACTGCTTGACTTGTACTACATCAATCGCTGGAGCCTGCCTCTTGACATTGAGATAATCGTCAAGACGGTTCCCGTGATACTGTCTGGGAAAGGAGCATACTAGATGCCACAGCGTAAGACACCTCCAGCTAACAACAAGGTCGCTACGATAGGAGTGATTGGGTGTGGATACTGGGGTCCGAACCTCGTGAGGAACTTCAACCAGCTGCCTATCTCGAAGGTGAAGTACTGCAGTGACCTTGACGCCTCACGGCTTAAGCACATGAAGGCCTTGTATCCCAATGTGACTACTACAAACCGGTTCGAGGACCTGATCGATGACCCGGAGGTGGATGCTGTTGCCATCGCAACGCCTGTCTCAACTCACCATCCGATTGCCAAGGCATGTCTCGAAGGCGGCAAGCACGTGCTGCTCGAGAAACCTCTCGCTGCAAGCATTGCCGAGGCGGAGAGCCTCATTGAGACTGCCGACCGGAACAAGAGGGTCCTCTTCACGGGCCATACGTTTGTCTACAATGCTGCAGTACAGAAGATGAGGGATCTGGTTGAAGCGGGCGAGCTGGGTGAGACCTTTTACATCAGCAGCATCCGTGTCAATCTCGGTTTGTTCCAGGAGGACATAAACGTCATCTGGGATCTGGCCCCCCATGACATCTCCATACTCAACCACATTCTCGGCTGTGAACCGGTGACGGTGTCGACTTTTGCAAAGTCCTACATCAGGCCGGGGATAGAAGACGTGGCCTTTATAGCACTCCAGTACCCGCGCGGGATCGTGGGCCACATTCATGTAAGCTGGCTCGATCCCTGCAAGATACGAAGGACAACACTCGTCGGAAGCAAGAAGATGCTGGTGTATGACGACACGTCGCCGCTTGAGAAGATAAGGGTATACGACAAGGGCGTTACGATTCAACCGCACTATGATACCTTCGGCGAGTTTCAGCTGGCCTACAGATTCGGTGACATCATCGTACCCAAGATAAACGAGGTAGAACCGCTTAAGTCGGAATGCACTCACTTCATCGAGTGCATCGGCAACGGTGTATGCCCCAAGACCGATGGAAGAGCAGGGCTCGCGGTCGTGAAGGTCGTAGAGCGGGCGTGCGAATCGGCGAAGCTCGGTGGAGCACCGCTTTCGCTCGAACGGTCCAAAGGGGGGAGTAAGTGATGCCGGAGGTCAAACCTGTTGTGAGGCTCGGAAAAGGCTGTGTAGTAGACGTGGGAGTCTTGCTGGGCTATCCCGCATCGCGCGGTGAGAACATCGACACGGTTACGATCGGAGACGGCGCACGGATAAGGTCCGGTACTGTGATCTACGGCGGCGTCAAGGTGGGCGACAATCTCCAGACCGGTCACAATGTCGTAATCCGCGAGGAGAACGAGATCGGTGATGGTCTGTCCATCTGGAATAATTCGGTCATCGACTACGGCTGTAAGATCGGAAACGGTGTCAAGATACACTGCAACTGCTATATAGCCCAATTCACGGTCATAGAGGATTGTGCCTTCCTTGCTCCAGGGGTGATGGTCACAAACGACTACCACCCGGGATGCAAGTTCTCTCTTGAGTGCATGCACGGGCCCCGGATAGGCAAACGGGCGCAAATCGGAGCCAACGTCACCATCATTCCCTTCATAGATATAGGCGAGCACTGTCTTGTCGGCGGTGGGAGCACGGTTACGAAGGATCTACCACCCTATTCACTGGCTTATGGCAATCCGGCGAAGGTGGTTGGCGATGTCAGGGACCTCACGTGTGCCACGGGGCGGACTGACAAGCCGTACGGGAAGCTATAGAAAGAGGATAGGCCATGCCGGTGAGTCCTACCCACGCAATCGTGGCCGTTACCGACCGATGTAACGCCCGATGCCTCATGTGCGATATCTGGAAAAAGGGTCGCACCGATGAGATGGCCGTGGGGGACTACGCCAGACTACCGTCGTCACTGAGAGAGATCAACGTGACCGGCGGAGAGCCGCTCCTGAGAGACGACCTCGCGCAGGTCATCGAGACTATGCGCCGGCAATGCCCGCAGGCGCGAATAGTGCTCTCCACAAACGGACTTCTGCCCTCAAGACTGGAAGACCTGTTGTCCAGGATCAGCGGGATCGCCGTCCGGGTTTCGCTTGACGGTATCGGCGATCTCCATGACCGTATTCGCGGCACCAAGGGTGCATACGAGAAAGCGGTCTGCAGTCTTCAGACGGCGAAGGAGGCAGGTATCCGCGATCTTGGTGTGTGCGCCACAATGACCGGGTCCAACGCCGGTCTGGTAAAGGACATCCAGGAGTTCGCCAGATCCCGGGGTATTCAATTTACGTTCACGGTCGTCCACAGCTCCCCGGTGTTTTTCGGAGACCAGAGCGCCGAACTGCCTGACCCCGGCGTTGCGGCCGCAGACATGGACACAATACGTACGCGCCTGTTCGCCTCTGCCAATCCCAAGGACTGGTTCAAGGCCTATTATGTGTCGGGGCTTATCGATGTCGTCACGGACCGTCCCAGACCCATTGAGTGCCGGGCGGGCACTGATTTCTTCTACCTTGACCCGCAGGGTAACGTCTATCCGTGTCATCTGTGGGAAAAGAGCATGGGGAACATACTTCAGAAATCATATGAAGCGATCACAGCCGAGAGCGAGGGGGTTCTCCGTTCGGTCGGGAAGTGTGGGAAGCGCTGCTGGATGACATGCACGGTCGCCCCTGAGATGCGAAGGAAGCTGGCATACTATGCCGTCAGAGTCGGTTGGGCGAAGCTTCTGCATCATCTGCGACCGGTCTTCGGAGCAAGATGAAAGTACTCCAGGTAAATAAGTTCTTCTATGTTCGCGGAGGGTCCGAGCGTTACTTCTTTGATCTCTGCGGCCTCCTGAAGGATCACGGTCATGATGTGGCGCACTTCTCAATGACGCACCCGCGAAATCAAGATTCCGGGCAGCAGGCTCACTTTGTCAGCGAGATCGACCTGAATGCCGCCATGGGGTTGGGCGGGCGGGCCCGGGCCGCGCTGCGCGTGCTTTATTCATCAGAGGCGAGGGCCAGGATGGCGGCGCTGCTGGATGAGGTGAGGCCCGACATCGTGCATTTCCATAACATAACGAGACAACTTTCTCCATCGATAATCGATGCCGTCGAGAGCCGGGGCATACCCATGGTGCAGACCATGCACGACCTCAGTCTGGTCTGCCCGGCGCACTCATTTTTCGTCAACGGACATGCCTGTGAGAAGTGTGCAGGTGGGGCCTACCGGAATGCGGCGGCGCTGAAGTGTATCGACGGATCTCTTACCTCAAGCCTTCTCGGCTCATTTGAGGCCTACCTCCACACGTGGATGGGTCTTTATAAGAAGATAAAGATGTTCATTGCGCCGAGTCTCTTTCTCAAGGGGAAGGTGTCGAGCCTGGGCTGGATAAGAGACAGTATCATACACCTGCCCTACTTCATTCCGCCCGGCCCCGACTACACGCAGGCCAATGACGGTTTTGTCTTTTTCGCCGGCAGGATTTCGAAGGAGAAGGGCGTGGACACCCTGCTCGAGGCCGCGGAGAGACTCAAGAGCACACGGTTTGTAATCGCGGGGGAAGGCCCGCCGCTTGAGGCTTACAGAAAACTCACCAGGGACAAAGGACTATCGAATGTAGAGTTCACCGGGTACGTAAAGGGAGACGACCTCGAGAACCTGCTCAGGGGTTCGAGCTGCGTCGTGGTTCCATCTGTCTCATATGAGAACCTGCCTTTGAGCATCCTTGAAGCGTTCGCCATTGGCAAGCCGGTCGTAGGGTCCGACCATGGTGGTATCCCGGAGCTTGTGATCGACAACGTTACGGGTCATCTGTTCCGGAGCGGTGATGCCGGGTCGCTTGCATCGGCAATCGAAAGTACCGTGGCGGATGAAACCAAGCGTCTGGCTATGGGCAGGGGAGCGAGGAGCATGGTGAGTAGCGACTATTCACCGCAATCCCACTATGAGAAGATGACCGGCATATACGAGGACCTGCTGCGATGAGAATAGCGATGATAGGTCAGAAGGGAATACCCGCCCGCTACGGGGGCATAGAGACCCATGTGGAAGCGATTTCGACGCGTCTGACCGAGCGTGGACACACCGTCTTCGTCTATTGCAGACCTTACTACACGCTTGTCGACGGACCCTACAAAGGAGTAGATCTGGTCAAAGTCCCCACGATAAAGAACAGGCATCTCGATTGCGCCGTCCATACAGTGGTATCGACTGCACACGTGCTTTCGATGAAACCGGATGTCGTCCACTATCACGCGCTCGGGCCCTCTGCACTTTCGTTCATTCCACGGCTTACCGGCGCGCGTACGGTGGCGACCGTTCACGGCCTTGACTGGCGCGGCGGCAAGTGGGGTACGGCGGCAACGATGCTGCTTAAGGCGTGCGAATACACAGCATGTCATTTTCCGAGCCGCACGGTCGTGGTATCACCGGTTCTCAAGCGGTACTTCAAGGAGAAATACAAGAAGGATGTGATCTATATTCCCAACGGGGTAAAACTGGGTGAGTCACGGCCGCCGCTCAATATCGGCAGGTTCGGTCTGACACAGGATGATTACTATCTCTTCGTCGGTCGTCTGGGGCCGGAGAAGGGTTGCCACGTGATGATAGATGCCTTCTCGAGGGTCAAGACCGGAAAGAAACTGGTCGTAGTAGGCAGCCCCCATCTCAATGTCGCATATGAGGAGAAGCTGAGAAAGATGGCCGATGACCGGGTGGTCTTTACCGGGGCGATATACGGAGATCTCCTCACCGAGCTCTGGAACGGCGCCTATGCCGTCATACATCCGTCGATCACCGAGGGGATGTCGCTTTCACTTCTTGAGGCGATGGCCCACGGCAAGTGCGTGATTGTAAGCGGTATCCCTGAGAACCTGGAGGTTGTGGGGGATGGAGCTCTCCCGTTTGAGGTCGGCGATGTCGATGATCTGGCGAGAGTGATCTCCGGGGTCGAGGTCGACGCGGATACAGTCAGAGCGTTCGGTGCAAGGTCCGTTGCCAGGGTAAAGGAGACGTTCGACTGGCGGAAGGTCGTGGACAGCCTTGAGAGGGTCTACCTTGAAGCATAGAGCTGATGCGGTGTGTCGGGCAAGGGCCGGACAGCCGTCGTTTTCGGATCAGCTTCACAGGCAGGGTGCATACAGATGGATTGCGCTGATTGCGGCGCTGGCTCTTCTGGCATGGCTCTGGATGTTCGCCGGAGAGGCCAGACACCCTGAGGGCGTGAAACGCCAGTGGGCTGTCATGGCGTCGCGCATCCTCGCCGTGGCGGGCGGCTTGTTTCTTGTAAGACTGCTCCTCTTTTCGCATGAGGAGCGCATACCTGTGATCTTTATCGCCAGCTGCGGGGCGGGCGCGGTGGATGGGACGATCGGGGACCGCATAAAGACCGTCACCGCTCTTCGGCACAAAGGCCATGAAGTGATTCCCCTCCGGGACGTCGTGATGTTCATCCGTGCACACCGGTTTCTGCCCGGAAGGTGTTTTGGGCTTGTGGTCGAAGGTGGTTCCCCTGAAGAATTCGGCGAGATACTCTCAGCGGCTGGAGACACAGCCATTACCATCCTACTTGCCCCGGAAGTGTTGAAACGATGTGAGGATCGGCCGGTGCGGCGGGATCTGCCGGAGACCGTCACCCTTGGCACAGTCCTCACGGGTCACGAGAAGACTGAAGAGGAGCTGGTCTCCTTCGCCGATCTCGCAGGGAAGGTAGTCGGAAAGAAGGCTGAGTATGCCGTCGTGCAGGAGGGGGCCGACGCTCCCCTCAGGACCGTTCTCAAGTCGACCGGATACACCTCTTTCCTAGGCGGTGGGGGTTACAACCGTTTCCACGATGAGAGCCAATTCATCCGCGTGCTGGACGTATCGCATGTTCTGGGCTCGAGGTCGGCGGGGAGGCTGAGGACCTCGCTTGAAATCGCCTTATTCAAAGGCAGGTACATCGTGTGGCCGCTGGCTGCGGTTTGCCGCATGGCGTGTGCGCGGTGAGTAAGGAGAGTAGTGTGACCCCGGCCGGATCAATCAAAAAGCCGGTACCTGAACAGGTTCCAGAGGGCTGTAAACCCGTCCCGCCAGGTTATCTTCTTGCCCTCATGAAACTCCCTGCCTGCGTAGGAGATCGGGACCTCATATATCCTGTGTTTGCGTTTGAGCAGTTTCGCGGTTATCTCCACCTCGAACTCGAAGCGGTAGGATCTCAGCGGGATAGCCTTGACGATTTCGGACCGGAACATCTTGTAGCAGGTCTCCATATCCGATAGTGTGGTGTCGAACATGATGTTGGTTACAAGCGTAAGGAAGCGATTTCCCACCCAGTGCCAGAAATGCATGTTCTTGCGCTCACCCGTGAACCTGGATCCGTACACGATGTCGGCCTTACCGTCCTCGATGGGCTTTAAGAGTTTGAAGAAATCATTGGGATCGTACTCGAGGTCGGCATCCTGGATAACAACGACGTCTCCTGTAACGGAGGGAAGCGCGGCCCTTACGGCGGCTCCCTTGCCGAGGTTGGTCTCGTGGACAATGACCTTTGCCCGTTCGGGCGGAAAGCCGCTTAAAATCTCGCTCGATCCGTCGGTCGATCCGTCATCGACGATGATGATCTCCTTATCGATGGGGAGACGTTCGACCCGTGAGATGATCTCATTCAGAGTGGCCTTTTCATTGTACACGGGTATTATTACCGAGAGGCGGAATTCGCTCCTGACCTGGCTGTCCATGGTCTGGATTATGACCGTGGCGGGTGTGTGTGTCAACTCAATACGGTGGAGGAGAGATTGGATAGACTTGGCTTCGTTCTAAGCTCCAGAGGCATCAGAAACTCCATCGCCCGGGCCTTTCAGGTGGCTACCCGGTTCGGCGTTACCGCGGCCAGAATGGAGAAGCAGCTCGGCGCATATGCCGACGTGGTGAGCCGCTACGGCGCGTGTCCGTCGCTGCCCATCACCGCTGCGGTTCTTGACAGGAACCCCCGGGTGGCGCGCGGCCTCGTTGATCGCGGGGTCGAGTTGTGTGTGCACGGTCTTGTCCATAACGACCTGTCGGAGCTCTCACCGCAAATGCAGAGGGACCAGATCGAACAGGCCATCGCGATATTCAAAAAACATGATATCCCGTTTCAAGGCTTCAGAAGCCCGTATCTGCGATACGACGGTGGGACCCTGAGTGCAGTCAGCGCACTGGAGTTCGAATACGACAGCAACATGCCGTTCTACTGGGAGCCCGGGAGCTTGCTTGAGGGTCTCGTCGCCTCAGAGAGCGATGGGCTTCGCAGGGGTCTTCGTTTCTACAACCCGGTAAAGTTCCCGGATGAACGGTCGCTTCCCAGACATATCGATCGGCTGGTTGAAATCCCCGTATCGCTTCCCGATGATGAGATCCTGCTCGACAGGATGGGCCTGCCGCCGGAGAAGATAGGGGATACGTGGGAGGAAATGGCAAGACTCGCACTCGACCGGGGCGAACTCCTGACGATCCAGCTTCACCCGGAGCGTATAGAGCTGCTCCGCGAAAGTCTCAGCCGCGTACTTGACTTCGCCGAGACCGATGGCGGGTTCTGGATCACGACCATGGCCAAGATCGCCTCATGGTGGAAGGAGCGGACACGGCTTGAGGTCGATGTCGCTCAGACAGGGCAGGGGAAATACCGGGTTCTGACTCCGCCCGGTATTAGGTCTCAACTCGAGATCGCCATTCCGGCGACGGGGGTGAGGGTAGGCATCACACCGGGAAGCGAAGTCGCTTCGCCGAAGAAACCCGTTATCGGGGTGCACCCGAAGACCGGTGATGATCTAAGACATAAGATTAGAGATATGGGGTATCTCATTGAAACTTCAGAGAATAACGCGCTGTATGCATGTCACTTCGCTGGCCGTGACGGGCCGGACGAGATCGATAAACGCATACCAGATCTTGACCATCCTCTGCTTGTCGACACCTTCTGGCCGCGGCCGTTTAAGGCCGCACTGACTGTCACGGGCGATATCGACTGCCTGACACTGGGCGATTTCATCCGACGCTTCAGAGAGGGGTAGACCGTTGCGTATCTGTCTCGTGAACACCTACCACTACCGCCGTGGCGGGGATTCGACCTATACGTTCGATCTCGCCGGTCTGCTCGAGGCCAGGGGCCACGAGGTGGTCCACTTCGCGATGAGTCATCCCAGGAACATCAGATCCGAGTACGAGGCCAATTTCGTTGATGAGATCGATTACGGCCGGATCTTCCGGGCGGCGAACCCGTTTGCCAAGATGCGTGCGTTCTTACGCTCGCTTTACTCCTTTGAGGCCCGGGCGAAGTTCGGATCGTTTCTGGATAAGACCCGTCCGGACATCGTCCACTTCCAGAACTTCCGGCGGCACCTGACTTTTTCGGTCGTTCAGGAAGCGAAGAAGAGGAACATCCCTGCGGTGTTCACAGCCCACGACTATGATCCCATCTGCCCGAATTCGCTGCTCTTCGCCGCCGGCAGCGTGTGTGAGGTGTGTCGCGGCACGGGCTACCACAAGGCGTTTGCGGTGAAGTGTAAGGAGCAATCCCTGCCGGGTACCCTGTCGGTCGTGCTTGAAGGCAGTTTCGTCAAGGTCAAGCATTACTATGATCTTTTCGATCTCATCATCACACCAAGTGAGTTCGCAAGATCCAAACTCATCGAGTACGGCTTCGATGCGGGGTCGGTTGAGACCGTCCACAACTTTATCGACGCCAAAGCGTACGAACCCGCGTACGGCGGTGAAGGCGTGATCTATGTCGGCAGACTGGCTGCGGAGAAGGGGCTGGATACGCTCATAGAGGCGGCCGCAAGTCTCAAACACACCAGATTCATGATTGCGGGGGACGGCCCGCAGCGGCAGCATCTTGAGAACTTATGCGTGAAGTTGGGCTGCCGAAGTGTCGATTTCCTAGGATACGTGGAGAGGGATCAACTCCTGAAAATAGTGCGGCGGGCGATGTGCGTCGTCATGCCTTCTATATGGTTTGAGAACTTCCCGTATTCGATTCTGGAATCGTTTGCCCTGGGTACGCCCGTGGTCGCCTCAAACATCGGGGGAATGCCCGAGAGCGTGAAGCATGAGAAGACCGGGCTGTTGTTTCCGCCGGGTGACGCGCTTGCCCTTTCGAAGCGGATCGAATACCTTCAGGAGAAGCCATCCCTGGCTGAGGAGATGGGAAGGACGGCCCGGACCCTGGTCGAAACACGGTTCGACCCGGAGACCCACTACCGCAAGATCAGTGAGGTCTACGGCAGGTTCGTGCATTAGAGAGCAGGGAAGATGAAGATCGCGATGATTGGAATAAAAGGAGTGCCTGCCACCTGGGGAGGCATGGACAGAATAGTCGAGGCCATGGGCCAGGAACTGGTCAACAGGGGGCATGAGGTCACGGTCTATTGCAGGTCCTACTATGTGCCGGACGAAATCTCGGAGCATAAGGGGATCAAACTGATCCGGACCCCTACGATCAACTCAAAGCACCTCGATGTCGCTGTTCACTCCTTTACTTCAGTTATGGACTGCCTCCGGCGGGATTTCGACATAATCCACTTCCATTCGATCCCACCGGCGATCTTCTGTGGGATTCCCCGTCTCTTCGGGAAGAAGACCATTGTGCAGGTGCATGGCCTGGGTTGGACGGACGTGACCTGGGGACCCGTCGTCAGGTTCCTTATGAAAGCCTTTGAGTACCCGGCGATACACTGGTCCAATGCATTTGCCACGGTGTCGGAGCCGGCGGTCAAGTACTTCGAGGAAACCTACGGCAAACGGGTGGAATATGTAACATCCACGACCGAGTTCCACGAGCCGAGGAAGCCTGATAAGATGAAGGAGCTCGGGCTGGAAAGGGATGGTTATATCCTCTTTGTCGCGAGACTCACACCACAGAAAGGACTCCATTATCTGCTTGAAGCCTTCAAGCATGTCAAGACCGACAAGAAACTCGTGATCGCCGGCGACGTCGATCCCGGTGACGGACTCGCCGATTACGTCGCCGACTTAAGAGCGATGGCCGACTCGAGAACGCAGTTCCTCGGCTGGGTCTATGAGGACCTGCTTGATGAGCTCTACACCAACGCATTTCTCTTCGTGTTGCCCTCCGAAACCGAAGGGCTTTCGGTCTCACTTATAGAGGCAATCAATTTCGGATGCGGCGTGCTCGTGAGCGATATCCCCGAGAACCTCGATGCTCTCAAGGACTATGGATTCTCCTTTAAGAATATGGATGTTGCCGACCTGACAAGAACACTCCAGCATCTGGTCGATAACCCGGCCCTCGTACTTGCCAAGAGAGACAAGGGACGCGAATACGTAAGACAGAGATACGGCATCGGCCCCGTGGTTGACAGTCTCGAACGGGTCTACGGGCAGATGCTTAAGTCCAGGTGAGAATATGGGACATGTGAACCTGCTGCAGAGCACTGATGATGCAGCCCTAAGAGATCTGCTCAGGACCTCTGAGAAGGCGACAGTCTATCACACGCCCGAGTGGAGAGATGTTCTCATCTCCACATACGGTTACGAGCCTTTCTATATCGGCTACTTTGAAGATGACGTATTGACGGCGCTCCTGCCGGTGATGCTGGTCAGGAGCCGGCTTACGGGTACGAGGCTGGTGTCGCTGCCGTTCTCGAACACGTGCGGCCCCGTGGGGCGTGAGGACCACTTCGGGCAATTGCTTGAGAGAGCGCTGGAGCTGTACGAGGAGCAGGGGGCGACGGCGCTTGAGATCCGTACACAGACCGATCTCAGCCGGGTGGGTGATGAGAGATTCAAGGGTCTGAGCTACTTTCTGACATCGGTCGTAGATCTCGACGAGGACCCCACCCGGGTGTGGAAGAGTTTTAAGGACCGGAACGTGAGGACCGAGGTGAGACAAGCGGAGAAGAAGGGCGTGGAAGTGCATGCGGCCGGCGATGAGAGCGATCTCAAGCGGTTCTATTCGCTGTTTGCCGCGACCAGGCTCGGGCACGGCGTACCCCCGGCACCTTACAAGTTTTTCCGGAACCTGTGGCGGCATCTCCGGACCGACAAACTGGATCTCTTTATGGCGACACACAAAGGCCGGACCGTCGGTGCCCTGATTACGCTCAACCTCGGAAAGACCTTGTCCGCCGCATACATCGGGTCCGATGTCGCATACAGGTCATACAGGGTCCACCAGATCCTCTTCTGGAGGGCCATGGAGATGGGTTGTTCCCGTGGACTCAAGATCTTTGACTTTCTCAGAACCCCTAAGTCAAGTGAGACCCTGCGCTATTTCAAGCAGCGATGGGGCGCCCGGGAGATCGATCTCGATTACCTCTATTATCCGGAGGTTCGCGGCACCGCGTCGACGGTGGAGGATACGGCCAAGTATCGTCTGATGACCGCGGTTCTGAGGCGCTCACCCGTTCTATTCGGCAGACTGCTTGGCAGAGCGCTTTACAGGCATCTGGGATAAGGGGTGGAGCATTTAGGTATTGACATAGAGCCTTCCCGGTCACTTAAATAGTGACACGGCTTTGACGAGGAGAAGTAAAGATTATGCCCGAACTCAGGAAAGATCCGATAATCGGCAGGTGGGTCATCATCTCGACCGAGAGAGGGAAGCGACCAACCGATTTCACCTCTGTTCCTCAGGCGAAATCCAGCAGTTTCTGCCCCTTCTGCGCAGGCAACGAATCCAAGACGCCCCCCGAGGTCTATGCCCTGAGGGAGCCCGGATCGCCAAAAGACGGGCCGGGATGGAAGGTGAGGGTGGTGTCGAACAAGTTCCCGGCACTCCAGATAGAAGGCGACCTCAACAGGCAGGGTGAGGGAATCTACGACAAGATGAACGGTGTGGGTGCGCACGAGGTTATCATAGAGACCCCCGAGCACGACTTGACGCTCAGCGATCTGGATGAGGATCGCATATTTGATGTGCTCACGTGCTGGCAGCAACGGATAATCGATCTTAAGAAAGATGCGCGCTTCAAGTACATAGTCGTATTCAAGAACCACGGGGAGGCCGCAGGCGCTTCGCTCGAGCACACCCATACACAGCTGGTCGCCATGCCCATCATACCTAAACGTGTGGTCGAGGAGATCGAAGGCGGCAGGAAGTACTATGAGTTCAAGGAACGCTGCATATTCTGTGACATTGTCTCGCAGGAGGTCAATGAGGACGTGAGGGTCGTGTCGGCGAACCAGACCTTTCTTGCGATTGAGCCGTTTGCGGCCAGATTCCCATTTGAGACCTGGATTCTGCCGAAGACGCATATGTCGGCCTACGAGGAGTTGGAACCGAACGGTGTCCGGCGCTTCGCGCGTATTCTCAAGGAGGTTCTTTTCAAGATCAACACTGCGCTCAACAGCCCGCCTTATAACTTCATACTTCACACGCTGCCGCTTCAGGGAGATAACAGGGGCTGGTGCCACTGGCACCTCGAGATCATGCCAAAACTGACCAAGGTCGCCGGATTCGAATGGGGTTCGGGCTTCTACATAAACCCTACGGCTCCAGAGGAAGCAGCCAGATACCTGAGGGAAATCGCGGTAACAAGCAACAGGAAATGAGGTTTGACGATGGAAAGGAATCTATCTGTTTTGATGGTGTCGGCAGAGGCACATCCGCTGGCAAAGGTCGGTGGTCTTGCGGATGTAATGGGCGCACTGCCCAGAGCGCTGGCGAAACGCGGCCACAACGTCAGGATAGCGCTGCCCTTCTATAAGACCGTCAAAGACACGGGAATTTCCGTAAGCAGGCTTAAGGGAATCGACGTTCTCGACGTCACCATGGGAGATGTTGCGGTCCCTGCGGAGATCTGGGTGGGGAAGCTTCCCGGCAGCAAGATCGAGGTCTTGCTCATTGGAAACGATGACTTCTTCGGAAGGGACGGGATCTATACGGACCCGAAGACGGGTGAGGCATACAACGATAACGCCGAGCGCTTCATATTCTTCTCACGGGCTGTTTTCCAGCTGATCAATTTCCTGAAACGCCGTCCGAACCTGATCCACTGTCACGATCACCAGACGGGATTCATCCCTGCCTGGATAAGATACGCGCCCGGACAGGCCGGTCTCCCGGAGGATCTCAGGACGGTCTTTACAATTCACAACCTCGCCTACCAGGGCTCCTATCCCAAGGAAGTCGGGTACAAGGCAGGCTTCGGGGAGGACGTCTTGAAGCCCATGGGTGCCGTAGAGTTTCACGGCGAGGTGAACCTGATGAAGGCCGGTATAAGCTTCGCTGATACCATAACCACCGTCAGCCCGACCTACGGCAAGGAGATTCAGACCGCCGAGTTCGGTTACGGGCTTGAAGGTATCCTCAAAGCCAGGTCGGAGCACCTCTTCGGTATCTTAAACGGAGCCGATTACAGTGTCTGGGACCCCGACAGTGACAAACTGATACCGCACACATACAATCGCAGTAAACCAGAGGGCAAACGCAAGTGCCGCCAGCATCTCATCGAGCGGTTCGCTCTTGATACCGGCGAGGAAACGCCGCTTATCGGTATTGTGTCAAGACTTGTCGCACAGAAGGGTTTCGACATCCTGAGCGAGGTCTTCGATAAGATCATGGCCCTCGACACGGGCATCGTGATTCTCGGTCTTGGGGACAAGCACTATCATGACCTGCTGACCGCGGCCGCGAAGCGCTTTCCGGGGAAGGTATCGGTCAACCTCGATTTCAATGAGGAGCTGGCACACCAGATCGAGGCGGGATGTGACATGTTCTTGATGCCGTCCAAGTATGAACCCTGCGGTCTTAACCAGATGTACAGCATGAAATACGGCACCGTGCCCATAGTCAGGAAGACCGGAGGCCTTGCGGACACCGTAATCGACTTCGATGCGTCCGATGAATCGACGGGATTCGTATTCGACGAGTACACCTCCGGCGCGCTGCTCGAGGCGGTCCGCCGGGCCCGCCAGGTTTTTGCCGACCGGGCACAGTGGGACCGGCTTGTGGACAGGGCTATGGCACAGGACTTCTCGTGGGAGCGGTCTGCAGAGAGCTACGAAGACGTCTACCGGGCGACCATGAGAAGAAGGGTGGTGACTGCGAGTTAGCTACGACCTCGTTTCAGTCGTTATCCCCGCCTACAATGAGGAAAGCAGGATCGGAGAGTCCCTCGGCAAGATCAAGACTTACCTCGAGGGGGGGGACTTCGATTTCGAGATCATCGTCGTGGATGACGGGAGCCGGGACGGGACCTCCCGCATAGTGACTGATGCGGCCTCAGCGGACTCCCGTATCAGACTGCTCAGAAACGAAAGCAACAAGGGTAAGGGCTACTCGGTGAGACGGGGCGTGCTGGAATCGGCCGGTGACCTCGTCCTTTTCTCCGACGCCGATCTTTCAACACCCATTGACGAGTTGGACGGTCTTCTCAGGTCAGTCGGTGACTTCGATATCGTGATCGCATCCAGAAGCCTTCCCGATTCGCAGGTGGTTATCCACCAGCCGTTTTACAGGGAGTTCATGGGAAAGATCTTCAACCTCTTCGTACAGATGATGCTCGTCCGGGGGATAATAGACACCCAGTGCGGGTTTAAACTCATGACAAGAAAAGCCGCGGATACCGTATTCAGATCGGCGAGGATCGACTCATTCAGTTTCGATGTCGAGATGATCCTGATTGCCAGGAGGTGCGGGTTGGGCGTGAAGGACATGCCCGTGAGGTGGATCGACTCGCGGGCGTCCAAGGTTCATCCGGTACGTGATTCGGCCCATATGCTTCTTGACCTGTTCCGGATAAAGCTATATGATATTTTAGGTCTTTACAAAAGACAGGTCGAGCGGGAATAGCTCAGTGGTAGAGCGCCACCTTGCCAAGGTGGATGTCGCGGGTTCAAATCCCGTTTCCCGCTCCATTTTTCTATACACCCCTCGGGGTCAGGTCTTGCCCTCGGGGTTCCATCCCCGAAGGTCCCCTCGCCGGGACCGCAGACCCGGTACTACAGGGAAACACAAGGTTGGCGAAAGGGCTGGATTGACCGCAACCTGTGTTATATATTCTGACTGGGTGTGGTTTCGCTGCTAAGTGTCTGTGTGTACTGTACCGATTTATATATAGATAAGCTGATTGAGGAGGTACCGGCTTGAAAAAGGTGTACGTGGCACTGAGCGCGGATTTTATCCATCCGGGGCATTTGAATGTGATCGATACGGCCCGAAAACTCGGTGAGCTCACAATCGGGCTTCTGACCGACAAGGCGATAGCAAGCTATAAGAACCTCCCGATGCTCAGTTATGATCAGCGCAGGGTGGTCGTAGAGAACCTCAAGGGTGTTGCCCGGGTCGTCCCACAGGACACGCTCGATTACACCGGGAATCTGAAAGAGCTTCGTCCCGACTTCGTGGTTCACGGTACCGACTGGCAGACGGGTCCTCAAAAGCACGCACGAGAGCGTGTGATCGAGGTTCTGAAGGAGTGGGGAGGGGAACTGGTTGAGCCTGCATACAGCGAGGGTTTCTCCGCGCGTGATATGAACAGGTATGTCTCCGGTGTCTCGACGACCGGCGAACTTCGCAGGGCGAGGCTGCGCCGCCTGATCGATGCCTGCCCGGTTGTCCGCATCCTCGAGGTCCACAATGGTCTTTCTGCGCTCATAGCGGAGAAAACCGAGATCGAGCAGGATGGAGTCACCCGGAGCTTTCATGGCATGTGGATCAGCAGCCTGACCGACTCGACCGCAAAGGGTAAGCCTGATATCGAACTTGTCGATCTCACCTCACGCCTCAATACGATACATGATGTGCTTGAGGTCACAACGAAGCCCGTGATTCTTGACGGCGACACGGGGGGACAGCCCGAGCATTTCTACTTCATGGTCAAGACGCTTGAACGGCTCGGGGTATCCGCGGTTATAATCGAGGATAAGAAGGGGCTCAAGAAGAACTCGCTCTTCGGTACCGACGTTGCGCAGACCCAGTGCTCCATCGAGGAGTTTTCCGAGAAGATAAAGATCGGGAGACAGGCCCGTGCGACGGACGATTTCATGATTGTTGCCAGGATAGAGAGCCTTATCCTCAAGGCGGGCCTTGAGGATGCGCTGGCCAGGGCGCTGGCATACACCGAGGCCGGGGCCGACGCCATAATGATTCACAGCAAACAGCCGGAGCCGGATGAAATCCTCGAGTTCTGTGCCGGCTACCGGGACTCCAAGAGGAGAGTCCCGCTGGTCGTGGTCCCCACAACCTACAATTCGATCACCGAGGAAGAGCTTGCAGATGCCGGTGTCAGCGTGGTCATTTACGCCAACCACATGCTGAGGAGCGCATATCCATCAATGCTCAGATCGGCGCAGGTGATTCTGAAGCACCATAGATCCCTCGAGACCGACCAATACTGCATGCCGATCAAAGAGATCCTGACACTGATACCGGATGGCACCGAGGGGCGTGGTGACCCACGGGCATAGGAGAAAACATGATCGGCCCAGATGAATTCTACCAGGCTCTGCTTGACCGGGAGATTGACTTCTTCACCGGGGTTCCCGACTCACTCCTGAAGAACTTCTGTGCATATATACAGGATGCTGTGGCAGGAGGCAGCAACATCATCGCCGCCAACGAGGGAGGAGCAATAGCTCTTGCTGCCGGCCACTACCTGGCGTCCGGTAAACCGGCGCTGGTGTATCTTCAGAACTCAGGCATAGGCAACGCTATAAATCCGCTGATCTCGCTGTGCGATCCAGCGGTCTACAGTATTCCGGTCTTGCTTCTCATAGGCTGGCGCGGCGAGCCGGGTGTAAAGGATGAGCCGCAGCATGTCAGGCAGGGCGAGATTACTCCCGGTCTCCTGGACACGCTCGGTATCGGCTATTCCATCGTTACCGGAGATACCGACATCGGGGAGGTCCTGGATCTTGCCGTATCCGAGATGAAGGCCAGGGAGATGCCCTATGCCGTCGTGGTGAGGAAGGGGTCCTTTGAGCCCTATACCTTGAAGAACGCGACGGCCTGTGAGGCCACGATGGAGCGGGAAAGCGCCATAAAGATCGCGGCTTCACGCATAGGCCCGGATGCGGTGATCGTCTCCACAACGGGTAAGATCTCGCGTGAGCTCTATGAGTATCGTGTCGGCGAGGGTCTTTCGATCGATCGCGACTTTCTTACCGTCGGCTCGATGGGACACTGCTCACAGATTGCGGCGGGTATAGCAATAACCAGGAGCGATAAACAGGTATACTGCTTCGATGGGGACGGGGCGGTGATAATGCACATGGGAAGCCTTTGCATAAACGCCTCGCTGGGTCTGAAGAACTTCAGGCATATCGTCTTCAATAACGCCTGTCATGATTCGGTGGGCGGACAGCCGACTGCCGGTGATGTTGTGGACTTCACCGGTGTGGCACTCGCCTGTGGCTACAGGACGGTTCTGCGAGCTGAAACCGAGGACGAGCTGAACGAGGCTCTTGGCAGGCTGATCGACGCCGATGGGCCTGCACTGCTTGAGATCAGGGTGAAGAAGGGTGCGAGGGGTGATCTCGGCCGGCCAAAGGCCACCCCTGTGGAGATGAAGAAGAAGTTCATGGCAGCGTTATGAAAGCAGTGATTCTTAACTCCGGAACCGGCTCCCGGATGGGAGACCTGACACGGTCCAGACCCAAGTGCCTTGTTGATCTTTCAACCGGCGAGACCATCCTGTCAAGACAGATCGGCCAGATCAGAAGCTGCGGCATCACGGATTTCATCATAACGACAGGGCCGTTTGAGCACATGATCGAAGAGTATGTGAACGCGACTTTTCCAGGTGTCACCGTGAGTTACATCCACAACCCGGATTACAGGGAAACCAACTACATAGTCTCGATGCACCTGGCCGGCGGACTGCTAAGGGATGAGATCCTTCTCCTCCACGGGGATATCGTGACCACGGAAGATATGGTGAGGGACGTCATCGAATTTGCAGAGCCCAATGCGGCCGTCATAGACTCCACCGCGGGGCTACCGGCGGATGATTTTAAGGCCCGGCTGGTAGATGGGCTGATAACGGAGATCGGGGTGGATGTCGCCGGTTCCCACTGCGTGGCCTTGCTTCCCGTATACAGCCTCTCACGAGACTTCATGAATGTCTGGATGGATGAGATCGCTCTGCTTGTCGAGGCCGGTGAGCTCGGTGTTTACGCCGAAGAGGCGTTCAACAGGAGATCGGCCGATCTGCCGCTGAGTCCGGTCGATTGCGCCCGGAGACTTTGCATGGAAGTCGACACGCCTGAGGATCTCGAAAAGGCAATGAAGTCGATCGGACTGTGACAGTATGAAACAAGTTGAAATGGAAGGTTGGGGAAGTCTCGGTGAGTTGCCCGGTGTGCTTGAGAGCATCGGGGCAAAGAAGATCTTCCTCGTCACGGGGAAAACCTCTTATGCCGGCAGCGGTGCCCGGAAAATCCTGGACGAACTCCTCCATCCATACGTTGTCACGAGGTTCTGTGATTTCAGCGCGGAACGTGATCCCGATGAGATCGCCAGGGGTGCGGAGCTCCTGAGAAGCATCGAGTTTGATGCGGTCGTCGCTGTAGGTGGTGGTACGGTCATCGACACGGCCAAGCTGATCTCTATTCTGACCGCAAACAAGGGTGATGTCAGGAAGTACATCAAGCGAGATCTGCCGCTTGAAAGCAAAGGGCTGCCGCTTGTGGCCGTGCCGACCACGGCGGGCTCCGGCAGTGAAAGCACTCACTTTGCAGTGGTCTACATGGACAAGATAAAATACTCCGTGGCTCATGAATACATGTTGCCGGATTACTGCATAGTCGATCCGTCCCTGACGATGACCCTTCCGGCTGATGTGACGGCCTCAACCGGGCTGGATGCTCTGGCCCAGGCCGTTGAGTCATACTGGTCCATAAACTCGACCGCTGAATCAAGAGGCTACTCAAGAAGGGCCCTCGAACTGGCCGCCGGGCACCTTAGGAGCGCCGCCACGAGGCCGGACAAGAAGTCACGCCAGGCGATGGCGGAGGCATCTCACCTTTCCGGTAAGGCCATAAACATCGCCAAGACAACGGTCGCCCACGCTGTATCCTATTACTTCACGGCCCATCACAACGTTCCGCACGGTCATGCGGTAGCGCTCACACTCGGCAGCTTCATAAGGTTTAACAGCATGGTCGGCGCCGAAGATGTGGCCGACGAACGCGGTCTCGACCACGTCAAAGGCTGTATCGGTGAAATCCTGAGGATTCTCGGTGCCGAAAGCGGTGATGAGGGCGCCGGTGTGATTGAGAATCTTATGCAGGAATTGGGCCTTGAGACCGACATCGGGAAGTTGGGTCTGAGTGGAAAGGAGGAGGTCGATCGTCTTGTAGGCAGTATCAACGTCGAGCGTCTGAAGAACAACCCGCGGAAGATTGAACCGCAGGACATCCCCGGGATAATTGGCGCACGATGAGGTGGTGCTCTGACTGAGATCGGCCGGGCATGGGAGTGATGAGGGAGTTTCTCAAAGGAATCGGACCGCTCAGGCGGTCTGTCAGACGATCCAAGAGGTTTACGAAGGCCCTCGGATACAGGCTGCACAGAGTCGTCAATGTCTTCGATCCCCAGCGACGAACCGAATGCACACGCAACACCACGCGATGCGGGGATGACATTCACAGCGCCCATTACGGTTACTGGTATCTGGGAGAGAACACACCCGTGTGCTGCACGAGCAATCTCGTCGGGGTATTTTTCTGGCTGGTCGACATCCTCGACGCAAACGAGATACCGTATTTCATTCTCTGGGGTACCCACTTGGGAGCCGTCAGGCACAAGGGCCTGATCCCGTGGGATTTCGATATCGATATCGGTATTGAGGCCACGCATGAGCGCAAGTTGATGGACCTGATAGGAGAGAGAGGCCAGGAAAAAGGGTATCACATAGTAAGAGATGACGACTATGTGATAAGGATAGCCTATAGCAGGATGAACCGCCAGCACGTGGATATCGAACTCTGGTACGATGATGACATGGCCGACGGAAGTCTCTTCACGCACACTTTCTATGGCAGGATCAGCATACCCCGTAGCGAGGTCTATCCTCTTGCGGCCTACACCTTCCATGGCAGGACCGTGACAGGGCCGAAGGAAGACACCTACCTGAGGAAGATCTTCGGGGACACCATATATACGCACGGGTACCGGAGTTCGGATCTGACGGATGACAGCGAGTTTCCCTTAAACAACCCCGAACCCGCTCGGATAAGAGAATCTGACTTGACCTCGCCGTGACAACACGGTATCATAGAAAGTGATCATTGTTTTGACCCTGAGTGTGGCGGCATAGCCAAGTGGCTAAGGCGACGGTCTGCAAAATCGTTATCCCCGGTTCGAATCCGGGTGCCGCCTCCACCTTCCCATCATCAATGCCGTCGCGTTCCCATCATCAATGCCGTTGCGAGCGAAGCGCGGCGATCTCCTGCATCTCCATTGTTGACACGCATGGGGGATGCGAAATAGAATGACTCGGGCCCGGTGTTTCGGGCATGCGAAAGCGGAGGATCGTGACTCGTCTCCTTCATAAGGACAGGATTGCGGCATCCATAAGTCTCGTCTTTTCACTTCTCATAGCTCAGAAGATCGTTGCATTCGGACGGGGGATCATATTCGCCCGTCTGCTCGGAACGGAGCAGTACGGCATATTCACCCTCGGGCTCTTCTTCGTTCTGATCACGGTTTCGATTGCAGGCCTGGGGATCACGGCATCATTCGGGCGTTACGCTCCGCGTTACCAGGGGATGGGCGCCCTCAGATGGTTCATCCGGAAAGCGTATGTTCTCAACATTTCATTGGCCCTGGCCCTGGGCGTAATCGTGTTTCTGTTCCCCTCGGCCTTCTCACGGCTTCTCTACAACGAGCCCGGTCAGGCGACTGTGATAATGGTCGCAGCGCTTGCGATTCCAGGCATGGTGGTGGTAAGGAATCTCACCACAACACTCGCGGGTCTTAAGCTCTTTCGCGCGAGTTCCGTACTCGAATTCACCCAGGTCGCCGTCTTTGCGCTGCTCGGAGGGCTGCTGGTCGTCGTCTACCGTTCTGCATCGGTGGGGCTGCTTGCCTACGGCATATCAATGATTCTGTGTATCCCGCTCTTCGCACCCCTGCTGGCAGGGTACCTGCGGACCCAGGAGCCGGTATATAAGGAGTCCGACGAGGTGGGTTTCTACAAGCGGCTCCTGCGTTTCACAATGTGGTTTACGATCACCCCGATCTTGGGCCAGATCTTTAACTACGTCGACAGGCTGAGCCTACAGCGTCTTATGACCTCATCGGATCAGGGGATATACTCGGCAGCCATCAATCTGAGCGCGACAATCTCAGCGGTCGGCCTTGCAGTGAACAGTGTGATCTACCCTCATCTGAGTACAGCGTGGGAGGGAGGCAAGCGTGAGAGTGCGCTTAAGAACCTCGATCTCGCGATACGTGTCACGGCTATCGGGCTCCTTGCGATTGGTCTTGTGCTCGTTTTGCTGGCCGAGCCGATAATCGTGCTCCTTTTGGGCCAGGATTACGTCGCCGGCGCGCAGGCTCTCCCGTGGATTGTTGTGTTCCATATCCTCACGATCTCCCTCTGGCTTGTTGGCGTCTATCCAAGCCTTGTTGAGAAAACCTATGTCTTGGCGATAGGGCCCGTGTGTGCGCTACCTGTAAACGTGCTCTTAAACCTCTTCCTGATACCCCGGTGGGGCATCGTCGGAGCAGCCGTTGGTACCGTGGTTTCGTACCTCATTCTGTGGTTTATCACAGTCCGTATGTGCGCTGCCTATGGGATGCCGGTTAAGCGGCGGACAGTCATCGTCTCGTTTCTCCCGTTCGTGCTTCTGCTGCCCAAACTTTTGGCATTCGCCGGGGTCGGTCTGGTCATATACATCTGCGCCACAAAGACTTGGATTGTGACGGCAGACGAAAGGCAGCGGGTGTATCGGGAGCTGGCGGCATTCATCAGACGAAGCCGCCGTCCACCTGAGGAGGAGTGATGACCAAAGCAGGAAGCAGGATATCCTCGATGGGAACAGTGGGTACGTTTCTTAAGAAAGGGACATGATCGGAAACGATTATGAGCGTCGTCGACGGCTCATTCGATCACCCGTTGAAACTCGAGGAGCATGCTTCCTCGCCCTTGGCGGGTGGTATAATGCAACACGGCTACCAGTGCGGCATGATTTGGGGTGCGACCCTTGCTGCAGGGGCGCAGGCGTATCGACTGTATGGCCCGGGTCCGCAGGCCGAAGCCAAGGCGATCATTGCAGCACAGAGAGTTGTGAAGTCCTTCCGTACCCGCAACAACAGTATGAATTGCGTCGAGATAACCGGTATAGATACATCGTCATCGACCACGCAGATGATTGTATATTTCCTTCTAAAAGGAGGGACCATACGTTGCGTTCGCATGACTGCAGGATATGCCCCGGTGGCGTTTAGTGAGATAGATAGCGCTCTTTCCGAAGAGCATGTAGAAGCGCCGTCGCCTCCGGCAAGTTGTGCGGCGGTGTTGGCACAGAGGATGGGCGTATCCGACATGCACAAGGCAATGGCGGCCGGACTTGCGGGCGGGATAGGCTTAAGCGGAGGTGCCTGTGGGGCACTGGGAGCCGCGATATGGATCATCGGAATGAAGACCCTCAAGGAAGGCGGTAAGATTGCATTCAAGATCCCGAAAGCCGTCGATACGATTGATCGGTTTCTCAAATGCACCGGCTCCAAATTCGAGTGCTCCGAAATAGTCGGACGGAGGTTTGAGAATATTGCCGACCATGCCGGCTTCTTGCGTGATGGGGGCTGCTCGGAGATTATCGGAGCACTGACGGCCATGTGATCTGCAGCCTGAAGAACGGCAAGTACATCTGTTTGTTCTGCTGAAACACCTCTTTTCGCTGGTTCAGCCTTGATCCCTTGCCCTGTGTTTGCGGAACGTACCGGGGGCCATTATTCGCGGTGTCGCCGCGAAAGGATGAACAGGTCCCGAAGAGCTTGTTCCCCGGCGGCGGCAAGCCATCGCTTTTCAAAACCCGCCGCCTGCACAACTTGCGCGATAGCCGCCAGGCATCGCAGGTGAAAATTGCGTTCCTGAATCGGTCCGGCAAGCACAATCACTGTATGTATCTCCGCAGCATCTTCACCGAAAGAAACGCCCGGCTTGCATCGCGCGATCAGTATTCCGAAAGGTCTGGTATCCTCGATAATGATGTGTGGAATCGCCAAGCGCGGAGTGAGTACCGTGGAGCTCTCTTCTTCGCGGGCGACCAGCAGCTGGAGTAGCACCCTATCGGGTACTTCCAGGCGGGGGGCCATGGCCTCCGCGGCTTCAGCGAAAAACTCATCCCGAGTCATCGCGTGATCCAGATCAAGAACGGGGCACTTCTCGACCATCTCGTCGAAGCGGTCAAGAACGATCTCATCACGCTGGCGGACGACCTCCCTGAGTTCCGCCTCGAGGGTCCCGTTGATCAATTTGCGCGAGGTGAGCCTCTGGAGAACATGAATAAGGGCGGACTGATGCTGAACATGGGGACGTCCGTAGAACCAGTAAATGCAGAAGCCCGTAATTGCGAGCACGGCGCTGATTATGAACGCCTCTTCGCGCATCTCCAGAATTACGAAGACAAAGCCGACCAAGCCGACGAGCTGCAGCCATGGATAGAGCGGTGCGCGGAAGGTCGGGCGATAGTTCTGCAACCTGCTCTCCCGCAGAATGATCACCGAGAGAAGCGAGAACATGTTCGTCAGGATAAGCCCGATGGACGCAGACTCCACCAGGATGTGGAGATCGATGAAGAGAGGTAGAATCACGAGACCGCCTGTCACAAGGATAGCGACGTGGGGGGTGTGAAAGCGCGGACCAATGCTTCCAACCGATTTTGGCAGCATGCCGTCTCGGCTGAGGGCCAGCAAGTAGCGTGAACCCGCGAGGATTCCTGCGTTGGCCGTCGTGAGGAACGCCAGGGATGCCGCGATTGCCATCGCAATCCCTCCAACCCGGCCCATGGTAATGAGAGCACCATCGGCGATCGGGGTGAGAGTACCCCGCAGGGCGTCCGGGTCGACAACGCCCACTGTCACAGTGACCATCAGGGCGTAGCACAACCCTACCAGCACCAGTGACAGAATCATCCCGGCGGGTATGGTGCGCCCGGGGTTCCGCACCTCTTCGGCGACACTTGCCACTTTGAGCAATCCTCCGTAGGCAACAAAGACAAAACCTGCTGTTGAGAACACGGCACCTATTCCCCCGGGAACAAGAGGCTCATAGTTGTGAATGTTCATGGCGGGCATGCCGCGGAGAATGTAGACCAGCATCAGCGCCATGAGCCCAAAGACGAGGGCGACCTGGAAGCGGGCCGCTTCCTTGACCCCGACCAAGTTGACTGCCACAAACGCGACACCGAGCACGACACCACTGACACGGATATCGATGGGGGTCACAAGCCTGATCAACGCAGCCATTCCGACGAGTGCAAAGGCGCTCTTCAACGAGAAGGAAACCCAGTTCAGGATGCCCGCAATCGTGCCAACTGCCGGACCAACGCCCCGGGTGATGAAGAAATAGTCACTTCCAGCCTTGGGCATAGCCGTGGCCAGCTCAGCCGTAGACAACAGTCCTATGGCGGCCAGCACGCCGGCCAGCAAGTATGACAACACGACCGCGGGACCGGCCCTCGCGTACGCGAGCCCGGGGAGCACGAAAATTCCCGAACTGATCATCGCACCGGATGCAATGCAAAAAACGTGGATCAACCCGAGCCGTCTTTTCAGATCCACTGCAGTTCCCTCTGTCAGAACGGCGTGGCTGAGTGGCAGCCGAGGCGGCGGGCCATTGCTCTGCAAGAGCCATGACGCCGCAAGGGCGTCCGTCTCAAACCGCTTGTTATCTCCCCAAACAGATTACTCGCACCTATTACCTGCCTGCGTATCGAAGGGGCTGCTGGAGCACTCAGTCTTTCCCGGGTTTCCTGCCCGACAAGGCAAGTGCGATGAGCATCCCAACTCCAATACCGATGAGCAGTGTGATAGCAAGAAGGGCGGCCCGTGGCATCGTCAAGGTCACAAAGAGAAACTTGGTCTCGACCGGTTGTATGTTCTGTAAGACAACGACGAGTACGACTGCAACCAGGACGAACGCCGCGATCAGCTTTGCTCTCAACATTTCAAATCCTCCGTTCTCGGTTGCGTCTTCTATCTGAGCCAACCGGGCTATTGATGGTTCGCGCAGAACGTGTCTGTATGGATTCACCCCGCAAAATTCCGTAGTACAGCTGGTCGCGAAACTCACCGTTCCATTTAAGGTGGCTCCGTAGTTGACCCTCACGCTTCATACCCAGTTTCTCTAGAACCCGACTTGAACCGACATTTCTCGGATCACAATAGGCATACATCCGGTTGAAACTATATGTTTGAAAGGCCCAATCCATGACTGCCCGGGCTGCTTCAGTCATTAGACCTTTGCCCCAGTGTCGGCGTGAAAGCGCATATGTAATCTCGATTCGTTCATTTCGGCGGTCTCCATCCCGCTGGTTCAAAGCAATCTCTCCAATTACCCTATCTTCAAACACCACAGCAAATATCTGAAGCAGACCCGTGCCGCTTCCAGAAGAGGGAAGTCCCGAATGCCCTGTCTTCCAGGTAGATGGGTTCGAAAACATTGCCACGAGGGCCTCCGCTTCCTTCCTTGTGTAGGGAACGGGCGGGATATTTACCTGGTATCGAGCCCACTCAGGGTCGCTGGCATATTCGAGTACGTCTTCCACATCATCTGGAGTGAAAGGCCTGAGCAGAAGTCGCTTTGTTCTAAGTTCGACCGGCACAATCATCCTCTCCAATTCACACTTGTGCTGCTAACGCCTCACCTCGGCAGATGAAAGCGCGCCCTGATGACGGGCACCGAACCTCCCTGTCTTGTCTTTACCTGTACCCATCACCATACCGTCGGCTACTCATCATCCTCGCACACGCAGAGGAAGCCCACCGCTATTTCATTGCTGTTATTCCGGTTTCCAAAACCCGATCAGAGCCAGTGATTATATCCTGGAGAGTCGGGTACACTTCAATATCCGGCTGTATTCCAAGAGAGGCATATGCCGTCCCGTCAGGATGCGTGGCTTTGAATGTCGACACTTCGAACACCCCACCGCCGGGCAATGGAACCGTGAGGGGATTGCCGGCCCCGCCTGCGGTTCTCTGCCCAACAACGACCGCTCTTCCGGCATATTGGAGGATGATGGCGAAATCTTCACTGGAGCTATTGGTCACAGGACTGGTAAGAATCACGAGTGGCCCCGTGTAACGCTTCCCATCCCGGGGAGTGATCGTCCCATGTTTCGTCGCCCAAAGCGGTTCTTCCAATCCCCATGCCCGATATGCAGCGATATGTTGCGGATAATGCCAATGTGTCGTGCTCACAGGCGTCTCAATCAAACTCGCAATGATCTGATTGCACACCCGGCTTGAGCCGCCCATGTTCTGACGAACATTAAGAATCATACCGTGAAGCGAGGCCAGATCAACACGCTCAAGGAGGTCGAGAAAGTCAATCGCGATTTGGTCGTGGGAAAAGTTGGGGATATTGACATAGAGAATCTCATCAGCCAGCATGGCCGATTCAAGATGTTCTGCGAACAAACTCTGCTGGATGAACCCGTACACAAACGGCGTCCCATCGCGAGTGGTGGAATTTCTTGTGAGACGCACCGCTCGAATCGTCCCCTCCGGGTCTTTGACGGTCAACTGAATTGGCTCATCCTTGGGACCATACAACAAATAGACCACAAGCATCCCATCATCCGCATGTGGGGAACCCTGGCTATAATACCGCAGCACTTGATTACGGAAATATGTTCGTATCGGCTCATGCTCTCCGATTTCAAGGATTTCCAGGCCAGGATAGATCTGTTGCTCTGCGATCTCGTCTGTGTCGCCGGCTCGTGCAACCACAAATTTGCCTTCAACAACAGTGATTTCAATGGGAGGCGTATCGTATCCGGGCGTAAAATACCCCCAGGGAGGAATAACCGCGGTATGTCCATCATCCAAGAGGGCGGCGAATTCCATGAGCACCCGATAATAACTCTCCATGTCGGGGGTCGCCAGGACTCTGGGAATATACTCCTGGACTTTTTCATCCCAATCCAGATCGGGGCGCATCTCAAAATGCGGAAAGGCATACCTGGCTTCCGACCAAATCGTCATAAGTCCCCAGAGTTTCTGCTCTACCGAGCCAGACCACTCGTTCTGGGGCGATGACGACAGCTCGTGTTGTTGAGAATGTGCCAGTGAGATGTGAAGAAGACATAACAGGAACGCGATGCCAACTCGTTTCACAGTGTTGTGCCTCTTTTGCGTGTGGTGAACGGTCATCAGCCTTTCTCAGTTACTGTAGGTCAACACACCTGCCATTTCTACACCCAAGACGTGGAGGTATCGGCACGCTGCAATCAGAAACCCGGCCGTAGCGCCTGTTCAAGCACCTTTCGTACTCGTTGTACTCCTCCACGCGCTTCACCAGCTCCACCGTGTCTACAGTCGAAATGGAGTAAACCAGATATCGCCACGGTCCGCCGCACGGCTTCGAACCGAAACCGATATAGCGGCACTCTGTTGAGTCACTACAGAGCGGCTCCCCGGCCAGTGCAAGTATATCCTGCTCCATTTTCTCCAGACATGCTTCATCGGCTGACCCACCGAACTCACTCTGACAGCCGGAGCAGAGAACTGTGAACAGCGCGAGCAACCCAATACACAGATATGTCTTTCGTTTACTCATAAGTGCCCCCCCCAACACAGGTTACACCTTCTCCCATTCGTGTTTTAACAGAGAAAACAATGACATATCCCAGAATTCATCCTTCCATTGCACATATTCTCGCAATACAGCTTCTTCCGTGAAACCGACATTTAATACAAGCGTTTTCGCTCTCTGGTTGTTCTTGTTGATGATCGCTTCAATCCTTCTTATTCCTATCTTATAAGTATCAAAAATCCATGAAATGGAACTGATGATAGCTTCAGTCATATATCCATTTCTCCAATACTGAGGACTCAAATCAAATCCGATTTCTGCTCTGTGAACGTTACCTGTAAAATTACCAGAAGCCCTGTTCACAAAATTCACCTGCCCCAAAAACCTCCCACTTTCTTTGTTGAAAATACCCCACAGTATTCCATTATTATTCATATATAGACTGATTCCCCAGTCAATTATCTCTTGCGCGTCAGCAATGCTTTCTACAGGATCAAAATCAACATATCTATTTACCTCTTCATCAGCGAAATGCTGAAAGACAGAATCCAAATGACTGACAGTCATCTGCTTTAACACAAGTCTTTCTGTTTCTATAACAGGAAAATCTTCCATTCTAAGTTCCCACTCCTGCAGTTTGCAGTTTCATCAGTTTCCAACGCTTGTTAAGCACCACTATTGAAAATCCTCCGACAACAGTTCATTCACCTCATCCGAGTCGAAATCCTCTGGGTCAAATGTCCCTCCTATCCATTCCACGTACATAGCGTGTTCAGGATGCGAAGGATCTGCAAGAGCCTTGAGGAAGTCCTCATATCCCCACGTGCCACCCACATCTTCAGGTGGGCACGCACGCCGACCTTTAATACACCTCGGGAGGGCAATGTCAGGGTCGAACGGAAGCACCTTCTCGAGCTCAACCCTGTGCTCCCAGCCATCCCCGAAA
>JBDRNT010000105.1:0-2117 GCA_043810925.1 Candidatus Eiseniibacteriota bacterium
CGAAGTAGATCTCGGTCTGGACCCAGGACGGCTTGTCGGTATTGTTGGACATGACTGTCTCCTCTCTGAAGATGCATCTTCCTCTGCGCGTCCACGTGTGAATTTTACCTCGATTGAGCCGGTTTTCACCCGAATCGCCCATGGTGCGTCGAGAAACAGCTGTTGTAGGATAGAGCGGTACCAGCAGTAGAACCACGGCAGGACTCTTTTTATCCCAACTCAGGGTGTCAACGAAAGCGGGTCAACTCCATCTTCTCGTAAGTGCTCGGATCACTATAACCCCCTCTTCCGGTTTCCCACTCAGAGCGAGCCTGTCTTGCTTTCTCATTCGTCATCCTTACCCTCCCAATATGTACGAAAATTCGATGGATCATGCACTTTGTGGTGACAGTAGTATCGGAAGTTGTGCTTGAATAGTAACCTGAAATGAGGCAATTACTAATTATATCGATTGTCGAAAGGAAATGAGCATGGAAGAGCCGATCAAGAGGCTGCCTCAAACGGGAACAGACAAGCAAGAACTCTTAAGGATGATGAAGGAGTTCGGCGCCGGGGACGCAGATTGGCGCGAGGCGCGGACATGGAGCCTGGTTTATTTCCTCGGCGAAGAGCATAACAACTTCATCAAAAAAGCATATTCCCTGTTTTTCTCAGAGAATGCCCTCAACCCGATGGCGTTCAGAAGCCTGAAGAGGTTTGAATCTGAGATAGTTCGCATGACAGCGACCATGCTAAACGGGGATAGCCGTGTCGTTGGTACTATCACATCGGGGGGAACGGAGAGCTGTCTCCTTGCTGTGAAAGCGTACCGCGACCTGGCCCGCGAAAGAAGGCCCTGGATCCGCAAGCCAGAGATGGTGGTACCCGAATCAGTGCACGTCGCCTGGGAGAAAGCCGCTGAGTATTTCGATGTGAAGTCGGTACACGCGCCCCTGGCGAAGGATTTCCAGGTGGACGTAGATGCGGTGAGAAAGCTGATCAATAGAAACACCATACTCATCGGAGCATCCGCCCCCTCTTATCCCCACGGCATGGTTGATCCAATTCCCGGGCTATCTGCCCTGGCGCAAGAGAAAAACCTTCCACTACACGTGGATTCCTGCCTGGGGGGTTTCTTGCTGCCCTTCGTGGAGAAACTCGGCTATCCTGTCCCTGCCTTCGATTTTCGAGTTCCGGGAGTCACATCGATTTCCGCTGATGTCCATAAGTACGGCTTCGCCGCCAAGGGCGCGTCAGTGATTCTCTACAGAGACATGCGCATCCTGAAACACCAGTTCTTCGTCTACGAAAACTGGCCGGGCGGGATTTTTATTTCCCCTGCGCTACTTGGCACGCGGCCGGGCGGGGCGATCGCGGCAGCCTGGGCCGCGATGATGGCTATCGGGGAGAGCGGCTACCTCGATAACGCCAGGCTAATCATGGATATAACGCGAAAGCTCATCGACGGTGTCAGCGCAATACCCGAGCTGTACGTATTGGGAGAACCTCACATGAGTGTGTTCGCCTATGCCTCGCGCTCCAAAGCCGTAAACATCTATGCCGTTGCTGATCAGATGGAGAAGAAAGGCTGGCAGATTGACCGCCTGCACCGGCCGGAAGCCCTTCACGCAATAGTCATACCCGCTCATGAGAAGATACTGGAGCAATACCTCGGCGATTTGCGCGAATCGGTGGACTACGTGAAAAAGAATCCCGAGCTCGCTGAGCAGGGTGGGGCTGCCATGTACGGCATGATTTCACAGGTTCCACTTCGGGGGATGGTGAAGAGAAACGTCTTGAAGATAATGGAAGACATGTATGGACCTGAGGCCAGGTTGCCCGAGTTTGACGGGTCTGAGGAAACCGAGGAGGCGCCGACGGACCTCGCCACAAGGATCGCCCTCAGGTACCTGAAGATGCGAAACCGCCTGATGAAGTAAGCAAAGATTTCGATGTGTTCGCCATTTGAAGCGGAAAGGTCATGAATGTAGATCTTGCCATCCTGATGGTCATCGTCCTCTTCGCCAATGCGGTGGGAGCGACCCCCGGTTTTCCGGGGGTCTTCCGCATAGTTCTTTCTACCAAGGGAACCAAAACCTGGGGTACAGAACCTGACATATAGTCGTTGTATATGGCCG
>JBDRNT010000106.1:0-92941 GCA_043810925.1 Candidatus Eiseniibacteriota bacterium
CGAAATCTTCAATCGTGCCGGAAGACTCGTACGGCCTAACGGAGCTACTATCCTTCGCCTCTCACGAAACGAACGTCAGCGATCTCTCTTCAACCGCCTCGCCAGCGCCCTCAAAACAACTTGATTTTTGACGCATTGAGGTTAATTATGCCTGAGTTTCGGTGACACCATATGCCTGAATTTCGGTGACACCACACTTAATTGTGGATCTCGGTCATCGCCTGCAACGCGGCGATTTGCAGAGATTGCCGCGTCACTGCGCTCCTCGCAACGACACGTCCTGTGTCGGATTGCCACGGCTCCTTCGGAGCCTCGCAATGAGCATTACGCCCGCAATGACGTGGGGATGGGACCCTCGAATCCTCGAAATGACGTGAAGGATGGGTGCTACAGGACCTCAGCGATGGCTCTGAGGAATTCCTCATTCTCCTCAGGCAGACCAACCGTCACGCGGATCGCCTTGTGCAGATCGTAGCGGGCCATCGGGCGCACGATCACACCGCGTCTCAGCAGCTGCTCAAAAAGGATGCGGCAGTCAACCGGTAACGGCAGGAAGAAGAAGTTCGTGCAGGTTGGAACCGGTGGGATACCGATCTTCTCAAGCCCGGCCGCCAGGTATCTCTTACCCTTCTCGTTGTTTTCCAGTGTCTTCTTGATGAATCCGGCATCATCCATGGCGGCGGCCGCAGCATGCTGTCCCACCGAGTTGGTGTTGAACACCTCGCGAACCTGTTCCAGTGAGGCAATCATGTGCGGCGGTGCGATGCCGTAACCGACCCGGAGTCCCGCCAGACCGTATATCTTGGAGAAGGTCCTGAGGATGATCACATTTCGTCCTTCGCGTACGTACCTCAAGAAGTCGGGGTCCTGGCCGGGGGACAGGAACTCGTGATAGGCCTCATCCAGAACGACCACGATCCCCGGGGGAATCCTGGCCATAAAGTCATCGAGTTCTTCACGCGGGATCATTGTCCCGGTTGGGTTATTCGGGTTGGCGATGAAGATGACTTTGGTGCGATGCGTGACACGCTCAAGGACATCGTCGAGCCGGAGCTTGTGATCGACCAGCGGCACCAGTACGGGTTCGGCACTCATGAAGCGTATGGAAATGGGGTACTTGAAGAACATCTCCTTACCCGTAATCGCCTCATCACCGGGATTAAGAAAGGCCAGGGAAACCTGCTCTACGATCTCGGTCGACCCGTTCCCGAGTACGATCCACTCCCTTGAAAGTCCTACCCGGTCTGCGATCTTCCCTTTCAAGGCATACGCGCTCGGGTCGGGATAACGGTGGAGCTCGGACATCATGGGAATTATGGCTTCCACGGCCTTCGGTGAAGGTCCGAGGGGGTTCTCATTGGATGCGAGTTTGATTACTCTTGTCAATCCATATTCCCGTTTGACTTCCTCGATGGCCTTAGCCGGTTCATACGGCCGGATGAGACTCAGTATTGCGCGAGCCGGATCAGGAGATACGGTTTCACTTGTCGTCACAGGTAAGCACCTCATGGTCTTGCGCATGTTGTTAAAACATCCGATTCAGTATAAGCGCCACAGCCGGAAAATCAAGCAATATCGCATAGCCCCGCGGCGCCGGTCCACGGGAGGGCAGGGGACGGTCGGATGACGGGTGGAGCGGACGAGCGGTGGGCTTGGGGCGGTTCAGAGACCCGGTATCCACTTACCGGTCTTCGCTCTGTAAATCCTGTACTCCTCTCCAAACTTCGCTTCGAGCAACTGCTCTTCATAGGTCGCAATATAGTCATGAAAGAGGAAGATTACGACGAACATGGCAAGCGAGAAGATGGAAAGGGTCGACACTGCCACTCCCAGATAGGCCAGCATGCTGGCCAGGTAAAGGGGGTGTCTTATGTGCTCGAAGGCTCCGGTCGTCACCAAGCCCCCGGGCCGGCGATCGTGGCTCACTACAACATGACCGGACCGGAAGAGACAGAAGGCCGTGATCAGGGTGAGCACGAGGATGGCCATACGTACGCCGATTGGTACATGTGCGGCCAGGAACGTGGTTCTGCGCAGGAGAAATGAATCAACCACCCAGACGATCAGAAACAGTCCAGCCGAAATCTGCTGTCCAATGTCACCGAAGGGGTGCTCGCCGTTTTTCTCCTTCACACCTGCCTCCATTACCCGACCACACGTGACGACGTGTGCTCTGAACAATCCGTGGATGACGGACTCCCTCCGATGAACGAATCGGATCGAGCCTCACACTACATACTTGGTAACTACAGTATCCTCGGGCCCTTGTCAACAGATCTACCGCGCACCCGGTGGCGGCTCCGAATAAGGATGAGACGTATGCAAGGTTATCCATCAGTGAGAGCCCTGAGATCCGGGCCTGCCGGAATTGATCAGAAATAGTAGCAGATACCAATTCCATAACCCAGGCCGCCGATCTGAAATGATTCATCGAAATTTGTTTCTTGTTCTGATAGCAGGGCAAACTCATTGTTGATTTGCAGGATGATCCCAACGTGCTTTGTGATTCGCATGGGAATGCCTAGCTCAAGCGTGGTGCCTACCAGAGTCCTGTCCGAATCCGAGACGAAGTCCTCACCACCATATCTCAGGATTACCGTAGGTATCGTTGTCTCTTGCATGTAGAAGACTCCAGCGCCAACTCCAATGTATGGGTCGATAGAGAATGGTTTTCTGAAGCGTGCTAGACGGTATACGAGAATGCCCGAAAGCTCATGTGCGACGATAGCACCGAAACTGGCGTAATCGGATTTTCTTCTGCTGTACACATATGACACTCCCGCTCCAAGGCCGGTTCTAGAGTGTATAGCCTTGGCGTTTAGACTGTATGCAGTTCCCTCGACAAAGGTTCCAAAGAGCAGGTCACTAGAATGAAAATAGTGTGCTGACGCTGTTAGGAATCGTGCGAACGGAGGAGACTCAGCGGCAGATGCGGAGCACAGCAGGCAGGCATAGAGAAGCCCAACGAGGAAGAATCTTGACAGGTACTTCATATGCGCCGTCTCCTTAGAACCATCGTTTGAACGAAAGAAGCTCCCGGTTGAATTGAATGCTGCCGACATAATACCTCACTTGCTTTCCACTCTGCACGTCATCTTGGAGAAAGATACCAAGCATCAGCACTTCAGATTTTCTTTTCCGTGATCGTTCAACACTGACGTAGATGTGAAACTGTTGGCCTGCCCCTCCTTCGCCCGTTAACACCCTGCTCCTCGTCCAGGTACTGCCCAGATCTCCGAAAATGCTTTCTTGCCAGAGGGAAAGTATTGCACGGAACTTCAAATCGATCGAACCGTAGTCCTCTTCCCCCTTCCTGAAACCTCGTTGATAACTAACCCCGGAGCATACCCACCACCGCTTCATTAGGGGCACCTCCGTCCGAATACTCGTCGTGTACTTCCAATCCCTTGTCTTGTTCACGATATCGTCATCCGAAACGTCGTATTCTGCCTTTCTCGTCGGGTAGGATCTGAACAAGGGCTCAGGCACAGGGAAGCAGTAAGCAGAGCTCGAAAGAACCAAGTACGGGCTGTGCCGAAAACCATCTAGGGCCAGCCAGTCAAAGCCGACCAGTGTGTGCCCTAGCCTGCTATAGAAGCCAAAAACGTCGGCCAAATTCACGAGATTCTTAGCGCCGGATTCATCTACCTCCCATTTCTTCGACCTCAACCTTCTGATTTCAAAATCCATTCTGGAGTCTGCCCGTAATCGCAGCTTGTTCCAGAATACTGCGCCCAGTGATAGTGAGACTGGAAACTCACCATAGAAGTGATAGGAGCCTTGCTTGTATTCCTCCGGTGCTAGGGCCTGCCCGAACGCCAAACTGGGATATAAGCCCAGCGAGAGGTCCCACACATGAGACTTTCTGTCCAAGAATGCCTGTGGAAGATCGGAGTAGTCATACCACGGCTGACCAAGTACCAATCTTCTTCCTCTGTAATATGCCTCTCTAATGACGTGCGGCTTTCCACCCGATTGGATCGCCCGGCGGTAGTCTTCCAAGGCTTCATCTTTCTCACTCAGTTGTTGACGGATCTTCCCCCGGATGAGTAATGCCTCTTGATGTCCCTGATGGTCGTCCAGTACGTGATCGACTAGTTCTTTCGCAGTCTCAAGATCACCCAACTTCAGGTACAACTTGGCACCAGATAGCATGACTGAAAGGCTGTCAGGGTTTTCTTCCAAAGCTGTTCTCAGGCTAGTCCGTGCATCCACACCGCGGTCCTGATCAGCCAATAATCCCCCCCGTAGTATCCTGGCTTTGTGATCAGAAGGATCTGCCTGAATGGCGCGTTCGCACTCGGCTAGAGCCTGATCTGGCTTTCCCAATCCATACTTGCTCAAAGCCATGTCATATCTGAGTCTATTAGCGTCTGCGCCCAAAGCAACTGCGGCTTTGAAAGAAGTCAGTGCTCGCTTGTAATCACTAGTCGCAAGCAGGAACCTACCTTGGTGAATCAGCTCTTCGGTTTTCGATTCCGAATCTGTCCCTGCAAACAAGACTGACTCGTCCTCGAGAGTGAAACTCCACACTAAAGGCCGACCCGGTGGCCGTGAGGCGAACACGATTCTCTCGAGAGCCAGAGGATCACCTGTGTTCAGCATCCTCGCTTCGGACCTGAGCTCAATCTGGCCTGAGGCGATGTATGAAACCCCAAGACCTCTGTTCCCTCGTACCCACAGGTCTACTTGGAATGGAGTGGGCACCCTAAGTGGCTTGTAGTCATTCAGCCAATAGTCGACGTCCGGGGCTAATGCGAAGTCAGGCATACTCTTCGCGAGTGCGTATGCTGACATCATATTCCGGAGTTCTTCCAATACGGGATACGTACATGCCACCTCATCGTAATGGCGAGTGAGCTGTTCGGTGAAATGGTCGTGAGCAGGATTCTGCCCTGCGCCTGCAGAGAGAACAACAATACGTCTGGTCTGCAAGTAGGCAGCATTGCCCAGCACCAACGATTGAAACGAGATAGGATAGAAGAAAGTCCTGGTGCGTTTTGAAATCAAGCTGTCATCATCGACAGGAGTGGTCATCTTCTCCAAGTGCATCGGACTGATGACATCAGGTGACCCGCTCGGGATAGTGCCCATGTCCATGCTCTTAAGGAGGGTGTCGGTCTCGAAGCAAATCGACCCGAACCGCGAATTCTCGATGCCACCGACGTAGCGAACATTTTGCTGCCACGAGTCAGGATTAAGGGTGTCCGGATCGATACTTAATCCGGGATAATCGACATCCGAGTGAAGATAGACAACCCGCAGTGCTACCGCAATGTCGTCCAACATGATTCGCGGGTAGGCCGGATCCTGATAACCGACCACTATCAATTCCCGGCTTTCCCGATCGCCGACCATACCAACCAGACGAGTAATCCAGCCCAAGTATGTGACTTCGGGAGGAGGTAGGCTCTTCCGGGAGACCAGCTCCTCGGCCTTTGCCATGGAGAAGCAAGTGTACCGCCTGCACTGTGCCTGGGTGACGCAGCCCAGCAAGCACAGTGTCAGCACACAACAGACTACCCTGAACTGGACCGGCATAGATCTACTCGTACTCTTGCTAACGCTGAGTATGCGAACCCTTTGCGAAGCAGCTAACATGCTGGCTACTTGCCGACTGCTTCCACTTGAATCGGTCGGGGGTAGGCCAGCGCGTAATTGGTACCGACCCGGTGAGATCCACCTCGCTTCTGAACATCGAAGTATACACCCCCGAATTGGAAATCCACGGCTGCCCACATTTCCCCAAGGCCCTTGCCGAAGTCATAGGCACCACCTAGACCAATCTGGTCAAACATGCCACCCAGAGCGTGATCCAATCCATCCACGAATTCAGGCACATCAATAGTAAATGAGCCACGTGAGGTGTCCAGAATAGCGTCCTTCCCTCTCAGATTGGCCATTCTACCAATGACACTGGTGGTATCGCTTGAGTCCGCCAGCGCCTTCGCATTCCATAGGATGAGCGGGAAATTCGGCAAGAGTGAATCAGCCCGGATTATGTCCGCCTCTGCTTGATCACGTTTGCCTTCCTCCAGGAAGAGCATTGCTCGTCCGTTGAGGGCCAGGGCTGAGCTGCTGTCCATCTCCACGGCCTCGTTAAAGAAAACACGTGCACCGCTGAAACGATATGTCTCAATACTAGCAATGCCTTGGTTGATTACGGCATCGATGAATCCGGGATTCACTTCGCGCACGTCCGCGAAATCGTTGATTGCGGAGCTGATGTGGTGATAGTGTTGCTCAGCGGCCTCTTTGTCTTCAGCTTTGGCTGCGTAGAGAATCGCGTTTGTCACTCCCCGCGCGTTCTTCGTCAGGAAATGGTCGGGACTGATCTCGATCGCTGAGTTGAAATAACTCAGCGCCTGATCAAACTTGCCCTCTCGGGCGTAAGCGTCACCGACCAGATATCGACTGGCAGCAACATCCGGATGCTGCTTGTGGAAGTGTTCGGTCCAAAGGCGCCAATCTTCGAATGCGGTGGTATCCCCGATCAGCACGAACAGCGCCGCAGCAGCGTTATGCCGATCTGTTGCCAGGGCAGCATGACCCTGAAGAAGGATCGCATTGCTGCTGAGAGAGTTGTCTCCAACTCCTGCGATAAGAGTGAACACTCGGCCCCAGTTATCCTCAACAAGAGCCTCGGAAATCTCCGGGCTGGCCAAGATCTCCTTTGTCTCTTCAGCAGCATACACTGCGAATACTGCGCAGAAGACTGATAGGCTCAACCCACACGCGCACAACCAGAGTTTGCGTCTCACAGCTCCGACCTCCATGAGTTTCTCTCCTTGCAGTGTTCCTCGAAAGCAAATCAGTAGATTCGCAGACACGTGGCGGCTCTGAATTCTACCGTCGTATAACGAGGAACGTCTGTCCGAACGATTCTTTCTTCATCGTCAATTCCGTACAGGTCCTCGATCTCACTGTTCCAGGCTTTGATCTCTGCGAAAATGACAAGTCGAGATGCTGTGACCACCTCAACGTCGAGACTGGCGAAAAGGGCAAAGTGCTTTTCCAAGGTGTAAACAGTGTCCAGAACTCCCGTGATCTTTCGCATTCCGACACCAAGACTGGGAGTCAAGAAGATGTCGAACCAGGCACCCTTCCTGATGGGATACTTCAACGCCAAGCCCGCGTCGTAGTACCGCATATCACCATCTATGAGTGCAAGCATCTCACCTCTTTCCGCACTCCCAATGCTTTCGCCGACATACCGAATGATAAAGTCAGCATCCAAGTCGGCGACCTCTAATTCCAATCCGATCGAAGTGCCAGACTTGGTGATGGGGAAAAAGGCTCCCAGGCTTCCCCCAAAACCACTACCAGTCTGCATCTTCATCGCGAAAGGGTGAGATTTGCCTTGCTTATCACCTATGTTGATTGTGAACATGTCGACGGGGTTGCGCCTGCTCCAGAAGAATGAAAGACTGAAGAAAGCGTCACGATAGCGATGTCTACTCGGTTTTCGTGGCAGTCTCATGAATTGATCGTCATACTCACCGGAAGGGTAGATCCTCATCGGAGGATATTCGTCGGTCAATACGCTGTCAATCTCCGAGAGAAACACCATTTGATAAGTGATCTGTCCTGCAGGATCGAATATCAGCCTCTCGCCATCAATTGAGAGAAGGTCGCCATAGAGGATGTCTTCATCGTGCACATGGACCATGATTCGCTCTGCAAATGATGCGGCTGGCGAAACTGACACCGAGATGAGCAAGATCGCCAATATCCGCCTTGCACCCATAGGACCTAAGCACCCCGCACTGCCCGGTCTCATCTGATTCGCATCCCTTCACTTCTCTTTGGTCTAGAAATCATCCCAATATGCAAAAACCACTCTGATCTCGGATGAGATAAATGGGTCCATGTCCAAAAATAGTTGGCTATAGACGGCTCTGTATTCGAGTGAAGCAACAATGTTCGAGCGACCTAGAAGATCCAGACTTCCACCCCAGAAAGCGGCATAAGAGGCTGTCCCTCTTATTATCCTGGCGCCAATGCCGATGGCTGGAGAGAGGAACAATATCGGATCGCGGTTCAAGATTGGTATCATAGGTCTTACTGAGAAATCAAAGACCCAGTAATGGAAGGAAGTGGTGTAGGCTGTTGATAGGACAATACTCGAAATCGATTCTTCAAACTGTCCGACCTCCATAACCCCCTGAAGATACGCCCTGCCAGCAAGTATCGGCAGTGCCCATCCCACGACGAGTCCTCCACCTACCCCGCCATCCACCTGGGCTCTCCCCGGAATGCTGTCACCGTCCACTGTCATCGCGTGGATGTCAGCGATCTTGTGTGAGAGTCTATAACCACCAAAGAAACTTGTCACGAGTCGGGGTTCCAGAGGCCATCGCTGTATGCTACCGTGGGAGTCGGAACTCGATCCGGTTCCACCCTGGCCCGCTACGCATCGCGGTGTAACGGCCATTATGAAGAGTATCAGCAGGAGTCTTGATGATCTCACATAGTAATCCCTAGACGGGTTTATTCCGTCCGACTTGGCCTAGCACACTCTCGAGTTTGGTGATCGACCTTCTCCCTAGACTATGTTGAATCAGCGCCAGGTGTACCCGCTGACAGCAATCTCTTACTGGTGTTATTCACACCGCTCAGCCGGTTGCCCTATCTCGCTTTCTCTGCTAGAGTCAGCCTCCTATTCAGTCGCCTCGGTCATTTGCACATTGATCTTGCTAGGAGTAAACTTATATGCATTGCCGTTAATGAATCCCCCTGGCCAGTACAACAAATTCCACGCGGCGAGTGACGCAAGCACCGCTACTTCAGGATCAGCTTTAAGCGCTCCCTGGATTATGAACAGACCGTTTCCAAGGATTCCTATAGGTACGAATCTCCAGTTGAACTTGCGTTGCAAGGCGATTTCTGCATCTTCATATCCTTCCTTCTCAAGCAGAATAACAACATCCTTCTCGTTCCGTTTGATGGTTATCTGGGAAGGTGTGGTTTCAGAGGTTTTCTTCACCTCGTCCACATTCTTAACAAGAACTCTGGCACCCGGTGGCTGTGAATCAACCTCTATCTTCTGCATAGCAGCACACCCGGCAAAGGCCAGGACAATTCCTATAACTGTCAACCACACAAGGAGTCTGGATCTCTGAACGGTGTTCTTACGGATAGTTTCCATATGAGCCCCCCCTCTAGAATCTGCCGATTGGCTGAGTAGCCGAATGCAACCCGTACTTCCGGGATAGTCCACACGTGCCCCGTGACTACACACAACCGAACTCATCCGTCTGAGGGATTGGCGACGGTCTCGCATCGTCCGCATATTGGCACCTCCACCGCAAGCCACCGAAGATCAAGGTAAGCAGAAGGACAGCTATTCCCCACGATTCTACGCCCAACCTCCTTTCTCGTAGCGCGACTCCTCTATCCGCTCACCTCTGCCACTCCCACAAACGGCCACATTGTATCAGATGACTTGCGCTTTTTCAAGCTATCATTTGGCATGGGCTGGATCTGCTCCAATGCCCCCTCGGGCAGTGTTCTCTGTTGATCAATTGCTGTACGTTTGGGAGAATGGTGTCATGCAGAGAGGTTCGCATTGACGCTTGCTGAGCAAGGAGCTATTACGCCTAGGATCACGCGTCTCGGACGCAGGGAGTCATGCGTCTATCTCGTGGATGGCGGAACCGAAAGCGTGGTCATAGAAGGCGGCATGGCCTACGTGGCTCCTGATATCATCCGGCAGATTGAAAAACTCGGAATCGATGAAACCAGGATTCGGCGTCTCATAATCCTCCACTCTCACTTCGACCACTGCGGTCTCATCCCTTTCCTGAAGCGACGCTGGCCCTGGGCAACTGTCGCGGCATCCGAGCGGGCGGGGCAATTGCTGTCCGACCCCGAGGTAACGGAGCGTATCGTAGACCTCAACCAGGCAATGACTTCACGGGCGAGGCTCGAGGAGGAGGCCCGGCGCCTCGGTTCAGCCTTCACGCATGTTGACGTAGAGGAGACTCTCAAGGATGGGGCTGTGATTCGCTGTGGCGACTTGACACTCGAGGTCATTGGGGTGCCCGGTCATTCTTCATGCTCGATTGCGGTCTATATCCCGGAGGAAAAGGCTATGTTCGTGTCGGATGCGGCCGGGGTGCGCCACCAGGACTTCTTTCTACCTACGGGAAACTCGAATTACGATCTCTATCAGGCGAGTCTTGAAAAGATGGCCGGGTACGACGTGGATGTGATCCTGCCCGGGCACTACGGCCCGGCCACGGGTGTGGCCGCACGCACCTATCTTCCGAAGGCGATTGAAGACTCGAAGGCGTGCCGCATTATGCTTGAGTCCTCCTACAGGCGTACCCGGGACGCGGACAGGAGCACCGAAGAACTCGTGCGCGCCTTCATGGAAAAGGCACCCATGTACTTCCTTTCGAAAGACATCTACACCGTGATCATCGGCCAGATGATGAAATTCATCGCGAAGTCCATTGAAGACCAGGCAGAACCAGAGTCGTAGCCGTCCGGCGCCCCGCTTAATTGACTTGAAATCCGCAGGAGTTTCCTATATCGTTTTTTGCTAGGTAGACAAAAAAGGGAGGCGTTATGGGTTCCACTGAAGCCTACGGATACTTTTTCAAGGAGAAGGGTGTACCGCTTGAAAAGAAGCCCTTCACTCTGGACCCGCCGGAGGGCGATGCCGTCATCGTCAAGGTTGCCGGCTGTGGTCTGTGCCATACCGATCTTGGATTCATAAGCGGGAACGTCAGAACCAATAGCGAGCTTCCTCTCATACTGGGACATGAGATCAGCGGTGAAGTCGTTGCCGCCGGTCCGGATTCCCAGGGACTTCTTGGCAAGAATGTGATCATACCGGCAGTACTCCCCTGTGGGGAGTGCGAGCTCTGCAAAGGTGGCAGAGGCAATATCTGCCGCCGTCAGAAGATGCCCGGAAACGATTTCAACGGAGGCTTCGCAAGTCACGTCGCCGTCCCGGGACACTTTCTCTGCGTGTTGCCTGATGACACCGGCAGTTTCAAGGTTTCGCAGTTTTCCGTGATTGCAGACGCCGTCACGACGCCGTATCAATCGCTCCAGAGAAGCAATCTCAAGAAAGGCGATCTGGCCGTGGTGATCGGGGTCGGGGGCATCGGTATCTACATGGCCCAGCTTGCCGGGGATGCCGGAGCGACAGTGATTGCGATCGACATCGACGAAACCAGGCTCGAGACCGCGCTCGAGCAGGGTGCGGATTTCGGTATCAACTCGAAGGATCTATCCGAGAGGGACTTGAGGGACAAAGTCAGGGCGCTCGTTAAGGAAAACAAGCTTGCGAAGTACCAGTGGAAGATATTCGAAACCAGCGGCACGGCGGCAGGACAGGCGATCGGGTTTTCGTTGCTGACATTCGCCGGCACCCTCGGGATCGTGGGTTTCACAATGGATAAGGTCCCGGTCCGGTTGAGCAATATAATGGCGTTTGACGCCGACGTGTTCGGTAACTGGGGCTGCAAGCCCGAACACTATCCCGCGGTGGTAGCGAAGGTGCTCGATGGGTCCATCAACATACTGGACAATATCGAGGAGCGGCCTCTCGACTCGATCAATGAGGTTCTGCCGCTGGCATTCGATCACAAGCTCTCGAAACGTGTGGTGTTTGTGCCCTAGAGGGAACCGGTGTTCCTGGAGGCTGTGATGAACCACAATCTTATCGAAGTCACCGAAAGAAACGACGGCGAAATCACCGAAATCGCCCTGGGGCCTCCTCCCGCAAACATCCTTTCGGCCGCAATGATGGAAGAGATCTCTGCCCAGCTCCGTGAAGATGCCGGCAAGCCACGGAAGAAGCTCGTAATCTTCACGGGACAGGGTAAGCACTTCAGTTTCGGGGCCAGCGTGGAGGAGCATACCGCCGACCGGGTAGGGGACATGCTGCCTAAGTTCCACAGCATGATCGGAGACCTGCTCAATTGTGACATTCCGACGCTTGCCAGTGTGTCGGGCCAGTGTCTGGGTGGGGCCCTTGAACTTGTCCTCGCCTGCGATTTCATCTTTGCTGCAGCAGGTGCCAAGCTCGGGGTACCGGAGATGCAGCTCGGTGTCTTTCCGCCTGTGGCATGTGTTCTGGTGCCGCTTAAGGCTAGCGGCCGGCTGGGGCTCGAAATGGCAATGACCGGGCAGTCGTTCACTGCAGAGGAGTTACACAGGCAGGGCCTGGTCAACAAGGTTACCGACACTGAGAATCTCGACGAGGCGGTCTCATCCTTTTTCGAGAAGCAGCTTCATCCCAAGAGCGCATCATCGCTCCGGATGGCCAAATCGGCGGCCGCGATGATGATGAGAGAAAACTACAAAGCATACATAGGCAAGATAGAAAGCCTGTATCTCAAAGGCCTTATGTCCACAGCGGATGCTAAGGAGGGACTCAAGGCCTTTCTTGAGAAGCGAACGCCCGAGTGGAAAAACGAGTAAGCGATGCCTATTAACAATGGAGGATACCGTTCATGAAGCGAGCTGAGACCGATGTGGTCATCGCGGGTGCAGCGCGTACACCGATTGGAAAACACGGAGGGTACTATAACCACCTGTCGGCCGAGGATCTAGGGGTCATCGCCGTCCGTGAGGCTCTTGCGCGTTCCGCGATAGACACGAGTAGAGTCAAGATCGATCAGGTGATCGCCGGGATGATCTACATAGACTCCCGCTGCCAGCACATCTACCTTCCGAGGAATGTCGCCACGAGGGTGGCCGACCAGATAGGGGACGAAGGAAATCTGGGCTGCGCTCCGGGCAAGACAACGCTTCGGATCTGTGGGACCGGCTTTCAGGTGGCTGCTGACGCGTATGACCTCATTACCGGCAGAGACGCCAACAAGATGAACTGTATTATCTCCTTTGGAACCGAGAGCATGTCTCAAACCAACCTGATCAACCATGGCCGTCGCAAACCGGACAGTGTATGGGACTTCGACGATGCGCCGACGACGGACTTCCTCTTGGAAGGTTTCAACCATTATCTCTTCGACACGCTTATGCCCAAGACAGCCGACAAGTACGGGAAGGAAATCGGTATCACACGAGAGGAATGTGACAAGTTTGCATGCTTGAGCCACGACCGCTCAAAGAGGGCCCAGCTCAAACAATGGAACAGATTTTCACCACCGGACGATAAGGGCTATCTCAAGGGGAGTTTCGAAGTAGACACCACCGACCAGCGGGGGCGGAACATAAGTCTCTGGCGGGATGAAGGGACGAGGTATGATGTCGATTTCGAGGGGCTGAGCGGACTGCGGCCGCTACTGGGCGGCGACGGCCTCGTCACACCGGGAAACGCAAGCCAGATAAGTGACGGCGCAGCGAGCGTTGTACTTCTGGATCGGGCATTTGCGGACAAGCACCATATCCCGTATATCGCCCGGATCAGTGGCTACAATTTCGCAACGGTCGATCCCGAGATTATGGGGCAGGGTCCGGTTCCGGCGATCAAGGGCCTGCTTGAAAAACTCAATCTCAAACTGGGTGACGTCGACCTCTTTGAAGTCAACGAGGCATTTGCACCTCAGTACCTTGCGGTTGAAAAGGAACTCGGACTGCCGCGGGACAAAACCAATGTCAACGGCGGGGCCATAGCGGTCGGCCATAACATAGCCGCGACCGGCCTTAGAATGACAATCGACCTGGTATATGAACTGCGAAGACGCGGAGAGCGTACAGGGATTGCTTCGGCGTGTATCGGTGGGGGACAGGGAGGGGCAATCTGCGTGGAGGTATTGGATTGATTCCCGGTTGTGACCGGCATTGACTTTTTGAAGGAGACGGAAAATGGGAACCTGCTTTCATTATGGTCAGCGACTGCTGAAGAACGAAATCCCGGTGTTTAAGGGCATGAAAACTGTGGCGATCATCGGCTCCGGCACAATGGGAATAGGGATAGCCATAGACATTCTGAACAAGACCGACTTCAGTCTCATCCTGATAGACATCTCCGATGCCGCACTCAAGCGCGCCAAGAGCGAGATCGGAGCATACTTCACCGGGATGGCAAAGGGCGGACGAATACTTGAGGATGATCTTGATGACTACCTGGGACGGGTCACGTACACAAAGGACTATAGGGGTCTTAAGAAGGTGGAGGTGATCTGGGAGGTCGCGACCGAACGGATCGATATCAAGCGCAAGATCTTCAAACTGATCGAGAAGCACTGCGACGGCGACAGACTTGCGTTTGTGTATTCGAACACATCATCACATACGACTGCAGAGCTGGCCGAGCTTTTCAGTGACAAGATGATCCGGGAGAAGTTCCTCACCGGTCATGGCTATTTTCCGTTTCACGCCAACCGGCTTTTCGACGTGATGAAGGGCAAGTATGCAAGCGATGTCACCTATCTCATCGGGGTCGCCTTTGCTGAACAGATACTCGAGAAGAGGGTGGTTGCGCTTCCGAATGACCATCACGGCTACGTTGCCGACCCGATCTTCCAGGGTATGGGTGCGATCGTCAGTTGGGACATCAAGACCGGCCGGGACCTGGTGGAGCTGCCGCTTGTGTTTGCGATGATGACGGCAAACCCCTTTAACGTACTCGACAGAACCGGACATATGCCCTATACCGAGAGTGGCAAACACCTTGGCAAGGCTCTGCCTGAGGACGATAGATTGAGATCGATCTATAACCAGGATGGCAGGCACTACCCGAAGTGGATCGAAGACCTCGAGAAGTCCGGGAAGACAGGTGTTGCCTCCAAGACAAAGGAAGGCTTCTTCAAGTGGGCCGGCCGTGCCGGGCGTGAGCAGGCCACCCAGGTCTACGATCCCTCCAAGAAGAAGTATGTCGACATACCCGAGCCGAACTGGAATGATTTCTGGTCGATAAAAGAGGCGGAGGCCTTTGACCAGCGTGAGGGTATGATTAAGAGCATAGAGGGACTCATCGGGATTGCCGCTTCGGAGGACAGGGCCGGCAAGACATTCAGGCGTTACGCCATACCCATCATGCTCTACGGTCTTGATCTTATCCAGGATGGATTCGCCACACCTGGAGATGTCAATACATCCACGAAGGCGGGTCTCAGGTTCAAGTTCGGGTTGTGTGAGATCATCGACGGTTTTATCGATGACTTCGGTATCGACGGCTTTGTAGGACTCGTCAAGAAGGCTGCACATGAAAACCCCGACCGGGCGGAGCACTTCGATGTCGACGGCAAGGTGGGCCCTCGAAGCGGTAAGCCGTCACTCCTCTTCGAGATGAAAAGGCGGGGGTGGACGAGCCTGCTCGATTATGGAAGAGTCTACGGCACACCTGTGGGCCAGCGGAATTTCAAAACAGGTGCGATCGATCCCTATTATAACGATATCCGCTTCATCTACCCCAACTCGAGGGACAGGGTAGGCACGGTCATCTTCGACAACCCGCTCCGGGGCAACGTGTGGAACCGGTACGCACTGGACCAGCTCGATCACGCAGTCGGGATAGCGATCGACCTCTATGAGAATGGCGACCTGGGCTCGCTTTTCTTCACAGCCTCAGGTAAGGGTATGCGCATGCTCGGTGCTGATGCGCGTCAGTTCAACCGGGGATGGTTCGATCCGGCCAGGGGGTATGAGTTCCTGGGTGAAGAGGAAGCCGCGTATTTCACCAGGGCCGGTATGGCCATCTTCAGGTTCCTTCAGGAGTGTCCTATCTGGACCGTGGGTGCTTTCGGTGAGAAGTGGGGGGGCGGTGCGGAGTTCAGCTACTTCCTCAACCAGCGTTTTGATCTCCGGGCAGACGGGGTGACATTTGACACGATTGCCAGAGCCAACGTCAAGCGCGAGAAGGTAAACTACAACCAACCTGAGATCGAATACGCGATTCTTGGTGGATTCGGGGCTGTGCAGGAACTGCGCCGCCTTGGTTTCGGAGACTCGCTCATAGATGAGGTCTTCCTCCAGGGCTTGACCGCGACGCGGGCCTATGTTCTGGGGCTTGCCAACGGCATGAGCGACTGTGAATACGAGCTCCTCGAGAAAGCCTATGAAGTTGCCCGAATCAGGCAGAAGTATGCGGCTCCTTACTCGGTGGCACTTTTCAATCTCCAGAAGAAGAACAGTTTCACCGAGGGCACAGATGATGAGAAGCTCATCACCGAGACGGGTGAGACCCTGAATCCCGAGAAGAACCCTTACGTGGCCAATGGGCTGCTGCGTCTGCTCAATATGGGCGGCCGAAACCCCAAGATGGATCTATCGGTCCGCGGTGAGCTACCGGGTTGGAAGAATACGTACGACGAACTGTTCTAGATTGTAGTGTCGGGGTTCCATCACCGACGGTATTCCTTCGTCGGGCGCAGAACCCCGACGCTACCGCTGACTTCCGGGGGCGTAGGGCGCAGCCTCCCGGGACGCAAGCGAATGCCTTTCCTGAGCAAGCGGGCCAGGAGGTGTGCCGACGTTTCAGATCTAGGCGTGTTCGGCACCGGGCAGGACTTCCAGCTGTGTGCCCTTGATCAGGCGAACGATCGTGCTGTTGAAGGGGGTCTCGATACCACACATCTGTCCGTACTCCACGATTTTACCGTTCAGGAAATCGATCTCGGACGGGTTCTGAAGTTCTATGTCGATGTGCATAGACGTCTGGTGATGGCCGGCCTTATCGAGATAACCCATGCATGTGTCGAGGAATCCTTCCGGAAGTTCCACCTGCATCTCCTCGGCGACCGTAACGGACTCCCGGAGCACGTCTTCTACGAGCGACCTCGTTGCCTTGAAGTCCATCATCTGTTTCATGGTCTTCCTGGTTAACGCGCACATCGCGGAAAGTCCGCAGTTGAGTATGACCTTGATCCACACCCGTTTCTGGATATCGGGCGCGAACTCCGTGTCCATCCGGGCGGCCGTCAACACCCTGGCCAGTTTTTCAGCCTCTTTCCGTTTGTTGGGGTTGATGACGCCGATGTAATTGGGTGGATTGAAGAACGAACACCGGATCTTACCCTTGTCTATGATATTCCCGGCATAATTGACAACCATCCTGAGCACGTTATCGTATCCGAAAGTCTCTGCGAGCACCTTCTCAGTGTCCATCCCGTTCTGGAGGCTGATGACGGTTGTCCCCGGCTTGAGAACCTTTGCAAGCGTAGGTATGATTGCAGCCATGACAGACGCTTTGACTGCGACAAAGAGGTAATCCATACTCTTCTTCCCATGCAGTTCATCGACGCAGTAGCAGACATCCTCTGGATCAAATCGTGCGGTGAGCTCCATGATTCCTGTAAGGTTGAGACCGTGTTCTCTGACGTGATCCATATGTTCTTTGAGCACATCGACAAGCACCACCGAATGACCTGCATCAGCCAGGCGCGCCGCCATGGCCCCTCCGGTAGGACCCACGCCGACTACGCCGAATCTGAACTTATCTGCCATGCTCGGGCCTCCTCCCGCGGTCCGGGGAGTCTAAAAAAACCTCATTCGCGGGCGATTATACCATAGATGTTCAGCCGTCCCAATCAGCAAGATCCTGATAACCTACTCCCCGCGGCGAAGCGGCTCAGGATCGGGCGCACGCTTCCCTACAACGGGTTTCGGCTCAAACGGTTTGGATGGCCGCCCTTCCTGCCAGGTACCTCTGGGCTCTGTCTTGGTGCCACGCTCCTCCCTGTAATGCTTCTCTTTAAGCGCCCGGAGGATCTTCTCAGGTGTAACAGGCAGATCCGTAACCCAAACGCCTGCGGCCTGGGCTATTGCATGAGCCACGGCACCCATCACCGGCAGGGTGGAGCCCTCACCGACTTCCTTGGCCCCGAACGGGCCTTCCGGCTCGTATGAATCGACGATACCGCTCATGATCTCGGGTGCATCCTTGATTGTCATTATGAGATACTCATGGAGATTCGAGTTAACGATGTCTCCCTTGTCATCGAAAACGACCTCTTCCATCAGGGTCTCACCGGCCGCCATTACCACAGCCCCCTCCACCTGGCCATGAACCATCCTCGGGTTTATGGGTGTACCGCAATCATGAGAGTCCGTGAACCTCTCCAGTGTGACCTTGCCCGTCTCCAGATCCACCGCCAATTCGCAGACCGTTGTCCCGAAGGAGTAGGCGGGGCTGGTCCCCACAGCGGCCCCCTTGTAATCCCCCCCGAGTCCTTCCGGCGGTTTGTAGAACCCGGTTCCGACGAGGGGTCCGTTTTCATTGAAGTAGATGCGGGCTGCCTCGGCCCAATCCATGCTGATGCCGGCGTCATCCTTTGAGACAATGCTGCCGTCATGTACAGAAAGCACGGAAGCATCGCAACCCAACTCCCGTGCCGCGATGGGGAGCAGCTGCTCGACGATCCGGCCCGACGCCATGACCACGGCATTACCACCCATCAGTGTGACTCTTGAGGAGTATGCTCCGAGGTCTATCGGGCTTATGTCCGTATCTTCACAGCGGATGTGAACCCGCTCAACCGGTATCCCAAGTGTCTCTGCGCACATCTGACTCAGTACGGTTTCCGCCCCCTGTCCGATCTCGGCGGCCCCGATGAAAAGGACGGCCGCCATACCGTCCTCGAGAATCTTCACGACGGCATTGGCGTGCGGGAAAACGGCCTTCTTCATAAAGGTCTTCGGGGTCTTCTCATGCGACATCCGGACCTCACCACGGTAAATGGCATAGCCGGCCCCCGATACGAATCCACCCGATCCGATTCCGATACCCTTACCCTGGGGGAGCTTCCTATATTTCTCATTCCAGCCGGAGTCACGGGCGGCCGCTTCGAGCGTCGCCTTGAACTCGCAGCTTCTGACATCGAGATCGTTGACGGTCCGTGTATTCCTGTCCATGGCGTTCTTCATCCTGATGGCCACAGGATCAATCCCGATTTCATCGGCCACCATATTAAGAAGACACTCGAAGGCAAACCTCGGCTGAGGCACGCCGTGACCTCTCATGGCACCGCAAGCCGGCTTGTTTGTGAACACACGGTAGCCACGATAGCGGTAGTTCGGCAGGTGGTAGAGTGTTGGCATCATGCTGCCTGCATAGTAGGCGGTCACGACCCCGAATGATGTGTACGCTCCACCATCGAGATATATCGTGCTTTCGAAGGCCGTTATCGTACCGTCTTTCTTGACCCCGAGTTTGAATTGCATGTACTGCTTATGTCTCCCGCGTCCATGATGGAACATGTCCTTGCGGCTGTAGACCATCTTGACGGGCCGTCCCGTTTTCCTCGCAAGTATGGAAGCGCAGAGATCCAGAGGTGTTGTCTCTGCCTTGACACCGAAGCCACCGCCCACCACAGGACTCATCACCTTTATCTCGCCTAAGGGGAGCTGGAAAACATGGGCGAGCATGTAGTGGACATAATGGGGCACCTGGGTTGATGTGTGAAGGATCAGTCTTCCGCCCTGCTCCCAATGCGCGATCGATGCATGGGGTTCCATGGGGGCCTGATGCGTGTGATTGCCCACAAAACTCTCTTCCCTGATGTAGTCGGCTTCCTGAAAGCCTCTTTTAACATCACCGAAATCGTGTTCCACGCTGGTGTTGATGTTGTGTTTGAAGCGAGGCTGCTCGTGGAGTTGGGGAGCACCATCAGCCACCGCCTCCTGGGGTGTGAAAACGGCCGGGAGTTCCTCATACTCGACTTCGATCAGTCCGATCGCACGCTCCGCCGTCTCTTCATCAACGGCTGCAACCGCGGCAACTTCGTCCCCAACGTACCTGACTATCTCCTTGGCCAGGACGTACTCATCGTAGCGTGCAGGTGAGACCCCGTACTTGATGTCGGGCACGTCACGGCCTGTGATCACGCATATCACTCCTGGTAGTGCCCGCGCTTTGGATATGTCTATGCTCTTTATCCTGCCGTGGGCCACGGGGCTTCCAAGGATTCGTCCATGGAGCATGCCGGGGAAGTGATAGTCGGCCGTGTACTTGGCTCTCCCCGTTGCCTTGTCCGCAGCATCGAGCCGGGGTATGCTTCTACCCACGGTGGCGTAACTGTCGAGATCATCCGGGTGGGGGGCGGCCTCTTCGCTATACTTCTTCCAGTTCTTGACGGCGCGGATGATGGCGGTGTAGCCCGTACACCTGCAGAGATTGCCCGAGAGGGCCGTCTTTATCTCCTCATCAGATGGATCGGGACTGCGATCGATCAGAGCCTTGGCGGACAGGATCATACCGGGTGTGCAGTACCCGCACTGAATCGCTCCCTCTCTTATGAAGGATTTCTGAATGGGATGGAGCGTGCCATCACGTTCGAGTCCCTCGATCGTTGTTATGTCATGGCCTTCCTGTGAAGACGCGAGGACGATACAGCTGTTTACAGGCTCGCCGTCTATCAGGACGGTGCACGCGCCACAAACACCGAGCTCGCATCCCTTCTTGGTGCCGGTAAGACGGAGTTTGTCCCTCAGAACGTCGAGCAGAATCTCATTGTCTTTGACAGACACGTTGTATGTCCGGCCGTTCACCCGGAGTTCTATGTTTCTGTACACGGTTGCTCCAGCGGCTCCCAAGTTAGGCACCTCCCGACCTGGCCCTGGTAAGAGCCTCGTTAAGTGCTCTCACCGTCAGCACTTCCACCAGGTCTGCGCGGTACTCGTCCGTGCCCCGGATGTCGGAGATGGGTTTGGCCTCGCGTCTCGCGATCCGGCCTGCCTCCTGGAATATCTCCGGCGATGGTGGCTTTCCCTCAAGACGGGCGGCCGCATCCCGCGCGATCACAGGTTTTGGGGCAACCGCCGTGAGTGCGATACGGCTTTCGAGGATTGTCCCCTGAGAACCGTCCTGCAGGGTGAGCATCGCGCCCGCGCCTGCAACCGCAAGCGCGTTGGCTTCTCTGAGCATAAACTTGTGGTACGACATTCCGGTGGCCGGGCCGGGCTTGGGCAGAACAAGATGAGTCATTATTTCGCACTCGCTGCATACCGTTTTTCTGGGTCCGAGGAAGTAGTCCTCTATGCGAACCATACGCTCGCCATCGCCGGAGGATAGCACCGCCTCACCACCTGCCACGATAAAGAACGGTGCAAGATCCGATGACGGCACGGCACCGGCGATGTTCCCGGCCACGGTGGCTATGCTTCGCACCGGGTAGGCGGCCATTGACCCGAGTGCATCGATGAGCGCGGGGAAGTGTCTTTTTATCAGGCAATCACGGGATGCCTGGTTCAAGGTTACGAGAGCGCCGATACGAATTGCGTCATCCGTTTCATCGATCGAGTCGAGCCCGTCTATCTTCTTAAGTGAGACCAGGCGCTCTACGTCCGTGATCCGGCCCTGCTTGAGGTCGACCAGGATGTCGGTTCCACCGGCGAGCACTCTTGATCGGGGGCAGTACTCGTTCAGGAGGTCGCATGCCTCCGCGATCGTCTCAGGTTCGTGAAGCACAATGTCGGGGAGCCTCATCTATCCCATCTCCGTTCAGCATCATCCTGCGCCGGCACCTGACGATCTGCCCGCCGGAACGCATCCTGTCAAGCCTGCGTCACTCTGCTTCTTATATCACAGTAAGCGATCGGGGTCAAACACCTCTTGCCACTTCTGCCGTGTCCATGATACGCTCATGCAGCCTGAGGCAAAGTGACCATGGAGGGCACTTACCTGAGAGGTTGAGATGTCAATGAATGCCATAAGCGGGTGGATCCAGGCGAGAATCGGACTTGGGTTGGCGACACAGCACAGACTCCTGGTTTCCATCATTTTCGTTCTCGTGCTCTGGATTATTCACGGCATAATTGCACGCCTTCTGCTGCCACGGATTGAAGATATCCAGGTACGCTACCGTACGCGAAAGCTCACCGGCTACGCCATATTCATAATCGGGATCCTTGTCATCGGGCGAATATGGCTCGGGGGATTCCATACTTTCGGGACCTATCTGGGCATTGTCTCTGCCGGGCTTGCGATTGCGCTCCGCGATCCGATCGTCAATCTCGTCGGATGGGTCTTCATTATGCTCCGCCAGCCCTTTTCGGTCGGAGACCGCATTCAGATCGGCGCGCACGCCGGCGATGTCATCGACTTGAGAGTGTTTCAATTCACGCTTATGGAGATCGGCAACTGGGTCGACGCCGACCAGAGCACCGGCAGGATCATTCATATTCCAAATGGCAGGGTCTTCACCGAAGCCCTGGCGAACTACAGTAAGGGCTTCCAGTACATCTGGAATGAAATCCCCGTCCTTGTGACCTTTGAGAGCAACTGGCAGAAGGCCAAGGAAATCATGCTCCGAATTGTGATGGAGGATTCCGAGAAACTGAGCAAGCAAGCGGCGGTGAAAGTGCGGGATGCCGCACGCAAGTTCATGATCTTCTATGCCAAGCTCACACCCATTGTCTATACCAGTGTCAAGGACTCTGGGATCCTGCTGACGGTACGCTACCTGTGTGAACCGCGGGAGAGACGCGCGACCGCTGAGGCGATCTGGGAGGATATCCTAAAGGAGTTCGCCAAGTGCGATGACATAGACTTCGCGTACCCGACCCGCAGATTCTATGACAATCTCGCCGAGGGGAAACCCGGGACCACGCCGTCCCCACCTGACCCAGGTGGCCCGCCGGCGTAGTAATTTCGGTGACACCATACTAAATTACTCGAGAATCAAGTACGGTGTCACCGTAATTACCATCTGAAATACGGCACATTTCGGGGTTGAAATCCGGGGCGCTATCGAGTATGCTCAAACACTAGAAATTCGATCTTCATATAGAGGAAACCGCTGATCTTCGAGGAGGATTAGGGCATGATAGAGATGTTCAAGGAGTGGTATGACGCCCGCCACGAGTACGCAAAGGAGTGGAAGAAGAAAACGGGCGGCAAGGTGCTCGGATACTTCTGCACTTACGTGCCGGAGGAGATCGTCTATGCGGCCGGTGTCCTGCCTGTGCGTATACTGGGAAGCCACGAACCCCAGAACGTGACCGAGCCGCACATTTTCGCGATGTTCTGTCCTTTCTGCCGGGACGTCCTGGCGCAGGGACTCCAGGGACGCTACGATTACCTCGACGGTATCATGATAGCCCAGAGCTGTCTCCACATCAGACAGGCCTATACGAGCTGGGACCTCCACATCCCGTCTGAGTTCAGTTACTATCTGCCGATGCCTCACCACGTTCAGTCGAAGCGTGCCGTTCCCTTCACACGTGCCGAGTTCGAGATATTCAAGACCCGTCTCGAGGAGTGGACCGGCAAGAAGATAACCGACGATGACTTAAGACGCGGGATCGAAACGGTAAACCGTGACCGCCAGATGATGAAGAAGGTCTACGAACTGCGAAAGGCCGCCGAGGTCCCCATGACGGGACTCGAAGCGATGTACATGGTCGTCTCGAGCCAAATGACGGATAAGACCGAGCACGCCCGTGTCGTCGAGGATGCGCTTGGAGAACTCAAGGGCCGGACGATCGGCCGTCCGACGGGGACGAGGCTCATGGTCCTCGGAAGCGAGAACGACGATGTAGAGTTCATCGGTATGATCGAGAGCCTGGATGCGACCATTGTCCAGGACGACCACTGCACGGGCACCCGTTACTTCTGGGATGAGGTCGAGGACGGTGGTGATCCCATGGATGCCATTGCCGCGCGGTATGTGAATCGCACCCCGTGCCCGACCAAAGACTGGCCGGTCCGCAAACGCGTCGACCGGATCCTGTCGTTTGCAAAGGACTGGGACGTTGCCGGTGCCATCGTGATTCAGCAGAAATTCTGCGACCCGCACGAGCTGGACATTCCGGCCATACGCAAGGCGCTCGAGAATGCGGGGCTGAAGGTTCTTTTCCTCGAGCTCGATGTCACCGTACCTGTGGGTCAGTTCAAGATACGGGCAGAGGCATTTCTCGAGATGCTGGCCGAGGACGACCTGTTCTGATATGACGTTAAAGAGATACAGGAGGAAGCCCTAATGGCAAAGTACAAAACAGAACCTCTGAAACTGTGGAACAAGGCCAAGGAACTACGGCTCAAGTTCTATGAGAATTATGCCAAAGCCCATGAGAAGGGAGGGCTCCGCTGGGCCGGCGGCGCGTGGACGCTAGATGCCATACCGCGCGGTCTGGGTGATGACGTCTGGTCGATCACGTCGGAGCCTTACGCAGCCTCCATCGCCTTTAATAAGAAGTTCTCCCTGCGATGCCTCGAAGCAACCGAGCGGGCCGGCTACGCCCGTGACCTGTGCTCCTATATGCGCAACTACTGGGGCAGCATAATACTTGATGAATACGCGTTCCCGGAGTTTTCCAAGAAGTGGCCCAAGCCCGACTTCATTTTCCAGGACCATATATGCTGCTCGCATTCGAAGTGGTACCAGGTTGTATGCGATCTCGAGCCGGGTGTCCCGATGTTCAGCGTGGACGTCGGTTGTGCACCCGCCATGAAGGCGGACGGCGAGACCTTCGAGTATATTCCGATGCCGCAACACGCGATCGACTACGTTGTCGGCCAGTGTCTTGACGGGATAGACTATCTTGTCAAGGTGACCGGCCGCGAGTACAACGACGAGCTTCTCAGGAAGGCCATATACAACCACATGCGTTCGACCGCGACGTGGGCAAAGGTGTGCGAATTCCAGAAGACCATTCCGGCGCCGCTTGAGGAGAAGACACTCTATTCGCTCTATGTACTCGGCGTGCTGGCAAAGGCCAGCCAGTGGTGCGCGGACTTCTATGATGAGTTACTGGAAGATGTCAAGGACCGCGTCGATCGTGGGATCGCGGCAATCGCAGAAGAACGGGCGCGTCTTATAAGCGACACGCAGCCGCCGTGGGGATTCCTCAAGGTGTTCCGGTATCTCGAGGAGTTCGGGTGCATTTCGATCGGTTCACTCTATACCTTCGGTCTGGTCGGTCAATGGGAGCTTAAGGAGGACGGGACATGGGGTGCGAAGACCATTCCGGCCTCGGTCGATGATCTGCCGACGGATCGTGAAGGCATGCTGGCTGAATACATCAAGTTCGAGATAAACAAGCCCGAGTGGCAGCATTTCTATCACCCTGCGCTTAAGAGTGCGATGATGATAAAGATCGCCCGCGACTGGAAACTGGACGGCGTGATGCTCCACTATAACCGCGGGTGTGAGGGTCTGACGATCGGTATTGCCGAGAACCGGCTTGCGCTTCAGAAGGCAGGGTTCCCGGTCATGACTTTTGAGGGCAACATGGGTGATGAGCGTGAGTTCGACGAGGCGCGAACCATGGCCCGTATCGATGCCTTCATGGAAACGCTCAGCCTCAACAAGATAGAAGTCTGAAAGAATCGAACTTACACATGTAGAAGGGAGGAGCCCGCATGATTACTGCAGGTGTGGACTGCGGGTCCAAGAACGTCAGGGTAGTGATAGTCAAGGACGGTGAGATCATGGCCCAGTCCATGGCCCCCGCGGGGATGGACGCGGCCAAGGCGGCACAGGATGCCTACGATAAGGCGCTCGCCGAGGCGGGGATCGCCGCCGGTGACGTCGCGAAGGTCGTTGCCACCGGTGCGGGTAAGAATGAACCCGGATTTAAGAACGATGTAGTGACCGAAGTCGGGGCGGACGCGAAGGGTGCGGTACATCTCTTCCCCGAAGCCCGCACGGTGATTGATGTTGGTGCGGAAGAGGGCCGGGCAATCAAGATAGATGCTCAGGGCAAGGTCATTGACTTCGCGATCAACGAAAAGTGCGCGGCGGGAGCAGGGGCGTTCACCGAGTCCATGGCTCGTGCCCTCGAGGTCAAGCTTGAAGAGCTGGGCCCGCTATCGCTGGAGAGTACGCGGGCAATCCCGATGAATGCTCAGTGCGCGGTTTTCGCTGAGAGTGAGGTCGTAACCCTTGTTCATAAGAAGACCTCAAAGCAGGACATGGCCCGTGCGATTCACGACGCGATAGCCGACCGGATCACGTCGATGGTCCGCCGTGTGGGCATCGAGGAGAAGATAGTCCTCATAGGCGGTGTATCCTACAACGTCGGTTTTGTCAAATCGCTCGAAGAGGATCTAAAGACAAAGGTACTGATTCCCGAGAGGGCCGAGTTTGTCGGTGCCCTTGGAGCGGCACTTGTTGCCGCGAGCAAGTGATCCGGCATGATGGAATTGTACGGAGGACTGCAATATGACTGATGATTACAGAATGGTTACGGAGGCGAAAGGGGCCGAATACTGGCGATGGACGGAGTCGAGGTGGACCAATCCCGATCTCGACTGGAAGCAGGGTGAAGTCGTGAGCGCAGGAGTGGATGTGGGCAGCGTATCCACCCAGGCTGTCGTGATGGTTGACGGCAAACTCTACGCCTACAGCAACATGCGCACAGGTTCCGACTCACCCGAGAGCGCCAACAAGGCAATTGAATGGGCGTTCGAGGGGACGGGTCTTACGCTCGACAATCTCAACGCAACGGTGGGCACCGGCTACGGCCGTGTCAACGTGCCCTTCGCCACCAAGGCGATCACCGAGATTGCCTGTCACGCGCGCGGGGCCAACTTCATGTATGGTCCGACCGTGCGGACCGTCCTCGATATGGGCGGCCAGGACTGTAAAGCCATACACTGTGATGAGAAGGGCAAGGTCAAGGCGTTTCTCATGAATGACAAGTGTGCGGCGGGTACGGGTCGAGGCATGGAGGTATTTGCGGATCTTCTCGGTGTTCACATCAACGAGGTCGGTGAGATGAGTCTCTCGGTCGAAGAGGAACCACCGCCTGTATCGTCAACCTGCGTGGTCTTTGCCAAGAGCGAGGCCTCGGGTCTGCTTCGTGAAGGCTGGCCCAAGGAGAAAGTGCTCGCGGCCTACTGCTCGGCCATGGCCCACCGCATCGTTGATCTCCTTGAGCGTATCGGTGTCGAGAAGGAGTTCGCGATCACCGGCGGCATAGCCAAGAACCCGGGTGTGGTCAAGCGTCTTGCCAAGGAGCTCAATATCGAACCGCTCCCCACGGACATGGATACACAGATAGCCGGGGCCATGGGCGGCGCACTCTTTGCACGAGCGCTCTATCTAAAGAAGATGAAGAAGGCATAGAAATACGCCGTAGCGTCGGGTCTCCGCGCCCGACGTTATAGCTGAATGTCCGGCATGGAAACCGGACGCTACGGATCTGAAGGAACGGTCGAGGGATAAGAGATGCTTGCCAATTATGGTTACAAGGATGGCTCGGGCGACTTCTTCATTACGATTGACACCGACAAGTGTGACGGTTGCGGTGCCTGTGTTGAGGCATGCCCCGCAAAAGTGCTCGAACTTGTCGAGAATGAGTTCGATCTCGATGCCGAGACCGATGTCGCTGCGGTCACCGCGGAGCACAAGAAGAAGATAAAGTACTCCTGCGGTCCGTGTAAGCCGGCTCACGGCTACGAACCCGCGGATCTACCGTGTGTTAAGGCCTGCGGGCCGGGTGCAATCGATCACTCCTGGTAGGATGCGTGTCAAGATGTTGTCCCGCTTCATCCGCTCAAACACACCGGGTTAATCACTCCGGGAGGCCCACGTGACGGCTGTCAAACTCACCATAGACGGTACCGAGATCAGCGCGATGGCAGGTGTCACCGTCCTCGATGCCGCACGTGACGCTGAGATCTATATCCCATCGATCTGTTCTCATCCCGACCTCGAATGCGTGGACAGGATCAAGGGCGATTCCATGGTATTCCGGGGTGGGGACCGTATTGAGACCGACGATCCTGATGCCACCTGGGACGGCTGTGGGCTCTGTGTGGTCGAAATCGACGGTGAAATAGTCCGCTCGTGTGCGACAGAGGTCGTGGACGGGATGGTTGTTACAACGAACTGCGAAGGTGTGCTTGCCGAGAGAGGCCGCAAGCTCGCCCGGCTTCTGGCAGATCATCCGCATACATGCCTGACGTGTGCTCAGGCGGAGGGCTGCTCGATAACGCAGTGTTCGACCAATGTGCCCGAGGATGAACGCTGCTGCGAGCTGCTTGGTTCGTGCGAGCTCCAGCGGGTGTCCCAGTTCATCGGGGTGCCGCAGGATGTTCCGAAGTACAAGCCACGGGGGCTCCCCGCGCTTGAGGATGAACCTCTGTTCGACCACAAGACCGAGCTTTGCATCGGTTGTCTGAGATGCGTTCGGGCCTGCCGGGACCTGCGCGACGTGGGCACCCTTTCGTTTGTGATCAAAGACGGCAAACCGGTGGTGGGCACGCTCGATGGGCCGACACGCAAAGAGAGCCATTGCCGCTTTTGCGGTGCGTGCATTGAGGTCTGCCCGACAGGGGCACTGATGGATAAGGAACGCGCGGTTGGCGGGGAGCGTGAAAAGAAACTCGTTCCCTGCAGGAGTTCCTGCCCTGCCGGTGTGGATATACCGAGGTTCATACGTCATATCGCCCGAGGAGAGACGGGAAAAGCAATAGCAGTGATCCGTGAGAAGCTACCGCTTGCCTTTGCACCGAGCTACGTATGCTTTCATCCATGTGAAGAGGTGTGCCACCGGGGCCAGGTGACGAGCGCCGTCTCGGTCTGCCGTCTCAAACGCTTCGCAGTCGACAGCGACACCGGTGAGTGGCGCTCCGGCGTGACCAGGAAACCTTCGACGGCAAAGAAGGTCGCCGTCGTGGGAAGCGGTCCCGCCGGTCTGACGGCTGCGTACTACCTTGCATGCCAGGGCCACGCAGTCACCGTGTTTGAAGAGCTCAAGGAAGCCGGTGGCATGTTGCGTGTCGGGATTCCCGAGTACCGGTTCCCGCGTGAGTTGCTTGAGAAGGACCTGGAAGAAGTGCGAGGAATGGGTGTCGAGATAGAATGTGACTCAAAGGTCGATCGGACTAAACTTGACCGGCTCGTATCGGACTGTGATGCCGTGTTTGTCGCGGCCGGTGCCCATGTATCGAAGAGAATCGAACTTCATGGTAGCGATCTCGACGGCGTCTGCTGGGGGATGGATTTCTTAAGGGACCGCTCGCTCGGGAAGATCGAAGCCGGGGCATTTGACTGCAAACGCGTCGTGGTTGTCGGTGGCGGTAACGTTGCTGTCGATGCAGCCCGGGTCGCGCGTCGCCTCGGATCGGACGACGTCACCATGGTGAGTCTCGAATCCCCCGAGGAACTACCAGCCCACGACTGGGAAATCGAAGAGGCACGGGAAGAGGGGATAAAACTTGTGACAGGCTGGGGTCCCGCCCGGGTGGATTCGCAGAACAGCAAGGTAACCGGTCTCACGGTGAAGCGTTGCACACGTGTGTTTGATGAGAAGGGTTGCTTCAGTCCCGCCTACGATGAAGGTGAGACAAAGGAGCTCGCTGCCGATATCGTGATACTCGCAATCGGGCAGGAAGCGTCATCTGGACCCTTTGAGATCTGCGGTCTGTCACGGGAGCGGACGATTGAAGCTGACGAAGACACGCTCGCCACCAGGGTGGCAAAGGTCTACGCCGGTGGCGATGTCGTAGCCGGACCCGGCAGTGTGATCGAAGCCATCGCCATGGGCCGTAAGGCCGCAATCGAGATCGACAGGGCCCTGGGTGGAGACGGCGACATCGAAGTTGTGCTGACGGACCGGGAGCCTGTGGAACACCGTCTCGGGAAAGTAGAGAATTTCGCGGCGCTTGACTGCATCAGGCCTGCGACACTTGACGCCGGAAGCCGCACCGGCTCCTTCGCTTCGATAGAGAGAACGCTTACGGCCGATGAGGCCCGCTCGGAAGCGGCCCGGTGTCTTAACTGCCACCTCAGACTTGAAATCACGGGGATAACCCTGCCGCCGCGCGTTGAGCTCCTGTTCGAATTGACGCCTGAGTCCGTAGAAAGCGCTCCTGAGACGGAGGGCGTGTTCCAGCTCTATGACGCCGAGAAAAAGGTGATCTCCATCACGGGTGTTATGAACCTCAAGGAAAGCCTTACCGAGGTTCTCGAAGAAAACGATACCGCCAGGTTCTTCACGCTTGAGCAGGACCCCATGTACACCAAGCGCGAGAGCGAGCTCATACAGCAATACCTCAAGGAACATGGTGAGCTCCCGGGTGGCGGAGAAGACGATCTTGACGACCTCTTTTGAGGAGGCAACATGAGACGGCAGCAGGATCTCGAAGGCGAGGGTTGGGAGAGACGGACTACCTACGACGAGCCGCGTCTGTCGGAGATCGCCGAAATGTACGAGCAGATGGGCTTTGAGGTCCACATCGAACCGTTTGACCCCGCAGAGGAGCCCGGCTGCATCTCGTGCATGAGAGACCACCCCGGGCTTTATAAGACCATCTACACACGCAGGCCTTCTTGAGTAAGCCGCTTCGGCAGCATGACTTTGGATTGAACGACATCCGGTTGAGAGGTATGATCCTCATATGGTAGATGGCGATATGAACTATAAGCCTACGTTCCATGATCTTTACCATTTGATGAAGTTCAAGGTCACCAATATCCTTCTCGTATCCAGTTTCTACGATGCTTTCATTCTGGAGGAGGAGGGTCTCCTCACAGAACAGATATCGGGGGAGTACCAGGATCTGGCCCTGTCATCTCCTCCCCAGATCGTCAGGGTCCGGTCGGGCAAGGAAGCTCTGAGCGAACTGCGCCTTGGACGATATGACCTGATCATCACGATGAGTCATATCGCCGACCTGGAGCCTTATGAGTTCGGTAGGAAGGCAAAGGAGATAATAGAGGACATCCCGGTCGTACTGCTGGCCACCGATCCCGGCGCTCTTTCGATTTTCCACAAACCGGGCGGGGCCCCCGGGATCGACAAGGTATTTTACTGGACCGGTGACGCGGCCTTGTTCCTGGCCATAACCAAGTATGTCGAAGACCGGGTGAACGTCGAGGCGGATACCGAGCATGGGGTGGTCAAGGCGGTGCTGGTGATTGAGGACTCCCCCGTGGATTACTCCGGTTTCCTTCCCGTGATCTACACGGAGATAATGAAGCAGACCCAGGCTCTCATAGGAGTGGGTCTCAACGAGCAGGAGAAGTGGTTCAGAAAGCGAGCCAGACCCAAGATCCTGCTGGCAGAGACATTCGAACAGGGCAAGGAACTCTATGACAGGTATAGAAGGCACCTTCTTGGGATCATCACAGATGTCTCATACCGAAGGGGAGACCAGCTGAGAGAGAATGCGGGCTTTCAGTTTGTGGAGGAAGTGGTGGATGACGACATCCCGGTTCTCATCCAATCCTCACAGCCCGAACACAGGGAGAGGGCGGATCGGCTCAAATTACCTTTCTTCTATAAACGTTCGGAGACGCCGTCGCAGGACCTTCGCGCTTTCCTCAAGAAGCGCATGGGTTTTGGTGACTTCGTTTTCACGTTGCCTGACGGTAAGCAGATCGCAAAGGCACACGATATAAGTGAGTTTGTGGAGATAGTACAGCAAGTCCCGCTTGAGTCGGTACGCTACCACGGGACAAGGAACGACTTCTCCCGATGGCTGATGGCCAGGGGGGAGATCGAGATGGCGATGGAGCTAAAGCCCAGGAAGGTTTCGGACTTCAAGAACGATGAGGAGATGACGGCCTGGCTGCTTAAGGTCATAAAGGAATCAAGGCAGGAGAAGCGGCTCGGCGTGATAACCGATTTTTCTCAGGAGGACTTTGATTTCGAACAGACGTTCACACGGCTTGGGGGTGGTTCACTTGGCGGCAAGGGGAGAGGGCTTGCCTTCCTGGCAGCACTGCTTCACCGGAGCGGTATCAGGAACAAGTTCGGAGATCTTCGGGTCCGCCTGCCGGACACGTTGGTCATAGGAACAGATGTGTTCGACAGTTTCATGGATGACAACAATCTCTACGATCTTGTGAACAGGGATCTCTCTGATCGTGAAATCTCCGAGCGCTTCATGGCCGCAGAATTGCCGGCGGATATCAAGGGCTCCCTGGGCACATTCCTGTCACAAGTGAGAGAACCATTGGCCGTCCGTTCGTCGAGCCTGCTTGAGGATTCTCAGAACCAGCCTTTCGCCGGTGTATATGCCACGTACATGCTGCCCAACAACTGTGAGGATGAACCTGTCAGGCTGGATCAGCTGTGCGAGGCGATTAAGCTGGTCTATGCATCCACGTTTTCGAAGAGCGCAAAGGCATATGCTCATAGTACCATTCACAAGGCCGACGAGAAGATGGCCGTGGTGATTCAGAAGGTTGTCGGGAAGCGCTACGGTGACACCTTCTACCCCATCTACTCCGGGGTGGGCCAGTCCTACAATTTCTATCCTGTAGCCCCATTGAAGCGAGAAGACGGGATTGTGAGCGCCGCTCTGGGTCTCGGCAAGATCGTGATCGAGGGTGGAAAAGTGCTGAGTTTCTCACCCGTTCACCCTGACATACTGCCGGGCCCCTCGGACCCCGAGGAAATCCTGAGGAACACCCAGAGTCATTTCTACGCGCTTGATCTGAGAAATGCCTGTTTCGATCTGTCGGAAGGAGAGGAAGCAACCCTGAGTAGGCTCAACATCTCCACCGCCGACAGCGACGGCACGCTGGATTATCTCGCGAGCACCTATGACGCCGATGACAACAGATTGAGGGACGGCGTGGAGGCCCGGGGGCCGAGGGTGATAACATTTGCAGGGATACTCAAGTACAAGGCCCTGCCACTCGTTGATGTGGTGAGTGAGCTCTTAAGCCTCGGAGAGCGCGGCATGGGCCGTCCGGTGGAGATCGAGTTCGCAGGTACATCGGGCCCCGATGGAAGACCTGAGTTCTATCTCCTGCAGATTCGGCCGCTGGTGACGCTTCGCGAGCGCCGGCAGGTGGCGATTGAAGAAGAAGAGATCAAGAACGCGCTCGTCTCAACCAACAGGGCCCTCGGCAATGGGGTGATTGAGGGTTTGCGGGATGTAATTCTGGTTGTTCCCGAGACATTCGATTCCGTGAAAACTGTGGAGATAGCCGAGGAGATCGGCAAGATCAACCGGGATCTGGAGGACACTCCCTATATCCTTATCGGTCCTGGTCGTTGGGGTACCCGGGACAGGTTCCTGGGAGTTCCCGTAAGATGGGATCAGATTTCAGGAGCCAGAACCATAATCGAGGTATCGCTTAAGGACTTCAGAGTGGACCCATCCCACGGGACGCACTTCTTCCATAACATGACATCGCTCGGGATCATGTACCTAACGATACCCTATGGCAGGCGGGAAGCCTTCGTTGACTGGGACCGGCTGAACAGCGGTCAGACGACCAACGTTGGGAAATACGTGAAGCACATCAGGTTCCAGTCTCCGCTTGTCGTTAAGGTGGACGGCAGGAGTGGAAGAGGTGTGATACGGCCGGCGGCCGGTTAAGGCGACAAAGCCTGTCATGGTGAAAGATCGGTGAATGTCCCCCGTTTGTGCCCCGCCCTAATGACGTATAAACCTTGATTCCGGCAGGTTTTCCTTGACTTTTTTCAACATTCCTTGTTAAATTTGTCAAACTTAGACGGTGCCCAGCGTCTATCTACGTAAGTGACTCTTCTTAAGGTTTTAGCTTTGCCCGCACACGGACGGTGATTGCAAAGCGATCACAATGGAGGTAGAACCATGACGTGCTTGAGCAAAGTGATCTGTTTCGTACTTGGGCTGTTCTGTATGACTCTTCTTTCAGGGCCGGCGATGGCCTCCGACATCCCGATTTCAACTGACACCGAGATCAAACACGCAGAGGATACGGGCGGAGAGGGAATCCGCATATTCGACATATTCCCTAGAAAGGACGGTACTCGCAGCCGGGCCAGGAACGAGATCCGTCTCATAATGCAGTCTCCTGTTTCGGTAAGGGAGCGCATTGCCGACGGGAATTATCCCGACCACTACGGCATGATCGGATCCAACCGTGGTGGTTGGGTGTGTGCCGCTTTTCAGCGTGGTGGAATGCTCCGCCTCATGCTCTCGGCAGTAAACGGTGACGAATGGGCGGTAACTGACTCCTGGCGTGCGATTGACGCAGCCTTCCGCTACCAGAATCCCGATGGGAGTTTCCAGATCGGTGGTGGCATATACGCTGATTATCTTGATCGCCTGAACGATGTATCTTTCTGGTTGGCGAAGTTGAGCCACGCAATCCTGATTCTCCAGGCAAGCGATCTCGGTCCTGCGTTCGAAAGCAGGATCCAGGCGCTGCTTCCGAAGATCGAGTTATCGGCCTTGTACCTCGCGGATGGTGTGGACGTCCTTTCACACGGTGATCGCGATGCGCCAAACCGTCTCTTCTTCCATGCGGGTGCGCTCGGGTTTTCGGGGGCCCTCATTGATAACCAGCAGCTGATTGAGCTCGGGCGGCGACTCGCGGCAGAGGGTATGGCGTTGCAGCGCGCGGACGGTGCCTACCTTGAGTTGGGCGGTCACGACTCGGGTTATCAAGGCGTATCGCTCCTGCAGTTCCAGCAGTACACATTTCATTTCCCGGGCGCCGCCGCAGATGCTTCGCTCCTTCTTGGTGCACAGTGGGAAGAAACACGCATTCTGCCGAACGGCCAGGTGGATACGACTGGAAACACACGAACCGGCGTATGGGGTAAGCAGGTCGCCTACATTGAGGTAATGATGGGACTGCTTTATGCCGGGGGGGCACAAGATTACTACCCTGCCGTAGATGCCGGGCTGCGCTGCTACAGTTATTTCTACCACGTGCCGGTTCCGACCATGGATATCGCCGATCACACAGATATTGATGGTGAAAGGTTTGATCCGTCGATTCTTCTGGACCAGAACTATCCAAATCCGTTCAGGGAGACGACAAACATCAGCTACACTCTTACATCCGGGCAGAATGTGCGGATGGCGATATATAACACGCTCGGCCAGCGGGTACGTACGCTTGCCGACGGGTACTGCCGGAGAGGCAACTCCCAGGTTACGTGGGACTCCAGGGATGATGCAGGAAACCAGGTATCGCCGGGTGTCTACGTGATCAGGCTTGAGACTCCGTTTGCCAGCGAGACCCGGAAGTTGTCCCTGGTCGAATAGGGCGGCGAGATCCGGGGCACAAGCCTTGATTGCTCTGGATTGAGCTTGACTTCTTTGAGCATCACTTGTTATTTTTGCCGGACTTAGACGAAGCCCAACGTCTATCTATGTAAGTGTCTCTTCAAACCTGTTTATGTTTTGCCCGCACACGGAAGGTGATTGCACGGTGACTGCATTGGAGGTTATACCATGATGTGCCAGCGCAAAGCGACCGGTCTTGGGCTCGGCTTGTTGACTCTTGTTCTAATGTCGTCTCCTGCAGTGGCTTCGGGCACATCGCCTTACGCGGCTGCAGAGATTCAGCTGATACAGGACATGCCTCAGTACATCATGGACCGTCTGGATAACGGTAATCATCCCGACCAGAACGGTATGATCGGGTATAACCGCGACGGTTGGTTGTTTGTAGGTTTTCAACGTGGAGGGATGCTCTATCTTCTGTACTCGGCCGTAGACGGCGATGAAGCCGGGGCCAATGATGCGTGGCGTGCGATCGATGCCGCATTCTACTACCAGCGACCGGACGGCAGTTTCCATATCGGCCATCCCATGGGGCCCTACATTGCGCGGGTCGACAGTCTCAACGATGTGTCTTTCTGGCTGGCGAAACTGTGCCACGCACTGGTGGTCCTCCAGGCGAGCCCTCTCGGCCCTGCATTCGAAAGCAGGATCCAGGCATTGCTCCCCAAGATCGAGCTCTCGGCGCTCTGGCTTGCCGACGGTGTCGATGTGCTCGCATATGGCGATTCTGAAGCGCCCAACCGGCTTTTCTTCCATGCATGTGCATTTGGCTTTGCCGGTATTCTCCTCGGCAATACAGAGCTGATCGCGCTCGGGCAGCAGTTTGTGGCACAGGGTCTTGGGGTCCAGCGTGAGGATGGGGTCTTCCTCGAGCTTGGAGGACATGATTCAAGCTACCAGGGGGTCTCACTCCTCCAGCTCCAGCAGTACGAGATCCACTTCCCGCGTCCTCCCTACAAAGCTGCGATCCAGCTCGGTGCGGCATGGGAGGTCACACGGGTCACGTTGACCGGAGAGATAGACTGTACGGATAACACGCGAACCGGTCTCGGCCAGGAGGACTTTATTGATGGGAGCAAGGAGGTGGCCTACATCGAGGTACTCCTCGGCCTCCTCTATTGCGGTGAGGCTCAGAACCACGGTCTTTCCACTGCCGCCGCGATACGCATCTTCGATTATCTTTCCGGTGGATCAACCGGGGCGGGAGTGGACGATGTCAGTCCGGACGGCGAACCGTTACAGCCGTCGATTGTCCTCCACCACGGCTGCCCGAACCCCTTCAGCGGCACGACAACGATCGGGTACACGCTTGCCTCAGGACAGAGTGTGAGAATGGCCGTCTACGATATGCTCGGCCGGCGCGTACGTACCCTGGTTAACGGGCAGCGTCCTGAGGGCTACTCCCGGGTGATCTGGGATTCAACGGACGATGCAGGGAATCCGGTGTCTCCGGGGGTCTACGTGATTAGCCTTGAGGGTCCCGGCAGCACTCAGACACGCAAGGTCTTGCTTGTAGAGTAGTGTGCTCTATTCCTTCGCCAGTGAGTCGACCAGTTTCTTCCATTCTGCGGTGAATTCCTTCTTCTCGATATTCTGAAGCTCACCCAGTATGGTTTTCTGGTTCCGCTGTTTCTCTTCATCACTGAGGCGTTCGTAGTCACCCTTGAGGATCGTGGCATCCTTGAACCAGTCCCAGTTGTCCTTCGTATCTTCTATTTCATTCTTCTTGCCGAAGCCTGTAGGACAGGCGATCAGGATCTCGACAAAGGCGAAGCCCTTCTTCTTAAGCGCCTTCCTTATGCTGGCGGTGGTTTCATAAGGATAGCTCGGAAGCCAGCGTGCGACATACGATGCCCCCGCACCGATGGCCAGGTTCGCAAGATCGAACGGCTGCTCCACGCAACCGAAGGGAGACGTCGTGGTCAGGCCCCCGACCGGCGTAGTCGGTGAAGCCTGGCCTCCGGTCATGCCGTAGTTATAATTGTTGATCTCGATCACGGTCATATCTACGTTTCGCCTGGCGGCGTGGATGAAATGGTTTCCCCCTATCCCGGCACAATCTCCGTCACCCGTAAAGACGACCACGTTGAGTTCGGGTCGGGCCAGCTTCACACCCGTGGCGAAGGTAAGCGCCCGGCCGTGGGTGGTGTGTAGACCGTCGGCATCTATGTAGCCGGGCAGACGGGACGAGCACCCGATGCCTGAAAGGAAGACCACGTCGTCCAAGTCAATACGGCACTCATCGAGCGCGCGAAGCGTATAGTTCAGGACGTTGCCGATGCCACAGCCTGTACAGAAGATCGAAGGATACATCTCGGGGCGCAGGTACTTCTTTATGCGCTCAGCCTTGTTAAACATCCGCTCTTCACTCCTTCAGTGCAGCTGCGATCTCCTGGGGCGAATGCATGATTCCACCTATCTTGGGAAGTTTGATCACTTCAGCATTGTGACCCACTGCTTCTCTCACTTTGTGGTAAATCTGGCCGAGGTTCATCTCAGGTACGACTATCTTCTTTACGGATTCACCTAACCGCTGGAGCACCTTCTCAGGGAAAGGCCAGATGGTTACAAGCCGGAGGTAACCGACCTTCCTGCCTTCGGCACGGAGCATCTTCGCTGCGTACGCCGCAGCCCGCGAGGTGATCCCGTAGCTAACGATAACGCTGTCGGCATCGTCCAGGTAAAGCTCCTCGACGCGGGTGAGTTTCTCGGTATCGTCGGATATCTTCCCGCAAAGCCGCCTTATGAGCTGCGTGTGAATCTCGGCGTCGTCGGTCGAGGGAAGCCCGCTCGGCTTATGCGTCAGACCCGTGTAGTAGGTGTGGTATCCAGTTCCGAAGTCGGCGAGCCGCGGGATCTTCCCGCTCTCGGGAAGGAATGGGATGTAGTCAGCCGGTGCCTTTGAAGGCCGGGTTCGCTCGATGATCTCATACTCTCCATGATCCGGGATGGTGATGCCTTCGCGCATATGCCCGACTTCGCCGTCGGTCATGAGTAGCACAGGGTTACGGTACTTCTCGGCGAGATTGAAACACTCTATCGTGAGATCGAGCGACTCCTGAACCGAGTTGGGTGAGAGGGCTATGATTTCATAATCGCCGTGCGATCCCCACTTCGCCTGCATGATATCGCCCTGCGAGGGTTCGGTCGGCTGACCGGTTGAAGGCCCGGAACGCTGGACGTTTACGACAACGCAGGGGGTCTCGGTCATAAAGGCATAGCCGATGTTCTCCTGCATGAGCGAGAAGCCCGGTCCGGAGGTTACGGTCATTGACTTCACCCCGGCAAGCGAAGCCCCTATGATCGCTCCCATGCTGGCGATCTCATCTTCCATCTGAACATAAGCGCCGCCTATTCGGGGCAGGAGCTGCGACATCACTTCTGCAGATTCGGTCGCGGGTGTGATCGGATAGCCGGCAAAGAAACGGCAACCGGCCAAGAGAGCCCCAAATGCATATGCTTCGTCACCCTGGGCAAAGAGCCGCTTCTTACCTATTGCCTTGATCACCCGATCGTATTCGGTACGGTCCACTAGTTGTTTCCTTCTTGTTTCGCCAGTTCAACGCCTTTGTTAAAGGCCCGGACATTGATATCGATAGTATGCCTGGGCACCTTGTCCCTGATCGTCGCTTCCATGGACTCCGGCGCCATCACCCCGGTTGATGCCACAAGGTAGCCCAGCATCACCGAGTTGGCGACCATCCGCTTGCCAAGATCGTCCGCGGTTCTGGTGAAGGGAACACAATAGACGTCCTCGCTCTCCGCCTCGACCAGGTCGGCGTCCACGATGACCTTGCCGTCGGCCCTTACGGTGGAGCGATACTTGTCGAACGCGGTTTGAGAGAGCGCAACCAGAATGTCGGCTTCGATCACCTTGGGGTAGTCTATCGCCTCATCCGACACCACAACCTCGCTACGGGCGGCACCTCCACGTGATTCAGGACCGTACGACTGGGTCTGGACCGCTCGCTTGCCGTCGAGGATGGCAGCCTCACCCAGGAGTCGCCCCGCCAGCACAACACCCTGGCCTCCGAAACCGGCGACACGGATTTCTATTCTCATTCGAGCACCTTGACGTTTCTGATGGCGATTCGAGTCACCCGGGCTAGGTCGGCTTCAACCCGTACCCTTCCTCAAAAGCCAGGAGGTTCTTCTCTACGAGTTTCTCGGGAAGATGCCTCTTGATGCTCTTCCTGACCGACTCCTTGGACACGATCCCGAGCAGGGCCGAAAGATAACCGATGATGACGATGTTCCCCATGATCTTCTGACCGAACTTCTTGAATGCTATATCCGTGGCGGAGATCTTGTGGACTTCCACGTTCCCGGGATCGCCGTCAACCAGGTCCTTATCGACGATCAATGTCCCGCCGTCCTTGAGATGACCGACATAGGTGTTGTATGCGTCCTGTGACAGTGATATCAGGACATCGACTCTGGGCGATTCAAGTTCGTAGATCTTGTCCTTCGATATGATGACATCGCACTTGCTGGCACCGCCGCGTGAGGCGCTGCCGTAGGACTGGGTCTGGACGGCATTCAGGCCGTCGCTGACCGCAGCCTCACCGTATACCACGCCTGCCAGCACGATCCCCTGTCCACCGAAACCGGAGAACCTGATGCTGATGGATGTGAAGTCGTCTTTGGTCAAGAGATGCTCCAGTCTTCGGGGCGGCGGCCTGCATCTTTCCTGCGGATCTCCTCGTTGAGTTGACGGAGGTTCGCGGTGAATTCCGATTTGTCCCGCTCCGCCAGCCGTCCGACCACGATCTTCCCGGCGAGTTCATCGGGTCTCATCTCCGCCGCTTCCTGCGCTCTCACAGCGGTTTCCTTGTATTCCTGAAGGGCCTCGGTTCCTGTCCGTTGACCGACCCTGCGTCCATAGCTGACCGGACACTGGGAGCGAATCTCTATGAAGGCAAAGCCCTTCATCGTCAGGGCCTTCTGCATCGATTCCATAAGCGGGAAGACATGATACGTGGTCCAGCGGGCAACATAACCCGCCCCCGCAGCGGCCACGAGTTCGGCTATCTCAAAGGGATGCTCTACGTTGCCGTAGGGTGAGGTGGATGTAGAGACACCGAGAGGCGTCGTCGGGGCGAGCTGTCCGCCCGTCATGCCGTAGATCAGGTTATTGACCATGAATACCTTTATGTCGATGTTTCGTCTGGCGGCATGAATCAGGTGATTCCCGCCTATCCCGATGAGATCACCATCGCCGGCAATGACGACCACGGTCTTTTCCGGGCGGGTCACCTTCGCTCCCGTTGCGAAGGGAATCGGTCTGCCGTGCGTGGTATGCAACGTGTCACCCATAAAGTAAGGGCTCGGGATCCATGATGAACAGCCGATCCCCGTGACGGAGACGATATCGTTCGGGTCCATCTGGAGCTCGTCAACGGCATGCGCATAGCAATTCAGCACAATACCGCATCCACACCCCGGACAGAAGGCGGTGGGGAGGACCTCCTTGCGAAGATACTTGAAGAGACGATGTCTTCGCTTCTCGGCCTTGTCTTTCTGATCAGTCATCGGTGCTCCCCTATATTCTCTTCATCCCGCCGTAGATCTCATCTATCGTGTGCGTGACCCCGCCGATCTTCGGTATGGAGATAACATCGGCCTTGCTGAACCGCTCGATCTCGCGTGAGAGCTGCCCCAGGTTCATCTCCGGCACAAACACCTTCCTGGCCCGGGCGGCCACCTCTCTCACCTTGCCCTGGGGGAAGGGCCAGATGGATATGAGTCTCAGCATGCCGACCTTCTTGCCCTCGGCTCGTGCCCTGAGCAGTGCTCCCGCGGCAGGCCGGCTCGTGGCTCCATAGGAGATCAGCACATAGTCGGCGTCTTCAAGTTGCATCTCTTCATATCTTGCTATGCGTTCGCGGTTGGCGGCGATCTTCCTGCACAGTCTGGTCACAAGCTTCTCGTGCACGTCCTGGCTCTGAACATCCCTGATTCCCGTCTCCTTGTGCGTGGAGCCCGTGACATGGATAAAGCGACCGAGACCGAATTCCGCCATGGGCGGCACGTCATCTCCACCGAAGAGGAGTTCATCACCCGTAATCATTCTCCGTTCTCTGATCTTCACGTCCTCAAGCCGTGGCATCGTGATTCGTTCCCGCATGTGTCCGACCTCGCCATCCATAAGGACAATCACCGGTGTTCGGTATTCCTCCGCCAGGTTGAACGCCTCGATCGCAAGGTCAAAGCACTCCTGGACGGAGTTCGGCGCAAGCGCGATCATCTCATGGTCGCCATGGGTGCCCCAACGGGCCTGCATGACATCTCCCTGGGCCGGCATGGTTGCCTGTCCCGTGGATGGACCCGAGCGCTGGACATTTACGATAACGCACGGTGTTTCGGTCATCACGGCATAGCCGATATTCTCCTGCATCAGCGAATAACCGGGTCCTGAAGTGGCGGTCATGGCCTTGGCACCGGCCCAGACCGCGCCGATGACTGCGGAGAGCGAGGCCAGCTCGTCTTCCATCTGGATATAGTAGCCGTCCACATGGGGCAATTCCGCAGACATCACCTCAGCAACCTCAGTCGCCGGGGTTATGGGATAACCTGCAAAGAAATCGCAGCCCGCATAGAGCGATCCATAGGCCACGGATTCGTCACCCTGCATGAAATAGCTGCGCCCTGCGAACCGGCTGAGGTAGTCGGTACGCAACTTGCCGCCGCGCGTCTTGCCTTTAGGCTTCTTCTTGCTGGTGCTCAACGGCCTCTACTCGTTGATGATAATGATGGAAAACTCCGGACATAGGAGCTCACACAGCCTGCACCCCACGCACTCCTTCTCCTTGACGGGAAGCGGGACGTAATAGCCCTTGCTGTTGATCTTCTGTGAGGTCTCGAAGACCTTGAGAGGACAGAAATCCACGCAGATCCCACAGCCTTTGCAGAGCTCCTCGTCTATTTCTATCATACCCAATACCCTTCACAGTTCTTTCGATGCGTATTCTCATGTAGTGTACTATCTCCTGGTCTAATATGCAATTTCAGAATTGCGGGGACCGGAGAGACCGCTGCGGTCGGGCCTACCCGGCTGGATGAGGGTCAGAGAGCGGCACCCTTCTGCAGGGTCGGGTCTCCGTGCCCGACGTTTGGATGGTCTTTCTTCCATCTTGACACTAAGACGTTAAAACGTTATAATGTCATCATGAGAAACGAGCACAAACGCGCAACAGTCTACTTCGATCCGGACATACACCGCGCCCTGCGGCACAAGGCTGCGGAAACCGAGCGTTCGGTTTCCGAGCTCGTGAATGAAGCCGTCAGGCGGAGTCTGGCGGAGGATGCGGAGGATCTGGTTGCCTTCGAGGATCGGGTCTCCGAGCCTACCGTTCGGTTCGAGACGGTCGTCAAGGACCTCAAGCGTCGTGGCAAGATATGATCTCCTGATCAAGCGGTCGGCAGTCAGGGAACTCGAGGCGGTTTCCACCCAGAAGCTTCGTCGACTGATTGTAAGAAGAATCCGGGCACTTCAAGCCAACCCACGACCGCCGGGCTGTGAGAAGCTAACAGGGCGGGGGAGGTATCGCGTCCGTCAGGGTCCGTATCGCATAGTCTATTCGGTCGACGACACGACACTTGATGTTACAGTGTTTAAGATAGGCCAGCGTAAGGACGTTTACAGATAGGCCTGTCAGGGTGGGTTCAATGGGTCGGGTCTCTGCGCCCGACGGATGGTCGGGTCTCCGTGCCCGACGTACGAGCGCTTGCAGTCAGGGCTACCTGGCCGGGCCCAGAGCTTCGAAAATGCTCTCTCTTGTGGCGGTCCCTGCGGGGCCGATTATGAAGTAGATCGAAGCCCCGCTTTGACTGGCGTGGTAAAACTCGGGATCGTCGAGCCCGGTGAGAACCTCTGAGAGGGCGCTCTCAAATTCCTCGGCGTCATGCTCGCTGTCCCACGCGGAGGACCCCACGATTACCAACTCATCATCCGGAGTCACATACGCCGCGAAGCGCAGACCATCCCAGCCCGCTGCCGCCTCCGCGGCATCGGGATTGGTTGCCGGATACATTCTGAAAAGCGTCAGGAGATCGAACTCTCCGAGCGTGTTGGTGTAGTAAGGATCCCAACTCTCCGGCACTGCTGCCGCCAAGCCTGAGACATCGATTGGCGTGGGTTCGTCCCGGTCCAGGTACTTGTCAGGATGGAGAATCTGTTCACTCGTAGCCGGTATGTCGTAGAATAACGAGACCATCTGTTTGTGGGGATTGACCTTGAGCCACCGCTGGACGAAGGCGCCGCCCTCGGCATACGGGCTGATCAAGACTTCCCTGAGGTAGTGCGGGAACTCCCTCAGATCTCTCTGTTCAAAACCGCTTCGCATGAACACCCTCGTATCTGGAAGCCGGTCAAGTTCCTTGTCCTGCATATAGGCAATCATGACAACGGTGGCCATTCCCTCGATTGTGGACCGGAATGCATACTCATAATCGAGATTCTTAAGCCCGACCTCGGACTCGGCGACTATGTCCACCTGGCGATCCTGAAGGGCATGTGTAAGCTCGTGGGAAACGATCATATCCTGGTAAAACGGGGTCATCAGCACAGGGGGCAGATCCGAGATCCCCACAAACGCCTTGGCCCGTGGATCGTAAAGCCCGCCACCCTCCTGACCGACCAGATCGAGAAAACCTGCTTCGAGATCATAATCCTCGGGCACCAGTCCGATCTCTGCGAGACACCGGCCCCGGCGGATGAGTTCATCGTCGGGATACTCCATAGCTACAAGGTCGACCAGAAACTCCTTGAACTCGCTTCTGCTCATCACGATCACCTTGACCTGCTTCCCTTCCGGCATACCGGTAAGCTCAGCAACCGCTGGTTGAATCTCTTCAACAAGCCTCTCGAGTCTCTCAGTCTCCGTCCTGCGTGCCGTCGCTTCGACCGCGCCGGAAACCTCGAGCGAGACAAATGAGAGTGTTACGAGGACCGTGCTGAGGCATACCCTGCGCATGGATACCATAAGCGTGTGACCGCTCTCTCGAAATCGCCGGGCACGGAGACCCGCCGCTCGGTCTACTCGAGCGTGGCTTCATCGCCGTACGCGGGAATAGAAACCTTCCACTTTGTTTTCTTCCTGAGGGTACCGGCGAAAGCCTGTGCGGCCTCGGGTTCCCCGTGTGTTATGAATACATGCTTCGGCGCTTGTTCCAGACCGGTGATCCACGTGAGGAGCTCGTCACTGTCGGCATGGGCTGAGAAGCCGTTGATCTGAGCGATCTTCGCCCTGACTGGATACATCTGGCCGTATATCCGGACCTGTTTCGCGCCTTCGACAATCTCCCTGCCAAGCGTGCCGCCGGCCTGGTAGCCTACGAAGAGTATCATGCTTTCGGGTCTCGGGATATTACTCACAAGGTGATGCTTGACTCTCCCACCGGTACACATCCCCGAGCCGGCGATGATCACCGCTCCCTTCTTCACGTAGTTTATCGCCTTTGACTCCTCTACAGAACTGGTCATCTTAAGACCGGGGAAGGTGAAGGGCGAGTGTCCCTTGTCTACGAGCTTGATCATCTCATTATCGAAGAGGTTCCGGTGGTGCTTGAACACCTCCGTTACGCGGATTGCCATCGGGCTGTCGATGAACACGCTTACATGGGGGATCCTGTCCTCGAGCAGAAGCGTATTGAGACGGTACAGAAGTTCCTGGGTTCTGCCGATTGCGAAACTCGGTATGACCACATTGCCGCCGCGCTTGGCCGTAGACACTATTGCGTCCTCAAGGAGGCTGTCGACATCCGCCGGGTCTTCGTGCAGTCTGTCACCGTAAGTGGACTCCATGACCACGTAGTCCGCCTGTTTGAATACGGTCGGATCGTTGAGGATCGGTTTGTCACGCCGGCCGATATCTCCCGAGAAAAGAACCGTGTTCCGGTCTCCGTGGTCCGGGACCGAAAGTTTTATCATCGAGGCGCCCAGGATGTGTCCGGCATCATGAAACGTCGCTACGATGCCGTCTCCGAGCTCAAGCGGTTTCTCATAGCTCCATGGTGTGAGAAGAGGAAGGCAATTGCGTACGTCTTCCTCGGTGTAGAGGGGAACGACCGGGTGGGGCCCCTTCCTGCCTTCGCGCTCGTGCCGCTTGATCTTAAACTCAGCGTCCTCCGCCAGCACGTGGGCCGAATCCATAAGCGATATTCTTGCGATCTCAAGCGAGGCGGCGGTGCAGTAGGCCCTGCCGGAGAAACCCTGGCTTGCGAAACGCGGCAGGTAGCCGCAATGATCGAGGTGGGCATGGGTCAAGAGCACGATGTCGATGCTCTCCGGCGGGACGGGGAACGGCTCCCAGTTTCTCGCTTTGTACTGGCGTTCCTGGTAGATCCCACAGTCAACCAGTATGTTAAGACCATCACATTCAAGCAGGTACTTAGACCCGGTCACATTCTGGGCCGCGCCCAGAAACCTTATCTTTGTCGCCACGAATTCGCTCCTTCCTGCCGTAACTCATCTGTCAAGGATATTCTAACCCCTTTCGGCCGCAGGTACCAGCTCAGACCTCTGTGGCTTCCTAATGCTGCTTGACTTGGCCGGGTCATGCTGATACGCTCTAAAGCCCAAGAGGAGCAGATGTTGGTTGCTCCCGACCGAAGAAGTTATTCTGTGATGAAAAGTTAAGAGACTCCCGGTTTGCATGGTGGAGATCTCTTCCGGAGGAGGAAAAATGGCTGAGGAAAAGAAGGTCAAGATAAAGAAAATCCAGTCAGGCGGGCAGCTCAAGAAGGTGATGGCCGACTACTTCCATGACCTGAGCGATGCCTCAAAGGACGGATCGCGCAAGGTTGCATGGTGTACAAGTGTCGGTCCTGCGGAGCTCCTCTTGAGTTTCGGGTTTGCAGTCCACTACCCTGAGAACCATGGAGCCGTACTCGGATCCACGAGGACGGCCAATGACTATATCCCCGTCGCCAATGCCATCGGGTACTCACCCGACATATGCTCCTATCTCACCAGTGATGTCGGGGCCTTCATAAAGAAGGAGACACCGCTTTCGCGTGCATACGAGTGGTTCGACGGCGTCCCGAAACCCGATGTCCTCGTCTTCAACACCAACCAGTGCCGCGACGTGGAGGATTGGCTCAACTGGTATTCAAGGGAACTGAATGTCCCCTGTATCGGGATAAGTACCTACCGCAACCTGGGCGAGATAAAGGACTATCATCTTGAGGGTATTGCCGGCCAGATAAAGAACCTTGTTCCGATTCTCGAGGAAATATCCGGCAGGAAGTTCGACATAGACAGGTTCCGGAGCGTGCTGGCTTGCTCCCGTGAGTGCACGTTGCTCTGGAAGAAGGTGCTTGAGGCCAATGCGGCGGTGCCCGCCCCGATGACCTTCTTCGATGCGACCATTCAAATGGGTCCGGCCGTTGTCTTAAGGGGATCCGAGACGGCGATTGAGTACTACAGGGTGCTGCTTAAGGAGCTCGAGGACAAGGTGGCTCGGAAAGACGGTGCGGTCGAGGGCGAGAAGTTCCGGCTCTACTGGGAAGGGATGCCCATCTGGGGGAAACTCAGGAACCTGGCCGAGTTCTTCATCGAACTCAAGACGGCTGTCGTCGCATCCACATACTGTAACTCCTGGATCTTCGATTCCTTCGATCCCGAGGATCCGTTTACGAGTATGGCGCGTGCTTACTCGGAGATCTTCATTGCCCGGGACGAGGAGTTCAAACAGAACTACATCGAAGATATGGTCGCGAAGTACAAGGTGGACGGTATCCTGTTCCATGACGCCAAGACCTGTCCCAACAATTCGAACAACCGGTACGGAATGCCTGAGCGACTCGAGAAGAAACTCGGCATCCCGAGCGTGACCATAAACGGCGATCTCAATGACCTCAGGTGCTACTCGGAGGAACAGGCCAAGACCAATATCGAAGCCTTCGTGGAGCAGATGGAAGGGAAGTAGCCCCGTCGGGCTGCGCATGAGTGGATAGAGAATCTGGACCATGACTCACTTCGCTGGAATCGATGTCGGCGCCTGCACGACCAAGGCGGTCATAATCAATGAGGAAAAGGAGATCCTCGGGTTTGCGGTAACGGACTCGGGTGTTGACTTTGAGGGGGCGGCCGAAACCGCTTTCGCCGAGGCCAGGTCCAAGGCCGGCTTGGCTGCCGGTCCGGATGGTCCCGGTATGGCTGCCGTCATATCCACCGGCTACGGAAGACGGAATGTCCCATTTGCCGACTTGCCCAGGACTGAAATCAGCTGTCACGCCAGGGGGAGTTTCCACAGTTATCCGCGCGCGCACACGCTTATCGATATCGGGGGCCAGGACAACAAAGTCATAAGGGTCGATGTTTCAGGCAGGCGGGTCGGTTTTAAGATGAACCGCAAGTGCGCCGCCGGTACCGGTGCGTTTCTCGAAGAGATTGCCAACCGGCTTAAGATCCCGATTGAAGACTTAGACGGGCTTGCCCGTAAGGGAACTAAAGAAGTTGAGCTCGGAAGCTACTGCACCGTCTTTACCGCCACAGAGATCCTGGCCAGAATCAGGGAAGGCGTGAAGGTCGAGGACCTCGTAAGGGGCGTGTTCGGTGCTGTAATAAAGCGGGCAACGGAGATGGATCCGCTGGCCGGAGATGTCGTAATGACCGGGGGTGTGGTGGCCCATAACCCCCACCTCGTGGAGATGTTCAGCGATAGACTGGGTAAGGAAGTCTTCGTGCCGCCACTGTCCCAGCTGACGGGAGCTCTTGGTGCGGCGCTGTATGCCCTTGAAGGCGAAGGAGGATAAGATGCTTGATGCCCTGTTCAGACCGAGATCGGTTGCGATCATTGGAGCTTCGAATAACCCCCTGAGCATCGGCCACATCGTGATGCAGAACCTTCTTGATCATGATTTCAAGGGCCCGATCTATCCCATAAACCCGAAGGCCAGGTTCATAAAGAGTTTCCGGTGCTATCCTTCGATCGCCGACGTGCCGGATGAAATCGACCTGGTCAATATCTCGATCAAGAACACGCTCGTCCCGTATGTGCTGGAGGACTGCGGCAAGAAGGGCGTCAAGTTCGCGATCGTCCACACGGCAGGTTTTAAGGAAGTCGGGGGAGACGGAATCGCGCTTGAGAAACAGATTGTCGAGGTCGCCCACAAGTACGGGATGCGGGTCTACGGGCCCAACTCGCAGGGCATCCAGAACTCCGATCCTGAAGTTTCGGTTTATGCCAATTTCACCTTTGTTCCCATGAGTCCCGGGAACATCTCGATTGTCGCCCAGAGTGGCGGGGTGGGAGAAACCCTGAAACTGCACCTCTATAACGTCGGGAAGGGCATAAGGATGTATTCGAGCTTCGGTAACGAAGCCGATGTCAGCATGAACGAGATCATCGACTACTACGGTCAGGATGACGAGACCAAGGCGATAATGGTCCACATCGAAACGCTCAAGGACCCGCAAGGCTTTCTTGAAGTCGCAAAGCGCACAACGCCTAAGAAACCGATACTTGCCCTCAAGGCAGGCAGGACGGCGGAAGGGATCTCGGCGGTCGCATCTCACACGGGCAGGCTTGTCGACCAGGATACGCTGACCGACGCTATTTTCGAAAAGGCAGGGGTGCTCCGCTTTCACTCCCAGGACGACATGATAAAGACGGCCATAGCCTTTTCCGACCAGGCGGTTCCCAGGGGTGACAGGGTCGTGGTCGTCACAAACACCGGCGGACCTGCGATCATCGCCGTTGATGAATGTATGTCACGCGGGCTTAAGCTCGCCAAGTTAAGCGCCAAGACCAAAGAGACCTTGCGCAAACTCGTGTTTGCGGAAGCCATCGTCTCCAACCCCGTTGATGTGATCGCCACAGCCGGTCCGGAGCAGTACGGCGGCACTGTGGAGGCGCTTCTTAAGGATCCCAACATCGATTCGGTCCTGCTTGTTTTCGTGACGGCTCCGTTCGCGGATTGCGAGGGAATCGCCCGCAAACTCAATGCCCTGGGTAAGACCTCGAAAAAACCCATAGTCTGCCAGGTGATGACCATAGATAAATGGGCCAATGTTGTGCGGATCATACGGGATGGTGGTATCCCGGTTTATGATTACGCCGAGACCGCCGCGAGGGTGCTCTCATCGATGACCCGGTACGGGAAGTTCGTCCAGCGAAAGGCGCCCGTTTTCAGGAAGTACAAGTGCGATGTCAAGAAGGCCGGGGCGATCGTCAAGCGTCACCGGGGCAAGGGACGGTTCCTGCCATCTGATGATGTCTATGATCTGCTTAAGTGTTACGGCATACCGGCTGCGAAGACAGTGCGGATCACAAAGAAGACGGAGCTTAAGACGGCCGCGAAAAGGGTCGGGTTCCCGCTTGTTCTTAAGGTCGATGCCGAGAGTCTGCTTCACAAGTCCGATGCCGGAGGCGTGGCACTCGATATCAAGACCGAACGGGCACTCATCAGCGCGTATGACAGGATGGCCAAGAAGTTCGCGAAGGCCAAGCCGGCGTTTATCCTCCAGGAGTACATGAAGGGTGGCAGGGAAGTGATCATGGGGATTAAGGGCAATGAGGGTCTTGCCCCCACGATGATGTTCGGTCTGGGTGGAGTGTTTGTGGAGATCATGAAGGACGTTCAGTTCAGACTTGCGCCGCTTTCAAATGAAGACGCCATGAGTATGATCGGCTCGATCAAGGGCTTCCCCGTACTTCAAGGTGTGAGAGGGGAGAAGGCGGCCGACATAGATGAACTTGCCGAGATTCTGATCCGCCTTTCCATGCTGGGCGCGGACTTTCCCGTGATAGAAGAGATGGATGTGAACCCCGTGCTGGCGTTTCCGAAGGGTAAGGGTGCTGCCGTTGTGGATGCGCGGATAAAGATCGGGTAACGATAAGCAGGACTGCGCTTAAATATAGCCCAGACCCTTGAGGCGGTCTATCACCTCATCGTCCTTGTCGCTATCGGGTTTTTCGACCTCGCTTCGCTCGAATGAGCGCCGCTTGTGGTCTTTCCGGTCCGAGATGAACTCCTCGGTGAAGGCTTCGCTTATGACCCTGCCGTCAAAATCCTCGCTCGGCGGCAGGTTCTGTATGAACATCACTGTCGGCAAGATGTCTTCGATGTCGGCCGCTATGTTCTTGCCGGCCACGACACCTTTACCTGCGATGAGATACATACCGTCTATGCGATGGTCACCCTGTTTCCACGGATAGGGTTCTCCGAAGATCTGTGAGGTCCCACGGGGGCCGTAGTAGGTTGCGTAGTGGTTCTTTTCGGTAAACTCATAGATGATATCCGGTGCGTCCTTGGCACCGGATGTGCCGTAGAGATCGTCCGCAAAGTGCACCTTCTCGATAAGCCGCGTCCCGTCGGCGACCGTTATGCCGAGAAGTTCCTGCTTGATCTCCTCTCTCAGGTTCTCAAACTCTTCACCCGGTTTGACGATCCCGTACTGGTCTCTGCCCACGAGGTTTATCCTGATGCTGTCGGTCGAATAGACATACGCCTTGGTCCGGCCCCAATCGATGTCGGATGTACCGGCGAATATCAGTTTCTTTGCCAGTGTCTTCTTCGAACGCTCAAGCGACCGGGCCAGGATCTTGTTGACCCTGAGACCTCTCGCGATCTTCTTCGCAATCCCTACCGCCGTGAGCCTGTTTCCCTTTCTGGCCAGATAGCCTGCCTTTTCAAGCCAGACATCGAGGTAGAAATTGCCCGAGTACTTGCCGAAGCCATGATCCGAGCAGACAACGAGCAGGGCCTCGTCCTTGATCCTCGAATAGACCCTCCCGAGCAGCGCATCAAGATACCGGTAGTGGTCATAGATGCTCTTACGGATTTCGGGATGAGCTGCTTCATCCTCAAAAAGATCCCAGAAGTAGTGCTGGATCCTGTCCATGCTTACCATGGTGACCATGAAGAGGTCCCACTCCTTGGAATCGAGCAGATGGAAAACCGCCTTCTCCCGCTCTTCACTCACATGCTTCAGGTCATCTAAGAACGCGACCGCACCGTTACCGAGGTAGGCCGTGATCTTCTGGACGAAATCCGCCCCCTGCTCCCGACCGAACCCGATATCGATCTTGTAGTCGATACTGTGCTCACGGAGCTCACTCATCAGGTCTTCCGGGAAGTAGAACCTGCTTTCCTTCGAGGGAGTCATCATCCCGGTTATCACCGTACCGTCCTTCGGATGTGGCGGGTAGGTCATCGGCATATTGACTGAGATCACACGCTTGTCGATCTGGTTATAGATATCGAAGACCATGGGGGCTTTTATCTGTGAGCGGTCGGTGAGGCGGGTGAGGATAACACCGTCCTTGTTCTCCATACTATGACACCCGAAGATGCCGTGCTTAAACGGTCTCACGCCTGTGAGCACGCTTGACCAGGCCACCGGTGTGGAATAGGGGATAGTCGAGCGCAACACTCCCTTTGTGCCCCCGCTGGAGAGTGCCGCCAGGTTGGGCATCACACCCTCTGCGATAAGCTTATCCAGCACCCGCCACGTGGCGCCGTCAAGGCCGAGTAAGAATACTTTAGGTGGTGTCATATCGGTCTTCTTTCGATCCAACCTTATATTCTAACATAAATCAGTCCGGGGCGAACATAATTTCCGGACACCATACTTAATTATCGAAGGTGGGCCTCCTATCGATGCTACCTGTCCCGCCGGATCGTAGTGCAGTCATTCCCATCTTTAGGATCTATCCGACATTTGAGTATGGTGTCCCCGAAATTACGTAGCACGCTTAGAAGCTATATCGGCAAACAGCGCTTCGTACTTCTTTATCACTGTCGAAATATCGTGGTTTTCCTTGAAGTAGGCCCGGCAGTTTGCGTAGAGCTCTTCCATACGTTTACCGGAAAGCGTCCTGATGAACTCGGTTGCCTGGGCGATATCTCCATTACAACAGTGCCCGATATCGAGCCTGTCGAGTATGCCGTCCGGATTGACATTTAGACCGACCACGGGCGTTCCGCCCATAAGGGCCTGTACGAATGAATTGGGAAACCCCTCGTGAGTGGAAGTGTTGACCAGACATTTCGCGCGGTTGTAGGTCTCCTGTATCGTCTTCGGGTCGATGAAGTCAACCACCTCAAGATTGCTCAGCTTTTCGGACTCACGGACGACCTCGTCCTTAAGTGCACCCTTGCCGGGAAAGACCATCAGGAACCGTTCCTTTGGTAGAGACCTTGCGAGTTCCACAAATTTCATCGGCTGCTTAAGCGGGATGCCCCTTCCAACCCAGAGCACGTTCTCTTTCCGGCGGACGATGTCGGGCGGGGTGGGGATATCCCACAGGGCGTTCTTGATTTCCACGGTCTTCTTATTCAGCTCTGATTCAAGGATGTGCCGCTGGGCCGCATTCTGGGCTATGACGAAGTCCGTATGCCTCAGACCGAATGCGAAGATGCGATAGAAGGTGTCGGACTTCTTGTCCTCGGACGGTTTGATGTCGAGATCACTTGCAATCCGGTAGACCGTTGGCTTTCGCATGAGGAACTTTCTTACAAGAACCACGTATCCCCAGAGTTCACTGTGGGCCTCTGAGAAAAACACATCGGAACGATCGTTAAGTACCGTCCAGAAACAGAGAACCCGCCGGACGATCTTATGGTACCACTTCGGATATGCGTCAGGCTCCCAGTAAGGGAATTTCCTCATGGTGAGATTATCAGTGATCCGCATCATGTCTTCCTGGCCGTAATCGCCCGTATAGAAGGTTATCGCGAAGTCCTTATTCTTCGCGAGCTCCGTAGCGATCACGTAGAAATCCATCTCCGCTCCGCCGACCTCATCCTCAAAGGCGCTGCTGTCCTTAAGGAAGAGCGGATATGCCTTGTGCATGTAAAAAGAGATGGTAACAGGCGCTTTCACGCCATGCAGTTTAGTCTGGAACTCTGCCGGGGTCAAGTTCTTCATTGGCCCGGGGGCCGGTTACACCTTTGTCGCGACTATCCTGTAGCCGCGCGCATACTTGATGGTGTACTTCGTAAACGCTTTGAGGATATGGTTCGCAAACCTTATTGCAGGATTCCCACCCGCGCCACCGAAATAGGAGTAGACCTGAGTCTTGAATCCGAAGGCTTCCATTCGCCGGGCGAGTTCCTGCGGGTGGTGGAACCGCTCAAGCACGGAGCCGAACCCCGGATGAACCGGGCATTCGTCGTCCTTAAAGGTCCGGTCGGGCATTACACCCTGCTCTTCCTTGAGCCTGCATGCCTTTAGGATCTCATCCCTGGTCATGCCTGAGGTACGCGTCGCGACTGCTGTGATATCTTCCTCACTCCACTCGGGATACGCATCCCGGATCATATCCTTCCGTATGTCCTCGTACGCCTCCTCTATGATGTGAGACCCGACCCTTCCGGTAGGACCCTGCTCGAATCGTCTCCAGAGCTCCTTGCACTCACTTACTATTTTCGGGTTGGCACCGTTATTTCCGTCTGAAATGAGGAGAATTCCGCCGGGCCTCAGGATCCGCGCGGATTCCTCAAAGAACAAGTCCGGCTCCCGGTAATGCGAGATCGCCTCAACCGAGAGGACAAGATCGAACTTGCCGTCCTCATAGTCACTCCGCATTATGTTTCCCACGATGGGGTATACGGGAAGGTCCACGGCCCCGGCCTTGAGGTTACGCAAGCACTCCTTGAATACGTCCAGTCTTTCTTCCATTATATCGATCCCGTGCGCTTCCTTCGCTCCGAGAATTGCGAGGAGCATACACATCATGCCGTAGCCGCAGCCTGCATCCAGGACGACCATGCCATCGATCGACTTCGTGGTCAGATTGAGGAGGTCAACAACACCGCGCAGATACTCCAGAGTCAGATCCGGTCTTTCCAGCGGTCCGTAGTAGCGCCGGAGGGCATCCTTTGCGGATATTCCCTCGGCATCGCTGAATATCCGGGAGACGACAGCCCTGAATCGCTCAATGTTTTTCTGATTCAACATCAGTTCCCCATGAAGAGCCTGTAGTAGATGAAGAAAAGAAGGAATCCACCCAGGAACACAATACCAAGGACCGCAAGTCCGCGAAGCCAGGGCGCGGGCCTGCATTCCGCCGGTACGTACTTGGCTGTGATGGCCCTGTATGTCAGGAACCCGAGGAATGGGCCGGTGATAAACGAAAGTGTTGTCGCCAGATCGACAAGCGCCTTCAGGCTCTTAAGATAGAAGGCGATTATGAGCATAGCCCCCACGGCCATTATGCCCATCCACAGCCAGTAGTCCCAGGAATTCCCCGAGCGCTCAAGTACATCCACCGGGTCCTCCGGGGTTCTGAAGCGCCGCGCCACTAGCTGCAAACCCCTCGGGAAACCGTCAACCACCGTGAGTACCGTTGAAAAGATCGTTGTGAAGGCGGAAATTGCGATTATCGGTCTGCTCCACGAGCCAAGCGTAGACGTGTAAAGGTCGATCACCTGACCCGCGAATGCGGCGGAGCTGCTCTGGAACGTCATGCCCTTGTCAAACATCACCGCGGTACCCAGCGTACAGAACATAAGGGCCAGGGCACCGGTTGCGATATAGCCGAGATTGAAGTCGAAGAGACTTGCCTTGAGCGTCGGGGTGCAACCCGTCTCTTTCTTGCGTGCAAGCGTCCAGAACGACTGCCAGACACTGACGTCCATTCCGGTCGGCATCCATCCCACGAGTCCCACGATGAATGCAACATCGATCAACCGAACCGGCCCCCAGAGGCTTGCCCCCTTGAGTTTGGGAAGCACCACTATGGTGGCCGCGACCGTGGAGACTACGAGCAAGGCCATGACGACCTTGATCACCTTGTCAAGCAGCGGATAACGGCCGATGATGAGTATCAAGACACATGCTGCGATAATGATTGCCGACCACGCAGCCAGTGGGAGCGTAAGCGCCGTCATCTGGATTGCAAGCCCCGCAGTCACGGCTGTCACCGCGGCCAGGACCGTAAACATCGTCCCTACCGTGAGAATGAGATAGAGCACAAGACTCCACTTGCCCTGGCGACGGTAGCCTTCAAGCAGACTGTTTCCGGTGGCGGCGGCATACCGCTGGCCGAATTCAAAGAGCGGGTACTTAAGAAGCAGCGCCAGCACGATTACCCAGAGAAGCGAGAAACCGTAGCCGGCACCCGCGCGGGTTGATTGAACAACATGGGAAACCCCGACAGAGACTGCGGCAAACAGGAACCCCGGGCCCAGGGCCTTCATTATGCCGCCTTTGGCGGTCACTACCTTGCTCCGGCTACTCATTGTCTCCTCCGCGCTGACTGACACGCGGTGGAGTTTATCATCAGAAGCGGGGAATGACAAGACAAAGCCCCGGAGCCAACATCGCGACTCCGGGGCTTGGGTTAGATCGGCCTACTCAATCACCATTCGATATCAACGTCCCGCACGTATTGGGGGATCCCCGCACCGGTGAATCACCAGGTTGCCGTGGATCACTTCCCACCACTCCGGCGGCTGGCTGGCGTGGCATCCGGGATCATAGCTGTAGAGCGTCGCGCCGATCAAGTCGTTCTCGGCGCCGGACGATCCACCGTCCCTGGTCCAGACCTGCACCCACTGGCCTTCCCATTCCCGCATATTGGTTTTTACCACGGGTCCGGAGAAAGTCGCACAGCAGCAGCATTCACACAGACGGATGTACACGCAATCGACGTCGATCCTGGCTTCCCGACCCATGGAATCACTGTACTTAAACATACCTTTGGCCGGGCGCCCGTCTTGCTCCGCATGCGCTTCGAATTCAGCCTTAGCCGTAACCTCACCGATGTCTTCCATCCTCGTAAACTCCACACCACCCGTCACCTTCGGCGGCGGGCCGGCATAAAGCGAGACCACGCTTCCGATAAGGAAGAGGGTTAACACGACTCCCATTCCAAATGCTTTCACAACCGCACCTCCATCCTTCCTGGCAAGTCGACAAAACCACGCTCACGGGATACCGTTATCCTCATGTAAGCCCCTAGTGTAGCACAGTGCTTGAGCCATGTCAATCAGTACGTGTCCGGGCACACGGCATTAGTCAATCGACATCAAATCCGACAAATACCGGCAAGAAACCCATGCTGGTTTTCGCTGCCGGGCTCCTTCGACCACATGAGCTCTCCCGTGGATGACTCATCTTCCCCTTAAGAATCTGATTGACAGGATTTCTACTCGTGGTAAAGTAGTATTACATAATTGAATATCGTAATACGCAAGGAGGACTGCGATGTCGGCACTTGTACGGGTCAGTGTTTCGATCGATGGGGATCTGCTTGAGCGGTTCGACAGGCAGATCACGGCGCGAGGTTATCCTACCAGGTCCAAGGCCGTCGCCGATTTGATGCGGGACAGCCTGGTGGAAGAAGAGTGGAAGGCGGGGAAAGATGTGGCCGCTGCCATCATCCTGGTCTACGACCACCACAGGCGTGATCTCAGCAGGAGGCTCACCCATATTCAGCATGATTATCACGATCTCATCATCTCATCCCAGCACGTCCATCTCGATCACGACAACTGCTTCGAGACCGTTGTCGTGAGAGGTGCCGCCAAGAAGATCAGGGCGCTGACAGGCGCGCTTAAGGCGGCCAAGGGGGTCAAGTACACTTCGGTTGCGACCGCGACCACGGGGAGGGAGTTATGAGAGGAGTTATGAGAAATGTGGCGAGAAAGCATGCCACACTGTTAGTCGGGACTCTGATAGTGCTTATGACAAGTCTGCCGGCGGCCGGTCACCACGCCATGGAGTATATCGAGATGGAAAGCTTCGGGACTGTCCGGGGTGGGGAATTCGTATTCCATCTTCATTACGACTATATGGTGGACAACACCTGCAATCCAAGAGAGGACCATTGGGAACTGACCCCGGGCCTATCCTACGGCGTCATCGACAAGCTGATGCTGGATGTCCATACGCATTTTGCCAAGTTCGGTCCTGACCTTGTGGTTGAGGAAGAGCGCGCCGGCTACGAGCCGCAGGGTCCTTCCCCCATGCTCGAAGCAATGGCGGTAAGCCTCCAGTATCCGCTTACTGACGCGTGGCTTCTGGATATCGCCGTGGCCGGAACCGTTGAAATACCCTTCTCGGACGCGGAGCGACTTCTGGGCAGTGAGGACCTGGTTTATCAAGGTGTCATAATCCTGGGTAGAGGCTTCGAGGATCACAGCAATGTCACGGTGAACGTGAGTTATGAGAAGGAGGGAGGGGAGGATGCCCTGTCGTGGGCGCTGGGGATCAAGCGGCCGATTTCCGAGAATCCCCATGGCATAGCGGCAGGCGTCGAGGTCATGGGGGCCGATGAGGATATCGGGGATAACTGGTCGGTACTTCCGGGTGTCTATATGCCCCTGGGCGCTCCGAACATAATTCTCAAGACCGGGCTGGAGTTCGGCGAGAGTGACGGCGCAAATACGCGAAGGGCTAATGTCACATTGATGTACCTGTTCTAAAACCTTTAGGGGTCAGAGCTCAAAAGTTGACGCATCTGGGGTCAGAGCTCAAAAGGTGACACATTTGGGGTCAGAGCTCAAAAGGTGCGCCGTGGGGTCTGACCCTGGAGGGAGGGGGCATGAGACAATTAAAGCTGCTTTTCATGCTGGTGTTGATAATCGGCCTTGCCGAGAGGGCCGCAGCTCACGAACATTGGGTTGACGTATCATCCTTCTATCCCGATCGTGGCGAGACGCTTGAGGTCTATATCTGTAGCGGACATCACTTCCCCGAAGGCGATCATGTCCTTGAGGACAAGGTGGTGGAGGGCTTGAGGATGTGGACCGCCGGCAAGACGCCGCGGCTCATCGAGTCTGTGGTTGATGAGAAGTTCCGGACCGCCGAGATTGCGCTTGAACACGAAGGCGTCCATATTGTTGGTTTCACGCTCAAGCGTCCCAAGGCCAAGAAACCCAGCTTTGAGGCAAAGGCGATCGTCGTGGCTAATCCTCTCAAGGATGATCCCGGGCGCTATGGTCTGGGCGAGGGTCTCGAACTGGTTCCACTTGAGGCCGTGTCTGCCATAAGACCGGGAGATACACTTTCAGTATCGCTTGCTCTTGATGGTAACTCCATCGGCGCACCATTGCAGGTGATTCCGGAGAACGGCAGAACCCACTATGCCCGGACAGATGTTGACGCGCCGGCCCCGATACCAATCCGTACATGTGGCAGATACCTGGTGATGGCGCAGGTCGAGGGCCGCGGTGCGTCATTGGTTTTCGAGGTACGTGAACAAGATGCAACGGAGGACATGGGAAAGGAGATTCCGTGAGACGACTGGTAGCAGGAATCCTGGCTGTCGGCCTGGTAGCCATCGCGGCTGTGGTGTGTCTGGGACACGGAGCCCAATGCGAAGCTATTGAAGGTGCGGTGGCCATCGAGGCTCGCTACCACGATGGCAATCCCATGGCTTTCTGTGATGCTGAGGTCTTAAGACCAGGCGACGATTCCGAAGCGTTTCAGACAGGAAGCACCGATTGTCACGGTGCCTTCGGATTCGTTCCCGATACCACGGGCACTTGGAAGGTCGTAGTGGACGACGGCATGGGCCACATGGCAAGCAGCGAGGTGATTGTGGGACCCGACGGCATCCGTGGCGAGAGCGCCGTGGGTGGTGACCGGGTCCGTGAGGTTGTCACGGGTGTGGCCGTGATTTTCGGTCTCTTCGGTGTCGTGGCTCTATTTTACTGCCGCCGGAAGGGTGGCGCGTAAGCCATGCACATTGCCGAAGGAGTCGCACCTGTTCCCGTGGCAGCCGTGGGAGCTCTGGTGGCGGGTGCCGGGGTTGCTCTCGGCATTCGCGTGATGAAAGATGAACAAATCCCACGAGCCGCGCTCATGTCCGCCGCTATCTTTGTTGCCTCGGTGGTTATTCGTCTCCCGCTTGGCCCCTCAGCCGTTCACCCGGTCTTAAACGGCCTGGCAGGCCTCGTGCTCGGATGGGCGGCACTCCCGGCGTTTTTGATCTCGCTTTTCCTTCAGGCGCTTCTCTTTCAATTCGGCGGTTTCACGACGCTTGGCATAAATACCGTGACCATGGGATTCCCGGCCATCGCCGTATACTACCTGTTCAGCCGGAGGCTCCGTGCTTCGACAACCGGGCGCAGTTCCTTCACGATCGGCCTGGCAGCAGGGATGACTGCAGTCGCTCTCTCGTTCATACTCTGGGCCGGTGCGCTGATACTCTGCGGAAAGCATCTCAGGACAATCGTCGGACTTGCGCTTGTGCCGCATCTGGCAATCATAGTGATCGAGGGTATGTTCACCGGGTTCGTCGCCGCTTTCCTCACCCGGGTCTACCCCGGTGTGTTCGAGATGCCGCAGCAGATTCGAAAAAGCGGTGGATCGTGAGTTGCACAACCTACTTTGCCGGTGACACCATTGTTCACCGGCTTGACCCGCGCGGGCGGATCATGCTCTCGGCTCTCTTCTCGCTGCTTGTGGCACTGAGCAGCAACTTCCGCGTGCTCGGAATCGGTGCGGCCCTGGGTACGTTTCTGGTGCTTCTGGCCAGGATTCCCGCAGGCCCTCTGGCAAGACGTCTCCTGAGACTCAACAGTTTCATGGCCGTGGTGTTCGTCATGGTTCCGTTGACCTATCCCGGCCGGGCCGCTTTCACAATCGGGCCGCTTGGCTACAGCGTAGATGGACTCACCTGGTGCGCCGTGCTTATCCTCAAGGCCAATGCCATCGTGCTCGCACTCACCGCGCTCTTAGGCACGGTTGAGCTCTTCGAGCTCGGGCATGCCTTCCAGCACCTGCGCGTGCCCGATAAGCTTATCCATCTTTTCATGTTCACTCTGAGGTATCTCGATGTTCTTCATCATGAGTATGAGAACCTGCTACGGGCGATGAAGGCGCGGGCATTCCGGCCGAGAATGAGCCGGCATACGTACGCCAGCTACGGTAATCTCGTTGCGATGCTGTTGGTTCGCAGCCTCGAGCGATCGGAGCGTATCATGGCGGCCATGAAGTGCCGGGGCTTCCGTGGGAAGTTCTATATCTTCAGGCACTTTGAGTTTCACCGGCGTGATCTCGTCTTCGCATGTGTGAGCGTCCTGGTCTTATCCGGTCTGGCTGTCATTGGAGTGCTTGGGAGATAGGATGATCAAATGGATGAAAGCGGGCATGTAAGGTTCAAAGACGTATGGTACCGCTACCCGAAAGGGGAGAAGGTCCTCGAGGGAGTGGACGTCACCCTTCGGACCGGGGAGCGCCTCGGTCTTATCGGCCATATCGGATGCGGTAAGACGACGCTGCTTCATCTCATAGTCGGACTCATCTGTCCCGATCGCGGGTCGATCGAAGTTTTCGGCCGGCCGAGAAGTGAGGAGAAAGATTTCTGGGAAGTACGTGAGCGCGTGGGACTTGTCTTTCAGGATCCTGATGATCAACTCTTCTGTCCAACGGTCCGTGAGGACATTGCTTTCGGTCCTCTGAATCTGGGGCGAACCCGGGAAGAGACGGATGGCCTGATCCAGGAGGCATTGGCCGACGTAGGTCTTAAAGGTTTCGAGGACCGGATCACCCATCATCTCTCGGGTGGGGAGAAGCGCCTTGTATCGCTCGCGACCGTGCTTGCCATGAAGCCCGCCGTCCTTCTCCTGGACGAACCCGCAAACGACCTCGATACGGAATCGGCGGAGCGCATCCGCAACCTCCTGCTTCGACTTCCCCAGAGCATGATCGTGGTGTCTCATGACCGCGGCCTCCTCGAGGCTGTTACTACGCGCATCGTGAAACTGGAGAATGGCAGAATCAAGGAAGTGAAGTAGACGGCTCTCAGCGGTCCTTGGACGACTCGATAAACTTGTAGAACTCACCGTCGGTCGATAGAACAAGCGAGGTCTCTGAATCAAGCGTGGTCTTATAGACTTCCATCGTTTTTAAGAACTCGTAGAAGGACCGTGAATCCTGAGAACGGTTGTATGCAGCGGCATAGATCGCGGTGGCCTCCGCGTCGGCCTTTCCGATGAGCTCCCGGGCCTCACGGTATGCGCCAGACTGGATCCGCTTAAGCTCGCGCTCCCTCTCGCCCCGGATCCGCGAGGCCTCACCCTCACCCTCGGACCGGAACCGGTCGGCAATCCGCTGACGCTCGGCAATCATCCGCTCGTATACCTTGCGTCTTACCTCTTCAACGTAATTTATGCGCTTAAACTGGACGTCCAGGATTTCGATACCCAGATCTTCCGTTCGGCTCTGGGCTTTGGCGAGGATCTCCATGCGTATCATATCCCTGCCGACATATATGTCCTCAAGACCGGTCTCGTCCCTGGCCTCAAGCTCGCTCTGCTCCGGCGTGCGGTTGGTGTTGCGGACCACCTCGAGCAGGTTATGGTTGGCGATCGCATTTCGGGTCTCCCCGTCGAGAATATCATCAAGCCGTGTCTGCGCACCCCGTTCGTCCCTGAGACGCTGGAAGTAAAGCAGGGGATCGGTGATGCGCCAGCGGGCGTACATATCAACCCAGACAAAGCGCTTATCCTTGGTGGGTAGCTGGTTGGGGTCACCATCCCACTCGATGAAGCGCTTCTCGAACATGTGTGCCCTCTGGACGAGGGGCACCTTGACCTTAAGACCCGGCTTCGTGATCGGGTCCCCTATGGGCCGCCCGAACTGGGTGATTATCACCTGCTCGTTTTCTTTGACAATATACAGACTGCTCCCGAGCACGATCAGGATCACAATCCCTACAATGATAGCGGCGGCAATCCGTATCATGTGTTTCCTCTCACTGACTTGTGTTGCGCTACCTGCCCGGTCACTCCTGGCCCGCTCCTTTTGATGGATTCAAGTTAAGAAGCGGAAGAATTCCTCTCAGATCGTTATCGACAATGATCTTCCGCTCAACGAGCGGAAGGATCTCGCTCATCGTCTCGAGATAGATCCGCTTCCGCGTAACCTCGGGTGCTTTCAGATATTCATCATAGACCGCGACAAAGCGGGCCGAATCTCCCCGTGCCCGGTTAAGACGGTCGAGGGCATAACCTTCGGCCTGCCGGATTGTCTGCTCGGCCTCACCCCGTGCCCTTGGGACCACCTTGTTATATTCCGACTGGGCTTCATTTATTAGTCGCTCACGCTCCTGCTGGGCTTCGTTGACCTCATTAAAGGACGGCTTTACGGGATCCGGTGGATTGACATCCTGAAGCACCACCTGCTCCACCTTGATCCCCGTCTCGTACTGGTCACAGAGCTCCTGAAGCTGCTGCAGAACATTATCGGCGACTTCTTGGCGGCCGATCGTCAGGACCTCGTTAACCGTGCGGTCACCTACCACGCGTCGCATGACCGCTTCCGACATATCGCGGAAGGTATTCTGGACATTGCGAACGCGGAAGAGGTACATGTAGGGCTCAACAATCCGGTACTGAACCACCCACTCGACCACCGCGGCATTGAGGTCGCCTGTGAGCATGTTGGACTCACCGGTCGTTCCTTTGCTCGTGTACTCGGTCCTCACACCGGCTTTGACCGTGCGGAACCCGAACTCCTGCTTTAGCTGGCGCTGGACGGGGACCTTGGTTACACCTTCGACACCGAAGGGGAGCTTAACATGAAGCCCCGGATCGGTGCTCCGGACATACTTGCCGAGCCGGAGCACAACACCGATTTCCTCAGGACCCACTGTGTAGAGAGTCGTGAAGAGGAAGATTATGATCACGATGGCGGGAACGATCCAGCGTATGAGTCCCTTGGGAGCATGCGGCAGCGTGACTTTCCGCAAGTCCATGATGTCTCCGAAGTCATTCCGCTCCATCGTCAGGCACTCCTTCTATTCGAGATCGTTGGCACGACCGTACCACATCGCCGGATCAATGCAAGAAGTTTTTTTTAAAAGGTTATACCAATCCACTTGTCAGGCGGTATTTGGAGTATAACGCTATCAGTTCGCCCGCGAATCTATCTCATTCCGTCCGGAAGGTCTCGTAACCCTTTTCCTTTGGCTTCGGTAGCGTTTCAGTTTTCTTGGAGAAACCGACCACTTTTCCCATGCCGTCAAGCGTTACTTCAGCACAAGCTGTCTCCCTGGCCGGCTCACGCTCAGCCAGAAGGCAAAGTTCGTAAGTACCCGCCGGCACCGGCAAATTCCCAGGCATCGGGAAAGTCAACTCCCGATCAACCTTGAAGTCCGAAGGCACAAAGATGTCGAGCGTAAGAGTTCGCACCACATTGCCGTCGAATTTGAGTGTCGCCGTAAAGGTCGTAACACCGGGTTCGGTGCGGTAGTCCTCATAATGGAAGTAGATCCTGAAGAAATCCTGTGCGGTGGCGTGGATAATCTCAGCTTCGAGCTCCAGAGCCATATACACGTGAGCATTCGCAGGGGCTACCCAGGAAGCGAGCAGCGCCAGGCTTACCAGAGTGAACAATGTCTTCATCTACTCAAACACCTCCTCTTCTCGTCTTTCCTCATCCTTGAGTAGTTTATGCGGATACTCGCTGCTTGTTGGGATATATCACAAATCACGGATCCCGTCAAGGGGAAAGCCGCATGCCGGCTCGTTTGATCAGGTTCTAATGTCCGTCTATTTGGTCCTCTACTTGTCCAGCGGTTTCCCCAGCACCTGCTCGAACATCGCATCGTCCTGGTAGGCGCCCTCGGCTATGAGCTGGCGGTACCTCACAAAGTCGATCACGTCCGTGCCCGTTATCTTCTTGGTGTTAAAGGCATGGAAACCTAAGAAGGCCTCGCCTGCCATATTGGCGGCCAGCCAGTGTCTGTTATAGTTCTTCGAATAATCCCAGAAGAACTTCTTCTTGGCTCTTATGCTGTCGATGGTCTTTATGAGACAGCCCGGGAAGAGGTTGGTGAACCTCCAGAGAATGTCGTCTATGGCCTTATCAAGTAGCGTGAAGTCTATCGTCGCTTCTTTGACATAGGTCCTGGCCTTCTTCATCTCGTCGCCGGTCTTAAACTCACCGTAGACGATCTCACCACCGTCGACATACCTGTCGGTTACGACCTGCGGATTTCTCACCCACTTGTCCCCGTCCTTTATTACGGGAACCGCTTTTGTGATGAAACCGAGCCGCTTCATCTTATAAGCCGACCACATCTCGCATGATATGCAGTTCCACATGGCATCTTCGATCCCGAGGTACCACGGCAGGAAATCGCTCGAGCCGCCGTCCGGTGCCGAGCCGTAACGCGGACCGGCCTGACCGTATATCGCCAGATCGGAGCTCACCGCAAGGTCGGCGGCCATACCGATTTCCTGGCCACCGGCGATCCGCATACCGTTCACACGGCAGATCACGGGTTTCTTGCAGAACATGATCGAGTCGACCATGTGATTGAAGAGCTCCATGTACTCCCCGTACTCATTCGGTCGGTTGCTGTAGTATTCGGCGTATTCCTTGGTGTTACCCCCCGTACAAAATGCCTTGTCCCCGACTGCCGTGAAGATGACGGCAACAACGCTCCTGTCCAGGGATGCGTTGTGGAAGCCGGCAATCACACCTTTTACCATGTCGGTGGTGTATGAGTTATACTGCCTCGGATTGTTGAGTGTAATCCAGGCTGAATAGAGCCCCTTGACTGCTTTGCCTTCAGCATCGATGATCGGTTTCTTCTCATAGCCTGTACACGGTGGCTCGGTCCCGAAGTACTGGTCTCCCTTATAAAGTGCGTGATCCTTGATCTCATTCTCTCTTGGCAACCATTCCAGCCCCATTTTGATTCCTCCTTCTTTTTCGCTTGGGTGTCTTGAAACCGGTTAACTTTTAAGACGCCACATATTGCTGGTGCCTCCCACTGCCCCTAAGCACCGCGCCAGCATAGCACAACTTCCCAGTCGGGCGCAACAACTTGCCTTCCCGGTTTCTGAAGATGTTGCGATAGTTTCGGTGACACCAAACTTAACTGTCGATAATTAAGTTTGGTGTCACCGAAATTGTAGCCCCTCGAAGGCAGGCCGGTGCCCCGACACTTGACATCCCGCCCGACCCGGGATAAGATGCCTGCCAGATCACACCCAAAAGGAAGAGAGCGTTCCATGCTTAAGCGAGCTTTGCTTCTCAGCTTTCTCGCAGTCCTGCTTGTTCCCGGTGCCGGCTTCACCCAGTCCACCGCTGAACGTATGAGGACTGCAGAGAAGCATTTCGAATATCGCGATTACGATCTTGCCATCTCGGAGTATGAACGGATTCTTGCCGAGGATCCTGCCAACTACCGGGCGATGGCAAGGCTGATATACGTTTATGAAGAGACCGGTGAGCTGGATCAGGCCAGGACCAGGTATGAGCGGATGATCGAGGATGACCCATCGGATAAGGTGGCCCACTTTTGTTTGGGAGTCACGCTTTCAGCGATGGATGAACACCGCCTGGCCATTGAACATTACACTGAAGCTGTGACGATTGACCCCGATTTCGACGTTGCCCACTCGCTGCTTGGCTGGTCGTGGGCAGAGCTTTCAGAGTTTGAGAATGCTACCAGATGTGTTGAAAGAGCTCTTGAAATCGACCCGGATCAACCGGATCACCATGCCAGCCTGGGTTCGAGGCTCCTGTTATCCTGCACGCCAGAAAAAGCGGTGGCCAGCTATATCAGGGCCATCGAACTTGAACCGGACGATGTCGGCCACTATCACGATGCGGCTGACGCTTATTTCCGGCTGTGTGAATTCGATAGTTCGCTCAAGTACCTTGGGAAGGCTGTAGATCTGCGTCCCGATCTCCCGTCCCCCCGCATCCAACTGGGCCAGTGGTATTTCAGACGAGGGGACAGTGAGGGTGCCATCCGGGAGTTTAACAGGGCACGCGCTATAAGTCCGAAGAATGAGACGGTACTGAATGAACTTGGTGATGCCCTGCTTAAGGAGGATCGACTGGGGGATGCTGAGGAATGCTTCCGCAAATCGCTCGAGCTCAAACCGCGCAATGCCCGCGCTCACAGCGGTCTCGCAGGTGTCTTTGTCGCCAGGGGACTCAATGATGAGGCTATTGCCGAGTGCGAGCTTGCGATCGAGATCGACCCGGATCAACCCGAACCTTACTCCCGGCTGACTGAGATATACCAGCCACTTGGTGAGTACGGTACACTCATCGATATCTACAAGCGGGTTGCAGCAAGAGACGATCTCAAAGCATGGGGATATACCTCGCTCTCGAGGGCATACCAGGTATCCGGGCTTCTCCCCGAGGCCGAGGAAGCTGTCAAGGAGGCACTCGCGCTGGCTCCGTGTTATGGATCTGCGCGTTGCCAGCTGGGCGAAGTCTATATGGCCCAGGGCAGGTTCGAGGAAGCGGCCCGCGAGTTGGAGGAAGGTGTGCGACTCATGCCCTCATACGTTTGGGGCCAGATCGTACTCGGGTGGCTATATGAGAGCCAGGGGGATTATGACCGCGCAAGAGCATGCTATGAAAAATCGGTTGAGATCGACCCGAGTAGTGGATTGGGGTACCAAGGTCTCGGTCAGACCTATGCGATCCTTGGAACAGAAGCCGGGTTGAGGCGTGGCAGTTCCTTCTTCCGTAAAGCGCTTCAGGAGAATCCCGATTTCGCAGGGGCGCACGTCGGTCTTGCATACACACTAATTGAACTCGACAGCCTTGAGGCAGGAGAACATCACGCCCGCAGGACAATCGAGCTCGAGCCGACGCAGCCGCCGGGGTACATGAGTCTGGTTCATTGCTTGATGAAGCAGGAGAGGTATGAGGAAGCGTTGGAAACGGGTCAACGTGCTGCGGAACTCATACCTAACTCAAGCGTCCCGCACAGCCTGCTCTCGGAAGTCTATGCCGGGATGGGAATGATGGAGGAAGCCAATGCTGAGGCAGCAAAGGCGGTTGAGCTGGTGGCGGCAGAATCCGGCAGTTACCCGGAGCGAAGTACAGGCGAGGCGCGTAGGTATACAAACGCTGTCAAACGGGCGGTAACACCCCAGAGCGTGGTAGTCCTCGTCCAGATCATCGTCTTTGCTCTCGCTATCATAGGTCATGAGGTCTCACACGCATGGGCCGCCGACCGGCTGGGGGACCCCACCGCGCGTGAAGCCGGCAGAATTACGCTGAATCCCCTAAAGCATATAGATATCATGGGGTCCATTGTGATCCCCTTGATCCTGATTGCTTCAAAATCCGGTGTGATCTTTGGGTGGGCCAAGCCCGTCCCCATCAACCCCGCGAACTTCAAGGACTTCCGGCAGGACACGTTCCTGTCGTCGCTTGCGGGACCCGGATCCAACATCGTGCAGGCATGCGGGTATGCACTTCTCTTCAGATTATCAGAGCAGGTGGGTCTTCCGGCGCCTGTCCAAGTTCTCTTCTTCTACGGAACTTTCATAAACTTGATCCTTGCGGTCTTTAATCTAATACCCATCCCGCCGCTTGACGGATCGCACCTGGTTGCAAGCGTGCTTCCGACATCGATGGCCCGACTCTATATGAAACTGAGAGGGGTGGGCTTCATTATCATAGTCGTGCTATTTTACGCCAATGCCATGGATAAACTGTTTGAGAAGGCATTCGATTTCGCCTCGCGCCTGCTCGGGCTTTAACCCGAGGGATTTCCCCCACTCGTTATGGTACCTGTTCGATCCCTGCCCACTCGGGATCTGATCAACCGGGGCGTCCCCAACTCGTTCGGGAGGCTGTTTGCGGGGAACTTGACATACGGCCATCCCGTGGCTTATGCTTGGGTCTCTGAAGTGATAATCCAACTACATCTCAGACGGAGGACTGAACCATGGATCTGGGTCTTAAAGGGAAGTCCGCAATTGTAACAGGTGGCAGCATGGGGATTGGCACTGCGGTTGCCCTTGCGCTGGGTGAGGAAGGCTGTAACGTGGCCTTAAACTACCGTCGCCACGACGCCGAGGCCAAAGAGGTTGTCCGTAAGATCACGGAGATGGGACCTAAGGGGCTTGCCATCAAGGCGGATGTATCAAGTTACGATGATGCTCAGAACATGGTCGAAACCGTGGTCAAGGAATTCGGCGGCCTCGACATCATGGTCTGCAATGCCGGGATCAATTGGGACGGCGTTATCTGGAAGATGACCGAGAAGCAGTGGGACACCGTGATCAACGTCAACCTCAAGGGTTACTTTAACTATAACAAAGCGGCTGCCATGGTCTTTAAGGACCAGCGGCATGGTAAGATCGTAAACATCTCCTCAATAAACGGGCTCCGGGGCAAGTTCGCCCAGACCAACTACTCCGCCTCCAAGGGTGGCGAGATTGCGATGAGTAAGGCCCTGGCCAAGGAACTCGGCAAGTTTAACGTCAACGTGAATGTGGTTGCCCCCGGGATGGTGATGACCGAGATGGCGACAAGCATACCGCCTGAGTTCTTAAACAAGGCGGTGGATGAGACGGTCCTGGGCCGCATTGCATCGACGGAAGACTGCGCGAATGTCGTGGTCTTTCTCTGCTCGGACAGGGCGCGCCACATCACGGGTGAGGTCATTAAGATCGACGGCGGCCAGTACATATAGGAGGCAATGAGCTATGACGAGAGTTGGAATCGTCGGTATCGGGCACACGGTCTTCGGCAGGCGAAGTGACGCCACGGTTCAGGAGCTGGCCTTCGAAGCTTTCAGAGACGCCGTTACCGACGCCGGGATAGATAAGAAAGATATAGATGCATCCGTGATTGGGTCAGTTCCCGAGTACCACAAACAGCGCTCCCTTCCGGGGGTTGTGCAGGAGTATCTGGGGCTTAACCCGAAACCTACCTGGCTGACCGAAGTCGCGTGTGCGTCGGGAAGCGCGGCCATGCGTACCGCGTGGATGGCGATCAAGGCCGGGGTCCACGACATCGTCTGCGTTATGGGATGTCAGAAGATGACCGAGCTTTCAACCCCTGAGATCCTCGCGCTTATGGGAAGGGTAGGGGAGGTCCAATGGGAAAGCGTCTTCGGCACTACGTTTCCAGGCTACTACGCCTTGTTTGCCACGCGGCACATGCATGAGTTCGGGACAACGCGTAAGCAGCTTCTTGAAGTGTCGGTCAAGAACCACTTCTACGGCGCCAAGAATCCCTATGCGCTCTTTCAGAAAGAGATCACGCTGGAGAAAGCCATGGCATCCGAAGAAGTCTCAAGCCCGCTTCAGGTCTATGACTGCTGTGCCAATGCCGACGGAGCCGCATGTGTGATCCTGGTCAAGGAAGATCTGGCGAAGGAGATGTCGAAGAAGCCCGTCTGGCTTGCAGGTATGGGGTGTGCGACGGCCAGCATGTCGGTCCTCAGGCGTCCGAGTCTTACCGGTCTACCGAGCGCCGAGAAGGCGGCCAAGGATGCCTACAAGATGGCCGGTGTTACCGCGAGCGACATCAGGGTGGCGCAGGTGCATGATTGCTTTAGCATCGCCGAGATCATGGCGTATGAGGACCTCGGGTTCTGTAAGAAGGGTGAGGGTGGGAAACTCATCGAAAACCGCGAGACCTATATCGAGGGTAAGATACCCGTCAATGTCGATGGTGGTCTTAAGGCCAAGGGGCACCCCATCGGTGCCACGGGCGTATCCCAGACCTATGAGATAACCAAACAACTCCGAGGTGAGGCAGGGGAGCGGCAGGTCCCCGATGCGGATATCGGCCTCACGCATAATGTCGGTGGGATCGGACAGTACTGCTTTGTCCAGGTCTTAAGGAGGGATTAGAGCAATGTTTAAATGGTTCGGGAAGGTCAACTACTCACCCTATACAAAGGTTGCCGATTTCGCTCAGTACTTAAAGGACGGCCGGATCATGGCTTCGCGCTGTAAGAAGTGCGGCGTCACCTCGTTTCCACCGAGGGCCGACTGTGAAGTGTGCATGAGTCCCGATTTCGAATTCTTCGAAGTAAGCGGTAAGGCCAAACTCAATACGTTTACCAAGATCATTGCAGCCCCCACAGGCTTTGAGGATGTGACACCCTATATCGTCGGCGTGGTGGACTTAGAAGAAGGGGGGAGGGCCCTCGCCTGGTTTGGGGAGAGTATCAAGGAAGACAACATCAAGATCGGGATGGATCTTCAACTCGTCCCCCAGATCTTTGACGAGTTAGAGGAGATCAAGGTCTACTACAGTTTCGAAAAACCGGGGACGAAGTGGGCCAAGGTGAGTTCCGCCCGTTGAGAAGGTCGAACGGTGCAGTTCAGGCGGCAAAGGCAGTCCGCCCAATCCTATTCTTTTGACCGATCGGCCCGGTCCGTGATACCATTTCCCGGCTATCGGGACGCCTGTCTTTACGCGTCGGCACGGCAGGAGAACATCTTTTAACGTATGCATCCCTGTATCCTGAGTACTTCACCCAGCAGGTTTCTGTCAAAGGAGGTAGGTCCGTGTTCTGCATCAACACCATGCGTGTATCCCTTGTAGTAGCAGCCCTCACGATTCTTGTCTGGACCGGCATCGCCGCAGCGGACGTTCCGAGGAAGTTCAACTACCAGGGCAGGCTCACCGACAGTGCTACGGGTGATCCCCTTGTAGGTCCCCAGGATGTCACGTTCCGGGTCTATGACCACGCCTCGGATGGAAGTCTGCTCTGGTCTGAGGAGCAGACTCTCTTACCGGATCCCACAGGGGTCATTGCAACCATCCTTGGAAGTGTCGACTCGATCGATGTCGAATTCAATGGACCCGTGTGGCTTGAAGTCGAAGTTGCTGGAGAGATTCTCATGCCGCGCCGGGAGATCGTGAGTGTGCCATTTGCACTTCGGGCAGGAAGCGCCGATGAGGCCGACAGTGCCGATTATGCCACGAGTGCGGATACGGCCCTGAGCGCTGCCCATGCCTTGAGTGCCGACACGGCAACCAGCGCAGCTCACGCGGAGACCTCAGATCATGCCACGAGCTCCGACAGTCTCGCGGGCTACGCCGCCGGCGACTTTGCCGCTGCGATGCATCTCCACGATGAGCGGTACTACACCCAGGATTCACTGAGTGTGGCAGGGACACTCAACGATACTGCTAATCCAGTCGACTGGAGTAAGCTTAAGGGTGTGCCCGCAGGGTTCGCCGATGGAACGGATGATGGTGGCGGTGGGATCGGTGATGGCCATTCACTCGATGCGGTAGATGGTAACCCGACAGATGCCCTCTATGTGGACGTCCGAGGTGATGTCGGCATCGGGACAACTGACGCGTCAACAAAGCTCCATGTGTATGAAGACACCGACGGTCAGATCGGGATAACGATCGAGAATCCAAACACCGGCAGCCTATCGGCCGAACGCATCTCATTCAATGATGAAAATGGTGGGGTCGCCGCGATCCTCACATACGATCCTGAACACCCGTCATTTCCAAATGGCATGCGCATGTTCAACAATCGCCCCGGTGGCGGTATCGGGTTCCGGATCAATGGAAGCTCGGATCTTGTGCGTTTGAAGGGCGACAATGTCGGGATCGGAACGACCACGCCTGCTGAGAGGCTCGATGTAGCCGGGACAACTCGGATGACCGGCTTTAAGATGCCCACCGGTGCGGCCAACGGCTATGTTCTTAAATCCGATGCCACAGGCACGGGCACCTGGCAGCCTGCCGCAGTCGGTGACGGCCATTCGCTCGACGCCGCCGACGGCAGTCCCGTCGATGCGCTCTATGTTGCCAACAATGGGCACGTTGGTATCGGGACTGCGAGTCCCCAGGAAATTCTTCATCTTGATGGTGGCAGTAGCCGCGAGGGCTTTGTGCGGTTTACCCATGACAACGTCGGCGCTACCGTGAATGACGGTTTTACTGTGGGTATCGATGAAGATGGTGATGCCAGGCTCTGGAATCACGAAACCAGATACCTGAGTCTTGCCACAGGCGATACTGAGCGAATCAGAATCACCGGTGACGGCGATGTCGGCATAGGAACTTACGCCCCTGCCAATGAGCTCCACTTGCATAAGTCTGCGGCGGAGAACTCCTACTTTACCATAACCAATGAAGTTACCGGCACTACCTCCAATGATGGTCTGTTGTTGGGTGTGGATTTCGGGGGTAGGGCCTACGTGATCAACAAGGAAGGCACAGCACTCAATTTCGGCGCTGCTAACCACGTCTATCAAACGATAACCAACGACGGCAAGGTCGGTATCGGAACCAGTACACCTGCATACCAGTTCCATGTGCACGAGCCTGTCGGTGGATTCTGCTACGGTCTCATAACCAGCGAGCCGACCGGAGATACATTCGACGACGGTCTGAAATTCGGAGTGAATTCACCCGTGGATGCCTTCATCGTGAACCAGGAGGATGGTCCCCTACAACTCGGGGCCGGCGGCTTTTACAGGCTCACAATTGCGAGTGATGGTAAGGTGGGGATCGGGACAAACACCCCCGAGCACAATCTGCAAGTTCATCAGATAGGTGGTAGCCAATGTTATGCACAGTTCACAAATGGACCGACCGGCTACGGCGAGAACGACGGCCTCACAGTGGGACTCGACCAGTCTGGCAACGGCTTAATCTGGCAACACGAGAACGCGCCGCTTTTCATCGGCACCAATAACACGAATGCGATGTCTATCAAATCAAACGGGAATGTCGGTCTGGGGTTCCTTCTGCCTGAGGTGAAGCTCGCTGTGGAAGGGGTTGTACGTGTGGAAGGTGATGCGTGGCCGGTCGCCGGGGAAGGGATGGAGCTTGCATACAACTCGGTTGCGGATAGAGGCTACATCCAGGTGTATGACAGAAACCTCTCGAGTTGGGGTGAACTCTATCTCGGCAACGGCAATGTCGGCATAGGGAAGTTGGACCCGGCGACCTTGCTCCATCTGCGGGGCGAGGACCCCTATATCACTGTTTCCACGACCGCAAATGAGGCGGGAATAAGGCTTGCAAAGAACGATGCCACCGAGTGGGAGTGGGGCTGGAATGAGGGCAGTGGCTATACCTACTTCTGGGGATCGGGTGGAGCAGGTACCAGCCTTGTGATCGAGGATGCGACCGGCGAGGTCGGCATAGGGACATCGACTCCCAGCTTCCCGCTCGATGTTGCAGGTGCGGCCCACGCGTCGAGTCATCCTACCTCCTCAGATGAGAGATTCAAGCGGGACGTGAGGCAGCTCTCCGGAGTCCTCGATAGGCTCCAACGTATCCGCGGCGTGTCATTCGAGTGGAACGCGCTCTATGAGTCGCTCGGGCGTGCCTCCGGCCACAGGGAGATCGGGGTGATCGCCCAGGAGGTCGAAGCCGAGTTTCCCGAGCTCGTAACCACATGGGGCGAGGAAGACTACCGCGCGGTGGAATACGGCCGCATGACCGGGGTCCTGATTGAAGCCATAAAGGAACTGCGGGCTGAGAACGAGGCCTTAAGACAGCGAGTCGAAGCGCTTGAAGGAGCGATGAACTAGCGCCACATTCGCCCGCTCCGGATATCGGTCGTGGCTGCCGGCCGCCTGCGCGTGCCATGGCGCTAGAACAAAAGAAGGGGGCACACCCTTAAGGCATACCCCCTTCGCCGGTATGACAATCGCATACACCACACAGATTCGTGCGGTTACTTCATATGCACCAGCTTTTCAATCGCCACCATGTCGGCAGTGGTCATGCGACAGAAGTAAACACCGCGGGCAACTCTTTCACCCCTCGCGTCTTTTCCGTCCCACACGGCACTGTGCTGACCTGCAGGTAGCGAGCCGTCCACCAATGTCGCCACCAACTGGCCGTTGACATTGTAGACATTCAGACTGACTTGGCCGGCAGTGGCCATCGTGAACTTGACCGTCGTACCGTCCGAGAACGGGTTGGGTGCAATCGGCCCGAGCGCATACTCCATCTTACGCTCGGTCATGTCACCTATGATCACAGCCTCTATGTCATTGAAGTGAGCCGACACGATGCTGACCTCGCCCGCCGTCGTAGGAATCGGCTGATAGTTCTTCGTAAGCACGATATTGACTATCTTGCCGTCGCCGCTAAATGTGGACATTCCTGCCATTCCAATACGCAGCGTCCCGCCGATCGGGTTAAAGGCCATCGAGAAGCCGCTCGCAAGACCGATGGCATCGACATCGTCCACGCTGAAGGCCCCGGGATTGAAATCGACCACTATGTCGGCCGCCATCACTTGATAGGCATGCTCCACCTTGATGGGTATCTCGACCCGGTCATCGTAGTGGACCGGCCAACCCAGCTTGACCGCGGCAGTGCTGATTACGTCTGCCACACGACCACCAGGCGGACACTCGGGACAGCCGTTGACATCACCGTACTGGACACCGATCCAGTCGACAGTTCCGGGACAACTGGTAATACAGTTACCCGGGATCGCATAGAACTTCCACATGTCGGGACACGGGAAGAGGTTGATGAGACCCACCGCGTACTGCAGAATGTAGGATGCATCAAGTGATGTTATCCTGCCGCTACAGTTCACATCGGCTGCTACCTGCTGTGGGAAGATTGTGTTTCCCCAGTAGGTAAACGGGCAGTCATCCAGATCATCCAGGCACACCACGTTCTGAAGCACAAGGGCTGCATCCATCGAGGTGACACATGGAAGGATCGGACAGTAGTCGATGTTTACGCAGTAGCAGCCACCGACATCTGTCAGAGGATCGAGACAGTCGAACAGATAGGAACCGCCACACCTCGTGTACTGGCTCGCGATGGGGTTACCCAGGCAGTCGGTAAGATGCATGTAGGCACCGTCGAGCTGCCTGATGAAGTAAGGTTCGTCACACTCATCATAGCAGCACTTCCAGTAGTTAACGACACCCTCGACATCACACCAGTCGACACAGATCTCGGCGTCCTGCCAGCAAACGTGAAGCGGATCCTCAGGATCGTAGAGGTTGATGTGGGTGAACGTGAGATCACAGCACATGCACGGCTTAGCATTCGTGCTCACGGCAAACTTAAGATAGAAGAGCACGCCCTCACCCTCAAGCGGTGTCGAGCCTGCACCTGCTATGCTGATACAGTCATCACCACAGGGACCGCATACGGGATCCCCCCAGCCTGAAGCGGCCATCACATCGCCGATCACGCAGTACTCAAACTCAAGGAGCCCGACGGGGAGTTCGCACCAGCATAGCTCCATATCGAATCCCATGATGCCCCAGCCCGTGACGTCCTGGATATAGATGGGAACTAAGACATTGTCACCGGGATTGACGATCATATCCTCTAGCCAGACATCGATGCCTCTATCCGCCACGGTAACTTCCTGCTCACAGGTGCTTGAGTTACCTGAGAAGTCGGTAGCGGTGAATGTTACGACCGTCGTCCCGAGCGGGAAGAGCGCCGGTGCATCATTGGTGATCACCGGGTTGGGATCGACTATGTCCGTCGCCGAGACACCTGCCCAGAATGTATCGAGCTGCGGATCGGTCGCATACGTTCCGGCAGGGCCGTTACACTCAACGGTGATCTCATCCGGACACGTGATATCCGGCGGGGTCGTATCTTCGACAGTTACATCTGCCTGGCAGCTGGCTGAGTTTCCGGCATTGTCGGTCCCAGTGAAAGTCACGGTCGTAGGACCGAGCGGAAAACACGTCGGGCGGTTATCGGTTATGCTTGGACCGGGATCGCAATTGTCATCCGCAGATACACCCGCGAAGAATCCAGCAAGCTGTGGATCACTGGATGGTGTGCCGCAAGCGTCCGTGGCCTCGACAGTAACATTTCCAGGGCACGTGATCACCGGAGGTGTGTTGTCTACCACAGTCACGACACCTGTGCACTCGACCTCCCATGCATGGTCATCCCTCACCGTGAGTGTCACCGTCGTCTGTCCGAGTGGGTAGGGGCCGGGTGGAGTCTGCGTCATCCAGACGGGTGCGCCCTCGGGATCGTAGGAGCCGTTATCGATGTTGGCATAGGCCTGGCAGTAGGCATCCGCCGACACCGTGACGTTCTTACACAGAGCGACCGGAGGATCGTTTAAGACTCTCGGGAGCACAGGGACAACAGCAAGTGTCTGGTCACCCTCGAAACGCATGCAGCTTCCCGAAGCGCATGATGGGTAGTCAGCGAGTGCCTGGTCGAAGGCTGCCTTGACCGTCGAGCCGCCATTCATGTAACCGAACAGCGCCTGTTGCCAGAGAATCGAATAGCTGTACCAGCAATCGTCGCACTCGGCCTGATCCATGTGGCAGTATCCGACCGTTGTCGCATCGACGCTCAAGCCCTTCCTGAATTCGTAGGAAAGGGTGTTGTCCCCGGTGTCGCACATGCCGGCGCAGCTGCCTATGAAAGCAAACGGCATCGCGGCATAGCCCTGCATCCAGGTCTCGATCAAGGCCGGCGTCGTGGCATCATAGTTGTTGCCGTCGGAGCAACCACTGTTGAAGCCGTACGAGCCTCCGTGCGCCAGCTCGTAGAACATCGCTGTAGTGTTGCTCTGTATGTGACCCTGGACCTGAGCCTCGGTTGGCCACCGTATGGCTTCCGTCGAATAGCCCATGGCGTTAAACCAGTCGCGGGCATCCTCATACCATGGTGCCCAGTCCCCTGAGCAAGGCGTGTGATCCGTCGGGCCCGTGAGCGAGAACGCATCGAAGGGAGGTGGAACGCCATTGCCCACGATTCGACCCTCGACAGCATCGATCACGGTCACCCTCTGGTAACCATCGACGATGCTCCTTACGACCCAGCAGGGATTCGTGGGAGTCGGGTCGAAGGGAAACACGGGTGAGTCCGGCGCTATGTAGTACATGCGGCTGAACTGCACCTCGCCCTCGACCATCGCCTCCGCCTGTGCAATGTTGATTATCAATTCGGGCAACTGCTCGGGGATGTCATCGCGCCAGTTGGTCTTCCTGGCTACCAGATCCTCGGTCTCCTTGTCGAACTGATAGACTATGTAGTCACCCATCACGGTGACATGGCGAACCATCCGCTGGTGGAAGTAGACCAGGAGGTCCCCGATCTCCATCTGCTGGAAGTCTCTGTCCTCGGGTTCATTATCGTTGACATAGTCTTCCGCGTTGCGCGAGAATGTCGAACCGGCCATCAGGATTGTCACCAGGGATGCGGCCAGTACTATTGCTATCCAGTGGTTCTTTATCGTCTTCAACTTGTTATTCCCCCTTTCAGCGAAACTTGGTGTTTCAGTGATTGCGGACCGCTGTGGTGCGGCCCTTCACGGGGGACGTGCCTGTGTCCTGCGTGCACGCTCCCTTGCCTGAGGATGTGCTACCTAGGGTTGTGCGAGCTTGTATTGCTCCACTTCTTGCTCTACTCAAGGTTGTGCCCGGCCCACGTACGTGCTGAGATTCACCTCCTTTGTATTCGATCTTCCCGGCCAGGCGTGCCAAATATACTTCTCCTCTTTGGCACCTCCATGTGCTAACAACAAAAACCCGCAATTCTGCTGCCAATCGTGGATAGTATCACACCTATCCTGCATAGTCAACGCAAAACCCCGCATTTCATGGGGAAGGGGGGCTAGGGAAAGGGATGGATGGTGAGCGTCAGACATCTTGGCCTAACGCAAGCCAAACTCCTGCACAAAGAGACAGATTGTCCAGGCAAGTCAAAATACAACCAAAGTCGACAATGTGATGCTGTCCGTTTCACATGAAACCGGGCCTAACAGAGTGGACCTGCCCTCGCTGGGTAACCTGCCGGACCGCCCCTTCCTTGAACTCCGCCGTGAATCGCCTCTGGCTCATCGACACCCTCCTTACGGCTCAAGGATAACCTAAGAAGTGTCTAATGAACCGGGGGAAGTCCACTTCGAAAACTGCCACCCCCTCCCAATTCCGCACACAGATCATTACACCACCGGCTCGTTGCCTCATTGACAAGGGCAATCAGGCTCTGGTAAGATATCCCTCGCGAGAAGGAAGCTACTGCTCCATCATGGCTTCCATGAAGTGTATCTCACGATTTAACGTTCGGTAAGGGCACGTGCGGATCATCCACGCGAGGCTTGGCAAGTCAGTTTGAGAAAGGAGTACATCATGCGAGTCACACGTATCGGAATGGTGATTATAGCGCCGATCGTTGTCGCTCTTGTGTTTACCATGATCATGAGCTGCGTGGTCCTGGCTCAGGCTGCCGGTTCCGTGAGTAGTATCGACGTCGAATCTCTTCGTGACATGATCGATGAACTGGGACTTGAATACACCGTGGAGGAAAACTGGGTAACCAGGCTTACGCCGGAGGAACGAGGCGGGTTGTGTGGTGCACTCATCCCCGACACCCCCGGGGATTTCCTGATGTGGGAAGAGCGTGGCCCTGGCGGTGTTACCCGGCTGGATTGGCGGGATATCAATGGAAACAGCTATGTCAGCGGTGTCCGCAATCAGGGCCCATGTGGATCCTGCTGGGATTTCGGAGCTCTTGCGATAGTGGAATCGGCGAAGATGATAGCGCTCGGCCAGCCCAACACTGATCCGGACTTGTCTGAGCAGTACATTCTAACCTGCAACTGGGCTGGCTTTGGCTGCGGAGGCGGAGAGACGGACGTTGCTCTTGAATTCGTAAGGCTTGCTGGAACCCCGCCCGAACCCTGCAATCCCTATGATGCCAATGACCAGATCGCATGCCACACCAGCTGCCCAGCAACCAACGACCTTGTTGAGAAAATCGCAGGCTGGGGCTATGTCACTACGGACTGGCTTGATATCGATGCCCTGAACGCTGCTATCGAAGTTGGTCCCGTCGCGACTTCGTTCGAGGTCTATGAGAGCTTCTACGCTTACGCGGGCGGCATCTATTCCGCACTTGGCAGCGTCTCTACAGGTGACTGGCACTGCGTAGCCATCGTTGGCTTTAACGACAGGGAAGGATACTGGATTGCCAAGAACAGCTGGGGTGAGGGCTGGGGCGAGGATGGCTACTTCCGAATATCCTATAACAGTGGCTGCCGGTTCGGATCCTTCAGCCTGGCTTGCGCATACTCTCCGACATGGGATGAGGCCGTATGGCTGGTGCCGGAGGATCCGGTCGCCGGCGACCCGGTGACCGTCTTCTATAATCCTTCTGGCCGGTGGCTGGATGGTACTCCGACTGCCGTGATCCACCGCGGACACAACGATTGGAAAGGGGTCACCGAAGATCCGATGTCCTGGAACGCAGGGGAAAGCGCGTGGGAAGTGACTTTCCCAGCCCCCCCTGATGCCCACAATATCCAGTTCGTCTTCTACGATGGTGACGAGACTTGGGACAACAATGGTGGTGCCGACTGGAGTTTCCCGGTGGGCAATGTGGATGGCGAATTCGTGATGGATGGCTATCTTGATCCAAGCGTGCCTCTCCTGGCAGGTGACAGCAGCTTCCCTCTCTATGGGGCCCGGCGCGATGGCATGCTCTATTTGGCCACACTGTCGGTTGGCGGTACACCTGACATGGATCACTTTCTGCTTGTTGTGGATGATACAACCGGCATGACCGGTGCAGTCTGGGCCAAGGCAGGAAACACAGTTCCCTGGGCTTACCACCTCGGCAGCGAGAACGGGAATGGATGGACGGGCTGGTTTGATGCCGGCGAGGCAGTCCAGGCAGGGCCCGAATTCGAGTTTGGTGCGGCCGGACCCTATCAGGAAGGAACCCTTGATTTGGGTGCGCTCTATGGCGGTATGCCCCCGCAGACGCTGTGGGTAGCTGCGGCAGCGTACGAGAACCCTGACGGAGGTGTGTTGATGCTTCAGGCACCAGCCGGCAATGGAGACGGTGATCTTGATCTATCCGAGTTCTATCCAATTGAGATTCCGGCTGAAGCTCTTGCAGGGGTCGTTTCGGATACCAGGCAGTGGGGTTTCTATCTTGAACCTAATCCTTTCCACTCTGCGGTTGAGCTTAAGCTCAGTCTTCCGCGAGCGGCGCCCATGAGGCTTGAGGTTTTCGATGTGACAGGGAGAAGTGTTGCAACGCTTCAAGATGGAATAGCCGGCCCCGGCGTCCTCAGTCTCAGTTGGGACGGACGTGACGGCCATGGCGCACCGTGTGCAAGCGGTTTGTACTTTTTCCGGGTCTGCGGAGAGCACAAGAGCGTGATCACCAAAGCAACCCTGCTCAGGTAGGCTGACTCCGGGGGAGTGACGTGGCCCCCTGATACGAAACCAGTATCTGACTCAGAGATGTGGTCCGGCGGGTATACTCAAACCTACAGGAGCTCTGGAAATCCCTCCTTAAGCCAGACTTCGACCATTGCACGAAGCTTCTCGGCCAATTCAGCCATCTCGTCGGCTTCATGATCTGAGATGGTTCCCGGTCGCTCGTAGATGCTTACGTTGCGCTTCTTCCTGAAGCGATCCAGCAAGTCAACCATATTTGAGTCGGCACATATGGTGAATCTCAGCGATTGAATAACTCTGAAATGGTGCTGATCTCGGGAGGCTCGGTATCCGGAGGCAGCAAGTGCGGCTGTGGCCATCTTGAGCGCGGCGTTATAGGCGAAGTTGAATCGCCCTCCTGCGCTGAGCCCGGACACCCGACTGTCGGCGAGATTCTGGATCGCTCCCTGTGTGAGGTCCTGAATCTCCTGAGGACTTGTCGTGTGTTTAGTGAGATGGCGGCTTTTCAGCCAATCCTGCAAGGTCATCCTCGTCTCCGATGAGGAAAATCTTCTTCGCGTTTAGAATCGAGTTGACGAAGTGGTGACCATCCTTCAGTTTTGAATGGAACTCCACCACGGGATAGACAGTCGGATTGATCTCACGCCCCAGCTTCTCCTCCGCCGGCCTCAGAGCGTTAGACACCTGGGCGAGATCTGTATTTCCTATAACCGCAAGGTCAACGTCACTGCCGGCATCCTCGCGGCCTTCCGCGAACGAGCCGAAAACAAACGCCAGACGGATATCTGGGGTAAGCTGACTCAAGGCCTCCCTCACAACGTCTGCGACCGCGAAAGTCTTGACGGCCAGTCCCCTGAGTTCCTCGAACACAGGGGAGTCACGATTTACCTGATAGTACTTCTGCCGGCCCTCTTCCTGGCAAGTAAGGATGCCCATACCGGCGAGTCGAGCAAGCTCGCGGCTGAGGTTGGTTGAATCCTCCCCGAGGAGGCCAGTTAGCTGCCTGACGAAATAACGCTCGTCCGGATGAGTGAGAAGCCACGCGAGTGCCTTTGCACGTAGCCGAGACCCGAACAGACCTTCCAGCATTACAGGCTCCTTTTGTGCAGTGAAACTTACTGCGTTTGCAGTTAAATATACTGCACTGCGGATCCGTGTCAAGAGCAATATGTGCTGGTTGGAGCCATTCTAAAGCCCGCGACATCTGGGTTGTGAGTGTGGTGGGGGGTAAGAGCAAGTGAGCGCAGACTGATTCGAGAGTGGGACCGTGCCAAAGAGCTTGACTTGACCCGTCACTTAGCGTATAGTATGTCCACGAAACGTGGACAATGGCGCTTATGAATGGCAAGCAGCCTATGGATGAAATCACAAGAATCCGTGGAGAGATAGCGCACGAAGTCTTCGATTACCAAGCCTTGGTGGGAGCGCTGTCGGACTACAGCAAGCCTCGCGATAAGATAACCAAGCTGCTTGCAAGTGGTAGCGTCATTCGGATCAAGAAGGGACTCTACTGCTTCGGTAAGGCTCTAAGGAAGGGGCCAGCCAGTCGAGAGTATGTAGCCAACCTGATCTATGGCCCTTCTTACATCAGCCTGGAATACGCGCTCGGATACCACGGCCTGATTCCAGAGCGGGTCGAGGTTGTGACATCGGTGACCACTCGACGTTCACGTCGCTTCAACACGCCGCTAGGGGTTTTCACGTATCGCTCGCTTCGCGAGCCCCGATATGCCACGGGGGCAATGCTTGAGTCGGTGGGGGAGACGTCCTTCCTGATCGCGACTCCCGAGAAGGCACTGGCAGACAAGGTTTGGACCGACAAGCGTTTCAAGGGCGCACGTATGGTAGACTTCCGCTCGTACCTGCTGGATGATCTCAGGATTGATGAGAAGGATCTGAGTCTGTTGAGCACAGACCGCCTAGAGACTGTAAAGCGTGCGTATCGTTCGGCCAAGATCGACCGGCTGGTCTGCTATGTCGGTCGCCTCAGGGGGACTTTGAATGCATGATGCCATCGGCAATATGCTCCAACGCTATGAATGTCGGACTCGCGAAGATTACACCCGGGCACTCAGAGAGATCCTGCAGACGCTAGCCCTGCTTGGACTTTGGCGTAGCAAGTTCTTCGAGAAGGCTGCCTTTTACGGCGGTACTGCTTCACGGCTCCTCTATGGACTCGACCGATACTCTGAAGATCTCGACTTCTCACTTCTAAGGACTGATGATGCTTTTTCACTAGGTGCCTACGGGAGTGCCTTGTGTAGGGAGATCAGGAGTTTCGGTTTTGAGGTGGATTTCGAGGATCGGGGGATGAGCCGCGCCAGTGCCATGGATTCAGTGTTTCTTAAGGCCAACACCTACCAGCAGCTGATTACCATTGGTGTCGCCGAGGGTCTTCTACGCGGCCTCCACCACTCGAAGACTCTGAAGATTAGACTGCAGATCGATATTGATCCGCCTGCTGGCTTTGAGACTGAGACCGAGTACGTACTTCAGCCGGTACCATTCCCGCTTCGCGTCTATAGCCTGCCTGACCTCTTCGCCGGGAAGCTGCATGCGGTGCTCTGCCGTAGGTGGAAGACCCGCGTGAAGGGTCGTGATTGGTATGACCTGGTCTGGTTCGCGGGGCGGGATGCGCAGGTCCGGCTGACACATCTCGAATCCCGAATGCGGCAATCCGGTGACTACACCGATGATGAGCCGCTCTCGCGGGAGAAACTGCAGACCTTCCTTGGTCGTGCGGTGGAGGAACTGGATGTTGAGCAGGCACGCCGGGAGGTGGCGCCCTTCGTCAGGGATCAGAGAGCTCTTGAGGTATGGTCAAAGGACTTCTTTTCACGGATAATGATGCGCATCGAGCCGATTTGAAAAAAGGGCGACCTGTCACCGCCAAGCATGGTGAAGGGAGGAACTGCAAAGCCTATGGCCTCACCTACCGGACACAAATGGATCTTCCGATCCCGCTTCAGGCGCAATGCCTTTGGCTGGCGTTCTCAGCCGGCGATCAAGCGCATAAAGGAGGCCGTGAGTGAGATCAAGAAGGTCGCCCGCAAGGATCCCGTTCTGGGCGGCGAGGGTGCCGTGCTTTTTCTCGAAAGACTCTCACCGGCCCTTGAACACGTTGACAGCTCCTCCGGAGCCATCGGCAGGGCGGTCTACAATGCCATCGAATCGCTTGTTCGCGTTATTGCCGAGGCTCCGGCCGCCGATCCCCTGCGCGACAAGTGGCTGGAACGCCTCTGGCAGGCCATAGAAGACGATGATATGCCTTACATAGAAGGGCTTACCGACTACTGGGGGCGGCTTTGCGCCTCACCCGAGCGTGCGACCCGCTGGGCGGACAGGTTTGTCCGCGTCGTTAGAATGGCCTGGAGACCCGATAGGACGCCGGGAGACTGTTTTAAGGGAACCTCTGCATGTTTGAGTGCACTATTCAAAGCGGGACGATACGCCGAGATCCTGGGTCTATTGGAACTCGCGCCCTTTAAGTACTGGCCCGACCGGAGGTGGGGTGTGAAGGCCCTTGCAGCCATGGGCAAGAGCGCCGAAGCGCTCAGCTACGCCGAGGCTTCCCAAGGCCGGTATGTCCATCCTGCCAGCATTGCAGAGGCCTGTGAAGCGATCCTGCTCGACGAGGGAATGGTGGAGCGAGCCTATGATCTGTATGCTATCGACGCTAATCGCAGGGCGACCTACCTGGCCACCTTCCACGCTATTGCCGCCAAGTATCCGAACAAGCAAGGTGCCGATATCCTGCGTGACCTCGTTGCGAGTACGCCGGGCAGCGAGGGCAAGTGGTTTGCAGCGGCCAAATCGGCAGGCCTCTACGGGGTGGCAATCGAACTGGCCAATAGCACGCCTTGTGATCCGAGGACACTGACTCGAGCGGCCCGGGATCTCGCGAGCGAAGAGCCGCGATTTGCAGTCGAGGCCGGCATTGCAGCCCTCCGGTGGCTGGTCGAGGGTTATGGCTATGATATAACGGGGCTGGATGTACGGGCTGCCTACGACCACGCCATGAAAGCCGCCCGGAACATCGCGTGTGAGGACGAGACCCGTGCGCGTATTCGAGAGTTGGTGGCGGGCGAGACCATCGGCGAGCGATTCGTCACCAAGATACTTGGCCGTGAGCTCGGGCTGACGTAGCCCCGGTTGTCCGCACCCTAGCTATGACAGCAAAACCTCAGCCGAGGAGCTCCTCGAGACCCAATTCCTTGAGGGCGAAGTCTATGCTGATATCGGCACCCTCGTCCCTGTTCATACTCTCTATGCCACTGAGGTGGTCCTTCATGAGTTCGATCAGCATGGGACGGGCCTCGGGTCGGCGCGACGCTTCCCTCGGCGTCATGCCGTCCAGCGCCGGGACGGGTTCATCCAGGAATCTGGTGTAGCGTTCCTCATAGAACTTCTTCATCATCTCCGCCTGGACCTCGGGCGGGATCTGCTCGGCTGAAGGCCCCCCAGGTTCCAGCTCCTCGACGTTGTCCTCATCCTCATAGCTGTCCGCGATGTTGCCGGCAATCTCCGAGATCTCGTCATCCAGGAGCTTCGCCTGCCTTCCGAAGTAGTGCAGGATCATCGCCTTTCCAAAATCAAAGAGCTTCCTTGTGAAAGCCTCGACGACCAGCCTGTCCTCATATAGTCTGATTCTTCCCACCCCACCTACAAGCTCGCTTCCGGGCGCGTGACGGAATGCAGGATCCATCTCGCTTTCGATTGCCTGGGACTCACCCAGCCGCAACCAGTCATAGTATTCAACCCCTGGAGGATCTCCCTCGTCGGGGTCACGATCGTCACGCTCGAAGTCGGGCTTGGCCTCGAGAATGCGTTTTATCGCTTTGCGATGACCGGCGATGTCATATGTACCCACGCAGTGATATGCATCGATGCTCTTGAAAACCGATTTCATCTTCTCGCGAGGCATATCGACAAGTAACCTCATTAGGTCCGCTAGGTGCTCCGTCATGCAGGCTTTCAAGCCTCGCTCATCATCTGCATACCCTTCTTCATGCGCATACTCCAGGATGCGGTCGAGAAACTCCCGATACACCATCTGAGGCACTTCAAGGCTGACTTGACCGAGCTTGCTGAAATGCGGATAGTGAGTCAGCCAGCCGAGGAACCTGCTGAACCTCGTTGCGTGTGCCGCAGTTGCCCTGTCGACCAAAGTGAATGGCGTCTTCCGGGCATCGAATACGTCTATGCACTCAACTCTCTCGTGATCGACCACTCTCTGAATTTCCGTAACAGTGACGAACGACCGGCTCTGGTACTCCATCATCACCGCCTCATCCGGCCGCAGTCCCGCCCAGCCGTCGGTCTCCCATCTGTCGGCCAGGGTCTTCCCCTGACCGTCCCGTTCAGCGAACACGCAATGGTTTGATGCCAAGTAGGTTGCGCTACCCCCGTGCTCCTCGTACCCCGACAGGGTGGAAAGAAATCTGTTCAGAACAGACCTGAAGTGAAACTCGCTCACCTCACTCCTGACACGCCTGACGACTTTGGGTGGCAGGGCCTCGCTTAAGCTCAGCCACAGATCGTAGCCTGCGACGGCAAAGGGGTAGAACTCGCAGTCCGCAGGACAACCGAATTCAGTTCCCCTCCTGGAGCCGCAGCATTGCGCGCAAATGTGATCTCCCGTGGCCGGACAGCGTCGCCTGCCCCGCCTCCCGCAAACCTTGCAGACAGTTTGCATAGCCATGTTTCCTCTTTGCGCCTCAAATCGGAATCGATATGCCCAGAATTGTCGGCGCCGGATGCCTGCCTGTCAAGCAAAGAAACCTGGAGACTGCACGTCGTCAGGGGATCCGGAGAAATCATGTAGCGGCGTACACGAGGCCTCTTCACCGGTGAAAGGGCCTCAAGTCCCGCGGCTGTGGGGGCGAGAGGATTTACGACATTTGTCCTGACGCGTGCGACAAATGTCTGTAGCATTGCAGTGTAGTAATCGCCATTCAGAGAACCAATGGTGAGTAGTGCATGAGGTTACACTTTCGACCTAGTGCTGAGTGATGAGTGAGAGGTGAGAGATCATGAACGCATGCGGAATTGCGGACGTACTCGGTGGCGAGAAGGTGCTGGGATGGAAGGTCAAGAACGCTATGGACCTGGTTGCTTTGAGCAAGAGAGGCGTGCCGAAGGGCGCCCTCTCGCGTCTTGCAAAGATACTTGGGTTCACGACCCCTCGTATGGCATCACTTCTGCCGGTTACGCAAAGAACGATACAACGCTACAGGCCCAAGCAGTATTTCAAGGCGTATGTTTCAGAGAAGATCCTGGAACTGGCGGCACTGGCGGCTTACGGCCTCGAGATCTTTGACGACCAGGAGCAGTTCATCGGTTGGTTGAATGAGCCCATTAGGGCATTAGGGAATCGGGCGCCGGTCGATCTCCTGGACACAAGCTTCGGCGTGGAAATGGTTCGAAACGAGCTCATCCGGATTGAGTACGGAGTGTTCTCGTAGTGGAAGTCTACCGTTCAGCCAAGCCGCGGAGGGCAAGAGACCTGTCGGGGTTCGGATCCTCGCTTGCCGGAGGCAGGTGGAGCTCCCAGGGCCGACTGGTGGTCTATACTGCTGGAAGCCCTTCTCTCACGATTCTCGAGAAACTCGTGCACCTCAACCTGTCACGGTTGCCCTCGGATATGTGTTTAACCACGATTAAGGTGCCGGATAAGGCGAGTGTAACAACAGTGGTCGAGAAAGACCTGCCCAGAGGGTGGTCGGAGTTCCCGGGGCCCTGGGAACTCAGAGAAATAGGTGACGAATGGCTGGGAAAGGGTCGCACATTGCTGCTCCGCGTACCTTCGGCCGTAAGTCCGCATGAGTCCAACTGCCTTATCAACCCCGCCCACAAGGGAATGTCTGAGGTCAAGGTCGTACGGGTGGAGCCGGCAAGAATCTACGCCCGCCTGGCATGAGTACTTCGCCGAGGGTCTGGTTATGGAGATGAGGGAGGTCACTATCTCAATGATCGCCAGTCCAGAGCCCTGGGCTACCTTGTCGGCCATGATGAGATGATGGATACAAGACTTGGAAGGCCTGTGTCCTGGTGTAACCAGGCGCACCCTGCAACGTGACCTTTCGAAGCTTGAGAGGATTGGCCTGGTGAGACAGAAGGGTGCCGCCCGCCGGGTGTCCTATGTCTTAGGCAGTAAGGTGTTATGACGAATCGCGACAAATTGCGACACCGGATTGTGACATATCGCGACACAGCGGCAGACGAATCGCGACAGGTCTGGGGGACCAGCGGCTGGACTTCGACCGCTGACCTTCGGGCTGTGAGTTCAGACAAAGCCGAGAACTGAAGAAGATCTCCGGTTTTTGGCCCTGGTTTACTCCGATGATTGAGTGAGTATACTCAGTATATTTAGCAACTGGGTAAGTGGATGTCAGGCAACAGATTAGACCCCTCAAGGCACTCAAGATAATGATTATTCTCGAGATTAGCTATCATGTAACTGTATTTTCGGCCGTATATTCAATTATCTTGCTTCCGTTCGGGTCTCAGTCGTTTTCGTAATCATTTTTCTTGACTTACTCCTCCAAATGACGATAATTCTTGTTAGATAATCGTTTTTCTGGAGGAGACCATGGCGGTAAGTGACAGGAGCCAAGCGACCCAACGTCTGGCGGGATACACGGCGCTCATTGAGCGCTACGATCTTGAAGTCATCCCGAACTGGCACAAGTCTCTCGTGACGACAAGTGGTGTACACCGGAAAGAGTCAAGCGACGGCATGGTCGAGGAGGTGTATCCGTCCAAGTACTGGCCAGGGGATGGGCTCGGCGACCACCTTGAGTTTGCGCTTAAGTACGACGGGACCAACCTGGCTATCTTGGCTAGGCTATTTCAGAGAGGTGTGGAGGAAGAACTTGTTGAATATGTCCGGTCCAAACCCACCGGCAAATATGCGCGGCGCCTGTGGTTTCTATACGAGTTTCTGACAGGCAACAGGCTTTCGCTTGATGACCTAGAGCAGGGCAACTACGTGGATCTCCTTGAATCGGATGACTATTACACGCTCACCGCTCCCCGCCCGGTTCGACGTCAGCGGATCAACGATAACATGCTGGGTGACAGACGATTCTGCCCGGTTGTTCGCCGTAATGATAGACTTCGCGGTTTCGAGGCGGCAGACTTGCCCGGGCGATGCAGGCGAGCAGTGTCCAGCTACTCTCCGGAGCTGCTGAAGCGAGCGCTCGCGTACCTTTACACCAAGGAGACCAAATCCTCCTTTGAGATCGAACACATCAAGCCCTCCACGACGCGGACCGAGCGCTTCGTGGCATTGCTTCAGATCGCAGAGCAAAAGGATTTCTGCCGGAAGACAGAACTGATCGAGATTCAAAACCGGATTGTCGATGATCGCTTTCGGGATTCGGATTATCGGTCGGGCCAGAATTATGTCGGCGAGACTGCTGCCTGGGAGAGGGAGAAAATACACTTCGCATGCCCCAAGCCTGAAGACCTGCCCGATCTGATGGAAGGCCTGATAGCTGTCCACGATCGTATGAACGAGGGACTTGAGTCCGTTGTGATTCAGGCGGCGATCATTGCTTATGGATTCGTCTTTCTGCACCCGTTCGAGGACGGCAACGGCCGAATCCATCGTTTCCTGATCCACAACATACTTGCACGACGAGGTTTCGCTCCTGAGGGCGTCATGTTTCCCGTCTCAGCTTCCATGCTGAGGAACCCCTCCGACTATGATGCATCTTTGGAAGCATTCTCACGGTCGCTCATGCCCCTGGTGGAATACTCGCTTGACGAGGACGGCCGCATGACAGTTCACAATGACACTGCCATATGGTACCGCTATATCGACATCACACCGCAGGCGGAGGCGCTCTTCGGCTTCATAGAACAGACCATTGATACGGATCTACCTAACGAACTGGGATTCCTGGTCAACTATGACAGGACCAAGAGGGCCATCCAGGAGATCGTGGACATGCCCGACAGGCAACTCGATCTCTTCATCCGGCTCTGCCTGCAGAACAACGGACGACTCTCCGAACGAAAACGCGCAAGCCACTTCGGATCTCTAACGGACCAAGAAATCGCCCGCATGGAACAGGCTGTCCAAGACTCGTACGGCGCTGGCAGGTCTGATGCTCAATGATGTGCAACCTTGAAATCTCGGTGCTTAGCACCGAATCTTCAAGATGGGTATCTGCCCCGGGTTACCTCCGAAGCTTCAACTGGCAGACGGATGTCCTGGTGGCAACTGCATCTGCGTCATCGGTTGACCCGTTTCAATCCGTACTCCGGCTGAACCGACTGAGATCCGGGTTTGGTTCACGGCCCGGTGGGACACCTGGATCCCGATGAACGACCTTTGGGTTATGAGTGTGTAGAGGGGTAAAAACAAGAGAGAACACCAGGGAACAAGAAGGATGGACTTACCCCAGTTTCGTAGACACCACCAGGTCCTGGCTTGAGGCCCGTTCAAAGGCCTCTGGACTGACGCCGCCGATGTGGCTATGACGACGTCTCGGATTATAGAACATCTCGATGTAATCGAACAAGTCAGCTTTGGCTTCCTCCTTCGTCGGGTAGATCCTCCGCCGTACTCGCTCCTTCTTCAGCGAACTGAAGAAGGACTCCGCCACTGCATTGTCCCAGCAGTTACCCCGACGACTCATGCTGGGCCTAAGCCCATGCGCCTTGCAGAACCGGTGCCAGTCATCGCTCCCGTACTGGGAGCCCTGATCCGAATGAATAAGGAGGCCCCGTCCGGGCTTGCGCCTCCAAACCGCCATGAGGATTGCGTCCAGCACCAGAGATCGGGCCAGGGTCGACTGTATAGACCAGCCTACTATCTTGCGGGAAAAGAGATCCATCACCGCTGCCAGGTAGAGCCAGCCCTGCCAGGTCCGAATGTAGGTGATGTCGGTCACCCAGGCTCGGTCAGGCTCAGGCACCGTGAACTCCCGCTTCAGACGGTCCGGAGCGACCACTGATGGCTTGCCGGCTATGTACCGGGGACGCCGGTAACTCCGAACAGCCTTGATCCGGCGCTGCCTCATCAGACGGGCCACCCGATTGAGACCGCAATTCTCGCCTTCCTCCCGAAGGTCAAGAAACACACGAGGGCTGCCGTAGGCACAGCCGCTGGCCTCGTACGATGTCCTGATAAGAGCCAACAGTCGGCGGTCTTCAACCGCCCGATCGCTTAGTGGCTGCCTCAGCCAGGCGTAGTAGCCACTCCGGTGAACCCTCAATACCCGGCACATCACCACTACTCGATGCTCGTGGCGGTGACGCCGGATGAATGCGTACTTTACTCGGGCTCCTTGGCAAAGTACGCGGCGGCTTTTTTTAGGATGTCCCGCTCTTCCTGAGTCCGGCGTAACTCAGCCCTGAGCGCCCGCATCTCACGATCGGCGGCCGCCAACTTGTCCGACTCCTCTGTCTGAGGACGCGCGGCTTGTATCCACTTGTAAAGACTATGAGTGGATACCCCCAGACGCTCCGCGACCTCCTTCACTGAGTAGCCCCGCTGGGTTACTTGACGTACCGCTTCTTCCTTAAACTCCGGCGTGTATCGCTTCTGGTTCATCGACTTCCTCCTTAGGCCTCAATTATAACCTAAGAAGTGTCTATTGAACCGGGGGAAGTCCAGACAAGTACTTGAAGAGCATGGTAGTCGCCGGCAACAATAAACGGCAGCGGCCGGCGTTTGAAGAACACTGGAAACACACATGTGTACTTTCGCGTACTTGTGGGCTGAAAAGCGAAGAACCGATCCACTGCCTCTCGGAGATAGCCGTCAGCCTTCAACTTTTTCGCTACCTCGCGAGTCTCCGAGCCAATCTCCCGTGTGTCATGCGCAATTCCCTCCATCTTGGTGAGCTGCTCCGTCTCCTTAACATAAATGCGCGACGCGTAGATGATGGCAATGACCGTCAGGACAATGCCTCCTATTGCTAGCCCTAGTTCCATCATGTCTTCCCTCCTTGCCACTCATTCCTATCTTCGTTTGTCGTGGGCACTGTGCCGGACAGTGCCACAGCGTCTGCCCAGACAACTGTCAACTCTCTCTGCCTAAGCAATACGAAACGGAGCCCGGAGTATTACCTTGCTGCTCTGAGCCAGGTGGTCAGACTGACCTTCGGTTTATGAGTGTGTAGAGGGGTAAGAACAAGAGAGAGCACCAGGGAGCAAGAAGGACGTAACTGCAAAAGCCTTAAGCGGTTATGTCAATCTCGTTTCTACGGTGTTCTCTCTTGTTTCACCCTGGTTTGGGTTGTCTTGATAGCAAAATGTTAGCAAACCCCATGGAAAAAGGGAGTCCACATTCAGAGGTGACAGCGCCAGTCCCTGCTGCCGTGGCCGCGGCTGGGGTCCGCACGGCGATCTAAGAATTGAATCCTTAGAGAGGCCTGGCATCTGCTGAGACGTCGGCCTTGTTGTATGAAGGCCGAAAGCTGTGGGGCGACTCTCCGGGGATCTCCTGGCTGTCTCCGTTTGGGGTCAGGCAATCCTTCAAAGTGCAGCTTATGTTGGAGAACCTCATTGTCCGGATTTTGCTGACGGCGAACACTCAGCGATTCCGATGTCCATCTACTCAAGCAGCCGGTGAAGAACAGAACCATGTTACCCCGTAATCCATGGAGGCGCAACCCCTGGTTCAAATGCTTCAAGGGATACCGAGATCACTTCAGGGGCGGAAGCGGCGTTGCATCACATTTCCGGTTTGCCGAGTTTTGGCAACCGATGCCACAGATTGTCACATCTATTGTCATAGTATGTCACAGTAATTCATCCAGAAAGTGCACCCGCCGGTTGTTCCCCTCATCTGCGCTTCGATTCTCTTGGCCAACGTGCTTTTGCGCGTTCCAGAAAGGGTGGCTCGACATGCTTGGGTACGTCGGCGACGATATCCTCGAACCCCGCCATAAATCCCTTCTTGCGAAAGTGCTTATTGCGCACATCGGCAACCACCGCCTGCCAGTCGGCATTAAGGCCGGCTTTGGCGTAGCATTTCTTGGCATGCTCGATATGGTCGAGCGCTGCGTCGTAGTATTTGCTCTTACCGGCAGTGACGATCCGCATGCAGAGCGCACGGTACACTCTGGCTGAAATATCAGGATGAAAGCGCTCCAGCTTGTGCGCCAATGGTTCGGTCCGGTAGTGGCTGAGATCCTCCAATTCCTTATCCGTAACCCGGCGCAGGCGCGATACAAGACGGTCGTACTCCTTATTCTCGAGCCAGAGTTCAATCTGAGAGGAAAAATCACCCTTCTCTGATGCCGCCATGGCCTTTTGGCGCCAGGCCATTTTCTCTTTGACCGGCACATAGCGCATCAATTCCTTGTATGTGAACGTGGAGGGGTGTGACTCAAACTCGGACCAGGCTGATTGAAGTGCATCTTTCGGCCGACCGATCTCGGCCAACAGTACCCGCTTCAACTCGCCCAATTCATATTCTTCATAGGATTCTCGGCTGTCCGTCCGTGCGATCCTCAAGCCTCGCTCGACCCAGGAAAGCGCGTCTTCAGGGCGTCTCCGGCTCCTGTATATTTTGGCGATGGCCATGCAGTCCTTGGTTTCGAGCTCGGTCTGCTCGCAAAGCGCGATGTAGGCGTCAACGTTGCGCTGGGCTGCGAGCAGGGTCTTCAGTGCTCCGCCCCACCTCTGGCGTGCGTATCCGGGAAGGCGCTTCTCCTTGTCACCCTGGGTCAGAGAGGAGTCGAACTTGGAGCGAATTTGCCGAATGAATGCGTCCAGCCCCTTGTTGTCGAGCACTTTGACGACCTCACGGTCAAGGTCATGACAAAATCCGTAGGGATCATCCTCCATCCAAGAAATCAGGGATCTCGCGGTCTCATCCGGATCATCATTCGCGGCCTGGCGGGCTTTGATCCAACCACAAAACAGATCCTCAACCAGCATACCGAAATTGCCGCTCGAGTCGCGGATCTCATCGGCTTTTTCGTGGCAAGCGGCGATGAAGGTCTCGTACAGACGCGCTGCTCGTTCCGGCTCTTTCTTGACGATTTTCCCAATGTCACTGGCAACATCCTGAACATCATCCACAAACGACCAGGCGGCATTACAGGAGATGAAGCTCCCGGGAGACAGTACCGCTTCGATGGTCTTCTCGAGCGGATCGATGTGTTTTCGCTTTCCGGGGCTCACGGTACTCCTTTGATTCTTATTCGTTTTCACGATCCTCCCAGGCTGTTCTTGCTTTCACCTCATCAATGAGAAACCTTACTCCCTGGTTGTCCGACGGATTTAGCCAGAGCATCCGATGGAAAATGTGCTCCGCCTCGTCAAAGC
>JBDRNT010000107.1:0-16681 GCA_043810925.1 Candidatus Eiseniibacteriota bacterium
AAGGAGCTCACATTGCGTTCCCAACACCAAGACGTTAGGGACGCCGCAAATGAGGTCACAAAACGCTTAATTTCAAGACCTGACTCCGAGGATTCGTCTCATCAGGAGGATGGTGGCGAGGGCGCCGAGGAAGAAGGATACGGCTATACCGGTGAACATGCCGGGGAGGCCGAAGAAGTGCGAGCCGACGAGCGCGAGGGGAATATAGAACGCGAACATGTGTGCGATCGTAAGCCCTGCTGCAAGGAGCGGCTTACGAAGAACATTTAGCACCGCCGCCGCCAGTATGATCATCCCGTAGACACCGTAACCCGTAGGCACGATCCTGAGATAGAGCGTGGTCGTTGAGACCACCACGGGATTGGAGTTAAAGATGCGCGCAACCGGCGCCGCCCAGACCGCGAGAACCGCGAACATCAGCGTTCCCCAGACCAGCGACATCTTGTTACTGACACTCACCCCCGAGGCCACGCGATCCTGCCTGCCCGCCCCCCAGTTCTGTCCGACAAAGGGCATAAGTACGCTCGAAAGAGCCCTCACGATGGTGAGAGCGAAGAACTCGATACGCGTCGCCACACCGAATCCGGCTACGGCTTCCGCCCCGTATGATGCCACGAGCCTGGTCGCGACACCCATTGCAATCGGGAGTATGATCCGCGTCGTGGCCGTCGGTATACCGATAAAGAGGATGCACTTCCACGAATCGATGACCGTCCTGAGCGCGGGGACGGCCCTTGTCAGCATCTTATCCCTGTGCCCCAGGACCCATAGAGCGACAGTGAAGGTGGTTGCCCTGGCAAAAACGGTCGCAAGCGCCGCACCGGCAATCTCGAGCCTCGGGAAAGGCCCGAGCCCGAAGATGAGAATCGGATCCAGTGCGGTATTCACCGCAACTGCAACCAGCATGATGATGCTCGGTGTCTTGGTGTCACCGGTAGCACGGATCGCGTTGTTTCCAACCATGGGAATCACCACGAATCCCACTCCGAGATACCAGATCCTCATGTACTGCCGGACCATGGGGAGTGTCCGTGCAGTCGCCCCCAGCATCCGGAATACAGGATCGATGGTAAGCAGACCGAGGACCACAAAGCACATGACCACAACCACCGAGAGTATAAGGCTGTCGGTGGTCAGCCGCTTCACCCTGTAGTGATCACCCTCCCCTATCGCACGTGATATCACGGCCGATGCACCTGTCCCGAGCCCGAGTGCAAGACTGTTGATGACAATAATCACCGGAAAGGTGAAACTGAGGGCGGCGAGCTCATCCGTGCCCAGCCTACCGACAAAGAAGGTGTCGACTAAGTTAAAGGCGACCATGCCGATCATGCCGAAGATCATAGGTAACGTAAGCCGGATGAGCGTCTTTCCAACCGGACCCTCGACCAGCACGGCCTTGTTCGCTTGCCCCATGTTTGGGAGTATAAAGGCATCGGCACATTATGGCATCTAAAGAATTGCATTTGAGATGCTGATTTGAGATAAAGTAAATAGAGAAACCATAGGAGGCGTTATATGCCGAAGTTCGAAAAGATCCTCGTTGTCAACAGCCAGATTGAAGCGAAGATCCTTGAAGGAGTCCTCAAGGAACACGACATACCGCATCTCATTAAGTCGTATCACGATTCCGCATACGACGGGTTATTCCAAGCCCAGAAGGGTTGGGGCCACATAGCCGCCCCCGCTGAATACAAGGACGAAATAAAGGCCCTTTACAAGGGTGTACAGGAGCGGATCCTCATCGAAGAGGAAGAGCTAAACCAGGAGCCCGGAAATGGCGACGAATCTAACGAAGGCCCGACCTTCGCGTAGGGCCCTCTAACGCTCCCGGATGGCTCCTGTGGGCGCTACTGCGGCGCGAGAGGTCGCGTAACGGAACAAGCATATCTATTAGGGGTTATATGAAGATAGCGGGGACTATCTTACTGCGCCAACTTCCCTCCCGGCGCTTTGATTCTGTCTACGGTACATACGAGGATCCGGTGTTATGAGATGCCCGGAGTGTAGAACCGATAATTCCGATACAAGCCGCTTCTGCATGAGCTGCGGCACGAGGCTCGCCAGGCAGTCGGACTCACATCTGTCCGACACTCAGGCTATGAAGACCTACGAGGTGAGCTCGGCCGAGGGAGAGACCTTCGCAGGCAAGTATCGCATTATCGGGGACCTGGGCCGAGGCGGCATGGGTGTCATCTATAAGGCGGAAGACATCAAGCTTAAGCGGCCCGTGGTGCTTAAGTTGCTGCCGCCGGAGCTCACCCGCGACACCGAAGCCCGGCAACGCTTCATGCAGGAGGCGCGCGCGGCATCTGCTTTGGATCACGCCAACATCTGCACCATCTACGAGATTGATGAAACCGAGGACGGTCAGATGTATATCGCCATGGCGTATTACCCGGGTAAGACCCTAAAAGAGAAGATCGAGCACGGACGGCTCAAAGTGAAAGAGACCGTCGAAATAGCCATACAGATCGCCGGAGGCTTGGCACGAGCCCATGAAGCGGGAATAGTCCATCGCGATATAAAGCCCGCGAACATCATTGTCACGGATCGGGGCGAAGTTAAGATTCTGGATTTCGGTCTTGCGAAGCTGGCCGGACAGCAGGATCTGACGCAGGTAGGCATAGCGATGGGCACCGTTATTTATATGTCACCCGAGCAGGCGCGCGGCGAGGAGACCGATGGCCGGACCGATATCTGGGCCCTGGGCGTAGTCCTCTATGAAGTGCTCAGCGGACGGCAACCCTTCCGAGGCGATCGTGACCAGGCTGTTGTTTATTCCATCCTAAACGAGGATCCCGAGCGGCTTTCATCGATCCGGCCCGATGTACCGGCGACACTCGAACGGATTGTCCACAAGGCCATGACCAAGCCGATGGCGGGCAGATATCCCGGCGCAGAGAACTTACTGAGCGATCTAAAGGACCTTAAGACCACCGGGGGTGCGGGTGCTCAGGCTGAGACCGCAAGGGTCGCGGTCGCCGAGTCCAGGGCCGTGCCGCTCTCCGACCAGAAGCCGATCGCGGTCATAAGTTTTGAGAATCTGACCGGTGACCCCGCATACGACTACCTGCGGAAGGCGATCCCCAACCTGCTTATCACAAGTCTTGAGCAATCCAAGTACCTGCGAGTTCTCACCTGGGAAAGGATGTACGATCTCCTCAAGCAGTTGGGGAAGGAACAGACAGAGATCATAGACCGTGATCTGGGCTTTGAGCTCTGCCGGATGGAGGGTGTGGATTCCATCGTTGTCGGGAGTTATGTCAAGGCCGGTGACATGTTCGCCACAGACGTCAAGGTGCTGGACGTGGACACAAAGAACCTCGTCAAGAGCGCGAGTTCAAAGGGCGATGGTGTCGACAGCATCCTCAGGGAACAGATAGATGCGCTGAGCCGAGAAGTCTCAACCGGACTCGGAGTACTGGATACCACCAGGGCCCGGGGCTTGCCAATCGCGGAAGTTGCGACGGCATCGATGGAGGCATATAACTGGTTCCTCAAAGGCATAGAAGAGTACGAGAAGCTATACAACGATGAAGCGCGCCGGTCGCTTGAGAATGCCGTAGAGCTCGATCCCACATTCGCGGCTGCGTACCTTTACCTCGCCTGGACACATAACAGGCTACGCGAGGTGAAGGCCGAGCACAAGGCTTTCGAGAAAGCCAAGACATATGCAGGCAAGGCGACCAGGAAACAGAGGTTGTACATCGAAGCCGAATATGCACGCGCCATAGAGCAGGATGAGGATAAGCGACTTCGGTTACTCAAGCAGATCGCGGAACGCTATCCCGATGAGAAACGGGCACGCCACTTGATCGCGGCCCATTACAGGGCAAGGAACCACCTCTATCAGGCTGTGGAGGAGTATAAGAAGGTACTTGAGCTCGATCCCAACTACGGATGGGCTATGAACGAGCTGGCATACATGTATGCGGATACCGAGGCTTTTGATAAGGCCGCCGAGTATCTCGAACGCTATGCGACCGTGTCCCCCGGCGATGCGAACCCGATTGATTCGATGGGCGAGCTCTACTTCAGAATGGGCAAGCTCGACGAGGCTATTGCGAAGTACAAGGAGGCTCTTGAGCTGAAGCCTGACTTCTACTATGCCTACTGGGAGATCGCTTACATCGAGGCGCTCAAGGAGGACTATGAGGAGACTCTCGCCTGGGTAGACCGCTTTATAGAAAAATCTCCATCTCCCGCTACAAGGGCAGGCGGTATCCTGTGGAAATGCTTCTATCTCTATTGGCGTGGCAGTCTGGACCGGGCGCTTGAGGAAGCCCAGAAGACAGCGGACCTGGCAGAGGAATCCGGTAACAAGCTGTGGAGGGTGGAGGCCGACCGGATGCGCGGGTGGATTTGCCACGATAAGGGCGCACTTGAGCTGAGCCGCAAGTGTTTCCAGAATTGCATTGATTCGGTTAAGGCTGAACCGAGGGCGTATGTTCCGGTTTCCACGAGCTACTCCACGGGTCTTGTGGAAGAGACCCGCAAACTGACGGCCTCTTTTGACTTCTCACTCGCCCTGGTGGATCTAAGAGAAGGCGATGTTGAGGCGGCACGGACAAGACTGGAACGGATCAAACCCTTGCTGCCCGATTATTACTGTCTGCTCCACGGCGAACTCCTGCTGGCCGAGGACACACCTGATAAAGCCATCACCGTATGCGAAAAAGCGCAGCGTTGGAAGATACCGTACATGAGCGACCGCGACAGCATGCTGACCTACAATCTGCCACCGCTTAAGGACGCTCTTGCGCGTGCCTTCCTCAACAAGGGTGATCTTGGTCGGGCGACAGACGAGTACGAAAGGCTGACCACCATGCGCGAGGGGACCGGCGAACGTCAGCTCATACATCCGAAGTACCATTTCCGCCTGGCGGAATTATACAGTGAGACGGGACAGGCGGACAGGGCGCTTACGGAATACGAGCACTTCCTCGATCTCTGGAAACATGCGGATCCCTCCTACCGCGAAATCAGGGTCGCCCGGGACTGTGTCCGGCGGGCTGAGAGACAGACATAGATCCCCACGCTCCGCAGGTTTCTGTGTCACTGCGAGGAATGAAGTGACGAAGCAATCCCCTTGGTGTGCATCAGACGAGATTGCCGCGGCTTCTTTGGAGCCTCGCAACGACACATCCATGTGTCGGATCGTCACGCCGCGCCCGCGATGACATAGCCTTGATGTTACTTTATGCGGAGACGGAAACGGATCGAGAAGCTCGGGTTGTTCCCCCCACTTGCAGCGTTGAACTGCCCCTTGAGTTTGATTTCGAAGCTGACGACGGCGCTGTCATAACCGTCGGGGTCCGGTGAGGGGAAGTATTCGCCGGATGAATCGTAGAAGATGATATCATCCAGTACGCTGTCAAGAGCGATAAAGGTATAGGTGAGACCGCTTGCAGTGGTGCCGTCCGTAAACTCCACAGGACCTGAGCCTGCGACCGTGAGATCATCTACGTAGAGCTCCGTATTCGCGGGGATCGAATCCGTGAGAACCACTGTGTCGTTATCGGTGGGACCGTTACCCTGGTTAAAGGCGGCGATCGTGCAATCAACTTCGGCACCGGGTATCGCCTTGGGATTCACGCCTCCGCTAAACGGGTCGGAATAGGTATCCACCGACTTGGCCATTACGATGTCGGGCGAGAGTCTCGTCACAGGGTCGGTCACACCGAACTCGGAGGTGTTACCGTTACTGTCGGTTGCCGTCGCAGTAACAGGGTCGCCGTCGCTCAGGGAAACGGCAGCCGGGACTGTGAGATCGGCGGTGAATGTACCGTCGGCATTTGTCGTGAAACTCCCGATATAATAGCGCCCCTCGCCGTGGGGCACGCTCTGCCCGTCGCCGGCTTCGATTTCGCCATTGTTGTTGCCGTCATCGTCTGCCTTGAACACTTCGACGGTGTGCGTACCGGCCAGAGGACTGGCCGCTGTGCCGACATAGCCCTCGACATGGAGAACGGGGCCCGCGAGCGTGACAAGGGTGAATACGGGATAGTCGAACCCGTCGTTCTGTTCGCCGATCACCCACACTCCATCATTGGGAGTCACACCGTCCCCGTTGGGATTACCGACAAGAGTCGTCTGGTCGAGATCGATACTGATGCTGCCGTTACCATAGGTTGCGTTCTTGGAAATCGTATTGTCGGCCGATGCCCCGGCAGTCCCCCTCGGTACGACAATCCCGGCCCCGACGGCACCCGTTATGACATTGTAACGAATCTGGTTGCCCGTGCCGAAAACGCGGATACCACCCGTTTCGCCCTGTGCGCCCACAATCCCCGTGTTTAGGACCGTGTTGTGCTCGAAAGTGTAAGGACCGGGAGCCTGCCAGGATTCGAGACCATAGGCCGTCACCGTCTCGACGCGGTTCGCTCTGATCGTAATAGCCTGCCCGCTGCTTCCTTCAACCGAGACACCGTCACCCAACGGGAAGTCAAAGCCGATGTCGTAGATATCGTTCCAACCGGTGAGTGAAGTGTTCTGGAGCATGATGCCGGAAGAACGGATATGTGCCACTAAATTGGCTATTACTGAGGCCGTACCACCCGTGACGTCTACTCCTGTGGTCAAGCGTAAGCCAGCGCCGGGATCGGTGCCGTCAGCCCGTGTGCCTATGAAGTTCAATATGATCCAGCTACTGGTTCCACCGGTCACGAGCATTCCGCAGTTGTCCGGAGCACCAAGGATGGCTAAGCTCTGCACGATGATGTTATTGCCGGCCACCTGGAGAACATCGCCGAAGCCCCCGCCATTGATCTCAAGCTCTGGCCTTTGGTATTGGGGCAGGGTGAGCTCATCCCCGGTGCCTTCGATACCGTCGACACCGGTACCTACGCTCTGGCCACTGTGCCCGGCCGTACCCGGATTGAGATCGCGCACGGTAGTACCATCGACATAGCTACGGGCAATCCCGTTAAGCGTTGTGGCGCCGTCCGTTATCGGGGGCAGGGCAGATGTGAGGACTGCCGTCCACCAGTCTCCACCGCTTCCGCTTGTGGTTGTGGAGGCAACCGGCACAAAGCGCATGGCGTTTGGACCTGCAACGGCGTTAGCATTCTGGAGTAACTGGCGCAGACTTCCCTGCACCGACCGGTTGGCTCCAAGATCGTCATCGCCGTCACGGACGTGCGTGACCACATTGAAACTCATACCGAAGTCGACGGCCCCTCTGTCGCTGGTGGTCACGGTCACCCTCGTCACATGCTCTGCCGTGCCAAGGTTTGCAGCATTGTCCGATGTGCTGCCGTTTCGTCCACCATAACAGGGTCCGGAAATCGGAAGCACAATGAACCCGCTCAGGCCGTCAGGATCATCGCACAAAGTACCCCCTGCACCATATGTTTGCTCGGCCCAAACATCACCCTGGACGAAACCTCCGCCCAGGCCTGTATTCGGTGAAACTGTCTTCGAGTCGAGAACTATCCAGTAGCTTGCGGCCCACAAGCCGCTGAAAGTGTACGAACCGGCGATGTCGGTTACTGTGCTTGCGATGAGCACATCATCTGTACCGTTGGCAAGTCCGTCCCCCCCATCTCGATAAAGGCGAACCGTCGCTCCCGGCGTAGCGGGGTTTCCGACATCACCAGGTAACTGCAGACCCGCCAGGGCATCCCCCACAAGGTCTTCGAAGACAGTTCCGGATACGGAGTGGCAACCACCCGGCTCCTCAAGCCCTACGGAGTACACTGGCTCATTGGAAACGTAGTTGCCCACGGCGATCCAGTCGATATAGTAGTACCAACCACCCCGCATAGTGACAAGGGTGAAAGAGGAATATGTTGCATCGGTCCCTGACATGGACCCTATCAGCGCATGGTTGTTATTGTACAAGGTCGCGGTGATGTTGTTAGCACCCGAACCATAGCGCGTTAGCTCCGTGATGTACCAGTTGTCGTAAGGTTGGTTGAGGGTGGTCAGAACCGAAGATCCTCCAACTCCGCCGGTCCTCCGTTCAACGCCAAAGCTGCCTATACCCACCACGTCGGCTAGCCTCCGGATCGTATAGCCATTGAATAAGTTATCCTCCACGCCATATCGGTTCCACGTTCCGCCATCCACCTCGTTCCTGCGGTGGTCACGCGCGATCAGTCGGAAATCCGAGATGGATGTGCCCATTGACTTCCATCCGCCGTTGGGGTCGTTGTTTGACTGTTTTCGGAGTACCGGGAAACCGAAAGTGCCCGCGTCCTGCACAACGCTCCCCGAACCGTAGTTGTTCCAGCCAGCCCAGGCCGTGAAGTCGTCGAAGAAGACGAATGTGGCCGGGCCGTTGCTCGTTGTAGTGACGGCGGCATTACCGTAATACATATAAATGGTCTGCACCGACGATGCCGGCAAACTTGGTAACTCAACCCAGGCGATGGCGGATGTCGATGCGGTGTACTGCTCGATCCAGTAATCGATCTCGGTGGTGTCGTCCGACAACGTGAACCTCAAATCGGCGAAGTTGATATCCATTCCGGCTTCATAAGACACATCTATCCGGACTTGATAATTCGTGAGATTAAGGGCGGCCTGCTCGGTAACCGTGATCGGCTTGCGGTAAGTCCAGCCACAGAGCCAGGCGGCACGCGCGAAGGTCGGGAACAGGACACACAGCAGCGAGATGGCAAACAGCACGCCCCTCAGTCTCAGGCTTGTCCTCATACGTGGCTCCACTTAGATCCTTCCATTGACTTCGTGTGTCAACGGTGCAAGCGAGTCGATCAGATCACGCACAGATTGCTGATCCACCTTTAACTTCAGCCGAATGAACGGTCCTCTTGCAGTGAAACTCCCGCCGGAAAACTCCTCGTCCTCAAAACCGAATATGTTATAGCCGGTGCTCACCCAGACATTTTTCATGATGTTCAAGCCCAGGGATAGACCTGTACTGTAGTCAAACTGATTCGCGTTCCAGGAGTGAAGGACGCCGCCACGGATGCCAACATCCCATCTCGGGGTCAGACCCCGGCGGGCCTCCAATCCCATGAGGTCCGTGTACCCGCTGCAGAGTATGCCGTCGAAATCGCGTGTGACATACTTCGCACCGTACTGAAGTGACATCTGTGTCGCTTCACTTGGTTTGAAGTTGAGGCTGATGTTATTGATGATCTTACGGCTGTCCATGTCCGATGCCGGAGCGTCCCGGTTGGCCACCTCAAGCTCCATACGATCAAGCAAGGTCCACTTCGAGGCTACCGGTCTGTAGACCATCCCGAGCCTCAGGTTGCTGCTGATTGTGTATACACCTAAAGACGATATTGCTCTGAGAACCTGGGCGGCCGCCGACATACCAAGACCGTCGCGGGGCTCGCCGAAGATACCCGACGCGACCATCCACTTATCTTCGTCGTCCGCATAGCGCAGTTCGACCCGTGTGTTCGCCGTCCACCTTTCCTCGCGATATGCCGTCCCGAGGGAGACCGCCGTAAAGTCGTCGCCACCACCGGATGACGGCGGAACGTCGGTATCGAAACGCGTATTCCCGGGGTGCCTGACGGTCCGGCTGTGATCCATACCCGCGTCCACGCTCCATCGCGGGCCGATAAGCCACGCCTGCTTGAGACCGAGATTGGCAAAGACGCGGGCACCGTTTTCGGTGTACCGCCGCCCAAGCGACGATCTTACGCTTGCACCCATCCATGGAGTTGCCTTCAGTCCAAGCCGTGAACCCTGTGTATTCTCATTCTCTCCCCACGTAAGCTCATGCTCGGCGAAAACGCTCACCGGTTCGGCCAGCTTGTAATCGGCGCCCATGGTGGTACGTGTGGGGAAGTCAGGATTGGCGTCGTAGCCTCCCAGAGACTGATCGTGATCAATTCTCACATGCAGCCGGTTACCAAAGACGCTGCAACCGGCACCGGTCGTAACCTGGCTTGAGCGGTACACCGTCCCGTCGCCGAGCCTGTCTCTGGCATAGCGGAATCCGGCACGGAGGCTGTGCCCGGCTTTGTTGAAGTTGAGCCTGGTCTCGCCGACGTCACGTTCGGCGTCGGCGGAGAGGTTGCGCTGGCGATATGCCTGGCTGTCGATGGAAAGATGCGGGTTGAAGTGATGACCGACATCAATTCCGAGTTTCTGTGTGCCGCTTTCGCTTTGGTTCTGTTGCCCGAGTCCGAAACCGTCGTCCTGCTCACGCATATAGACTCTGGCATCAAGTTGCATCGAACGATGCTTGAACTCAGCAACATAAGCGTCACCCTCCGCACTGCCTGAAACGAGGTCTGTCCTGCTCGTAGCATACTCAGCCTTAAACTCACTGCTTCCATTGAGTTTGAAGGTGGCATCTACACCGAGGAGGTCCCCGTCGCCCCCTTCCTGGCCTTCATGGAGGTATGTTGCGCCGACTTCGAGCGTGCGGTGGAGCAGTTTCCGCGCACCACGACCACCATAGCTGTATGACCTGTCCGAGCTATCGCAGGACTCGAAGTCTATAACGACGGTAACGGGGTTGAGCTGGCCGTCCTTGCTCGGCACCGGCTCCTTGAAGAAGAGTGTGCCTGCATTGTAATCGATGTTGTAGTCGATATGACGCGTAAGATTGCGCGAATCGAGTATGATCTCGCTGTGGAAACGGTCGCGGGTTTCGATGGCGACTTTCTCGGAGTTGACCACGATGCTACTGCGTGAGAGACGGTATATTCCCGAAGTACCGTCCCCGCGGATCTCATCTTTCACGAATGCCTGGTCGGTTTGACTGACAAACACGTTGACTGAGTGGTCTTCGGTCCGCAGCTCAGACTTAAGACCGTTTAGACTACGGCTGTAGCGCGAAAGCTCCGTAATCGTGAGGCCGGTGGTGAAGTCCCCGAACACGGCATAGAATTGACGACGTTCGATTTTAAGGTAGAGTTTCTGCACACTCGGGGTTTCATAGTCCTGCCGTGTGGCATCACCGTACAGAGTATAGTATTCATCAGGATCGATTGTCTGAAACAGGCTGTTACCGGCCTCGGCCTTGCGCTTCTCGCTGTCGTAGGCCAGTGTGAGGAGCCACTTGCCTTTGATCCTACCCTTTGCAAAAAGAGCAACGCGACCATCACGGTAAAGATCCTCCTCGACACCTGCTTCGGTATGGTTGTCCATGTGCTCTTCAATGGTGTTGTAGCCCACTGTCCCGTCGGCCAGACCCACAAGTATCCAGTCACGTTCCTCAGGGCTCAGCCACGCACACAGTTCCCGCTCGCCATCAACAAACCGGAACCTGAGGACCACTTCACCTGCGCTCGAGGTCGGCTCGAGTTCGACAAACGCGACTCCGTCCGCACCGACTGTGAAACGCGGTTCACGGCGGTCCGCACCCGTGAGGGGAAATCTCCGGTATGCTTCCTCTTCCCAGCGCGCTATGTAGGGTGCATCAACGGAGAACCTACCTACCACACCTGCACGGGCCGGGTAGCCATCCCCATCAGTCAGCCGGAAGGCTATGACAGGGGGATACTTGCCGTTGGCGACCAGGCGTGACTCCTCGGAAACCAGTTCGACTGCGACCGGCAGACCGGAGTAATGGATGGTCCGCGTGAGGTGCGCAGATTCCCGGCGCTCGCCATCGTATACGATTATCTCAAAGTGGTTGTCTCCTTCTTCAAGATCCACACCCGTCCACCGGCTCATCGCCACGGTACCCGTAGTGTTCTCTACCGTCTCGTCGAAGTTGACCCGACTGACCTGCCGGCCACCCAGAAGCAATTCAAGCCGGTCTCCTGGATCGTGCTTGACGATAACCTCAAGACTCGGAATCGGTGGACCGTAACCCGGTTCGGGCCACAGCCATTCGAGACCGGGTTCGGCGCTATCAAGCCAGGCAAGGCCATACTCGGGAGCTGTCTGTGGCAACCGGTGAACCGGGTGGAAACCCGACTCCGTACCTGACCGGTCCCCGTCCGGTCCAGGCCCGGTTGTCCCGGTCACAACCCGGTCATGCCGTTTAACGGTCTCAAGGGCAACCTCGCTCGTTCCTTCCATTGCGGTCACAAGCGCCTCGACACGCCTATTGAGAGCACGTCCCCGGGGCGTGTCATTTCCTGCAAGAGGCTCGTCCGGGCCCTTTCCCGCGACCGTTACCTGTGATGGGGCCAGCCTGAGACTGTCTGCCAGGTAGTCACCGACACTCTTCGCGCGTGCCAGTGACAGGGCATAGTTGTCGCGGAAGAGATAGCGGCTTCGCTCACGTATCGGACGGCTGTCGGTGTGGCCCTCCGCATGTATCTGTGTCACCTCCGACCCCTCGAGGACACCGACAAGGCGATTCAGCTCGTCCCTGTCTACACGACCCAGCTCGGCGCTCAGTGTCGCGAAGTGCGGACGCACCGTGAATCTCCGCTGGCTCAACAGCTGTTTTCTGTCTAACGCTAAACGGTTTTCGACGACAGGTGTTTGCCTGTCCCCGCCACCGGGAGTGTCAAAAACCAGCAGGGCCTTCGTAATCAGTTCGTGTGATGCGGATTCGGTATCCACAGCCGCCTTGAGCGAAATGTGCTTTGCCCATCCGGCGGCCGTATCGCCAAGCCGGTAGGTGATCACATTGCCGGTGATATCCGGGTCCCGTGTGACCGCATCTTCCTGCCGGCTGCTCCCGGCGACGTAGGTGATGCCGTCCGGAAGCATTAACAGGAGCCGCAGGTCACCGAGCGGTACGACTTCTCCCGAAAGTGCTACCACGTAGTCGACCGTGTCGCCACCGGCCCGGCTCGTGAGGTCAAGGCTCACCATACCCTCAACCCTGGGTTTCCGGATCAACCGGAAGTCGGCGCGCCACTGGCTGCCGCCCGCAAGATCGACAAACTGCGAGTAAGTGCGTCCGGCAAACCAGTTGTTCTCACCGCACGCTGTGACTTCATACCCATCGGGGAGACTTTCGAGATCGACCTGTACAACATGGACCCCCGGTGAGACACCTTCGAAGTGAAACATCCCGCGCTCATCGGTAATCACCCAGGTGCCGTCCTCAAGATATATGCGTACGCCTTTTACGCCGTCACCATGAATCTCACCCACAGTGTCGCAGGAATCGGCTGTCACGCTGCCCACTATGAAACACATTGTTCGGAAGAGATCCTCAGTCACCCTTACCCGGGCGTCGGCGGTGTTTGAAGTCACCCCTCCACCACTCACTGCGAAGGCCACATTGACGGCCTCACCGAGCCGTGCTCCCGCTGCGACCTCTGCAAGATACCGGATACGTACCGCAGCTCCTGCATCCATCCGGCCCAGCAAAAACATCAGCGTTCGTCCGTCGGCGGAAACGTCCGGGTCGGAGGCGTGGTCACCATCGATCTCGCCTGAACCTGCCTGATACCGGAAACCCGCGGGCAGTCTATCCGTCACCACGACGTCGGGTAGCGGGCTCGCACCGGTGTTTTCAACTGTCAGGCAGTACTCGATGAAATCACCGATGGCGACGGCAAGTTCATTCACGGTCTTGCTGATATGGAGATCGCCGCCTGCCGGATCGATCGGGAAATCGATGCGTGAAGCAAACATGCACTCGATTTCAAACTCTCCGCCGCGTGAGCCCGGTTCGACGATCGCAAAGGGTGCTCCGGGAAGTGCCTGCAAGTCCGGTGTCGGGACGTTCGATGGTGCGGTGTAGCCGGCCTGCGGTACTACTTCGAGACGGTAGGTGCCCGGCTCGGGGAAAGGAAACCTGAAGCCGCCGGGTGGGAAATGATACTCACTGCCGCCGGCATCAGTGGCCGTGCCACCCGAGGTCACCGTCGACGGGAAGATGCTGACACCATCATCTCCGTAGACAGTCGCAGGCAGCCCGGTGTCGGCATCGATGAGTGAGACGGCGACATCGCTTACCGGCTGACCGGTTCTACTGTCAAAGACGGTCCCGCACGCATCCATCCAGGCAATCGCGGTCGAAGCATCGCCGGCATCCTCGACGTCGACATAGCTCGCGACAATATCGTGTTCACTTCCTACCGTGAGCATACCGTTGTTCGCGATCGGTGAATCGTCGCTCGACGCTTCGATGTACCCGGCAAACACGCCCGTATCCGGTCCCGTCTCTCTGAGACACAGGAGCTCGCTCTCTCCCAGAGGACTTACGGTAACCCTCACCATGACCTGCTCGGAAACCTGGGGAGTGAGGTTCTGATCCTGATCCGATAACCGCAGAAAGACCGGCTCGTCCGTGCGATATAGCCCGGTCGATATGAGTGGTACAGTTGAGCCCGGATCGAGTGGACCGGCCCCGCCACCGAGCGTTGGGGGAGGTAGTGGAACAAATGGGCCGTCGCCGGTACCGGTGACACTATAGTACGTGATCGAAATCCGCACCGGTTCCGCACCGGCACATTTCGGTGCGTACCGCATGAATTCAAGAACGGACCGGGTCCGGCTGAGAACGGTTATCAAGGTGACTGGATTGGAGGGTGTCTGGATGGCACCTGTGCCGCCCGCGGCATAGACCGCCATGGCGGTATTATCAATCTGGGTGCCCGGAGGAACAGCATGGCTTGAGGCCGGTAAGAGAAGCGTCAGGAGCAGGATCAAGCCATTAAGACGTACGGACGGCAGTCCCCACCCCTTGCGCCCGAAGAAGCGAAACTGGACATTCTCATCCCTCGAAGAGGCGTGCAGCTCGGCACTCCGGGCACGAAACCACCCGGGGAGCCGCACACCCCGACACAAGGATTGCCGGAGGAGCTCCATACTGCCAGAGCCCCCTTAATCCACGGTCACGTCAAAAGTAATCTGAGCAGTACCTGTACCTGAATCCACAACCGAATTCGTCACCCTGATATAGGCAACAGGCACGGTCTCGGCCGGGAACCAGCTCAGCCCATCGGTCGAGTATTCTACCGTGATCGTGGCCCCTACGTTACTGTTCGAGGTCGTCACCGACCCACTCACATATGTAGTGTTCGCGGGAATCTGGTCCACGGTGATCACATTGTCGGCATCGGTGCTGCCACTGTTGGATATGTCAACGGTGTAGCGTATGGTTGCACCCGGAATCGCCTTGGGATTGACCGCGCTGAACGGATCGCTGATCACAGCTTGTGACTTGGTAACTGTGAGATCGGCGGATTCGACTTCGTAGTCATCCTGATCCGAGTGCTTGCCGTCATACTGTGCATCCCCTGCGGCCGTACCAGCGGCGTCAGCAAAGACAACCTGCACTGTTGCGCTGTTCCACGCGCCTACATCAGCCGTTGTAAGTGCGCCAAGCGAGCCGCCGGCGCCGGCGTCGTGAATGGTCGCCACCAGGTGGTAGGATGCGATTTCACCATCCGCAGCTGTGAGCGGCGCATCTAGCACGACAAACACATCGTAGTAGCTGTTCGCCGGGAGCTCATCAATATAGTTAGCGACATCAACACCATTGGTGTACGAACCCGGAGCGTCCACAACTGAGTTGACGAAAATGCGCGTCGTGGGTACCGGCTCCGGCGTCATGTCGAACGCATCGGTGCCTCCGAACTTGCCAGGATTTCCCGTTGCAACTGTAACGACGCTCAGTGAGCAGTCCTGCGCAGTGTTTCCTGTGTTGGTGACTCTGACAGTCAGGACGTTATATTGCGCACTGGCGAACTGAGAACCGGGAGTCACTATGACTTCGCTCACATCCTGGGTCACCACGGTAAGGTCGACCTTGTTATCCACCAGGAAATTCACACTGCTTGAGAGCTGTGTCTGATCTATACCGCCCACCTGATAGTCGAGGAGTGCGGTGTTACCGATGTTTGTGCCTGAAGCAGTACCGAGTGCCATGGCCGCTTGCGGTATTAACAATGCGAATGCACAGGTACACAGCAGGCCGAGTGCACACAGTTTAGATATTGACTTCATCTCTTCCCCTCCTACTGTAACTTAGCCCTGAATGCTACATATCCTGCCGTCGAAGGCAGCAGCGTGTCTTCAAACGTCCAGCAGATATGCGTGTAGTCGGATGCGTTGGCCTGACGCTGTTTGCCGTCGGCCTCTGCGACCTTGAGGTTTGTCGCCACATCGTAGGTCCTGCCACTATCCACAGAGAACGTAACCGTCGTGCCTCCCCCGGAGGCACTGCCGTCCGTGTAGATCATGTGGTCCGGGATCGCGTCGGTGATGACAACCCGCTCTGCGACGTCGTCGCCCACATTGGCGTAGTGGATCGTGTAGAGCACCTCATCGCCAGGGACAACCTTGGTGGCTTCAACCCGCTGAATCTCCTTTTTTCCTTCTTTGTTGATGACTTCCATTTCGATCTGAGCCGTGGTCTTAAGCTCGATGCTGCGTTCCGGGTCGGCACCAATGGCGCCGGCTTGGGCGAATACGACGAGCATCAAGATTAGACCAACAGCGCTGTTCAGTCTCATCACTTCCCTCCTTTCCATCAATCGATCACCACAGCGAATGTCACTGTCTGGGCGGGCGAACCCGCCGCAACATCACCCAGACTTACTGTGACCGTGCCGGGACTTGTCATCCCTACATCACCCTCGTCGGCATCCGCTTGATCCGTCAGAGGTCCCCCATTCAGCACCAGCGTGCCTGAGCTGTAGGTTGTGTGTGTCGGGATGGGATCCGTCAGAACCAGGCTTTCAGCAGTACCCGAACCCGAGACTGTAACGACCAGCGTGTAGGTGATGACAGCTCCGGGGACCGGCTCGGTACCGCCGAAGGGATCAGCCATCGTGGCAGACTTGACCACAGAGACCACCACATTGGATACCAGGTACGTACCGACATC
>JBDRNT010000108.1:0-3542 GCA_043810925.1 Candidatus Eiseniibacteriota bacterium
CATTCTTCTTGAGAGAATCCATACTAGGCGGATTCCTGAAGGCCGCGTAGGAGAGCCGGCAGGCCTACGAACTGCACCTTCAGGTCCCCGTAGGTTCTTTGGTAACCCCGGGCCACATCGTTGGCGACTATGTAGTTCCTCCCGTTCCGATAGTGACGGCGAAAAGCCTGCAAGTTCTTTGGATCGAAGTCACTAGCCGACCATTTGCACTCGATAGCAACCGGAGACCGTTTCCGCTGTGAGTAGATGAAGTCAATCTCATGTCCCCGTTTGTCCCGCCAGTACTGAAGAGTGGCAATCTGTAACACTCCCTGCATCTCATTGAGGACAAAGTGTTCCCATAGATGTCCCATGTCCTCGTGGCGCAGGGTGTGCCACCCGCGATGGTAACACATGAAGCCGGTATCAAACCCATATACCTTTGGCGCAGCGACAATCTCGGTAGCTCGACGTGTGCTGAAGGGACGGATCACATGGGCCACAAAGGTGGCTTCCAGCACACCAAGGTAGTTGGAGATCGTTGTGCGGCTGACTTCGCAGGCACGCGCAAAGCTTGTAGCCTCGAACATGCCACCACTCTGTGCGAGCAGAAGTTCAACGAAGCGCTGAAATGAGACTCGTCTCTCCAGTCTAAAAAGCTCTAGAATATCCTTTGCCCAATATGCATCCATCCATTCTTGGAAATCCCGGTCGGGGACCTCTGCCGCCATGAAAAAGGGTGGCAGTCCGCCATATAGGAAACGGTGGCTGAGATCGTCGTTCTTGAAACTCAGGAGGTCATGGGTGTTCATCGGTGTCAGCCAGAGGTTTCTCTTCCGCCCAGCAAGTGTGTCTCTGAACCTTGCCGAGGCGCCAAGCGTCGATGACCCGGTAGCCAGTACCCGAGTGCCAGGGAAGTGATCCGCGGCTATCTTCAGCAATTCGGACGGGTTGCTCAGGCGGTGGATCTCATCAAGCACGATCCTTCGGTCTGCGAGGTTATTGAGAAAGGACTCGGGATCATCCATCAGGCGTCTGGTCTTGGGAAGCTCGCAGTCGAAGTACTCTATGGCATCCAGCGATTTGCTAAGGAAGGTTTTACCAACTCGGCGCACCCCTGATAGCCAGAGCACTGATTTCTCACGCCAGGCCGATTCTATGGTCTCTATCCAAAAGTTTCTTCGTACCATATGCAAGTACTATTGCATATAGTGCCACTAGATGCAAGAGAAAAAACATGTAGAGCTAGTGTGGTGCGTCTAACGCTTCTTTACATTTGGTAATTTTGGCCATGATGCGTTCAACCGGAGCACTCCAGACGAACACTTGGGGATTCTGGTTGTGATAGTCCAGGTACTGCTCGATGGCAGCGATCAGTGCAGGGACGTTGCGAAACGTCCCGCGCCGGATGCGCTTCTCGCTGATTTCGCGGAACCACCGCTCGACCAGATTGAGCCAAGAGCTTGAGGTCGGGGTAAAGTGCAGATGGAACCGCGGATGGCGCCGGGTCCAGGACTTCACCCGAGGGTGTTTGTGTGTGCCATAATTGTCCACGATCAGATGAAGGTCGAGTCCGGGTGGAGTTTCCTGGTCGATTCTCTTGAGAAACCGAATAAACTCCTGATGACGATGACGGGGCATGCAATCCCCGATGACCTTGCCGTCGAGCATGCTGAGGGCGGCAAACAGAGTGGTCGTACCATTTCGCTTATAGTCGTGGGTCTGTCTGGCTGGTATGCCGGGTCTCAAGGGCAACAGGGGTTGAGTTCGATCCAATGCCTGTATCTGGCTCTTCTCGTCCACACACAGAACCAGCGCCTCATCCGGTGGATTCATGTATAGGCCGACGATGTCGGTGAGTTTCTCCAGGAAGTGTTTGTCCCGGCTCAGCTTGAAGGTCTGCACCAAGTGTGGCTTGAGGTTGTGTGCTTTCCAGATTCGACGGATAGTCGCTTCGGAGAGGTTCTGGGCCTTGGCCATGCTGCGTGTGCTCCAATGGGTTGCATTCGGAGGCGTGGTGTGCAAGGTTGCTTCCACGACCGCCTTGATCTTTGATGATGGAATGCGAGGCTTGCGACCCGGCCGCGGGGCGTCCTTTTCCAAGCCCGCCACGCGTAAGGCTAAAAACCTCTGCCGCCACAGCTGCACGGTCGGTCGCGACACTCCCACGGCAGCGGCAATATCCTGATTGGTAACTCCATCGGTGGCCATCGTGATGACCTTTGCGCGAACCACCTGCCGGTGCGGCAAGCTGCGGGAACGAGCCCAGGTCTCCAAAGTTGCGCGTTCTTGTGCGCTCAGAACGATTGAAGGTGCTCTTCTGCTCATGTCCAAACTGTATAGCAGACACCCTTCGATATGTCAAGCTAATTCTGACGCACCACACTAGCGGTGTTCATATGCGTCATTTGCTGCACGAGCGACAGGCAGCACTCCACATGAGGTCCCGACTGGTCGCCGGTGGAGGTACCACCCAGAAACAGCGAGAAGGTGAGTATATCGCAGGGAATCTGGGGCGATGTCTGGTTTTGGCAGGGGGACTTCATGCCGATGTGTCCTGAGGGGACAGTCACCGCCATCTCCCGTGAACTGAGGATCCACGAGCTGACCTCTTGGGACCAGGTCGAACACACCACCCGCAGCACTTTCTATCGAACCATTCATACTCCTCTGGTGGCCACTGTGCACTCAGACGGGAATGTACAGTGTTCTTGCAGTCGAGGACAGTCTGTTCTATGCCAATGGATTCGATGGTTCTGCCAACATCTATCCGGTGCAAGTACGGGTGAATGAGGCTACCGAGATCAGGTTTGACATAGACTATCGAGCAGCGTTCTAATTGTACCTGCTTCTGAGTGATGAGCGTTGAACAATCGAGTTGCCTAACTGCTGCTTCCAGCCGTCGCGAATCGCGGCTGAAGCGCATCGTTAATCTCAGCAGGACAGCAAGTCCAAACCTGTATTCTCACGCCAGATTAGCCGCCATCTGTGCCATGTCAGCACATTCCTTGCTCATGAGAAAGTTGCGAAAGTCGTCCCGTTGAGGGAGCCATCTATATGTCTGAAAGCGTGAATCTCCCTCGTGAAGTGATCCTACCTCGGGCGGTCGGGTCAGTTCAATCTCAGGATACCCACAAGATCCGCAGGGTTAATCCGATACCTTTTCAGGATAAAGTGCCGATATTGCATGCTATTTTATAGGTTTGTATGGTACTGTCTTCGCGTTGCGCACCATATTATGGAATACATAGAATAGTACTATCCTAAATGTAGTAATGACCAGGCGGTCGCGCTATTCGGCCTATGCTGTCAGCAGGCTTGAAGATATTAAGGACGTGTTGAGTAAAACGATCGCGAGCATGGACGCAAATAAGGGCAAGTATCCCGGATCAGAGGAGGAGGATCCGTGAAGCCTCCTGTGGACCGACCTGATGGTTAACGGGAGATTGGTGTGGCACGAATGGATAAATCAGGAAAGCAAACCAGCGGTTCTATCCTGAGGCCTCAGCCTCAGTTGACCGTCGTTGTCTGTCTTCTCCTGTCACTTTTCCTGGCAAGCGCTG